>JACRCV010000054.1 GCA_016218825.1 Deltaproteobacteria bacterium
CGGTCGCCCAGTTTCAACCCATCGGTAACCTGCTTCGTCCACGATGTACCCGGTTTTCGCATCTGCGCTCCCGCCAGCCACATCGCGGCCGGCCAACGGAGACAGATCACAAACGGACGATGTGTAGAAGAGTCAGCCCCCGAGTAGGGCGAGGGGCGTAGGTCCACCCAAGTGTTGCGCGCCAAGGCCGTGGTCTAACCGCCGGCGAGGTCGCGGCGGCGCTCGATCTCGACGGTGCCGATGCGGCGCTCGTTGGCCTCTTTCACGGTGAAGCGCAGGTTGTTCCAGGTGATCACGGTGCCGGCCTCGGGCAGGTAGCCGGCGCGCGCGGTCAGAAACCCGGCCAAGGTCTCGTAGGGCAGATCGTCGGGGAACTCGACGTCGAGCGCCTCTTCGATCGCCCAGACGCTCACGCGGCCGTCGGCGAGGATCTTGTTCTCGCTGATCACCCGGAACTGCTTCTCGTCGACGTCGTACTCGTCCTGAATCTCACCGACGATCTCCTCGATGATGTCCTCGAGGGTGACGACGCCCGCGGTGCCGCCGTACTCGTCGACGACGATCGCCATGTGGGTCTTGCGCTTCTGAAACTCGCGCAACAGCTCGCTGATCTTCATCACCTCGGGCACGTAGAACGTCGGCCGCACCATGGCGCGCAAGTTGGGGCGCGGCACCGGTGCGCTCTCCTGCGAGCGCAGGATGGCCGCCGACAGGTCCTTGACGTAGAGCAGCCCGAGGACGTTGTCGATGGTGTCCTCGTACACCGGGATCCGCGAGTGGCCGCCCTCGACGACGCGGGCGCGCACCTCCTCGGCGGTGCTGTCGGCGGCGAGCGCCATCATCTCGGTGCGCGGCACCATGATCTCGCGGATCACGGTATCGGAGAACTCGATGATCGAGCGGTAGATGTCCTCGCCGGAGCGGCCCAGGGCGTCGGCGCGTGACTCCTCGGCGAGCTGCCCGACCTCGTCCGGGGTCCAAAACGACACGCTGCCGCGCTCCGGCGGCTCGATCCCCATCAGCCGCGACACCAGCCGGGTGATGAACATCAGCGGCCAGACCACCGGCCGGAGCAGGGCGACGATGACGCGGACGATGCGGATCGTGGACAGCGCCCACTCGAGCGCGAACTTCTTCGCCACCAGCCGCGGCACCAGGTGCCCGAACAACATCGTCACCGCGCCGACCACCGCGACCGAAGCGATCCACGGCCAGTCGAGCCCGACCGCCGCCGAGGCCCCGACCGCGGTGACCCCCATCGCCACCACCATGCACAGGCGCAGGAAGTGGATCGTGGTCAGCACCCGCCCGGGATGGTCGAGCCAGAACGTCAGGTGATGGGCGTTCTCCATCTTGCGGGTCCGCGCCAGCCGCACCCGCGCCTCGGGCACGCCGCCGAGCGCCGTCTCGACCGACGCCAACAGCGCCACCCCGAACAGCGTCAGCACCAGGGCGCCGACGTCCCAGAGCCAGTATCCGGAGGCCTCGAACACCGCGCTCATAGCAGCCACTTCGGCGGCACTTGCTCTTTGCGCGCCCGCGCCGGCAGCTCGACGAGCAGCATGTGCCGCGCCGCCTCCAGGCGCTCCAGCGCCTGCACCCGGCGGCGGTCGATCTCGGCGAGCGCCTCTTGCACCTGCGGCGTTTGCACCAGCACCGGGTTCATCGCCGCCTGGTCGCGCTCCTGGTCGATGGCCTCGACCTCGGCGGTGGCCTTGGCGAGCGCGTCGCGCCAGCGTTGGATGAGCGCCCGCCAGTAGTGGTAACGCTTGATCTCCTCGTCGACCAACGACGGCGGCGGCGCTGAAACCGAGCCGGTCTCGACGCTCCCCGGGCCCGGCGGCGGCGCGGTGCTGGGCACCGGCGGCGGCGCGCCTGCCTGGGCGCGTTGTTGCTCGAGCGCGCGTAGCTTGGCGACGTACATGCTGTAGTAGGGCTCGGGGACGTCGCCCAGTCGATCGGTCAGGTGCAGCGTCCCGCGCTTGTCGACGAAGCGGAAGATCGTCTCTTCGGACATCGCCGGCCGGGAGCCGAGGACGGCGATCGCGACCACGAGCGCCGCTTGCGCCCGTCCTCTGCTCATCCCAGATCTCCAGGCTGCCCGGTGTTCATCAGGTAGTCGGCGAACTCGTGCGCCAGGTAGTTGAGCAGGTTCATCTCGTCACCGGTGAACGACGAGCCGCTGCTCTTGTTGATCAACTCCACCGCGCCGTAGACCCGCCCCTCGCTCTGCGCCGCGGCGCAGAGGATCGACTTGGTCTCGTAGCCCAACGCCTGCGAGATCTTGGCGTAGAAGCGCGGATCGCGGTGCACGTCGGACACCGCCAGCGACACGCCCTCCTGGGCCGAGAAGCCGACGATCCCCTGCCCCATCCCGATCCGGAACTTCATCACCTCTTTGGCCTTCGGCCCGGTCGCGGCGGCGAAGAACAGATCGCCGCGGTTGAAGTCGGCCACGAACACCGAGCCGGAGTCGCTCGGCACGCACTTGTGCGCCAGATCCAAGATGAGCTGCGCCGCCTCCCGGAAGTCGCTCTTGTCGTACATCGCCTGCGTCGCCTCGAAGAGCTCGGCGATGATGTCCTCGACCGGGCGGGCGTTCTCGACCCGCCCGCGACCGATCGCGACCGGCACGGCGGCCGGGCGCTCCTCGCGCACCGTCTCTTCCTCGACCTCGGCCTTGAAGCGCTCGCCGGCGGCGGCGAGCGTCGGGGTCAACAGCGCCGCCGCCTTGGCGGCGACCGGCGGCGGGGCAACGCTCGCCTTCTCGTCCACCATCGGCGCGAGCGGCGCCTTGGCGACCACGGCCGGCGGCGCCGGCGGGGGCGGCGCGGCCGGCGGCGGCGCGACCACGGCCGGAGGTGGGGGCTTGCGAGCGGCGGGGGGCGGCGCGGAGCTGATCACCGGTCTGACGGCGGCCGGGGCTGCGGGGGGCGCGGCCGCCGGGGGTGCGACCGACGCGACCGGTGCGGGTGCTGCCGGCCGTGGGGCGACCGGTGCCTGCGCCGGCGCCTGCGGGGCCTGGGCGTCTTGCAGCTCGCGGATCCGAAAGACGCGACCGCTCGTCGGCTCGGTGACGTCGATCCCCTGCTCGGTGATGTCGCACATGACGTTCTTGACGTCGGCGGTATCCCCGAGCCGCGCCAGACCGCTCTTCAGCGCCTGAATCCATGAGTCGGCGCGGATACGCGCGGTGATGTTGAAGCCGTTCGGATCGGTCGTCGGGATGAACACCTCGAACAACGCCATCGCATCAGTCCTTTGCTTGAAGGCCGCTTCGGTCTTATCTCGAAGCTCGGCCCCTCTCAAGCGGCGCGCGCCTCACGGGCACTGCGCGGGCTTCGGGACCTTCGGCAACAGATTCCCGGAGGTCGACGTGGACGCCTGGCGCTGGCGAAACGACGCGCCGCTGTACGCCCAGGCGATGGTGTAGCCCGCGGTGGCGGTGACGGTCCAGGTGAGCTGCTTGCAGATGTCTTGGCCGGTCGCCGCGCGGGCGTCGACGACGCTGAACGACCACTCCCGCCCCTTCAGGCAGTCGGCGCAGCCGGAGGCGGTCTGGAAACCGCCAAAGATCGGCTTCTGCACCGGGTCCCCGAGCCCGAAGATGAAGCCCGGGAACCGATCGTCGAGCCACATCCCGTGCGTGCCCTCGACGTCGACGCCGTTCGTGTCCCAGGCCGCCGGCTCGAAGCGCGCCTTGCCGGAAGACGGCGTGGTCGCGAGGCTGAAGTCGATGCGGTCGCTGGTGCTCAATGACGCCAGCGGGTTGAAGTTGGCGTCCGCGAGGCGCAGCACCGCGACCGTCTGCGCCTCGGCGTCGATGTCGCGCGGCGTCGCGCTGAGGAAGGTCTTCGACGCCGAGTAGTCGACCTCGCCGGTCCAGAGGATGTGCGCCATCCGGCCGATGAAGACGTCGCTGTCGTGGCGACCGTTCATGCCGTCGACCCGGCCGTTGCCGTTCGCGTCACAACAGGGCGGCGGGTCGAAGTCGGCGTCGAACACCCCGTCGTCGTCGTAGTCGAGGAAGGGCTCGCCCTCGTCGAGGATCTCTTCGCCGGAGTCGTAGACCCCGTTGTGATTGGCGTCGACGTAGCCCTCTTCGCCCTTCACCACCGCGAGGATGGTCACCAGGCCGTCGCGCGGATTCTGCTCGATGACGTTCGGGTCGCTGTTGTAGTCGACCAGGTCGTGCGCGAGCTCCGGCTCTGCCGGCGCCACGTCGCGCGGCTCGACGCCGGCCGCCACCGGGACCACGTAGGTGAACCGGCGCGGCGCGCCGGCAGTGGCGTTGGTCTGCCGCATCTCCCCGGCCTCGGAGTAGAAGTGCACCGGCACGTGCGGCAGCTCCCGGCCGGTCGCGTCCTTGGCGGTCACCACGCACGCCACCTCGATCGCGGCGCGGTCGGCGACGAAGCCGCCGACGTTCTCGCTCTCGCAGTGGAAATCGAAGTAGTTCAGCGTCGTCGCCGGGTTGCCGTTGCCGACCCCGC
Organism: Deltaproteobacteria bacterium; assembly: GCA_016218825.1. Classification (GTDB taxonomy): domain Bacteria; phylum Myxococcota; class XYA12-FULL-58-9; order XYA12-FULL-58-9; family XYA12-FULL-58-9; genus JACRCV01. Next base: position 4,494 of record JACRCV010000054.1, read on the forward strand.
TCAACACCAGCGGCGGTGGCGTGACCGCGAGCTTCAAGGTGTCGGTGACCACGTCCTTGTTCACCGTCGTCAGGCTCGCCGTCACCTCCAGTCGCACCTGGTCGGTCGGCGCCCGCAGGTAGGCGGTCGCGACCCCGCCCTTGGTGTCGAGATCGAGCAATGTCGCCCCGGTCTGCAAGCCGCCCTCGACGTCGGGGGTGGCGTCCTCGCGGCGCTCGAACAGCAACGCCTCATTGCAGCTGAAGCTGACGCGCTTGCCGTCGGGGATCGGATCGCCGCGGAAGATGACCGCCGCCGACAGCGCCACGAGCGTCTCGCCGTCGGCGCGGATCGACGCCGGGTCCGCGGTGAGGGTGAGCGACTGGTTGCCGGCGCCGCACGACAGGGCGATGCCGCACCACAACGACGCCGCGAGGCGGAGGGCGAGCCGAATCATGATCTTCCGCAGTCTACGATGCCGGCGAGGAAAGTCCACTCCCGCGAACGCGGCGCTGACGTCAGCTCTTGATCATCCGATTCTTCACCGCGAGCTCGTTCTGCAGCTCGCGCACGCTCAGGCGCTCGTTGTCGACCCGCTTGGCGTCCTCCTCCTCGAGGCGGGCCTTCTCGGCGCGCGCCTTCTCTTCGACGCTTGGCGGCAGCTCGGTCGCCTCGGCGGTCCTGAACTTCTTCCAGTCCTCGCCGCGCGTCTGCTGGTGGTGCGCCGCCTCGACCGCTTCGGCGGCGCGCTCGACGCCCTTCTGCTGGTCCTGCTGCACCGCAGCGCGCTGCAGCTCGACCGTGACCTCGGTGGCTTGCAGCTCGCTCTTCTTCTCGGCGTTCTTGACCTCGTCCTTGGCGCCGGCGCCCGCCGGCTTGTCGCTCTGCTGCTGCTGATCTTGGATGCGGCGGATCAAGTCCATCCGCTTCTGGCGGCCAATCTTGCGGTCGTCGTCGTCGATGCGCATCGCCGGACCTCGGTGGCGCCACCCACGCTATCGGCGCCACAGAAACGAGACAATCCATCATACACGAATCGCGCCCGGGGTGGCTCGCCGAAAACCACCTTCATTCCGGGAACCTATGACACGCCGCCCTTGCTTTGATTTGTCTGCGACCACTCACGCCAGCGACACGACCCAGGCGAGCACGTAGAGCACCAGCGACCCGGCCCCGGCGTAGATCGCCCACGGCTCGATCTTGAGGTTGTCGAGCTCCTCTTTGGCCTTGGTGGCGACGTCGCTGTCGGGCGCGGTCGCGAGCAGCTTGTGATGCAACGCTCTCAGGCTCCGGTAGTCGCCGGCGGCAAACAACGCCCGTGACTCTTCCCACAGCCCCCGCGCCTGGCGCTTCGCCTGCTTGTCGTCCTTGTCCTTGTCAGCCATCGGGCACACATAAGATAGGTCCGGCGAAAAGTCGACCCGGGTCGACGTGCCGGCGACGACGGGGGTGTGTTAGGGTCGCGGCCATGCGCATCGCCATCGCCCAGCTGAACCCGACGGTAGGCGATCTGACCGCCAACGTCGACCGGCTCGCAGCGGCGGTGGACGACGCCGGCGCGCAGGGGGCCGAGCTCGTGGTCGCACCGGAGCTCGCGGTCACCGGCTACCCGCCCAAAGACCTCCTCGAGAACCCGGCCTTCGTCCGCGACGCCGTCGCCGCGGCGCGACGGCTCGTCGACCAGGTGCGTGGCCCGGCGCTCCTGGTCGGCGCCGTCATCAGCCCCGCCGATGATCCGCTCGCGGTCGAGAGTCGGTTGGCGAACGGCGCGCTGCTCATCAAAGACGGCGCGATCCGCGCCGCGCACCGCAAGCTCTTGCTCCCCACCTACGACGTCTTCGACGAGTCGCGTTACTTCGTGCCCGGCAGCACCCCGAGCACCGCCGTCCTCGGCGACCTGAAGCTCGGGATCACCGTCTGCGAGGACATCTGGAACGACAAGGCCTACTGGCAGGCGCCGCGCTACGACCGCGATCCTGCAGCCGAGACCGCCGCCCTCGGCCCCGACCTGATCGTCAACCTCAGCGCCAGCCCCTTCGAGCGCGGCAAGCCCGAAGAGCGCGCCAAGATGCTGCAGGCGCTCGCCCGCCATCACCGCCGCCCGGTGCTCTACGTCAATCAGATCGGCGGCAACGACAGCCTGATCTTCGACGGCCGCTCGACCGCGGTCGACGCCACCGGGGCGATCACCTGGCGGGCGCCGGCGTACGAGGAGACCGTCGCCGTCGCCACCTTCGCCGGCGGCCGACTCGAGGGTCAGGTGAGCCCGGAGTACGACAGCCTCGAGGCGGACGTCATCGACGCGCTCTGCCTCGGGCTGTCGGACTACGCTCGCAAGTGCGGCTTCACCAAGGTGGTCCTCGGGCTCTCGGGGGGCATCGACTCGGCCATCACCGCCAGCCTCGCGGCGCGGGCGCTCGGACCGGCGGCGGTGTTGGGCGTCGCGATGCCGTCGCGCTACTCGTCGCCCGGCTCCCTCGCCGACGCCGAGGAGCTCGCGCGCCGCCTCGGGATCCGTCTCGACGTCGTCCCGATCGAGCCCCTGTTCGCGCCGTTCTTGACCGCGCTGGCGCCGGCGTTCCAAGGCCTCGCCGCCGACGTGACCGAGGAGAACTTGCAGGCGCGCATCCGCGGCACCCTGCTGATGGCCTACGCCAACAAGCTCGGGGCGCTGCTCCTCACCACCGGCAACAAGAGCGAGGTCGCGGTGGGCTACGCGACGCTGTACGGTGACATGTGCGGCGGCCTGGCGCCGCTCGCCGACCTCTACAAGACCCAGGTGTACGCGCTCGCCCGGCACTTGAACGACCGCGCCGGCGCCCCGATCCCCGAGGCCTCGATCACCAAGCCGCCGTCCGCCGAGCTCCGACCCGGCCAGACCGATCAGGACTCCCTGCCGCCGTACGCCGCGCTCGACCTGATCCTCGAGGCCTACATCGAAGGCCGGGCTGATCCCGCCGAGATGGTCCGCAACGGCTTCGACGCCCGATTGGTCGCGCGGGTGGTCGCGATGCTGCACCGCGCCGAATACAAGCGCCGCCAAGCGGCCCCCGGGCTGCGGGTCAGCCGCAAGGCGTTCGGGGAAGGCCGCCGGCTGCCGATCGCCCAGACCTACGTGCCCGAGCCCTGACGCCGATAGCGCAGCACCGGCTTGCGCGCCGCCAGCGCCTCGTCGAAGCGCCGCGCCGGGGCCAAGGTCGGCGCGTTCTTCACCAGCTCCGGCGTCTCTTGGGCCTCACGATCGATCTGCTTGAGCGCGGCGACGAACTCGTCCAGGGTCTCTTTGGGCTCGCTCTCGGTCGGCTCGATCATCAGCGCCCCGGGGGCGATCAACGGGAAGTAGATCGTCGGCGGATGGAAACCGAGATCGATCAGGCGCTTCGCCACGTCCAGGGTCGAGACGCCGTGCTCCTTTTGCCGCTTGTCGGTGAACACCGCCTCGTGCATCGTCGGCGCGTCGAAGGCGAGCTCGAAGACCCCCTTCAACGCCGCGCGGACGTAGTTCGCCGACACGATCGCGTCGCGCCCGACCTGCATGACCCCGGCGGCGCCGAGCTCGTTGATGTAGCAGTGGGCCCTGAGCAGCATCCCGAAGTTGCCGTAGAAGCTCTTCACCTTGCCGATGCTCTTCGGCCGGTCGTGATCGAAGCGCGCCGCCTCGGGTGGCCCGACGACGACCGGCGTCGGCAAGTAGGGGGCGAGCGCCTGGACGCACAGCACCGGCCCGGCCCCCGGACCGCCGCCGCCGTGCGGCGTCGAGAAGGTCTTGTGCAAGTTGACGTGCACCACGTCGACGCCGAAGTCGGCGACCGTCGCGACGCCGAGCAGCGCGTTGAGGTTGGCGCCGTCCATGTAGACCAGGCCGCCGCCCTGATGCACGACGTCGGCGATCTGCTTGATGTCGCGCTCGAACACCCCGAGGGTGTTGGGGTTGGTCATCATGATCGCGGCGACGTCTTGCGCCATCACCGCCCGCACCGCCTCCACCTTCACGTGGCCCTCGGGGCCGGTCTTGATCGGCACGATCTCGTAGCCGTTCAACGCCCCGGTCGCCGGGTTGGTGCCGTGCGCCGAGTCCGGGACCAGGATCTTCCGGCGCGCGTCGCCGCGGTCCTTGAGCGCGGCGCGGATCATCATCACCCCGGTCAGCTCGCCGTGCGCGCCGGCCGCCGGCTGCAGGGTCACCGCGTCCAACCCGGTGACGTGCTGCAACCACAACCCCAGCTCGCAGAGGATCTGCAGCAAACCGCGCTGCAGCCCCTCGGGGGCGAGCGGATGGGCGAGCGCGAAGCCGGGCATGCGCGCCACCCGCTCGTTCAGGCGCGGGTTGTATTTCATCGTGCACGAGCCGAGCGGATACATGTGGGTGTCGATGCTGGCGTTCAGCTGCGACAGCCGGGTGTAGTGGCGCACCACCTCCGGCTCGGTGACCTCGGGGAGCAGCGGCGGCACCTTGCGCAACAGCGCCGGCGGCAGGTCGAGAGGCACGTCGCCGACGTCTTCTGCCGGCAGACTGACGCCGACGCGACCCGGCGCGCCCTTCTCGAAGATCGGCGGCTCGCCGACGCGCGCCCTCGGGGTCTTGAAGCTCGGGGTCATCGGCACACCTCCGTCACCAGGGCGACGAGCTCGTCGAGGCGCGCCTTGGTGTGGCGCTCGGTGACGCTCACCATCAGCCCGCCCTTCCACTCCTTGCGCCAGCGGCCGAGATCGAAGCCGGCGGCCAGGGACCGCGACAGACCTTTCTCGAGCACCGCGTCGACCTTGGCGCCGAGCTCGAAGACCACCTCGTTGTAGAACGGCCCGGCGAAGCGCCGCTTCACGCCCACGGCCTCGAGCTTACCCACCAGATAGCGGGCGCGCTTGGCGCTCTGCTCGGCGACCGCGCAGAGGCCCCGCGGCCCGAGGAGCGCGGCGTGGATGGTGAACGCCAGCGCGCACAGCCCGTGGTTGGTGCAGATGTTGGAGGTGGCCTTCTCGCGGCGGATGTGCTGCTCGCGGGTCGCGAGGGTGAGCACGTAACCGATGCGGCCGTCGGCGTCCTTGGTCTCGCCCGCGAGCCGGCCGGGCATCTGCCGCAGGTAGGCCTCTTTGCAGGCGAACAGGCCGAGCCCGGGGCCGCCGAAGGAGGGCAGGATCCCGATCCCGGTCCCTTCACCGACCGCGATGTCGGCGCCGCAGGCCCCCGGCGACTCGAGCAACCCGAGCGAGGTCGGCTCGGTCACCGCGACCACGCTGAGCGCCCCCGCCCCGTGGGTCGCCGCCGCGATCGCCGCGGTCTCTTCGACCTGTCCCAGGCAGTTGGGGCTCTGGACCAGCACGCAGGCGACGTCGTCCTTGAGGAGCTTGCCGAGCGCCGCGGTGTCGGTGCGCCCGTCTTTGAGCGGCACGGTCTCGATCGTCACCTCGAGGTGGCTCAGGTAGGTCTCAATCACGCGGACCGCGTCGGGGTGCAACGCCGCCGACAACAGCACCCGCCGGCGCTTGCCGAGCACCCGCAGGGTCATCAGCACCGCCTCGGCCGCCGCGCTCGCCACGTCGTACATCGACGCGTTCGCGACATCGAGGCCGAGGAGCTCCGCGGCCACGGTCTGGAACTCGAAGATCGACTGCAGCGTGCCTTGCGACGCCTCCGGCTGGTAGGGGGTGTAGGCGGTGAAGAACTCGCCCCGGGAGATCAGGGTGTCGACCGCGTGCGGGACGCAGTGGTGGTACAAGCCGGCGCCGACGAACGAGGTCTTGACCTCGCCCTGGCGCGACAGCGCGGTGTAGCGATCGACGAGCTCGGTCTCGGAGAGCGCCGCCGGCATGGTCAGCTTGCCGTGCCGCAGCTCCTTCGGAATGTGGCCCAAGAGCGCCTCGAAGCTCGGGACGCCGATGGTCGCGAGCATCGTCTCTATGTCGCTGTCGGTGTGGGGCAGATAGCGTGAGCTCAAAGGACACCTCGCACGGGCCGCGGCGCAGGACGGCGCGCGGTGCCGATCAGGGATTATCCGAGCGCGGGCGTGCTCAGCCCTCGCTGTCGCAGAGCTTCTCGTAGTCGGCCGGCGACAGGAGCTTGTCGAGCTCGCTCGCCTGGCTCGGCTTCACCTTGATCATCCAGGCGCTGCCGTAGGGGTCCTTGTTGACGGTCTCGGGGGCGTTGGTCAGCGCGTCGTTCACCGCGGTGACCTCGCCGGAGAGCGGCGCGAACAGGTCGGAGACCGCCTTCACGGACTCGACGGTGCCGAAGGTGGCGCCGGCCTTCACCTGGGCGCCGACCGCCGGCAGCTCGACGAAGACGATGTCGCCGAGCTTGTGCTGCGCGTGGTCGGTGATGCCGACCACCACGAGGTCGCCGTCCTTGCGGGCCCACTCGTGCTCTTTGGTGTACTTCTGGCCGTCGGGGATGTTCATGGCTGCTCTCTCTTGTAGAAGGGTGTCGTGACGACGCGCGCCAAGACCGGCTTGCCCCGCACGACGACATCGAGCTCGCTGCCGACGGTCGCGAGCGCCGTCGGGACGTAGCCGCAACCGATCGGACGGCCGAGCGACGGGCTGTGGGTGCCGCTCGTCACCTCCCCCACCTTGGCGCCGTTCTTGTGGATCTCGTAGTGCTGCCGCGGGATGCCGCGCCCCACCATCTCGAAGCCGACCCACTGCCGCGTCACGCCTTCGGTCTTCGCCGCCTGAAGCGCGGCGCGGCCGAGGAACTCCCCCTTCTTGAGCTTCACGACCCAGGCGAGGCCGGCCTCGATCGGGTTGTGATCGCGATCGATGTCGTTGCCGTAGAGCGGGTACTTCATCTCCAGGCGCAGCGTGTCGCGACAACCGAGCCCGCAGTAGCCGAGGCCGTGCTTCTTGCCCGCGTCCGCCATCGCCCGCCACAGGCGCGCCGCGTCGCCGTTCTTCACGTAGAGCTCGACGCCCGGCTCCCCGGTGTAGCCGGTGCGCGCGATCCGCACCCCCTTCACCCCACCGACCTCGGCGTCCGCGAAGGTGAACGACGGCATGGTCGCGGTCTCGTGGCTCGAGAGATCGGAGAGCAGCAGGTCGGCCTTCGGCCCCTGGATCGCGAGCTGCGCCCAGTCGTCGGAGAGGTCCCGCACCCGGCAGTCGAAGCGCTTCGCCTGCTCCTTGATGTGGGCGACGTCGCCGTGACGGCAGGCGCCGTTGACGCACAGAAAGAAGCTCTGCTCGCCTTCGCGATAGACGATCAGATCGTCGACGATGCCGCCGTCGGCGACGCACATCACGGTGTAGACCGCCTTGCCGGCCGCGACGTCGACGTTGTTGGTGACCAGCCACTGCACCGCCGGCAGCGCGTCTTTGCCGTCGATCACCACCTCGCCCATGTGCGAGACGTCGAAGACCCCGACGCGGCGGCGCACCGCGTGGTGCTCCTCCATCAGGCCGGCCTCGAACGTTACCGGCAACTCGTAGCCCGCGAACGGCACGAAGCGAGCCTGGTGCTCGGCCTCGAGGGCATAGAACGGCGTGCGCTTCAGGTCGGTCATGATGGGGGCGGATGATAGCCGAGAGTCCGGCGAGGTCAAGCGCCCCGATCACTCAGGGCTTGCGCTCCCAGAGCTCGACGGTGTTCTGCACCAGCATCGCGACCGTGAGCGGCCCGACGCCCCCGGGGACCGGCGTGATGTAGGAGGCGCGCGCACTCGCCGCCGCGAACTCGACGTCGCCGGTCAGCTTGCCGTCGACCCGGTTGATGCCGACGTCGACCACCACCGCGCCCTCGGCAATCCAGTCGCCCTTGACCGCGCCGGGCTTGCCGATCGCGACCACCACGACCTCGGCGCGTCCGATCTCGCCGGCCAGATCCTTGGTGCGCGAGTGACACAGGGTCACGGTCGCGTGACGCTCGAGCAGCATCATCGCCATCGGCTTGCCGACGATGGCGCTGCGCCCGACCACGACCGCGCGCTTGCCCGCGAGCTCGATCTTCGCCGAGTCCAACAGCGCCATCACCCCGGCCGGCGTGCACGGCCGCGGCGCCGCCACCCCCTTCAACAACGCCCCGAGGTTCTCGGGGTGCAGGCCGTCGGCGTCCTTCTCCGGCAGCACCCGCGCCACCACCGTCGCCTCGCGGATCCCGGCCGGCAGCGGCAGCTGCACCAGGAAGCCGTCGATCCCGGGCTCGGCGTTCAACTGGTCGACCGCGGCCAGCACCTCTGCCTCGCGGGCGTCGGCCGGCAGCCGGACCACCGCGGAGCGCAAGCCCACCTCCAGCGCCGCCTTCTCCTTGTTGCGCACGTAGACCGCCGAGCCGGGGTCGTCGCCGACCAGCACCACGCCGAGGCCGGGCGGCCGCCGCAGCCGCTTCATCGTCAACAGGACCCGGGCTTTCAGGTCCGCTCTGATCTTCGCCGCCAGCGCCTTGCCGTCGAGCAACGTCGCCATGCTCTAGTCCCCTTGGATGCTCAAGACCGCCCGCTCCGACGCGAGCATCTGCTCTGCAAAACCCACCAGCGGCGCGAGCCGCGACACCGGCACGCTGCGGGTGAAGAGTCCCAACCGCCGCCTGACGGTGATCGTCTCGCCGCGCGAGGTGTAGCGGACGCTACCCTCGCCAACCGCCGAGTGTTGGTCGGCGTCCGCCGGCGTCACGCCGACGAACACTTGCGGCAGATCGACGCTGGCGGTGACCTCGACGCTGACCGGCGCCGCGAGCAGGACGTCGGTGCGCCGGCCGGCGAGCTGCGGCAACCCGATCCCCGCCGGCGCCACCACCGCGCTCGTCACCTCGAAGCGCCCGTCCCCCTTGATGATCGTCGGCGCCGTCACCTCGAGGGCCATGCTGACCGCGCCGCTCGCGGCGTTGCCCCTCTCGTCGTCGACGGCCACGACGCGGATCGGGCTGTCGCCGCCGAACAACATCCGCGCCAGCGCCGCTCGCCGTTCGGCCGCCGCCAGCGTCGACGGCGCCGCCACTTCGACCGCCCGCGCCGCGTCGCCCTCGAAGTCGACCAGCAACCGGCCGTGGAGCTGCCCGTCTACCGCCAGCGTCCAGTCAAACTGCAGCCGGCGGCGATTGGGGCCCGCGACCCCGGCCGGGATGTCGACGATCGTCGGCGGCGAGGTGAGCACCAGCGCCCTGCCGCCCGCCACCTCCATCGAGACCTCGCCGAGCTCACAGGCGGCGCAGCTCGGATCCGCGAACACCCAGTCACCGCCGAGCCGGAATGCGACGCCGGCAGACTGGAAGGCGTAGAGCCCCGGCAAGTCGTCGTGGAGCATCGGTCCGGCGAGCGGCGCCAAGAGCGCCAGCGTGCCCTTCTCCAACGAGTCGGCGCACGCGGCCTCGATCAGCGCCGCGCTCTCCAAGGTCGTCGCCCCACCGGCGAGCACGGCGGCGAGCTTCCGCGGCGGCACCTCCAGCAGGCCGCGCGGCTCACTCGCCGGCTGCAGCCGCCGCCGGATCGCCTTGATGCGGGCCTTGGCGAGACCGCGGCCAAACTCGGCGCGCTCTGCCGCCGCCAGCGCCACGGTGTCGGTGAGCGCCGCCCGCACGCGGTCGGCCACGGTCTGCCAGCTGTCCGCGAGCGCTGCCCCGCCGTTCGGCCCGGCGGCGCGCGCCAAGACCACGGTGGCCCAGGGCGCGAGCCGCTGCGCCGGCACCGCCTCCGGCTCGGTCGGCACACCCAGGACGTTCGCGTGGCGGATGGTCCACGATCTGTGGCCGCCGCTCGTCTCCCTCGCCGGGATCAGGGCGCCGTGATCTTCCTTCGCCCCCTGGCCGGTCCGGATCCGGACGTCGAAGTCCCGAGGCGCCACGATCTCCAGGGTGGCGACGGCGCTCGGGGCCGCGTCGGCAAACACGTAGGGCGAGATCGCCTCGGGTCGGAGCCAGACGCTCTCGCTGACCACGTCGACGCGGTCCCCAGGCGCGAGCGCCGGCAGGGTCAGGACCACGTCCGCGCCGCCGGCCGCGTCGCTCACCGCCAGCCCATCCACCTCCACGGCCGTGCCGTCTTGTCGCGCCACCCGCGCCCGGGCGAGGCGCAGCGTCGACGTCCTGTTCTGGGCGAACCGCCGGACCTGCAGCCCCGGGTCGACTTGCGTCCCGGTCACGAGGAGCGCGGTCTCGCGGCGGACGACGGCGTAGGGCGCGCGCGGCCCGGACGTGCCGTCGGCGGCTGGCGCCAAGAACTGAATGCGACCCCGACTCTCGAGGACGACGCCGCCCGACGCGTCGTGCGCCAACGCCGACGGCGGTGCCGGGAACTGCACCGGCGGAAAGATGGACGCCGACGGGCCGCCGCAGCCGAGCGCCAGCCGACCGCATATCATCAGGCCGACCAGGCTCCTGTCGGGCATCAGACCGCGCCGTCGCCGCTCTCGTGCCATCGCTTCCTCGACCTCACGGCTTCGGCGGAGTCCCCGCGGGCGACGCCGCGCACGCCCCCACGACTCTTACCTCCAGACGGTCCTTCCGGGCCAGCACCACCGCCGCGCCGCCGGCGGCGACCCCGTTCAGCTCCACGCCTGCCACCGTCCACCCGTCTTGCGCGCGGACTTCGACGCCGAGCGGTGCGGCGCGCGCGTCGAGCGCCACCTCGAGCCGGTGCGGGCCACAGCGCCCGGCCGCCGGCAGCAGCAGCTCGACGAGGCCCAACGCCACGAGGGCGTTCCCGGAGGCGTCGAGCTTCGGCTTCAAGTCCGCCTGGGCGAGCGGCGCCTCGTCGAAGCGGAGGCTCACCCCTTTTCTCGCCCGGGCGAGCAACGACAGCGCCACCGCGACGCGCGCCGCGGGCGACAGCGTCGCCTGCCGATCCAGGTTGGCGGCCGCGAGCGTCGCCGCCGCGGCTTCACCGCCGATCTGGAGCCGCCACAGCTCCGCCCCGCCTCCGGCGTCGAGCTGCAGCAGCAGCTCCCGATCCGGCTTGACCGCATGGGCGTGCGCGAGCGCGGCGACGCCGCAGATGCCGAGCGACAGCCACCGCAACCGCCGCAACGAGGGCATCGGCGGGCCCAAGGGTCAGTCAAGGCCCGCGAACAGGCGGCGGATGTCGCCCGGCCCGAAGTGCGCGCCCTGCGACACATTGAGCAGCGCGGCCGCGGGCCGCTTCTCGGTGTGCAGCGCCGCGGGCTCCGGGCACTCGCCGGGCAGCGGATCCCGCGCCGGCGCCACGGGGATCGGGTTCCCCGGCGCGTCGAAGACGCCCGAGGCGTCGATGTCGAGCCAGATCGGGTTGGTGACCGCGTACGGCGTCACCTTCTGCACGTAGGCCGGCGCGATCTTGCCGTCGCCGCGCGCGAACGCGTTGCCCAACCCCAACCCCGAGGCGATACCGCCGAGGGCGTCGCCGATGTTGGTCGGCGGATCTTCTTTCGGGGTCACGATCGGGAACATGCTCACGTGACTCTGCGCCTCGGCGACGAGCACGGTGTCGCGCTCGAACGCGTAGTACCTGATGAAGGTGTTGTCGTCGTCGACGTCGATGTCGCGGCCTTCCAGCGGCGCGTCCGGGACCTCGATGCGGTCCAGCACCTCGCCGTTGGCGTAGACCACGATCTCGCTGACCTTCACCCACGGCGCGCTCTTCAAGATGAAGGCCACCTTCACCTGGCGACCGGCGTTCGAGACCGCGTAGGGGACGGTGTCGCCGACGTGCCAGGTCTGGGTATCGCCGGCGGCGCCGGCGGCGGTAGTGACCACCGCCATGTCGAGGAACGGACCGTTCGTCACCAGGGCCCGGTGGCGCTTGATCGCGTCCACCAGATCGAGCTCGTGGATCGCGGCGGGCGCAGCGTCGCGCGCGGTGCCGTCGGCGGCCGGCTGCACGTAGAGGTAGGTCCGCGGCGTGCCGACCTCGGCCATGAGCTTGTGGCTGTCGGAGTTGCCGGTGGCGGTGAAGGTGTAGCCGGCGTTGAGCAGGTGCAGCCAATCTTCCATCGCCCCCGGGTACGCCGGATAACCGCCGTTTCGGAGCCGCACCTTGCCGACGCCGTTGTCCTGGTGGCCGTTCTGGCAGACGTCCTGGAGCCTCGCGACCTCCTCGGCAGACGCGGCGGCGCTCACCTTGAAGGCGTGGATTTGATCGAGGCGCTTGCCGTTCAGCACCTCCATGGCGTCGAACGACCAGGAGAACGACTCGGGGCTGTACTGCCCCGGCACCCGATCGTGGGGATAGATGAAGAACGCGGTCTCCGGGTAGTTCTTCGCCGTCGGCACCTCGGGCGCCGCGGTGTACGGGTTCAAGAAGTACTGGTTGTAGTAGCCGAGCACCGTGTCGCGCGCGTGGTTGACCTGGACGACGGTGTCGGTCCGACCGTAGCGCCCGAGCGCCCGGACGTTGTCGAACAGCTGTTGCGGCGCGCACTGCACCCAGTCGAACGCGGTCTTGTTGACCTTGACCTCCTCGGCGCGGTTGCAGACCTGAACGAACGGGAACCGCGACGGCGAGCTGATGTCGTACTCGAGCGGGAAGGCGTTGAAGTGCCCCATCTCCAGGGTCGACAGCTCGACGCCGACGACGCCGGCCATCCAGTCGGAGAGCCCGAGCCCCCCGATCACCGGGGTGTAGTCGGTGACGTAGTTGTGATCGGTGGCGACCGCGATCTCCAGGCCCTCGGCGGCCGCGGCCGTGACCCGGCCGTCGAGCGGCATGAAGGAGTCGACCGAGTTGATCGAGTGCACGTGCAGATCGGTCGACACCCAGTTCTCGGTGTCCACGGTGCGCGTCAACGTCACCGCGAACGACTGCTTCCGGCCTTCTTCGAGCCGCAGGCCGCGGATGATCGCCCTGTCGTACTCCGGACCGCGCGACACGTACAGGTCGTAGTCGTAGCAGTAGCTCGAGGTGCAGCTCGGCCGCACGTCGAACACCGCGAGGCCGTCGGCGCTGATCTCGACCTGCTCGACGAAGCGACGCTCTTCGGCCCGACCGCCGTCCACCCAGGTGAGGTCGGTGGCGCGCCGCGCCTCGTTCAAGGAGAAGTCGAACAGGAAGGTCATCGGATCTTTGCCGCTGTAGGTGTCCGGGTAGGTCGACACGACGCTGACCTTCGCGGGCAGCGAGCGACCGGAGGCGTCGCGGATCTCGATCGCGACCCGGGCGGCGGCGGGGAGCTCCACGTAGATCTCGGCGTCCTTTGCCTTTGGCGCCGCGCAGTCGCCGATCGCGGTGACGTTGGCGTCGTCGCAGCGCCAGGTGTCGAAGCGCGTGCCGTCGAGCTCTTCCTTCTCCGGATACGGATAGCGGCCGGGCGCCGTCACCCGATAGTAGTACGTGCCGCGCTCGAGGGCGCAGACGAAGCGGCCGTTCTTGTCGGTCTGCACCTGCGAGTAGGGGCGGCGCTCGGCGTCGAGGATGTGGACCGAGGCCTCGGTCTCCGGCTGGCCGGTCTTGCGGTTCACCACCCGGCCCGAGAGCTGCGCGGTGGTCTGACCGCGGATGGCGTAGAGCTCGTCGCGGATCGAGGCGACGTCGCCGTTGCCGACGATGAAGTAGCGGGTGTACTCGAAGGTGTCGCCCGGTTGACCCTCCGGCTCGAGGCGCGACGGCGGCACGACGCTGTAGGCGCCGGCGAACGACTCCATCAAGAACGGCACCAACATCGAGTGGAGGGTGGCGGCGACCTGGTGGTCCTTCTCGTACTCGCCGCGGTTCATCGCCACGTAGTTGCGCTCGTGATCGGCGACCGCGAAGCCGTAGGAGACGTCGGGCCCGGCGGTGGCGAGGAAGTCGACCACCAGCCCCGGCAGCGCCGGCAGCGACCGGGCGATGGCGTACGACGCGTCGACCGAGAAGCGCAGATCGAAGCCCACCGGCTTCGGCGCCGCCCCGGCGCGCTCGACGGCGCCGGGGGCATAGACGTCGTTGCCCTCGCCGAACAGCGTCACGTCGCCGAGCGGCACCTGCAGCGCCGCCACCCCGAAGCGCTGCAACAACGTCGCGAGCCCGGGGTCCGGGAGCTCCACCGCCTGACCGCCGGCGTTCAGCAACCGGCCGACGATCTCGACGTGACGGGTCCCGGGGTGGACGACGTAGTCGGTCTCGAAGCGCAAGCCCCGCTGCGGGATCGCGGCGCCGAGCAGCTCCGACACCAGGGTCAGGAAGTCGCCGCCGCTCGCCCGGGTCCGGATGACCGCGTCGCCGCCGGCGGCGCCGTCCTTGATCACCTCGATGCCCGGGATCTGGACCGTCTTGCGGGTGGCGGGATCCAACCGGGTCTGATCTTCGACGTCGAAGGCCTGGAGAAAGAGCGCCGGAAACAGCTCGCCGAAGTTGTCCCGCCCCTTGCCGCCGCCGGCGGTGCCGACCGCGCCGGGTCGCTCGAGGTCGGCGTCGATGATGCCGCCGCCGAAGATGCCAAAGCCCCGCGACCAACCTTGGTCCTGAATGATCACCCGGAACTTCGAGTTGCCGATGATGAAGTCGCCCACCTGGCCGAGGGCGCTCGGGCCGCCGATCAGCTCCTCGGGGGTGGTGATGCGCCGCGCGTAGGCGCCGGCGTTCTTGGCCTCGCAGCCGGAGAGGCAAAACAGCGCCACGGCCAGCGTCACGGCGGTGACCGCGGCACGCTGCACTGCCGGGGATCTGCTCCCGTGCGGGGGCACGGGGGGGCGAGCCGGCGCGCCACGTTCGGCGTGGTCCGCGGACGGAGTGCCGGCGGGAGGTCCCCCCGCTAGGTTGGCTGGGGGTGGGGAGCGCCGCGGCGGCCGCGGCGCGGGAATCAAGGAAAGGCCAAGAGGCGCTGGGCGGGCCCTCATCAGAATGTCACCTGCGTCGCCGCCTCCACGCGGTCGTTGGCCTGGGCGCGCCCGCCCTGCTCGACGCTGTGGGCGTACTCGAGGTGCAAGATGAGCGGCATGCTCTCGGCGATGTACTTGAAGCCGACGGTGTGCAACACCACCCGATCGACGTCGGCGCCGGCGGCGGCGTCGCTGGTCTTGACCTCGCGCGGATCCAAGAGCGCGAAGCGATACCCCGGGTAGAACCCGGTGTCCGGCACCTGCACCGACACCTGCGCGTGACCGCCGAGCGAGTAGACCGGCTCGAGGCCGGTGCGGCTCATGGCGTCGGTGCGCGCGCCCAGGAGCTGCCCCTGGAGGTAGAACACCATGAAGTGCCACGCGACGTCGAGGCCGGCGCCGATGACCCGGTCGCTGTAGCGACTGGGCTCGAGCCCGTAGGACAGCTCGTTGTAGAACCCCGACAGGCCGACGATCCCGCCTTCTTGCACCTGCCGATGGGTCGCGGGACCTTCCTCGTCGTCGCCGTCGCCGGCGGCGGCGAAGCGGGCGAAGAAGCGGCCGTAGGCCGCCGGTAGATCGTTGTCGTTGAACGCCGCGTCGCCGGAGTTGCCGTTGGTGACGGCCAGAGCGTAGCCGAGGCTCATCGCGCCGCCGGCCATGAGCTTGTCGCTGCCGAGCATCACGCCCATCTGCCGGCCGGGCGCGAAGCCGGCGACGTCGCTGCGGCCGAACAAGTCGCCGTGCGGGCCTTCGTGGCGTAGGACGCCGCGCGACTCCAGAGCGCGGTGGACGAAGAACTGATCCTCGGTGGGGGTGAGCTCCTCGACGTCGAAGGGCGGCTTGAAGCGGCCGACGAAGATGCTCGCCGCCGGCACGAAGGTGTAGCGCAGGTAGGCATCTTTGAGGCCGGTCGACAGCGCGCCGACGGTGTCCTGGTCGTCGGCGTACGACACCAACGCGCCGTCGAAGCCGAGGCGCACGTAAAGGTTGTCGCGGTAGACGGCGCGCAGGTTCAAGCGCGCATCGCCCAAACCGAAGCCGTCGTTGCGGCCGACCCCGGGGAGCGCGGAGCGCTCGTAGCTCGCGGGCATGCGGATCCCCATGAATCGGTCGGGGAGGATGCTGCCGGCCTCGACGCGCAGGTGACCGTCGACGCTGAGGTCGAAGTGCCCCTTGGCCTTGCCGGCCGGGCAGCCGCAGGCGCCATCCTCGCCGCGCTCGCCGTGATGCTCGTGTCCCTGGTGATGCATCGGCATCTCGGCGGCGGGCGCCTCTTTGGCCGGCTCCGGCAACGCCGCCGGTTGTTCCGCGCTTGCCGGCGTCGCGGTGATCGCGGCGTCCTGAGCCGCAGCCGCCGGCACCGCCGGCGTCTCTTGGGCCGTCGTGCCCGGCTCGCCTTCTGCAAACGCGACGAACGAATGGAAGACCGACAGCGCCACCAGCACCGCATTCCGCATCAGACTCTCCCGAAAAGACGATAGGTTCCCGTCGCCTGCTGGCGGCGGTTCGGCGCATCAGAAGCGCTCCGCCGCTTTCAAGTCAAGCGGGAACTGGGGCGCTGGGATCCCGTCCGGCTGCGGCGAGCCCCAGAACCCAAGAACCCTTTCGCGCGGGGGAAATGGAGCCAAGAAGCGGGTTCGAACCGCCGACCTGCTGATTACGAATCAGCTGCTCTGCCAACTGAGCTATCTTGGCTCGCGACGCCCCCTGTAGCAAACCCATGGCGCCCCTGTAAAGGCGTCAGTACGCCTCGTAGTAGACGTACGGCGCCAGGCTGCAGCCGTTGGAGCTGCTGCTCGGCGAGCACGAGCCGTCGCGCGCGGTGCGCTGGTTCGCGGGCGTCCCGTCACCGCGCGTCCCCGCCCAGATCGCGACGCTGACCCCGGTCACCACCAACGCCGCGGCGCCGGTGAGCGCCCACCACTGCAGGTACCACGGCTTCGCCGAGGTCACCGTGGCGCCGAGGTTCGCGGTCGGACCCGACAGCTTGGAGCCGGTGGGCGACACCGCCAGGATCTCGAGCGGCGGGGCCTCGAGCGGCAGCAGCGCGTCGCCGTCGCCGCCGCCCGGCGGTGGGGCCTCGAGCGGCAGCTCGCCGAGCGCGTCGACCTCGGCGCCCTTGCCGCCCTTTGGCGGCATCGCCAGCCCTGGAAGCGGCGCCAGCGCCAGGTCATCCGCGGCCGCGGCCGAGCCCTTGCGACCCCCGGGCGCCGCGAGCGGCACCAGCGCCAGCTCGTCGACGGCGTCGGCGGCGCTCTTCTGCAGCGTCGCCTGCACCTCGTACTCGTTGCCGGGATCGGCGGCGACGACCTTCGAGTAGGTCCCGTAGCCGGGAGCCGAGACCGTGACCGTGTGCGAGCCAATCTTCAGCTCGTGCTCCAGCGGCACCTTGCCGACCGCCTTGCCGTCCACCGACACCACGGCCTTCGGCACGTTCGCCTGCACCTTGATGACGCCGGCGAACGGCAGCATGTCGGCGAAGATCGCGACCGGCTTGCCGGCCTTGGCGCTCACCTTCTCGGTGAAGTCGAGGTAGCCGAGCTTCTTGACCACGATGGTGTGGTTGCCGAGGCTCAGATCCTTGTTCTTCAGCGGCGTCTTGCCGATCTCCTTGCCGTCGACGTAGACCTTGGCGCCGCCGATCGTGCCCTCGACCGAGATCGTGGTCTTCTTGCCGGCGCCCTTGGCGACGGCGACGCCCCCGGACGCGAAGCCGAGCGCCACCACGAGGCCGACGAGGGTCGAACGACGCACCACGCAAAGACTGTAGCACAACACCGCGCGCCGCTCCCGCAGTTGCAGTCAGGGCTCGGCGTTCCCGAGCCGGATCTCGATCGGCGTGGTCTCCGCCTCTTCGATCCGATCGAGGAAGCGCCGGAACGCCGGCCAATCGGCGGCGTCGACCCGATGCACCTTGACCACCAGGCGCCGGGTGTAGGTGAGGGTCCGATCGCGACGCGCGAAGCCGGCGGCGTATTCGGCGAACGGCTCGACGATCTTGACCAGCGCCGGCAGCGTCATCTCGTAGCCGACCGGCACCTCGACGCTCGCGACCGCCTCGCCCCACAACGGCGCCTCCAGCAACGCAGCGTGCCGCCGCGAGGTCCGCCAGCGCCCCGGCAACGCCGGCCCGGCGAGCTCGACGGCGCGCAGCCGGTAGTGCTCGAAGTCGATCTTCTCGAGTCGACCCTCGGCCTTGGCCCTGAGCTTGACCGGCTCGTCCACCTGGGTCTCGCCGGTGACCTTCACCTGCGTCAGACGCACGCTCGGCTGTTCGCCCAGCACCGCCTGGGTCGCGATCTGGTCGCGGCCGTCGTCGCCGTCGACCCCGGCGAGCGCGCCCCGCACCCGCCGCGCCACGGCGCCGGTGAGCTCGCCGTTCATCGCGCCGCTCAAGCTGCCGTCGATGTCCAACGCCAGGCGAAACTGGGTCACCGAGCGGTTGCGCTCCGGCGGGTCGAGCGGCACGTCGACGAAGCGCGGCCCGTCGGGGTGGAGCACCAGCGCCGTCCCCCCGGTGAGCGCGGTCGCCAGCTCGCCGTAGCGGCAGCTGCCGCAGAGAGGATCGAGGAAGGCGTAGCTGTCGGCCGGCACGGTGCACAACAGGCCGCGGCGCGCCGGATCGTCTTTGCAGCTCGGGTCTTTCGCGATCTCTTCGCTGACGTCGACGGCGACCACCGCGCGGACGAAGGGGTAGAGGCCGGGCAGGTCCTTGACCACCACCGGGCCGGAGGCGGTCGCGAGGAACGCCGGATAGGCCTTGGCCGACCCGCCCTGCATCGCGCGCCACAGCAGCGCCGCCGCGTCCCGGGTGCACGCCGCCTCGCCGCGCTCCAGCTCCTTGGCCGGCACCGGCCGCCGCACGCCCAGGCCGGGGACGTCGAGGCCGGCGAGCATCGCCCGCACCCGCATGAAGCGCTTCTTCGCCGAGCCGCTCTGGGCATCGCCGCCGACCTCCTCGAGCTGCAGCGACAGCTTGGCGGCGACGTCCTCCCAGGACTGGAGCCTACGCTTCAGCGAGCCGTGCCGGGCGCTGGTCACCACCGCGGCGATCCACGGCGACAGCCGGGCGTAGCTCGGCATGTCGGGCTCGGCATAGTACGCCGGCAGATCGCGCTCGACGAACACCCAGCGCTCGCGGCCGTCGTCGAGCTTGCGCCGCAACGGCAGGTTCTCGACGACGCTCTCGCCACGGCCATAGCGATAGTCGACCTTCACCCCGGCGCCGGTGACGATGCCGAGCTCGGCGCGCATCACCGGCAGCGGCCCGCCGAAGACCCACACCGGCACGTAGTCGGGGTCGGTGAACACCCGCTCGTAGCGATACTCCACGAGCCCGCCGACCTCGGCGCCCGGCACGGTGAACACCACCTGCTTCACCTCGCTCGCCTGGGTCCTGACGTCGGCCTGCGGCAAGATCGAGAAGGCGTTCTCCTCCATGTGGGTCACGTCGCCGTCGGCCGCGACGCTGCGCCCCACGGCCCGCGTCACCCGCGAGAACCCGTCCATCGGCAGGACCACCCGCGCCTCGGCGAGGCCGGCGGGGCTCAAGATCTTCAGCCGCCGCCGGTGATCCAGGACCACGACCAGCCGCGGCGCGACGTTTTCGGTCACCAACACGTCATAGGTGAGGGTCGCGACGTCCTCGATCACCGCCGCCCCGACGTCCGGCCAATCCCCGGCGGTCGGCTGCGCCGGCACGAACGGGGGCGGGAAGGCGTCGCTGCCCAGGGTGCCGCAGCCGGCGAAGGTCGCGAGCAGCGACAGGCACGAGAGGATCCGTTGCACCGCCGCAGTCTAGCAGAAAACCGGGGCGTGGACAGAAGCCCCGTGCGCCGTCCCCCGGCACCGGAAACCTCTCCGCTTCGGCGCCGTTCCTTTGTATGATGACGCGCCCATGGCGTCCTCCGATCCGTTTGCGGCCGGACCCGTGCCGCCCCGCGTGCTCCTCGTCGAGGTGCGCCTCGGCGCCAAGCTCCTCGCCACCCACACCCTCGAGCGCTCGCCGGCGGTGATCGGGCGCAGCAAGACGTCGGATATTCGCCTCGAGGCGTCGGGGGTCTCGCGGGTGCACGCGCGGCTGTTCTTCGACGTGCGCGGCATCCGCATCGTCGACGCCGACAGCCACCACGCCTTCAAAGTCCGCGGTCGACGCCAGAAGGACAGCCAGCTCGCCGAAGGCGAGGAGGTCGACATCTGCGGCTACGTGCTGACGTGCCGTTTTTGCGATCCAAAGACCGCCGCGGCCAAGGCCCTTCCCGAGTCGACCCACCCCGACGTCGTCCCGGCGCCGCCGGTGGATGACTGGGACGACGGCGAAGCGGACGAAGAGGCCCCCGAGCCGGGGACCATCGTCCGCCCCCTGACGCAGAACCTCGCCCAGTCGCCGCGGCCGCTCGGGCTCGATGCGTCGATCCCGGAGGGCAGCGTGATGAACCGGCTGGTGTTCCAGTCGAGCGTCGCGGCGCAACCGGATCCGGGCGCGCCGGCGTCGGCCAAGCACCCGCTCGAAGACGGCGAGGCCCCGGGCGACAATGACGGCGACAATGACGGCGACGGCGACGGCGACGACCCGCCGCCCTTCGACTCCCGGCCGCAACTGCTCACCTTGCACGAAGAGGCGAACGCGCTGTTGCGGGACCACCCCTACGGTCGGGTCGCGGTCTTGGTCATCCAGACGATCAACGAAGAGGTCGCGAGCGTCGACACGATCCTGCCCGGCCGGGCGACCTGGTGGGGCGGCCGACCGGGGCCGGTCGAGTCTTTGTGGGTGGTGCCGACCGTCACCCGCTTCCCGATGGTCACCCACACGGTGGTCGGCGAATACAGCGTCCAGATCCCGCACGATCCGGACTGGAAGATGTTCCACCGCGGCCGGCGGCCGGTGGATCTGTACCGCTCCGGCCCCTTCGTCGGCTGCAAGGCCGAGTTCGATGATCAGGTCGAGATCTCGACCGGCGCGTTCGCGGCGTACGTCCGCTGCGTGCGCCTGCCGGCGCCGCCGCCGGCCAACGGGCGCTGGCAGGACGCGATGCCGACGAAGAGCGTGTGGCAGGCCTTGGCGGCGTCGCTCGCGCTGCACCTGTTGTTGACGCTGTTGCCGGCCGCCACCCGACCGTGGAACATCACGCCGCTCGGCCGGCCGGACTACTTCGTCGCCCTGCTGCGCCCGGAGCCGACGGCGCCCGAGGCGGTGCTGTCGGCGACGGCCGCCAAGCCGGCACCACGACCGCCGCCACCGGCGACCGCGGACGGCCAGCGCCGCCCGGGGGCCGCGCCGCTCGATACCGCGTCGCTGCCGCCGATCGTCGCCCCGACCAAGCGCGCGGCCGGGCTCCGGGCGCGGGTCAAACGCCGGCCGGAGGTGAAGCCGGGCACGCCGGAGGCGACGCCGACCCCGGAGACCCTGAGCACGCCATTGAAGTCGGTGTCGGTCGCCGACTTCAAGGTGTCGGGGTTCATCGCCGGGCTGCCGACCCTCGAGATCGATCTGCCACAGCGGCGGGCGATGGGTGGCGCCGCCGCGGCCATCCGCTCCGGCGCGGCATTGCCGGCGGGCGTGGTGACGAAGAGCCTCGCCAACCTGAAGACGACACCGACCGGGCGCCTGCCGGACGCGACCGTCAAGGCGGTGGTCAGCGCGCACGCGGCGGAGATCGAGCGCTGCTACAACCAGGCGCTGTTTCGGGAGCCCGGGCTGTCGGGTCGGATCGACCTCACCTGGACCGTCGACAAGATCGGAGTCGCGACCGACGTCCGCGCCGCCTACGACGAGCCCGGCTCGCCGACGTTGCTCTCCTGCCTGCAGCGCACCGTGGCCACGTTCGTGTTCCCGCCGCCCAAGGGCGGACCGACCCGAGTGAGCTTCCCGTTCGTGTTCACCGACCTGCGGCGCTGACCGGCGGCGCGGATTCGCTTGCCATGAAGACGAATCCTTGAAATCAACACGGCGACGGTGCCAGACTGTGGCCTTGGTCGGGTGAGGAGTAGATCGCGATGTTGGTCAGGTGCACGAGCTGCAACAAGCCGGTGTTCGTCAGCTCCGCCGCGGTAGCGACAGGCGACGCCACCGTGCCCTGCAAGGCGTGCAACACGATGAACATCGTCTCGCCCAAGGGCGAGGTCCGACGCGCCGACGGTGCCGCGCCGGCCGCCGCGGCCACCCCGGCAGCCACCGGCGCCGCGAGCCCGTTCGGAGCACCGACGCCGCCGGAGATCGCGCCGGCCGCTCCACCCGAGGCCGCGCTGTTGGCGACGACGCCGGTGACCCACGACGCTGCCGTGATCGAGACGACCGTGATCACCCCGTCGCCCGCGCCGCCGGTGCCGGTCGCAGTGCAGGCGGTACCGCTGTCGGTGCAGCCGGTGATGAGCCTGCCGACCGAGCCCCAGAATCCGGAGGTGACCGCGATCTCGACGGCGCCGACGCCGCCGGAGCCGACCGCTCACGTCGAGGTCACGTCGATCACCCCGTCGCCGTTCGCGGCACCTCAACCCCGACCGTTGACGCCGGCGAAGCTGTCGCCGCAATCGCTCGGGCGAGCGGCGAGCGGCTCCGGCCCGGCACCGGTGGCGACCGGCGCCACCAGCGGCGTGACCCGGCCGCTCGCCTGGCGCAAGACCGCGGACTCCGAGGTCACGTACAAACCCCCGGAAGCGCAGAGCGGCATGGGCGCCCCCTTCGAGCCCACCAATCCCGACGCGGCCGCGCCCTTCAACGACAGTCCGCCGCCCCCCGAGGAGGAGCCGGCGCCGACACCGAGCTTCTCGCGCGTCGCCACCGATCCGGTCGCCGCCCCCACGGTGTTGAGCGGGCATCCGTTCGAGCCCGAAGACGAAGACGAGGACGCCCCGCCGCCCGCGGTCGCCGCCGCCGACGTGGTGACCCATGTCGGACCGGCACCCTCCCCCACCGCCGGCATGAGCCCGCCGGGAGCCGCGGCAGCCGAGCCCGCGCACGCGCCGCCTGCCGCTCTGGGCCTCGCCGCGATGCCCGCGGAGCATGCGGCGGCACCCGCGCCCGCCACGCCGGAGCCCGCGGTTGCAGCCCCCGAGGAGATCGGGATCGAGGAGGCGATGCCGATCGAGATGGCAGAGCCGCTCGAGGCCGAGCCGGCCCCGACTGCCATCGAGGCGCCGGTCCCGGTGGAGACGACGCTGGCGGCGGCCGTGGCGCCGGCCGGAGCCGACTCGCCGTTCCGCCCCCCCACCCCCGAGATCGAAGCCGCCGCGGGGGTCCGCAAGACCGGTCGCCGAGCCGCGCTCTACGGCCTCGCGGCGGTGCTGATCGTCGCCGTCGTCGGCGGCCTCGCGTGGACGACGGGGCTGCTCCCTCGCCGCTGGCTGCGCTCGTTGCGCCCGGTGGTCGCAGCGACGACCGAGGCGCCGACGACGCCAAAGACGCCCGCGGCCGACGAGCCGTCACTGGCGGCAACGCCCGACGCGACGCCGACTGAGCCGACGCCGGCCGCCGCCACCGCCGAGGCGGCCGCCGACGCCACGCCGCCAACCGAGACCCCGAGCGCGGAGGAAGCAGCGGAGGCCGCCACCGAAGAAACCGGGGACAAGGCCAAGGACCACACCCCCAAAGGCAAGAAAGACCGCAGGAAGCCGCCGAAGGCGACCGGCAAGACCGGCAAGCTTGCATCGGGCAAAGGCGCCGGCAAGGGGAAGAGCCCGGCTGCAGGCTCGGTGCCGACCAAGGCCGGCGCCGACGTCGCCGAGGAGCACTACAAGAAGGCCAACGACCACATGAAGGAGAAGAAGACCGCGGCGGCCATCGACGAGCTCAACCAGGCGCTCGCCGCCAATCCCAAGCACGCCAAGAGCTATCGCCTGCTGGGGATGGCCTACACCCTCGTGGGCCGCGAGAAGAGCGGCGTCGACGCCTTCGAGAAGTTCATCAAGCTCGACCCAACGCACAAGGACGTGCCGAAGATCAAGGCGCTGGTCGACGACTACCACCGCAAGAACCCGAAGTAGCCCGAACGGGACCGTCCTGCCGGTTGCGCGCCCGCGGCCAACGCGGTATTGAGAGTGCGGCCTCGCGCGATTAGCTCAGATGGATAGAGCGTCGGCCTCCGGAGCCGAAGGCCGCAGGTTCGAATCCTGCATCGCGCGCCACTCTTTCACGACGCCGCCGGTGTGGGCCGTGCCGAAGCGGCAGATTCGGGTTGCGCCGCCGCGATCGGCACCGATTCTAGACCGGGAGTCCATCGATGGTCCTCGGACACGCCACTCCCCTCCTCCTGCTGTCGTTCTTGGCCGGCACCGCCGCCGACCCCGTCACCCGCACCGAGGCGCTGGTCGCCACCTTCAAGGCGGTGAAGACCAAGACGAACGCCGCCGCGCCTCTGAGCGACGCCGACCGCAAACAAAACGGCGCGACCTTCGCCCTCCTCGACGACTTCTTCGACTTCGACCGGATCACGAACGACGCGATCGGCGACCTCAAGAGCCGGTTCGCGCCCGACGCGCTGAAGCAGTTTCTGGCCAACTTCAAGGACGTCATCCGCCTGGTCGCCTACCCCAACTCCGGCGCCGCGCTCGCCAAGGCGAAGCTCCACCTGAAGGCCGGGCCGAAGCGGGACACCGCGACCCAGGCCGACGTCGACATGACGCTCCGTGGTGACGCCGACGACAGCGACACCCGGGTGACGTTCCATTGGGAGCAGCGCCAGGGCACCTGGCGGATCTACGACGTCAGCTTCGACGGCAGCTCGCTGGTCAAAGACTATCGCAACCAGTTCGGCCGCATCGTCGACAAGGACAAGGTCGAGGGGCTCACGAGCAAGGTCAAGAAGAAGCTCGACGAGAGACGAAAGGAAGACCTGATCCTGCCATGAGGATCGCGATCGGCTGCGTGTTGGCGCTGTCGGCCGGCACCGCGGGCGCGGCGCCGCTCACCGCCGATGAGTGCGTCGCGGTCGCGCTCGCGAAGAGCGCCAAGATCGAAGAGGCCGCGGCCAAGGTCAGAGAGTACGAGGCCCGACTGGCGGAGGTCGAGTCGGTCTACTACCCCAAGCTCCAGGCGGTCGCCTACGTCGCGCCGATGTTCACGCTCAGCGGCGACGCCACCCACTTCGAGCGCCGGTACAAGAGCTCGAAGGATTGGGGG
The DNA here is from genome assembly GCA_016218825.1 of Deltaproteobacteria bacterium. Taxonomy (GTDB): domain Bacteria; phylum Myxococcota; class XYA12-FULL-58-9; order XYA12-FULL-58-9; family XYA12-FULL-58-9; genus JACRCV01. The sequence continues at coordinate 29,285 of JACRCV010000054.1, forward strand.
CCTTACACCCACCTGCAAGCGCTGTTGGCGCAGCCGCTCTACACCTTCGGCCGCGCCGAGGCCGGCGAGGTCGCGGCGGCGGAGCGCGTCGAGGTCGAGCGCGCCCGGGTGCGGGAGGTGGAGCTGGCGGTGGCCCTCGAGGTGCGCAAGCTCTACTACGGGCGCCTGCTGGCGTTGAGCATGCTGCCGGCGTTGGACGCGGCCGCGGCGACGGTGCGCGAGGCGCTGGAACGCGGCGAGGAGCGCTACGATGCCGGTACCGGCGAGGTGAGCCAGGCCGATCTGATGAAGCTGACCTATGGGCGAAGCGAGATCGCCAAGGGACAGCTGGAGGCGCAGTACGGCGCGACCCTGGCCGCGGCGGCGCTGAAGCAGGCGATGGGGCTCGCCGACGACCAGCCGCTGGCGCTCGCCGACGACCGTCTCCCGGACCTGCCGGGGGAAGAGCCGCTGAGCGTCCCGGCCCTCGTCGCCGAGAGCGCCCGCCGGCGACCGGAGTGGCGACAGATCCAGCACGGCCGCCGCGCCGTCGAGTCGCTCGCGCTCGCCGAGCTGCGCGCCAACTACCCGGTGCTGTTCGCCGCCGGCCAGCTCACCTACGACTGGACGCCGATGCGGCAGGACTCGCCGAACCCCTACGTCTACGACGCCTACAACCAGCTGGTGGGCGGCGTCGCCATCGGCCTGCTGTTCAACCTCGACCCGGCGCTCGCCGCCGCCAAGGCACGCGGCGCCGAGGCGCTGGCCGCGGAGATCGACGCGCTGGACCGCTTCGCGGCGACCGGGATCCCGCTGCGGGTCCGCAAGGCCGCCGGCGACCTGCAGCGGGCGCGACGCCTGGCCGAGCTGTCGGCCGACGGGGTCAAGGCGACGAAGAAGTGGATGGCGTTTGCCGCGACCCAATACCTGACCGGGCTCGGCGACGCCCGCGACCTGCTCGAGGGGCTGGTGGCGTATCTGAGCGCGAAGAAGGCCGCGTACCAAGCGAGCTACGAGTACTTCGTCAGCCGCGCCGCGCTCGACTTCGCCGTCGGTCACTAGCCGGCCGGTTCACTGTTGCTCGATTTGGGCGGATCTGTTAGGTCCGGCTCGACTTCGATGAGCGATCCGCCTCGGCGGGAGGGCGCGCATGAGCAGTGTTGATCGCCGCAGTGGTGAAAGACGCAAGGGACAGACGAGGGTTGCCCTCGAGCGCCGGCACCTCGAGCGCCGGCGCGGCGCCGATCGCCGCGAAGCCCAGCGCGTCCCGCTCGAGCTGTGGATGGAAGAGGTCTCCGGGGACGACGTCTACTTCCGCCGCACCGGCAACGTCAGCGTCGGCGGGGTCTACTTCGACCGCGCCATCCCGCACGCGCTCGGCACCGTGGTCACCCTGAAGTTCGCGCTCCCCGGCGACCGCGAGATGGTGGTCGCGAGGGGCGAGGTCGTCACCAGCGCCGGCACCCAGCAGGGGCTCGGCATGGGCGTGAAGTTCATCTCGATCGAAGGCGACGGCGAGAAGCGGATCCGCACCTACCTGCGCTGAGCCGCCGCGGTCGTTCTACAACGGATACAGATACAGCTGCACCTCGACGGTGCTGCCGGCGGCCACGGTCACCGAGTCGGTGCAGCCGTTGGCGATCGCCGTACCGCCGGCGTCGAAGGCCTCGCCGTAGACCAACCGATTGTCGCCGGGCTCGACGTTGGCGATGTCGAGGGCGCGCCCGGCGGGATCAGTGAACGCGATGTCCTGACCGCCGAGGGCCTCGACGCGGGAGTCGTCGGGGGCCATCGCCCGGTCCATCAGGTTGCTGCAGGTCAGGAAGATGCCGTCGGTGCGGCGCGGCCCGAGCACGTAGACCGAGAGGCTGCGGACCTGGTCCTTGAGCAGCGCGTCCAGCCGCACCGTCGCCGCGACCGCGGTCGGCGAGGCGTCGCCGCAGCCGACGGCGAGCATCAACCCCACGCAGATGAAACGCTTGCTCATGGCTCGTCCGAAAAGTGAATGTTCACGTGCACCGTGCCCGGCGCCTGGTCCCGGGTGAGCACGATCGCCAACGCCACCCCGGTCAACACCAGCACCACCGCGCCGCCGACGATGCTCCAGATGGCCCACTGCGGCAGCGGCTTGCTGCCGCCGGTCGTGGTCACCGCGCCGCTTTGCGGTCCGGTGAACGGCGACCCGTGCGTGTCGCCGCGGTCGCCCTCGACGCCGGTGCCCGCCCCCACCCCGCCGCCGGACGGCGACGACAACCCCCGCACGAGCGGCGCGCTCTCGCTGCCACTCGGCACCTCGACGCCGGACGCGAGCTTCGCCACCAGGAAGTAGCGCAGCTTCGCGCCCGCCGTGGCCTTGACGCTCCCCACCCACACGTCGCCCTCGCGCTTCAGCGTCACCTCGACGGGCCGGGCGTCGGCGGCCGCGAGGACGAAGGCCTTGAGCTCGCCGAGCTCGACGCCGGCGGGGGCGACGACCTTGACGGCCCAGGCGTCCGTCGCCGTCTTGGTGTCGATCGGCTCGAGCTCGAGGCCCTGGGTCTCGAGGATGTCGCGCTTGGCGTTGTTGAACAGCGTCTGCAGCTTGGGTGCGACGTCCGGCCCCAAAGACAGGTCGGGGTTGTCGACCAGCAAGCGATGGAACGCGGCGCGGGCGTCATCGTCACGGCCGAGCGCCAAGAGCACGAAGGCGCGCAACCGCTCGCAGGCGGCGAACGTGCTCCCCGACTCGCAGCGCTCCCCGAGCTCTTTGAGCGCCCGCTCGTACTTGGCTTTCTCGTAGAGCTGCTCGGCCCGCTCGATGGGCGTGGCGCCCTGGCAGGCAACGACGAGCAACAGCACCGGAGTCATCTGGTCCACCTCGAGCGGGATACCTCGGGAGCTTCTCTGCGGGCGCTGTGCAAGTCAAGCCGAGCTGCTTGACCCAACCGGCCAACCCCATTTTACTGCCGCCATGAGCGACACTCCGGCGAAGGGCGGCGCCAAGGCGCTGGTCAGCGACATCCTCGCCGCGACCCCGGCGGCCGCCACGACTCCCGCGGCGCCGGCGCCCGTCGCTGCGCCGCCTGTCGACCCGGACAGCGAGGCCAAAGATCTGATCGAGGTCTACTTCGATCTCGAGGAGCCGGACGAGCGCGACGTCCTCTTCGATCAGCTCTGCCGCCTCGATACCCCGGTGGTCACCGAGTTTCTCCGCACCATGCTCAGCCACGACGAGGACGACTACGTGCGCGCCGAGGCCGCCTGTGAGCTCTGCCGCCGCGGCGACGCCGATGGGATCGCCGCCCTCGAGGCCGACCTCGCCGACCCCGAGGAGCCCTATTTCTTCGAGCGCGCGGTGCAGGCGCTCGCCGAGATCCGCGGCCCGGCGTTCTACGACACCGCGGCGGCCCTGTGGCGCGACCCGGAGCGCGACGCCGAGGAGCGCCGCGAGGCGATGCTCGGCATGGAGACCGCCGACCCGGCGCGCGCCGTCCTCGACTTCGTGCGCTTCGTGGATTCGATCACCGACATCGCGACGATGCCCGACGACCAGGTGGAGGTGGCGATGCTGGCCTTCGTCCGCCACGCCCACCGCGACGCCGAGCCGGCGCTCGAGGCCCTCAAAGCGCGCATCGCCAAGGCGTCGATGGATGAAGAAGAGCGGCTCGAGCTCGTCGCCTTCGTGCAAGAAGGGCTCGACCTGCTCGCCGGCGCCTAGGAGGCACCGAGCATCTGGCTCTGCCAGTGCGAGGTGCGGGGGTTCGGGGGGACGCAGAGCCGGCGCGCCGCGCCCCGAGAGAGCCTCGGGTATCGAGCCGGCGGGCGGTCCCCCCGCTCTTGGCTGACTCTTCCACACATCTTTTTCCTGCGGCGCGTCGGCTTGCCTTCGGTCGGATTCGATGATCTGCCACGGCTGAGGAGCGGTTCACATGAAACCAGAAGGGAATGTCGTTGCTTGGGCTGAGAGCGTTTTCGGGGA
>JACRCV010000055.1 GCA_016218825.1 Deltaproteobacteria bacterium
CGCCGACGTCATCGCACGCGTGCAAGATCACCCGGCCCGACGCCTTGATGAGCTTCTGCCGACCGCTTGGGCGCTGGCCAAGGCGGCATAGTTCAAGACGTCGGTGGCCGGACGGTTACGCTCGACCCGCAGGAACGACATTTCATCGGCTGGCTAACACGCTCTCGGCGAGAGCAGGGCGCGTGGCGACGTTCGTCTTCTTCCTGCGTGACCAGGACTTGGGACGGAAGGGGGGCTGTTAAACAAAAGGCCCGTCTTGCGACGGGCCTCGGGTTTGTTTGGCTCCCCATTCTGACCGGATTGCGTACGCGTTCTCCGGCTCTCCAGGAGATTCGGGCGCTTCGGCCATCTGTTGAGGTTCCGCTTGGTTGCCCGGGTCGGCGAGACGGACGGAGGGGCTGTTAACAAGCAGGCAGCCCCGTCGAAGCCCTCCCGGTCCGGAACTTCCGGAGTCGCTGTTGGCAGATCATGGCTCAAGGGGTTCAGACTCCTCTGCGAGCTCGCTTCGGCCCGGCTCCGAGACCATCGGCCGTTCGAAGATGGCAGTGAGTGCGCCAATCGCGACCAACGTCGTGTGCAGCCGGAACCCGTGGTTCACGAACTCCCCAAGCCGCTTCTCCTGGCGGGCGTACGTCCCCCAGGAGCCGTCAGGGTTCTGCGAATCCAGCAGGAACCGCACGCCGTCCGCGTAGGCTGGGGAGTCCTGCATCCTGAGGTAGTGGAGGCACTCGACGAGCTCGCCAGCGAGGTCCGGGTCGCCCTTCGCCACGTATCGCCTGATCAGCTCCTCGACCGTCGTGCGGAGGTATGCCTTCGAGGCTGAATCGAACGGATCGATGTCGCGTCGGTCACCGTACTCGTAGACCGCGTAGACCTCGTGGGTGAGCGCGTAGACCTCGTCGTTGGTCAACTTCGCGGGCTCGACTCGTCGGGCGATGACGCCCGCCTCCAGCGCGCCTTCCAGCGGGAACGGCTCCGCGAGGTTGAAGTGCTTGTAGTACCAGTGGAACACGCGTCGCTGATGGGGCCCGCGCTTGCCCATGTGGTCGTTCAGCCGGCCGTGGATCTTCTTGATCTCCTCGCGATAGAGCGCGGTCTCGAGGCCCAGCCGCTCCATGAGCACGGCCGCCCTCAGGTAGGAGGTGGCGTCCTGCTTGAACCAGCGATCACCGGTGGTTGCCATGTCGTGGTAGCGCGCCTCGTAGGTGATCGCCACGACCTCCCGAACCCTCTCGAGCAGCTTCGCCTTCTGCTCCTCAGGCGCGACCTGCCAGAGCCGGTAGTAGGAGTCGAGCTGCTCCACGAGCTTCTTCTTGCCCTTGATGCCCACTGTCCGCAGCTCGAGCGGATCCACGCGAAGGTTGTCCAACCAGGCGCGCGCCTTCTCCATCGATGTCCGATAGCGCGGCGCGAGCGGCTCCAGGGCCGCCGGGAGTGTGGCTCCGACCGGTCGAGCGCCGCCCGCGCAGGAGCACCGGGGGCAACCCGAGGCTGCGATCGATGTGCAGGCGATGAAGAGGAAGGCGCCTAGCCATCGAGTGGTCGCATGGCGGAGCGGATTTCTGCGTTGGGGGTGCTGCACTGCCGGCATTGTGCCTCCAGTCGCCGGGGTACTACCAGGAGAGCGCAGTCTGTTCACATGATCCAGACGACTCATGTTCTCGCATCAGGCGGCTCGATCCCTGGAACATCGTGACCAGTACGGATGCGCACGGCGCGAACCCGCCTGGGCGAGGCATCGACAACTTCCAGCACGAGTCCGTTCGGCAGCTTAATCGTCTCGCCCTGGCTCGGGATGTGGCCGGCGAGCGCCAGGCACAGCCCCGCGACGGTCGTCCAGTCGCCTTCATCAGGCAGCTCGATGTCGAGCTCCCGGTTCACCTCTCTAATCGGTGCGACCCCGCTCACGATGGCCGAGCCGTCGGGTTGCCGCCGAACCAGCTGCGGCACCTGCTCCGCGTGCTCGCTGAACATCTCGCCGACCAACTCCTCTAGGAGATCCTCGATGGTGACGATGCCCGACATCCCTCCCTGCTCGTCCACGATGATCGCAAACGGAATCCTGCGGCTGCGCATGTTCTGCAGGAGATCGACGGCACGCTGGCTCTCTTCGCCTCGTTCCCCGGTGCGGAGACGGACCGCCTCTTCGACGTTCGTGACGTAGGCGATGCCGTCTCCGAGGTTCCCGGTGTGCGCACGCTTCTGGATGGCCTCGAGCACCTGGTCGACGACGTCGTCCCTGACGACGGTGACGACCATCCGCCGGGAGATGTGGTGCAGCGAGCCGCTGGCGGCTACTTCGACGCCAGCGCTGCCCGCCTCCCGGCCGAAGCCCTCGACGTTGAAGACCGTCACGCAGTCCACGCCGACGATGGGCTGGAGCGCGTCCACGACGTCCGCCAACTTGAACGGCTGAACGATGGCCTTGATCTCCTTCATCTCCTTCATCTCATCCCTCCTTACGCCGGAGCATCGGCGGTTACGTCGACGCCTTCGGAATCTCGTACCTTGGACCGAGAGAAGCGGGCGTACAGCGCTGGCACGACCAGCATGTTGAGACCAGTCGAGGAGAGCAATCCGCCCAGGATGACCACGCCCATGGGCGCCTGGATCTCGTTGCCGGGCTGGTCACCGGCGAGCACCAGGGGGATCAGAGCCAGGCCGGCGCAGAGCGCCGTCATCAAGATGGGCGAGAGCCGTTCGAGCGAGCCTCTCACGATCGACTCCTCGAGCGAGGCGCCCTCCTCCTTCTGGAGGTGCTCGTAGTGAGAGACCATCATGATGCCGTTGCGGGTCGCAATGCCGAACAGCGTGATGAACCCGACAAGCGAGGCCACGCTCAGCACGCCGCCGCCGAGAAACACCGCGATCACCCCGCCGATGAGCGCCAGCGGCAGGTTGACCATGATGAGCAGCGCCGTGCGAACGTTGCGGAAGGCCAGGAAGAGCAGCAGGAAGATTCCGGCGATGACGAAGAGGCCGAGGAACGAAATGGTGCGGGAGGCGTCGGCCTCGCTCTCGAACTGTCCGCCGTAGACCACGTAGTAGCCTTGCGGCAGCTTCACCTCGGCCTCGATTCCCGTGCGGATGTCGTCGATGACGCTGCGCAGATCGCGGCCGCCCACGTTGGCCATGACGACGATCTTCCGCTGCACGTTCTCGCGCGTGATGACGTTCGGCCCGAGGTCCTCTCGAACGGCGGCCAGCATCTTCAGGGGCACCTTCGCGCCGCCCGGCGTGTCGATGAGGGTGTTCCCGATGGCCTCGGGGTCGGCGCGATGCTCGTCGCGGTAACGCACCACGACGTCGTAGGTCCGTTGGCCGTCGAGCACCTGTGAGACCTTCTCGCCAGCGAACGCGACCTCGATCACCTCCGCGAGATCGCCGGCTCGCAGCCCATACCGGGCGATGCGCTCACGGTCGAAGCTGATGAACAGTTGTGGAATGTCTACCTGCTGCTCGGTCGAGACATCGACCGCGCCGTCGACCTTGACCATGACCTTGCGGATCTCCTCAGCGGAGGCTCGCAACTGGTAGAGGTCGTCGCCGAAGAGCTTGATGGCGATGTTGGCGCGCGTCCCGGAGAGCATGTGATCGATCCGGTGCGAGAGCGGCTGGCCGATGACGATTACCATGCCAGGGATGTTCGAGAGCTCGCCGCGCAAGACGGCGAGGAACTCGCTCTTCGAGCGCTCCTTCATGACAAGGCGCACGTCGATCTCGGAGGAGTTGACGTCCTGAGCGTGCTCGTCGAGCTCCGCGCGTCCCTGCCGCCGCGCCGTCGAGACAACCTCCGGGAACGACAGCAGAGTCTTCTCGATGCGGAAGCCTAATCGATCGGACTCCTCCAGTGACGTGCCGGGGAGCGTCACCGCGCTCAGCGTGAGCGAGCCTTCGTTGAAGTCCGGGAGGAACGTTCTCCCGAGAAAGCTCGCCATTACGAGCGCCACGGCAAGCAATGCGGCTGAGGCAGCGATAACCGTCTTGTCGTGCTTGAGCGTGAGGCGCAGCGCCGGCTGATATCGCGCCTTGAGCCACCGCACGAGGAAGCTGTCGCCATGGGTCAATGCGCCGGCCCGCGGGAGCACGTAGGCGCATAGCGCCGGGGTTAGCGTAAGCGCCACGAGCAGGGAGGCGGCAATCGCAACGAGGTAAGCGAAGCCCAGGGGGGCGAGCAGCCTGCCCTCCACGCCGGTCAGGAAGAAGATCGGCACGAAGACCAGCATGACAATCAGCGTCGCGAACACGATCGACGCCCGTATCTCGCGCGAGGCCTGGAAGACGACCTCTACGGGCGCACGTCGCTCCGACTCGGGCCGGGACTGGTTTTCCCGGAGCCTGCGGAAGACGTTCTCCACGTCGATGATTGCGTCGTCCACGAGTGCGCCGATCGCGATCGTAAGCCCGCCCAGGGTCATCGTGTTGAGCGTCACGCCGGCGGCCTTCATAGCCAGCACGGAGACGATGAGAGACACAGGTAGAGCTGCCAGCGAGATCAGGGTCGTTCGGAAGTTGAGCAGGAACAGGAAGAGGATGATCGCCACGAGGATCGCGCCGTCCCGCAAAGCGGTCGACACGTTCGAGATCGCGGTCTCGATGAAATCGGACTGCCGGAAGAGTTGCCGGTCGATCTTCATTCCCTCGGGCAGGGTCTTTTGAATCTCGTCGAGGCTGTGGTCGATCTGACGGGTCAGGTTGAGGGTGTTGGCACCCGGTTGCTTCAGGACCCCCAAGACGACCGCCGGCTCGGCGTTCGAGGAGCCTTCGCCTCGCTTGATGGCCGGGCCGACGACGACCTCGGCCACCTGGCCAACGAGGACCGGCACCCCATCGTGGACCGCGATGACCGTGCTCTCGACATCCGCGCCGGTGTTGATGCGGCCCATGCCGCGGATCAGGCGCTCCTGAGCGCCTTGGATGAGGAAGCCGCCGCTCGAGTTCCCGTTCGAGCCCTCGAGCGCCTTCATGATCTCCTGCAGCGAAACCTTGTAGGCCTGCAGCTTCTCCGGGGCGACTAGCACCTGGAACTGCTTGACGCCGCCGCCGATCGGGATGACCTGCGCGACCCCGGGGATCGACAGCAGCCGCTTGCGGATGACCCAGTCCGCCGTCTCTCGCACGTCAAGCGGCGAGTGGCGGTCGCTCTTGAGGCTCAGGAAGAGGATCTCGCCCATGATCGAGGAGATCGGCGCCAGCGTGGGCGGGCCGATGCCGGGCGGGATCTGCGCGGTGACGAGCTGGAGCTTCTCGTTGACGATCTGCCGGGCGATGTAGATGTCGGTGCCCCAGTCGAACTCGACCCAGACCACCGAGATGCCGATGCCCGAGGCAGAGCGGACTCGTCTCACGCCGGTCGCACCGTTCACCGATGACTCGAGCGGGAAGGTGACGAGCGCTTCCACCTCTTGCGGCGCGAGCCCATGCGCCTCGGTGAGGATCGTAACGGTGGGCGCGGTCAAATCCGGAAACACGTCGACCGGCATCCGGGCGGCCGTGACGGCGCCATAGATCGACAGGGCGATCGCGGCCACCACGACGAAGAGCCGATTCTTCAGTGACCACTCTATGATGCGATCCATCAAGGACATGCGCGTTCTCGCTTAGTGGACGTGGCCGTGCTTGGGGATAGCGCCAGAGGCTGAGGTGAGCTTGATCTCGTAGGCGCCCTTGGTGACCACGCGCTCGCCCGCGGAGAGACCTTCGCGCACACCTGCCCAGCCGTGGGAACGAAGACTGATCGTCAGAGGACGCCGCTCGAAGGACTCACCCTCCACCTGCACGTAGGCGACGAACTTGCCTCCATCCTCGATGAGAGCCGGGACGGGTACGGCAAGGCCCTGGACCGGACTGCCCGTGGCGACGTTCACCTTGGCAAACTGGCCGATGCGCAGCTTCGCGTCGGGGTTTTCGACCTCGAAGATGACGGGAACGGTCCGGTTCTGGGGATCGATGACGCTGCCGATGGTTACGAGCTTGCCGTTCTTCTGGTCGATGACGAATGGATTCTCGTACCCCTCGATGGTGAACCAGGCAGACTGAGCGCCTTCGACCTTCGGGATGTCCGGCTCGAAGATGCGCGCCTCGATCCAGACCCGGCTCAGGTCGATCACCGAGAACAGGAGCTTGCCTTCCTCGACGCTCTCTCCCGACGCGACGCTCGCGGAGACCAGCGTGCCGTCGATGGGGGAACGTACCTGGAACGACCCTTGGCCGGCCCGGCCAGCGCCCGAGGCTCCAGCGCTGTACTGGTCAAGCCGCCCCGTCGCGGCGCCGAGTCGTGCTCGGGCGACGTTGGCGCGAGCGCGCGCCTCCTCCACGTTGCGCTCGGGCACCGCCTGCTCCTTGAAGAGGCGCTCCGCGCGAGAGAGCTGCGCCTCGGCAGCCTCGAGCTCAGCCCTTGCCGCTTGCACCTCTGCGTCGAGTGTTGCGCGATCGCCACCGGCCGAGAGGCGTGGCGCTATGACGGCCAAGACCTGACCCGCGCGAACAGGCATCCCGATCACGGGCACCGGAGTCGCCAAGATCACGCGTCCGGTCGCCGCAGCCGTGAGACGGGCCTCCCGACCGGGAACCGGCCGAACCTCACCGTTGGCCTGGACGCTCGGCTGCAGCTCCCGTTCCCCCACGGCGACAGTGGCGAAATCCGTCTTCCACTGCTGCTCCTTGGTGAAGTTGATGCCGCCGCCAGGGGGTTCTTTCTCCGAGTCAACGCGCGCCGCTGCCTGGTCGGCGAAGACCTCGCACGGGCCGGCGTCGATCTCATCGGTGACCTGGGGGCCCTGCACCGAGACGGTCATCGAGCACTTGCCTGCCTTCGCGGGGCGGATCACAGCGCGGAAGATGCCGGGGCTCGACGGTTTGTCTGCCGTCGCCGTGAGCACGGTGCCGTCGGCAGCCTTCACGACGAGAACCATCTTCCCGTCCGTCACCGCCTTGAAGCTTGGGAGGGCGGTCAGGTGCGCGGCGAACTTGCCCTCGCTACCCACGACAGGTGGCTCATACTCCATGAACAGCTCGGACTTGTCGGTCCAGCGGGTAACCGACTTTGCCGGGAGTCCTTCTTCCTCGGCGTGGCCAGCGTGCTCTTCGCCGCCACCCTCCGCCGATCCGCGCTTGCAGGCCGGAAGCGCCAGCATCGCCAGGGTGCCAATCAGAGCCAAGGAGCGTCCAAAATGGGTTTCGTGCATGACGTTGTCTCCACTCACGGGCGGCGCCCCAAGGCTCGCCAGAGTTCCAGTTCGCTTTGCCGCGCCGCGCGCTTCAGCTCCAGGTTGCGCAGGCGCACCCCACGAGCGGTCCGGAAGGAGTCGAGCAGCTCGAACACCGGCCGCTCGCCTTCCTGATAGGAGACCTGCGCGCGCCGCACGAGGCGGTCGAGGCGGGGGACCTGCGTGCGCTCGTATCGTTCGGCCTGGGCAAGCGACCGCGTCAGGGCGCCATGCGCGGTCAGCACCCCGGTCGTGACCTGGGCCTCGATGAGGCGTTGTTCGGCCTGCGCCTGGCGCAGACGCGCGCGCCCCCGAGCCGCCTCGCCCTGCCCGTGGTCGAAGAGCGGCAGGCTGAGTGCGAGCCCGGCGACATAGCCGGAGGCGGTCTGATTCTCCGAGAACGCGGAGCTCTTGTAGCCGCCGTTGAGCACGAGGTTTGGTACCCATCCGCGCCTTGCGGCCGAGAGCTCGCGCTCGGCCTGCGCGACCCGCTGGCGGGCGGCCTTGTAGTCGTCCCGAGCGTCGAGCGCTTGTTGCACGAGGCCGTCGAGTGGCGCCGGCTGAGCCGGCAAGGCCAACGAATCGCTAGCCTCGAAACGCTGGCCTGGCTCGCCCATGAGCAGGCCGATCCGACGCTGCCAAGCTTCGACCTCCCGCTCGGCGTCGGCGACCAGGTCTTCGAGCGACTCGACCTCGAGCTCAAGGCGATCGAGATCATATCCCGAGGTGTCTCCGGCCTTGGTCCGCGACCGCACAGCCTGGACGAGCTGAGCGAGGGACTCGCGCTCTTGCCGGAGTAGCTCGAGGCTCTGTTGCGCGGATGCCGCGCTCCAGTAGATCCCCAAGGAATCGTAGAGCAGCGCAGCGCGCTCGCGCGCCGACGTGGAGCGGGCAGCCTCGAGCCCAAGCTCGGCTCCCTCTACCCGAAGCCCGCGCCTGCCCGAGATCTCGAGGGGAAGCTCGAGGCGTACGAAGTTCTCGGGTTGCCCGCGACCGTCAACGAAGACCTCCTCGCGATCGTAGCTTAGCGCCGGGTTGGCCCAGACGCCGGCGGCCCTGACGTCCGCGGCCGCTTGATCGACAGCCGCTTCGAGAAGCTCGAGGCTCGGGTGCGACTTGCCCACGCGGGCGAGGAATACCTCGGCGGAGACCTTCGTCGGCGCCTTCTCCTGAGCGTGAACCGCGGCGGAGAACGCGAGGCCTGCGACAAGCACGGTCATCGCGCTGACGCGACGGCGGACTACTACCGATGGCAGTAACGACGGACACACAGAGAGGAGGCGCGCAGAGGCTTGCATCGTCAGCTCACCCGAGGATGGTTTCGAGAATGTGGTGGATCGGCTCGGAGAACAGTCCACACGTGGCCGTGACGGCCACTGCGGCCAGTACCGTCGCAGCCATGAGGCGCCGCGACGGTCGCTCGCCATCGGGCTCCTCGCGGAGCACCGATTCTACGCGCTCCGGGACGTGGCACGCGGCCGCGAAGATTGCCCCCTCCGGGGCCAGCTTGGGCGGTGCCGCGCGCACGAGCGCGAGCATGGCGCTGGCGACTGTGCTCGGCCGCTGGACCGCCAGGGCCGCACGGCGGTCGCAAATGCGCTCCGCCGAGAGTTCCCACAGCCGCAGAGTGCGATTGACCAGGAACGGGAAGCCGAGTGCTGCGGCCAGGCCCAGAATCGCCCGGAGCCGCAGGTCCCCATGGGCCACGTGCGCGAGCTCGTGCGCGAGCACGGCGTCGCGCTCATCCGAGTCCAAGGCGTGCCAGGCGGCGCTCGACACGACGACCGTCGGCGACAGGAGCCCCGCGGTGAACGCGAACCTCTCCTGTGAGGGAACCAGGTAGCAGCCGGTCTGGTCGATGGGAGCGCCGACGGCCCGTAGGCGCGCGGCCGCGCGCTGTGCGCCCCAGTGTGCCCACGCGGATAGGGCGGAACGAACGGCCACGAACGTCGCCAGGGAGATCACCAGGCAAAGCGCCCACGGCCTGGACGCCCACGCCATCCCGTGCTTCAGGCACAGGTGAAGGTGATGAGAGTGGTCGAGGCAGTGATCGCTCCCGCGCAGGATCGCGAGCGCGGAGCCGACGGCGAGGACCGCCACCAGGCCGATGGCAATCACCGGTGGCAGGATGATCGCCGAGGCAGCTGCTCGGCGCTCGACCCACGGCCCGAGCCTTCGCAGAGCCGGCGTGCAGGCGAGCAGCACCAAGTTGAACAGGACCGACAGCACGAGGCTGGCGCCAACGAAGACCACGCCGAAGGCGACGAGCGAGGACAAGGCCATTAGCGCCCGCTCCGCTTGCGCTCCGCGATCAGCTTCTCGAGGCGCTTCAAGTTCCCCTCGTCGGCATCGGCGGCCACGTCTATGAAGGCGGCGAGCACCGGGTTGGCATCGGAGGAACGCTCCATTAGACCCGCGACCGTGCTCTCGACGATGCGGCGCCTGTACTCGTCTCGGGTCATCGCGGCCTCGTAGACGAAGGCGTTTCCGTCTTTGTGGCGCTCGAGGAGTCCCTTCTTGTAGAGGCGATCAAGCGTCGTCATCACCGTCGTGTACGCGAGGGTCGAGTCCCCCTTCAGGTGACCGCAGACGTCCCGAACGGGCATCGGGCTTGAACGCCGCCACACCACATCCATGACTCGCTCCTCGAGCGAGCCCAGGAATCTTCCGGCGTGGTCGAAGGTGCGCATGAGCAGCAATGGGTAGCCGAGACGACCTACGAGTGTCAATAGTAGACTTGAGACCACTGTCATCCCAGCCCCTAGATGAGGGCCACGGCACCTGTCTGGTCGCAGTCGTCAAGACGTCGATCAGCGCCGCTCGCCCACTTCAAGCCGCTGCTGGCCCGCCGACCGAAGCCTTCGCCGGTAGCAGGATGCCTCGCACGAGCAAGGCCGCCGCACCGACGATCAGCCCGAGGTCCAGGTAGACCCCAAGCCTCAACGTGCCGAACAGCCCGTAGAACAGCCCGGCGCAAGCCAGCACCACCGACCAGGTGCGCGATCCCAGTCCATCAGCCACGAGGGCAAGACCGATGACCAGCGACAGGGTCGGGCAAGGGACGAGGCCGGTCGGGGCCGCGTAGAGACAGGTCAGCGGCGAGGCGGACTGGAGGAAGTGAGGATAGACGAGACCGAAGCACACCATCCCGATGCCAACGAGGACGCTCCATGCGGGCGCGCGGGCCAGGCCGTCGGAGGGGAGTCGGAGCCCGAGGACGACGAGCGCCACCCAGAACACGCTGAAGGCCGTCCCGTTGAAGGGGTTGCCGAAGAACCACGCCACCGCGGCCACCGAGAGCAGCGGCAGGGTCAGCAGGATGGACGACAAGCGTCGCGAGGGTCGCCATCCCGCTGCGATGCCAACGACCGCGCAGGCCACAAGCACATGCCAGAGCACGGCAAGTGGCAACGCGCGGTTCGCGATCGCCGTCAGGCCGGCGAGGATCTGCTCTGGACCAGGCATCGGGGCTCCTTCCCTCAGTGGCGATGCCCATGATGGGCGTCGGGCCCATGCGGATGCGCGTGGACACCTGCATCGTGCTCGTGCGGATGGGCGTGCGGTTCATCCGGCGAGGTTTCGTGGCGGTGGTCATGGTGCCCGTCATCGTGCGTGTGGGCGTGATCGTGGTTGAGTGCGTCGTGGGCGTGCTCGTGGCGGTGCTTCTCGGTCAGGTGCAGCACCAGCCCAGCAACGAAGAGGACCGCTGCGACCAGCATGACGATGCCGAAGCTCTTGTCGCCCATCAGGATCGCGACCAAGGCGCCCACGAAGGGAGCCACGGCGAACACGGAACCTGTTCGGCCCGCGCCCATCCGACGCTGGGCCAGCAGGTAGAGGCGAAGGCTTAGGCCGTACCCTGTCGCGCCGCAGGCGAGCAAGCCGGCGAGCTGCGCCCAGCTCGGATGAGGCTCGCCGAGAAGTAGGGCGAGCGTGCCAGTCAACACGGCGCCGCAGAGCGCCTTCACGCGGACCACGGCAGCGGGGTCGAGCTCCGCGAACGGGCGCGTCAAGACGTTGTCGAGCGCCCAGGCGAACACCGCGGCGACGACAGCGAGCGCGCCGAGAAGGCCGACCGAGCCGGTGGAGGAAGCCCCTGCGACGGTCACCACGCCGCCGGCGAACATGAGCAGCACGGCCAAGGCGACGCGCCGTCCGACGTGCTCGCGGTAGATGAGCGCGGCGAGCCCCACGGTGAAGACGGCCTCGCCGTTCAGGAGCAGCGAGCCGTACGTCGCCGGCACACGCTGCAATCCCCAGGCAAAGAGGGTTGGTGCCAACGCCGCACCGAAGAAGGCGATGGCGAGGAGCCGGGGGAGATGTTGGGGGCGGACCGCTGCCTCCCTGCGCCCGGCCACGCCGCGCGGGCGGGCTACGGTTCCGAGGGCCGCGCCCGCGTACAGCAGCGCCGCCGTGGCGAACGGGCCGAGGCCGGCCCCGAGGCGCTGGATGAAGGGCGTCGTGACACCGAATGCGAACGCGGCCAGAGCTGCCAGAGCGGTGCCAACGGCGATGGGGTTCATGGGCATGCTCGACCTACCGCGGCCGTTCGAGGACGGCGAACCACATCCCGTTGATCGTTCCTTCATCGCGGATGGAGAAACCGACAGCGGCGGCCATCTTCCGCCATCCCGCCTTCGAAGTGAGGAGAAGGCAGAAAGCGTTGGCAAGCGAGAACGTCGCCCATCCCGGCACCCAGACGACCATCAGGAAGCGGCCACCCGGCTTGAGCACGCGGAAGATCTCGGCGAGGCCGGTCCTCTTGTGCTGCTTCAAATGGTCGATGACGTGCGCGCTCACCGCGCTGTCGAAGTGGTTGTCCGGGAACGGGAGCGCCGTCAGGTCTCCCTTCTCGATCTGTATCCGGTCGGTGAGACCAGCGATGCGCAGGTTTCGTTCGAGCATCGCACGCCCACCCCCGTCGATGTAGTAGGCGTCGAAACGGTCGAGCGCGACGACGCGGCCGTTCTTGAGCACCTTCGACAGCGCCAGGGTGGTACGCCCGCCGCCGCACCCTGCGTCGAGCACGAGGTCCTGGTCGGAGCGGAGCAGATCGACAAGCGGCAGAGAGGCGAAGTCCGTCTGCTTCGACGTGCGTAGGAGGAGCCCCCCGACGAAGCAGCTGACACCGAGCAGTGCGACGACGGCCCAGGCGGGCCATAGCCAGGGAAGCTCGAGCTGCAGGCCGAAGGCGATTGTCACGAGTGCCGCCGCCGCGAGCCAGTGCCCGTTCATTGCCCCCCACGACCAGCCGAAGTCGTACCCCTTCTCCTCGGGCGCCTTCTTGCGGAAGCGCTCCATCAGGCGACCGAAGCGGTCGGGCGCGAACGAGTAGAGGGAGCCCAGCACGACCACGAGGCCGACAAGGTGAAAGAAGGCGATGAGCAGGACCACGCCGGCCACGGCCCTGAGCTTGGGAAAGCCCACCATGAGCGTGATGCCGACGGCGAGGCCGAGGATGCCGACGAGCCAGCCGTGGCTGTGTGCCGCCTTGGCCTTCATGGTTGGGTGCCTTTCTCCGGGGCCAGACCCGCGACGATCAAGCCCACGATGTTGCGCACGGCCTCGTCCGGGAACGAGCCGCCGTGGATACCCATCCGCTCGAAGAGCGCGAGGCTGTGCAAGGTCGCAAGGAGAGTCAGCGTCGCCGACTGGGCTCGGCCGGCATCGGCGGTGATTGAGCCCTCCGCACGATGCCGCTCGAGGCACGCCGAGAACTCCGCGCCGAGGCGATGCAAGGGCATCCGAGTCTCGCGATCCGCGAGGTCGGCCAGGTTGAACGACGGATGGGTAACGAGCTGCAGGAGCACTGGCATCGCGTCGCGGAAGTACTGCATGACCTTCACGGCGAGCGAGCCGAGGTCATCGAGAACGCCTTGGTGAAGCCGGTCGCCCGGCTCGCTGACGAGCTGGAGCGGCGGCGGGATCATGGCGGCGAAGAAGAGGTCGAGCTTCGTCTTGTGCCGCTGGTAGAGGACAGCCTCGGAGATCCCTGCACGCCGAGCGACCTCGCGTGTGGACGCCCCGAAGCCCTGCTCGACGAAGACGGCCCTCGCGGCCTCGAGCACGGCCTCGTCGCTGACCTGCTTGTTGCGTCCCATGGAAGCTTTCTCTACGCGACGACCGCGCTGGCCCTGCGCGCGCTCAGCAGATGGATCGGGAAGACCAGCCTTCGGTTGGAGACGTCGGTGAGGCCGAGCTTGCGGAGCGCGGCCGCCAGCTCGCCAGTTCGGTCATCTGTGATCAGGATGCGCCCGCCGGGCTTGGTGACCCGGGCGATCTCTCGGAGCGCTTGGTGCTGGATGTCGTGCGGCAGGTGGTGGAACACGAAGCTCGACACCACCACGTCGAAGCTCGCGTCGGCGAAGGGCATGGCGCTCGCGTCGCCGTCCTGGACCTCGACGCGATCTTCGACTCCCTCGATGCGAGCGTTCTCCAGGGTGATGGCCTTCGAGTTGTTCACCTCACCGTGGATCACCATCCATTTGTCGAGGCCGACAGCCTTGCCGGACGTCAACCGCTTGGCTGCCGCGATGAGGGCGAGCCCAGGGCCGCAGCCAACATCGAGAACCCGTTCGGCGCCGGTCCAGGTGACCGTGTCGAGCATGCGCTCGGTCATGAGCGGCCGTCCGCGAACCACTAACCAGCGAAGGGCCACGGTGAACAGGAGGAGACCCAAGCCGACGACGATGCCTCCGCCAGCAACGACCAAGATCAACGGCGAACGGGTCGTCGCGGCAAGCAGGACGACGCTTGCGAGTAGAAGAGCCCCTCCCCCGACCAGGCCAGAAAGAACCAGATGCGGAACGTGGTAGCCGTAACGTGCTGGTTTTGCAGGATGTGTCATGAGCCCACCCCCCAAGCCGCGTTTTGTAAGCGTGTGCTCACTTATGTATCTGCCAGCACATCGAGACGTCAAGAGGCAATGGGGATCGACGAAGGGCCGACCTCGGCCGCGCCTGGGCTCAAGCGGACAGCCCGAGGAAGGTGGCGACCGAATCGACATCGGTCGGAACCTTCCCCGGGCTCACCGCTTCGTCGTGAAGGCGGTCTACTTCGACTCGGCTGGCGACTGCTGCGAACCGGCGGAGGGCGGCGCCTCGCCCTGCTTCCGGAGTTCGGTGACGAGCGCCTCGAGGTTGGTGTTGAGGCGCTCGAGTTGGTCGGCGATCTTGGGCATCGTCGCCTCGAAGAACCGGTGGCCCATCCTGGTCCTGAAAAAGTCGTCGCCCATCACGCCACGCTCTCCCGCATGGCCTCGAGCGCGTCGACGTGCTTCTTGACCGTCGAGAGGACCTTGGCTCGGTTCTCGTCGGTGACGCTGGCCTTGAGGATCGCCTCGGTCCGCGACCGGTAGCGCTCCCAGGTGTGCTCGAGAGCGGCGACCGGGTCGGTCTCTCGCGCGGGCTGCTTGATGATGCCCCAGAAGAGGAACCCGTTCATCGCGCGGCCGCCGAGCCCCAGGTCCTTCGATGCCGCCATCGCCGCCGACGAGAGCGACCGGTACCTGATCGTTCACTCCGACGACATGCCGGGAGGTCCGGCCGGCCTGCACCCCCAACCTCGCGCTCTTGCGGCACTGCGTGCGCGAGAAGCGACCTTTCCCGAACCTCGTTCTGATCGACTCGCCGCTCATCGTCTACGAGAAGCCGGACGCTGGCGAGACCGAGTTCCCGCAGGACGTGAAGCAGTACTTCTGGGACAGCGTGAAGTCATCGTTCTCTGACGCGCAAGTCATCATCCTCGAAAACCGGCGACAGCTCCCCGCCGATGGCATCAAGGACGCGAACGTCGTGCTCTTCACCGGGAATGATCAAGGGCGGCGCGGATTCGTCCCGCAGGCTGACTTGCGCACCCGGTAATCTCCGTGGCACTCTGGATGAGACGCTTCGGTCGCGTCTGCCGTCCGCGCGAAGGCCTCTGGCCAGACCGAGCAGTTTGACGGGTTGCTTCAGCGCATCCGTTCGAACCGCCGCTGCCACTTGCGGACTGATGTGCAGCGGCCTTCCTTCGAAGGGTGGCGCGATGCAGACCGATCTCTCTGTTCCCGTTGAGCATTTCAAGAAGCGCGCGAAAGACTTGCTTGGCCAGGTCAGGGCCCAGGAGTCCGAGGCGATCATCCGTGTGCGCCGGGTCTACAACGACTTGAGCGGCAAGGCGGACGTCGATGTCGCCTCCGATTTCGGTCTCATGCGGGCGCAACACGTTGTCGCGGTGGAGCATTGCTTCGCGAGCTGGGAGGCGCTCTGCACCAGTCCCGGCGTGGAAGCTCGGCTCGCCATTACGATGGCCAAGATCCCCGAGCTGAACGACTTCGGCATCGGACTGTTCCATGACCACCGCCGCCAGCCGCTCGCCGAGCAGCAGGCTATCTACGAGAAGGACCGGGAGGTCCTCCGCAAGAGCGCGTCCACCGTGGAGGCGACCGTTCGGTGGTTGCTCGAGAACGTCGAGCCCACGAAGAACGTGAATCCTCGGCGGACCAGCTATGGCCTGAAGCACGTCGCCGAGAAGGATATCGGCTACATCACCAACGGTGTCTTCATCGCCGCGGGCATCATCGCCGGGTACCCGTACGAGCTGATGCCGAACCATCCGAACGTGCAGTTCGCCGTGAGCGAGAAGTCGCTGCGCGAGATCGAGGCGCGTAGGCGGCAGCCCGACCGGGCACTTAGGGCGTTCGTCCCGTCCGCGAGAGCAATCCTGAGCCGGAGGGGCATCCAGCTGCAGGCTGAAGGGCGGAGTCGCCCGGCCAACGAGCTCGTGTGGCTGGAAGACGGCGATATCCGCACCCTCAAGATCGCGGCCGCCGAGACCACGCCCTTCGTTGTGCGTATCTCCATCGATCACTTCCAGATCCACGTTTCCCAGAAGGCGGTGAGGCAGTTGGGGATCGCGGACCGCTGCGCGCGTTTCTTCCCGGAGGCTCGCCCCGTCCGTCCCAAGGCCGAGCTCTCGGTCATGCCAGACGAGGTGACAGCCGCGCTTGAATGGGCGCTCGCTCACGACGCGCGAGGGGATGCCGCCCCCGCCGCTCCGCCCTTCGAGAAGGCCGTCCGGTCCCCGCCGTCGTCAGACGACGCGTGGGCGTACGTCTGGTCCAAGCGGGCTTGGGACGCCTACCGCAGGGTTGATTATCGCAGTCGCTCCGACTCTGGAACCGATGCCGCCCAGCCGACGCCCTGATCGTGCCGGATGGTGCCGGTGGCGCCCCGCTGCTTCACACCCCCGCTGTTAACTTCTCCGGCGGCTCTCCACCCGGCTCTCCGTACGGAGAGCGTTCAACCGCGCAGCCCGCCTCGAACGGCGCCGTCCGAGATGGGCACCCAGAGGCGCTACGCGACGGGGGAGAGGGCGCCCGGGGCCGCGCCGGAGGGCGCAAGCGCGCGCAACGACGCCAGAAACTCGAAAGCCCCGTCCGATCGCTCGGGCGGGGCTTCCGTAAATCACAACTCGGGGTGTCCTCCGAGTTCTTCTAATTGGCTCCCCAGCACGGACTCGAACCGCGGACCCGGTGGTTAACAGCCACCTGCTCTGCCGACTGAGCTACTGGGGAACGTAGCTGCGATCCCGCGCCACCAGCGCGCGAGAGCGGCAGAGGCTATTTACGTGGTCCGGCCGGCATCGTCAAGAGCGGTCAAGAGCCGTAAGCGGCGCCGCCGGCCAACGACCGCCGTCGTAGAGCGTCGTCACGCGCATCGCCTTCTTCAACGTCGCGAGGTAGGTCGCGCGCCGCACCAGCACCGCGCCGAGCTGCAGCGTGAAGTCGTTCGGCACCTGGGCATCGAACAACAGCGTGCCGACCGCCTCGAGGTGCCGGACCAGATAGCCAAACGCCACCTTCGACGCGTTCGGCACCCGATGAAACATCGACTCGCCGGCGAACAGGCCGCGAAGCTGCACGCCGTACAACCCGCCCACCAGGGCCTCGTCCTGCCACACCTCGACGCTGTGGGCGTGACCCCGCTCGAAGAGCTCGCCGTAGGCGGCGAAGAAGCCGGCGGTGATCCAGGTGCCGTCCTTCTCATGGGTCTCGGCGCAGGCCCGCATCACCCTGTCGAACGCGGTGTCGAAGGTCACGCGGAAGCGGTGGCGGCGCATGATCTTGCCGAGCTTGCGCGGCATGCGGATCTGATCGCGGACGAAGATCGCCCGCGGATCGGGCGAGAACCAGCCGACCGGATCCTCGGACCACGGGAAGATCCCGTGAGCGTAGGCGTCCTCCAACAGATCGGCGTTGATCGCGTGGGTCACCGCCACCAACCCGTGACGATCGGCGCTGTCGGGATGCGGGAAGAACGAGGCCGACATGCCGGGGTCCGGGGTCAATCGTCGGCCGACAGCTGCTGCACCTTGATGCCGGTGCGTTCGAGGAGCTCCACCGCGTCCTTCAGCCGGTACTCCTCGCCGTAGTACACCACCTTGACGTTGCCGAGGTTGATCAAGCGCTTGGCGCAGGCGACGCACGGCAGGTGGGTCACGAACACCAGCTTCTCGACCAGCCGCGGCGAGTCACAGTTGATCACCGCGTTCTCTTCCGAGTGCAGACAGCCGCAGTTGCCGGGCTCGTCGCGATCACAGGTGTTCGGCAACCCGGTGGCGTTGCCGTTGTAGCCCACCGCCAGCACCTTGCGAAAGTCGGTGCTGGTGATGACCGTGCCCACCTTCAGCCGCTTGCACGTCGACCGCCGCGCCAGCTCCCGCGCCAACCGGAGGTAGATCTTCTCGAAGCTCGGTCGCTCGTCGCTCATCGCCGCGTCCAACCTCGCCGCCGAGCTTACGGGAAGCGCAAGGCGCTCGCAACGCCGACACAAGGCTGCGCACAACCTGATGCACCCCAGTCGAGAGCCGTGCTAAAGACTCGGGCATGCGAGAGGCCGCAGAGCTGATGCAGGTGGCGCTCGGCGAGGCGGCGCGCGCCCTCGGCCGAACCCGGCCGAACCCGGTGGTCGGCTGCGTGATCGCGAAGGGCGGCGAGATCATCGCCGCCGGCCACCACGTCAAGGCCGGCGCACCGCACGCCGAGGCGGTGGCGCTCGCCCGAGCCGGCGCCGCCGCGGCCGGCGCCGACGTCTACGTGACCCTCGAGCCCTGCGACCACTGGGGCCGGACGCCGCCCTGCAGCGAGGCGCTCATCGCCGCCAAGGTGCGGCGGGTGTTCATCGGCATGCGCGACCCGAACCCGGTGGTGAACGGTCGCGGCCTCAAACGCCTGCGGCGCGCCGGGATCAAGACCGAGGTCGGGCTCCTCGAACAGGACTGCGCCGCGCTGAACGAGGCCTACATCCGCTACGTCCGCGACCGGCGACCGTTGTTCGTCGCCAAGGCGGCGATGACGCTGGACGGCAAGGTCGCGACCCGCACCGGCGACGCCCGCTGGATCTCGGGCAAGGCCGCCCGCGATCGCGGCCACGCGTTGCGCAACGTCTGCGACGCCATCCTCGTCGGTCGCGGCACGGTGAGCGCCGACGACCCGCGCCTCACCTGCCGCGTCCCCGGGGGTCGCGACCCGGTCCGCATCGTGCTCGACACCGAGGCCCGTACCCCAACCACCGCGAACGTCGTCCGCGCGGCACGGCGGTCGACCGCGCCCACCTGGATCATCGTCGGTCCCGACGCGCGCCCCGCGAAGCGCCGCGGTCTCGAGGCCGCCGGCGCCGAGGTCCTCGAGTGTCCGGAGCGGCGCGGCCGCATCGATCTGAAGCGTCTCGCGCACCTCCTCTACGAGCGCGAGATCACGTCGGTGCTCGTCGAGGGCGGGCCGACCGTGCTCGGGAGCCTTCTCGACCTCGACCTCGTCGACAAACTGCACCTGTTCGTCGCGCCGATGATCCTCGGTGACCGCCGCGCCCGCAGCGTCATCGCCGGTGAGGGCACCGCGCGACTCGCGCACGCCTGGCGGCTCCACACGGTCACCTATCGCATGGTCGGCGCCGATCTCGAGATCGTCGGCTATCCGCATCGGCGCTAGAGATGCCCTCAGCCGGATCGGCAACCGCGGCGGCTCGGCGGGCGCCTCTCGTCGCGCCACCGGCGCGCGCGCTCTGAGCGGAGGTGCACCGCTCGAGCCGAAGCGGCCCTCAGCACGCCACTCACGTATGCCGCCTCGCGCCGGACGCGCTCCTCGACGCATCCCGCCGTCGCCTGGATCCGCGGTTGCCGAGCAGAGCGCTTCGTCCGGGCGGCCGCACGCCCAAAAGGAAAGAGAGGGATCCCGTACGAAGAGCGAGCGACCGCTGCCGGTTTTTTGACGGAGCCGAGAGGGGGTGCCAACCTGACCTCGCGCACGTCACCCGCACGGGTGGCGATCGGAGGAAAGAATGCAGAGCCAAGCACCGGCGGGGATCGTCGAATCGAGCCAGGAGCGTCGGATGTCGGCGCGGTCGCCGTTGTTCATGATGGTGAAGAGCGGCGGCAACCGCGAGCCGCTCTGGGCGAGCGACATCGGCCTGGGCGGGATGCAGTGCAAGAGCCGGGTGCCGCGCTTTCCGGGCACCTACCTCGATCTGTCGTTCACCCTCCCGGGCACGACCGACCGGCTGGAGGCCGGCGGCCAGGTGCTGTCGATCGACGGCGAGCGGCAGGGCCGGCTCGCGCTCGGCTTGCGCTTCTGCATGCTGTCGGTGAAGGCGGAGCGCGAGATCTACCGCTTCCTCGATCGCCGCCGGGCGCTGTGGGGTCCGGAGCAGCTCGTCGAGGCCACCCCGGAGGGCGAAAGCGTCGCGCGGCAGATCCTCGACCAGTCGCGACCCTTCGAAGCGTTGCTGCTCGAGGCCTATGCGGCGCTGCGCGCCAAGGAGCTGCAGCGCCTGGCGTTCGTGCGCCACCTGCAGACCGGGACCTTGCCGCGCCTGTCGCGGCTCGCCGGCGGCTGAGACCTTTCCGCTACCGTTCACGGGGGACCGCCCGCCGCGAGAAGATCCTCGGCCAAGACAAGGCGTCGTGGCGCGGCTCGTCCCCCGTGAGCCCCACGCTCAGGACCGGCAAAGCCGGATCCTTCGCGTCTACGGCCAGTTACGAGAGCCATCGTGATGACCCCGTGAACGCTTACACCTTCCCTTCCGATCGAGCAGGCTGCTACAACGGGTCGATGAACGAGCCTGCGACCTCGCGACCTCTGCCTGACGGTGTCGTCTCTCAGATCGTGGTCGGCGCGCGCTACCACTTCGCGGCGCTGGCGTTCGTCCGCCGCCACCGACTGTGGGGGCTGACCGCGGTGCCGACCGTCGTCAACGTCGTGCTGTTCCTGATCCTCTTGACGGTGTCGCTGTACGTCGCGGTGCCGTGGCTGCAGGGCGCCGCGGCGGCGCTGACGCCGGCGGTCGGCGACGGCGTGTGGCACGCGATCGTCTCCGGGCTCGCCAAGGCGGCGGTGTGGGCGCTGTACCTCGTGGTCCCGGTGCTGATCGTCGTCGTCAACGCCGTCGTCTTGGTGTTTCTCGGCCAGGCGGTGGCGAGCCCGTTCTTGGACCTGCTCTCGGAGCGCGTCGAGTGCCTGGTGCTGGGCATCGAGCCGGCGCCGACCTCGGCGGCGCGGATCGTGCGCAGCGTGACGGTGGCGGTCGCCGACGTGATCTGGAGCCTCTTGTTCTGGCTGGCGGTCAACGTGCCGCTGGCGCTGTTGAACCTGGTGCCGCTCGCGGGGAGCGCGGTGGCGGCGGTGTTGGGCTTCTGCTTCGCGGCGCTCTTGCTCACGGTGGAGTTCGCCGGCCTGCCGCTCACCCGCTACTTCATCTCGGTCCCCGGCCGCTGGCAGGCGGTGTGGAAGAACCGCTGGCTGGGCCTCGGCTTCGGCACCGCGACGATGGCGCTGCTCTTCGTGCCCGGCTTGAACCTCATGCTGCTGCCGATCGCGAGCGTCGCCGGAACTTTGATGTACTGCGATCTGCGGCGCAGCGGCCGCCTCGGGGTGTCGCTCGCGGCGTTGCCGGTTCGCAGCCCGCAGCCCTAGGAGTCGATGCGGCGGGCGCCCGGCGGGGCGGTCAGCGCTTCTTGCGACGCTCCGGGGCGGCGACGCCGGCGCGGGCGTACTCTTCGCCGACCAACGTCGCCACGCGCTTCAACACCGCGGCCTTGCCGAGGCGCTCGTACTCCCACTGCAGGTTGGCCTTGAGGCGGGCCTCGGCCTTCGCCTGCGGGTAGCCCAGGTGCGCCAGGATCGCGGCGCGGCGGCGGATCTCCTCGTCGCGGGTCCTCGCGGTGGCCGGGGTCTTCGGCTGCGGGGTGCGGGGAAAGTCGATCAGATCGAACTCGGCCATGCTCGTGCTCCTGCCACCTTTCGGGCTCAACCACGAATCCCTACCATCAAGGCGGCCCGGGCGCGAACGGTCGGCACCGCACGACTCTGGCTGTCGTCTCGGCAACTTGGTAGGGTGGCAGACCAACGATGGCAGAGCGGTTTGGGCGATACTGGCTGCAGGAGAAGATAGGTCACGGCGGCATGGCCGAGATCTTTCGGGCGACGATTGGCCCGGACCCGCAGACCTACGCCTTCGATCTGGCGCTGAAGCGGATGCACGCCGGCCTGGAGAAGGATCAGGCCGCGGTCGACATGTTCCTGACCGAGGCCGACGTCGCCAAGTTCCTGCTCCACCCCAACCTGGTGAAGGTCTACGAGGCCGGGATGATCGACGGCCGGGCCTACATCGCGATGGAGTACGTCTGGGGCCACGACCTCGCCAAGGTCATCGACGCGGTGAACGGCCGGGCGCTGCACTTCCCGACCGAGCTCGCGGTCTACGTGACGCTGCAGATCTTGCGGGCCCTGGAGTACGTTCACCGGGCGCAGTCCCCGGGCGGCACCGCGATGGAGCTCGTGCACCGCGACGTGACCCCGACCAACATCTACGTGACCTACAACGGCGAGGTGAAGCTCGGCGACTTCGGCGTCGCCCGCATCGGCTTCCTCGAGCACCACGACGAGGACGCGCCGGTCCTCAAGGGCAAGGCGGCCTACATGCCCCCCGAGGTCCTGCAAGGCGCGCCGGTCAACCAGGCCGTGGACCTGTGGGGGACGGCGTCGACGCTCTACGAGATGCTGACCGGCGCCCGGCCCTTCGAGGGCACGAGCGAAGAGGAGCTGATGCACGGCAACGTCCCGGCGAAGATCGCCGCGCCGCGCAAGCTCAACGCCGACGTCGACGCCCGCCTGTCGGCGATCGTCGGCGACGCGCTCGCTTACAAGACCAAGCGCCGGCCCGAGAACGCCCTGGAGCTCTATCGCGAGCTCAAGCTCTACCTGCGCGACACGACGGCCGACGTCGGCAGCCAGGCGCTGGCGCGCTTCGTGCGCGAGGTGGCGGGCGCGGCCCCCAACATCCAGACGCACAAGGTCGCGAAGCCGTCGGCCGCCGACTTCTCGATTCCCGAGTACCAGGCGCCGGTGGGGCGCTCGCCGACGCAGCGCTTCGAGGCGTTGGCGCGCGAGCGTCGCAACGTCACGCTGCCGGTCTTGGTCGCGGCCGCCCTGCTGGTCGCGGTGGTCGGCGCTTCGGTGTGGTACGCGCGCCGGGACGCCGGCGCGACCGGAGCCGCGAGCGGGCCGCAGGCGCCGATCTCGATCGTGTTTCAGTCCGCCGGGTCCGGGGACCTCGGGGCGCCGGTCGCCGAGCCGGGGAAGCCCGCGACCTCGGTGCCGCCGCAAGGTGACGCCGCCCTCGCCGCCGAGCTCGGGCTCCCGGACCCCGCGGCGCGCATCAAGGCCCTGATGCGGCGCGGCGGGCTCGAGACCAAGAAAGGCAACCACGAGCTCGCGGCGGCGGCGTTCAGAGCGGCGGTCGAGGCGCGGCCGACCTCGACGCCGGCCCGCCTGGCGCTCGCCAGGTCGCTGTTGACGCTCAGGCGCTACCCCGAGGCCGAGGCCGCGGTGAACGCCGCCATCGAAGCGCAGCCGAAGAACGGCGCCGCGTTCCTGCTGCTCGGCGACATCATGCGTGACCGAGGCGACGCGGTGCAGGCGCGTTGGGCGTACGGGCGCGCGATCGCGGTCGAGCCCGGCGGCAAGAACGGCAAGGCGGCCAAGAAGGCGCTCGACAGCCTGCGCTGAGCGGGGTGGCGGGGTGTCGGCTCCGGGCGCGCCGGGTCGCGGCTTCAGGACAGCAAGTTGAGGCAGTTGACCACGCGCTGCGCCCCCTCGCGGGTCGCGAGGATCTCGAGGCGCTCGCCGACCACGTTGTAGCCGGCGCCGGCCAGGATCTCGGCCTCTTCGTCGCTCACCAGGAACATGCAGGTGCGGATGTCGGCGTCCTTCTGCAGCCGGAGCGCGTCGTGCGCCAGGCTCAAGAGCGCCGCCTGCCGCGCCGGACCGGTGGCGCGCATCGGGAACAGGCGCACCAGATCGGCGGTGCCGGCGAGCGACACGCCGGGGGACGACTGCTCGACCAGCGCGAAGCCCATCGGCCCGCCGACGCTCATCGCCAGGCGCACGCGGCGGCGGCGCCACAGACCGACGGCGTGGAAGAACCGCCCGGTCTCTTCGAGGCGGAGCTCGCCGGCCTTCAGGCAGTACGCGGACACCGCCAACGGCGACAGCCGCTCCGCGAGGCGCGCCGCGACCCACTCGAGGTCGGAGACCGCCGCCTCTTGAATGTCGGCGGCCCCGTCCTTGGTCGGCGGCGCCACCGTGGTGGCGGACATCAGGACCGCCTTCTTCAGCGCCAGGGTCGACGGCGTCGGCTCGAGGCTCAAGAGCCGGGCGAGGCCGTCGCGGCTCTTGTTCGGATCGAGGATGGTGTGCAGGTGCGCGAAGTCGGTGCGCCGCCAGGCGCTCTGGATGAGCGGCACGACGACGGTGTCGGAGCTCAGGCCGGCGTCGCGGCGCGCGCCGGCGTGCACCAGCGACCAGGTGCTGCCGTACAAGCGCACCAGCTCGGCGGAGGCGAGCAGGCGCTCGCCGGTGGTCGCCACCATCTGCACGTGGATGCTGCGGCCGCGGCCGAGCAGGGCTTGACGGGTGGCGTCGATGCCCGCGGCCACCGGTGACAGCGCGGCGTGCGGGCGCAGGAACAGGTCCATCTCGTCGTAGAGCGACCACAGGTGCCGCAGATCCTCCGGTCGCGCCGAGCGCACTTCGGGGTGAAAGTGGGCGTCGACGTACTCGCCGAGCATCCGCAGGCCGTTGTCGGAGACGTCGGCGAGCTCGATGCCGGTGATGAAGCCGCCGCCGTGGCGGCGGACGTTGCGGACGATCGCCTGGCCTTTGAGTGTGCCGCGGTCGAGCTCGATCTCGGCGGTGCGCAAGAGCATGCCGACCAGCAAGCCGTCCTCCGGCTCGCTGACGAACGCGGCGCCGCGCGGTGACAGGTCGATGATCGGCCGCCGGATCAGGCCGCGGACGAACGGCGACTCGAACGAGATCTCGAGGTTCTTCGGCAGCTTGCGCAAGCGGCCGCCGGCCCGGTACTTGAACACCCGCACCACCGACGGCCAGGTGAAGCGGAGCTCGTCGCCGCGCCGCTCGCGGTACTTCGCGACCACCGACATCCGGGTGCCGTAGAGCTCGGTTACCAGATCGACGTCCTGGCCGCGCTTCAGGCTCAGGGTGCCGTTCCCATCGATCTTGAGGACCAAGAGCCGGCCTTTGCCGTCGGCGCGCGCGAAGATCGCGGTGGCGGCGGTCGGCGCGCTGTCGAGCTTGACCACCGCCGCGGCGGCGACCAGGTTCTGGAGCGCGTCCATCACCACCGCCGGCTGGGTGTACTCCTGGGTCGGCAGCTCGGTGCGGATCGCGGCGGCCTCGCCTTCGAGCTGCAGGCCGAGCTTCAGCCCGGGCCGGCCGTCGGCGAGGGTCACCGGCTGGACGTCGCGGATCGTGGCGCGCGTCTGCAGCGTGCACTCGCCGTCGGTGAAGAAGCGCAAGCGCCGCAACACCGTGCCCGGCTGCAGCGCCGAGCGGGTGGCCCGCAGCAGCACCGCGACGCCGGTCGGGCTCAGGTCCAGAAGCGGCTCGAGGCGCTCCTCGCCCGAGGGCAGCTCGATCAGGATCTGGCTGTCGTGGGGCGCCTGCGCCCGCCGCAGCTCGCGGCGGTTCTCGGGCTCGTCCCCGTCGTCATCGGGTGCACGCATGCAGCTCGCATCCTACCACGGGCCCCGCAATCCCCAAGATTTCCGCCGCGCCGGGTGGGGCGGGCGACATCGGTGAGCCCATGCGCCGCGCCCCGAGGTTCGCGGCGCTGGCCTTGGCCGCGCGCTTCCGCTACATAGGGGTGCGGCTGTTGTGTGGCGCCCGTCGGTTTGCGAGGGCGTGGCACGCTTGACACGAGGGCGCTGCCCCCTATCATCAGTGGCGACCCGCTGCCGGCGCGGGCCACCGCGAGTGTGCATGGAACGTCGCGATTACTATGAGGTTCTAGGCGTCGAGCGAAGTGCCTCGGACGCCGACATCAAGAAGGCCTATCGCCGCCTGGCGATGGAGTTTCATCCCGACCGCAACAAGGACAAGGGCGCCGAGGAGAAGTTCAAGGAGGCCTCCGAGGCCTACCAGGTGCTCTCCGACGCCGGCAAGCGCCGGGTGTACGACCAGGCGGGCTTCGACGGCTTGCGCAGCAGCGGCTTCGCGGGCGCCAGCCACATGGGGATGGACGACATCTTCTCGTCGTTCGGCGACATCTTCTCCGACCTGTTCGGATTTGGGGTCCGCGGCGGCCGGCGTCCGGGCGCGGCGATGCGCGGCTCGGATCTCCAATACGAGCTGACGGTGGCCTTCAACGAGGCGGTGTTCGGCACCGAGCGCGAGGTCGAGGTGGAGCGCTTGGTGCCCTGCGACACCTGCAGCGGCAAGGGCACCACCAGCGGCTCGCACCCGGTTCGCTGCAGCACCTGCCAGGGCCGGGGCCAGGTGGTGCACGGCTCGGGGCTGTTCCTCATCAGCTCGACGTGTCCGGACTGCGGCGGCCAGGGCTCGCGGCACTCCGATCCGTGTCGGAGCTGTCACGGGGACGGCCGGGTGCAGGCGCGGCGCACCGTCAAGGTGAAGATCCCGGCGGGCTTCGACGACGGCATGAGCCTGCGCTATCAGGGCCAGGGCGAGCCCGGGCCGCGCGGCGGGCCGGCGGGCGATCTCTACGTGCTGGTGCGGGTGCGACCGCACAAGACCTTGCGGCGCCAGGACGACGATCTGATCCTCGAGGCCGGTCTCGACATGGTGCAGGCGGCGCTCGGCGATCAGATCGAGGTCGACGGCGTCGACGGCAAGGAGACCATCGCCATTCCGGCCGGCACCCAGCCGGGCGACGTGATCACCTTGCGCCGCAAAGGCGTGCCGCACCTGCATCACAGCGGCCGCGGCGATCTCCACGTGGTGTGCAAGGTCGAGATCCCGCGCTCGCTGTCGCAGCGGCAGCGCGACCTCCTCGAAGAGTTCGCCGGCAAAGGTGTCGGGAAGAAGCGGCGCTTCTTCTCGTGACGAGCCTCCTCGAAAGGAGGCTCGTGCTGGTGACCGGCAAAGGGGGGGTCGGCAAGTCGACCTGCGCGGCGGCGCTGGCGCTCGCGGCGGTCCGGCGCCGGAAGCGGGTGTTGCTCGCCGAGCTGTCGGCGCGCAGCGTCGCCTTGGACCTGCTCGGGGTGCACGGCGTCACCCACGTCGCGACCGAGGCGGCGCCCGAGACCCTGCCGGGGTTGTTCGTCGCCCACCTCGACGCCCATCAGGCGTTGACCGAGTACCTGAGCGAGCTGTTGGGGGTGCCGCGCCTCGTGCACCTCGCGACCGAGAACCGGATCCTGGCGCGCCTGTGGCAGGCGGCGCCGTCGGTCGCGGAGATGGCGGTGTTGAACGCGCTCTACCAACACGAGCGCGCCCAGGGTCGAGGCGGCGGCCCGCGCTTCGATCTGATCGTCGTCGACATGCCGGCGACCGGGCACGCGCTGCAGACCTTGACGGTGCCGAAGGGCGCGTTGGGGATGATCCGGGTCGGCAGCCTCGCGGAGCGCGCCCACGAGATCGATCTGCTCTTGCACGACCGGAGGCGCACCGCGGTGTGCATCGTCACCTTGCCCGAGGAGCTGCCGATCAACGAGGCGGTGCAGCTCGCGACCAAGCTCCACGCCAACCTGCAGATCGAGACCTCGCACGTGGTGATCAACCGCATCCTGCCGAGCCTCTTCGACCCGGCGGAGCGCGCGCTCCTCGACCGGCTGTCGACGTCGGGCAGGGTCGGCGAAGGGCAGGCGCTGATCGACGCGGTGCAGCCGAATCAGGACCGCCATCAGGGGCAGCTCGCGCGCATCGAGAGCCTGAAGCAGCGGATCGCGGCGCAGTTCATCGAGGTCAAGGAGCTGGCGCGGCGCGGCGTCGGCCTGGTCGAGGCGGTGGCGGTGACCCTCGGCGAGGCCGGCTGAGCGCAACCAAGGGTTGATTCGCCCGTAAAAACCCCTCCCGCTCCCGCCTCAAAAAGATCCATCGCCGCCAAGTTGGTGTATGGCGTGCATGTTCCGACCCACCTCTCCCCAGCGTCCCCTGTTCGGTGTTGAGCATCGTGTCGACGA
>JACRCV010000056.1 GCA_016218825.1 Deltaproteobacteria bacterium
CCGTCGGGGGCGGGATCGGGCGCGGCGCGGATGTACTGAGGGGTGGGGGTGGGGTGCGCCGCGGCAGCCGCGGCGCGGGAATCAAAAGCAGGTGCAGAGCGCTCTAAAAGAAGTTGCCGATGGTGAACTCGAAGATGATGCCGCGGTCGGTGACGTTGCGCTTGGTGATCGGGATGCCCCACTCGAAGCGCAACGGACCAATCGGGCTGAACCACCGGAAGCCGAAGCCGAACGCGTAGTACAAGCCGAGCGGCGGATCGACGCGGCGATCGCTGCGCATCATGAACGCCGGCGGCCGGAGCTTCCGGGGGGTGCCGAGGTAGAAGAAGCCCTCGTCGTCGTTGTAGGCGTTGCCGGCGTCGGCGAACACCACGCCCTTGATGCCGGCCTGCTCGATGATCGGGAACTCGATCTCGAGGTTGAAGATCGTCTGCTTGTTGCCGCCGACGATGAAGTCGGAGGTCGGCGACGACGGGTCGCCTTTGTTCGCCACCTTCTCGGTGGGGCCGAGGCCGCGGGGCTCGAAGCCGCGCACCGAGTAGATGCCGCCCGGGAAGAAGCGCTCGGCGATCGCGACCCGCCGGCCGCCGCGCGCGGAGACCACCCCGAACTCGGCGTTGAGCTTCAGCACCAGCGACAACGGCAGCGGGTAGTAGTAGCGCAGGTAGAGCTGCAGGCGGCGGTTCTCGAGCCCGTCTTCGGCGCCCAGCGCCCGGTCCGAGACCTCGGCGGAGATCGTGTGGAAGTGCCCCTTGCTCGGGAACAGGCGATTGTCGCGGGTGTCGTAGGCGACGCTGGCGTTCACCGAGGAGTTGCGGCCGTTGCCGCGGGTCAGGTCGGCGAAGGCCTTGCCGCTCGCCGGATCGGTCTCGACGCGCACGAACTCCAGGGTGTAGCCGGCGTTGACGCGCAGGTCCGGGGTGATCGGATAGCCGAAGCTCGGCGACAGGCCGTTGGCGTTGCGCTGGAACTCCCGGTAGTAGCGCTGGGTGATGTAGGCGTTCATGCCGAACGACCACTCGCTGTCGAGGAAGTACGGCTCGTAGAACTGCACCGTGGCCAACTGCCGCGCGAAGTCGCCGAATGACAGCTGCGCCGAGACGCTGAGCAGCTGCCCGTTGCCGAGGAAGTTGTTCTGCGCGATCTGCGCCGTGGCGATGAAGCTCTCGACCGAGGAGAAGCCGGCGCCGATCTGGAAGGTGCCGGTCGACTTCTCTTTGACCTCGATGGTGACGTTCATCAGGTTGGGCTTCGAGCCCCGGCTGGTGGAGATGTTGACGGTCTCGAAGAACCCGAGCTGGTACACCCGGGCCTTGGACTCGTTGAGGTTCGTGGCGCTGTAGCGATCGCCTTCGAAGATCCGCATCTCGCGGCGGATGACCTTGTCGCGGGTGCGGGTGTTGCCGACCACCTCGAGGCGCTCGAAGTAGATCACGTCGCCGCGCTCCACCTCGAGGTCGAGATCCACGGCCTTGACGTCGTTGCGGATCGCCGAGTTCGGCGTGACGTTGGCGTAGGCGTAGCCCTGGTCGCGGTAGACGTCGGTGATCGACTGGATGTCCTGGAACAGCTGGGTGCGGTTGAAGATCTCGCCGGCGCGGATGGTGAGCTTCGAGCGCACCTCGGCCTCGTCGATCTTGACGCTGCCGTCGTCGGCCTTCAGCGTCACGTCGCCGGAGAACTTCACCTCGCCGATGTTGTACTGCTCGCCTTCCTCGATCGGCGCCGACAGGAAGATGTAACGCCGGTCGGAGGAGATCGTCGCGGTCGGCTGGCCGACTTTGATGTTGACGAAGCCGTGGTCGTAGTACAGCGCCTGGATGCGGAACAGGTCGGTCTGGAAGAACTCCTCCTTGTAGGTGCCGGACTGCGACAGGAACGACAACTCGCTGCCCTCGCGGGTCTGGAGCACGTCCTTGATCTGCTCGTCCTTCAAATGCTTGTTGCCGATGAAGGTGAGCTGCTTCACCATCACCTTGGCGTTCTCGACCACCGTGAAGACGACGTTGACCTCGTTGTCGTTGCCGTCGATCTTGTCGATGCGATAGGCGACCTCGGCGAGGTAGAAGCCCTTCTCGACGCAGAGGTCGCGGATCTTCTCGACGTTCTTCTTGAGCTCGTTCACCTTGAGGATGGTGAACGGCTTGACGTCGACCACCGCCTTGATGTCGTCCTCGGACAACGAGTCGTTGCCCTCGTACTTCACCTCTTTGATCGACGGCTTCTCGGTGACCACGAAGACCAGGCGGATCCCCGATGCCATCACCTCGCGCTCGAGGCGCACGTCGCGGAACAGCTCGGTCTCCCACACCTGATGCAGCGCCTGCGAGGCGGTCTTGGGGTCGAAGACGTCGCCGACCTTGATCTGGACTCTCGAGAGCGCCGCCTCGGACTCGACCCGCCGCAGGCCCTCGACGCGAATGTCGGTCACCCGCGGCGCGCCGGTCGCCGCTTGCGGGTTTGCCGCGCCCAAACCCACGAGCCCGAGAACAGCCGCAACCCAGAACCTCGGTCGCGTGCGGTCGCCGCTCCTCATGAACGCTCCTTCAGCAGGCCGCCCTCGAGCAGCAGGCGGCGCGGCATGCGATTGGCGAGGGACATGTTGTGGGTCACGACGATCAGGGTCACGCCGCGGCTGCGGTTGAGCTCGAAGAGCAGCGTGTGGATCTCTTCGCCGGTCTTCTCGTCGAGGTTGCCGGTGACCTCGTCGGCCAGGAGCAGCGGCGGGTTCAAGACCAGAGCCCGCGCCAGCGCCACCCGTTGTTGCTCGCCGCCCGACAGCTCCCCAGGCCGGTGCTCGAGGCGGTGCGAAAGACCGACCTCGGCGAGCACCCTGGTCGCCGCGGTCTGGGCTTCGGCCCGCGGGGTGCGGCGGATCAGCGCCGGCATCATCACGTTCTCGAGGGCGGTGAACTCCGGGAGCAGGTGATGAAACTGAAACACGAAGCCGAGCTCGCGGTTGCGGAAGTCGGCGAGCTCGGCGCTCGAGAGCGCGAACAGATCGCGGCCGTGGTAGTGGATGGTGCCCTTGTCCGGGGTGTCGAGGGTGCCGATCAAGTGCAACAGCGTGCTCTTGCCGGCGCCCGAGGCGCCGGTGACCGAGATCATGTCTCCCTGCATGAGGTCGAGCGAGGCGCCGGCCAAGACGTCGATCATCACCGGGCCTTTGGCGTACGCCTTGTGCAGGTTCTGGATCTGGACGAAGCTAGCCGTCACGCAGCCCCTCGACCGGCGCCAGGCGAGAGCCACCCAAGGCCGGGAACACGGCGAAATCCCAAACAATGACGATGGCGGCAAACACCACCAGCATCACGTCACCGGCGCCCACGTGCACCGGCAGAGAGTCGATATAGTAGACCTCGCCCGGAATCCCAAACCCAAAGCGCTTCAACAACAGCGCGGTGACCACCGCGGCGACGGCGCCAATCAACGTGCCGAAGGCGCCGACCAACATCCCCTGGACCAAGAACACCTTCATCACGCTGACGTCGGTGGCGCCCGTGGTCTTGAGGATGGCGATCTCCTTGCGTTTCTCGATGACCGACATCGTCAGGGTGTTGACGATCGAGAAGCTCGCCACCAAGATGATGAACGCCAGGACCACGAACGCCACCACGCGCTCGAGCTTCAACGCCGCGAACAAGGTTTGGTTGCGACGCTTCCAGTCCAGCGCCTCGAGCATGCCGCTGCCCTCCGGATCGAGGGTCTTCAGGGCGACGGCGCCGATGGCGTCGGAGCGCTCCGGATCGGCGCCGGCGAGCTGCACGCCGGTCACCTCGTCGGCCCCGAGCTCGAAGAACCGGCGCGCGGCGGGCAAGGTCGCGAACGCGTAACGGGCGTCGAACTCGTACATCTGGCTGTTGAAGATCGCCGCGACCCGGAAGTCGAGGCTCTTCGGCGCCGGCCCGACCGGCGTCAACACCTCCAACAACGGCGAGATGATCCGCACCCGATCCCCCACCTGGACGTTGAGGGTGCTCGCCATCTCCCGGCCGATCACCAGGCCGGGCACCGGCGCCGGCGGCGCCAACCCGGTGTCGTCGTCGTCGGCGGCCGGCGGCGCTTGAGGTCGCAGCTCCGCTACCAGCGGCTCGAGGGAGCCCGTCGCGAGCTGAGTGAGGACGGTCAACACCGCGGGCGAGCGCACCGGATCCATGCCGTAGAGGATGCCGCCGGTGAAGTTGGACTGACTCGCGAGCGCGATCTCGCCGTCGATGGTCGGGGCGAACGCCGTCACCTCCGGCAGGTCCGCGAGCTGCCGCAGGCGCGCGCCGTCGAGCGCGAAGGGCAGGCTCTGGCGGTGGTGCACCACCACGTGGGCGTTGGCGCCGATGATCTTGCGCTGCAGATCGTCCTCGAAGCCCGAGAGCACCCCGAGCGAGATGATGACCAACCAGACCCCGAGGGTGACGCCGACCACCGAGATCGCGGTGACGGTCGACAACACCGTCGAGCTCTTCGACAGCAAGAAGCGGCGGCCGATCTTGCCCTCGTAGTCGACGCGAGGCTCGAAGCGCCCCGCGCCCCACAGCAGATAGCCGAGCGAGGCGCCGAAGTACGCGAACAGCTCGAGCGCCGCCGGCACCACCAACAACGCGCGCAGCGGCGGCGCCGCTACTCCGGCCTTCGAGGCCGCCGCGAGCGCGAACAACACGCTCGCCAGGTACACCAGGCCCACCGCCAACAGCAGGTCGAGGCCCGGGAGCCGCCGGCTTTTCAACGCCGCGCCGAGGCCGGTCAGAGTGGCGGCGGTCACCACCCACCCCCAGAACAGCGGCTGCGAGCGCTCGAGGTCGAGGTCGAAGAGCGCGAACACCGCGAACAGCGCCAGACCGGCGATCGCCAGGGTCACGCCGGCGCCGGCGACGACGGCGAACGACACCCCGTGCCGACGCCAGTAGGTCCGAAAGCGCACGACAGCGAGCACCGCGCCGACGAGCACGCCCGAGACGATGTAGAACGACAGCGGCAGCGTCACGTGTGCGGTCGGAGCTGAGGGAAGAGGATGACATCGCGGATCGAGGAGGATCCGGAGAGCAACATCACCAGCCGATCGATGCCGAGCCCGAAGCCGCCGGCGGGAGGCATGCCGTGCTCCAACGCCCGGACGTAGTCCTCGTCCATCGCGTGCGCCTCGGCGTCGCCCTTGGCGCGGGCCGCGAGCTGCGCCTCGAAGCGCCGCCGTTGGTCGACCGGATCGTTGAGCTCGCTGAAGGCGTTGGCGATCTCGCGACCGCCGATGAACAGCTCGAAGCGGTCCACGTACCACGGATCGGCGGGCTTGTGGCGCGCGAGCGGCGACACCGCGGCGGGATAGTCGTAGACGAAGGTCGGCTGGATGAGCTTGGGCTCGGCGAAGTGCTCGAAGAGCGCGACCACCCGCTCGCCGTCGTTCATCGCCGCGGCGTCGACGCCTACCCCCTTGAGGGCGGCGAGCGATCGGTCGGGGTCGCGGGCGTCGGCGGGCGCCGGGCCGCCGTGGGCGTGGATGGCCTCGAGCATCGTCATGCGGCGAAACGGCCGCTTGAGCGAGATCTGCAGCTCGCCCCAGGTGACGTCGGTGCCGCCGGTCGCGGCCTCGGCGGCCCCGGACACCAGGGCCTCGCCGAGGTCCATCAGCTGCAGGTAGTCGGCGTAAGCCTGGTAGAACTCCAGCATCGTGAACTCGGGGTTGTGGACCGTGCTCACCCCTTCGTTGCGGAAGTTGCGGTTGATCTCGAACACCCGCTCGAAGCCACCGACCACCAGGCGCTTGAGGTAGAGCTCCGGGGCGATGCGCAGGTAGAGATCGACGTCGAGGGTGTTGTGGTGGGTGACGAAGGGCCGCGCCGCCGCGCCGCCGGCTATCGGGTGCATCATCGGGGTCTCGACCTCGATGAAGTCGCGCTCGGCGAAGAAGGCGCGCAGCCACTGGATCACCTTGGCGCGCAGTCGGAACACCCGCCGCGAGTCGGCGTTCATCACCAGGTCGAGGTAGCGCTGCCGGTAGCGGGTCTCGACGTCGGAGAGCCCGTGCCACTTCTCCGGGAGCGGCCGCAGGGTCTTGGTCAGGATCCTGAAGCTACCGGCGAGCAGCGTCAGCTCGCCGGTCTTGGTTCGCATCGGGGTCCCGACGACGCCGATGAAGTCGCCCAAATCGAGGCGCTTGAAGAGCTCGAAGCCGGCGTCGCCGACCACGTCCTTCTTGACGAACACCTGCAGGCGTCCGGCCGGCTCGCCGCCGGCGCTCGGGACGTCGCAGGAGCGGTCCTGAATGCGCAAGAACGCCGCCTTGCCGAAGGTGTTGATCGCCATCACCCGTCCGGCCACCGCGTGCCGGGTGGTGACGGCCTGCAGCGCCGCGGCGTCGGTCTCCGCCTGGTAGCGGCGCACGAACTCCGCGGTCGTGATCAGCGAGACGTCGGCGCCGACCCCGGGGAAGTCGTTGGCGTAAGGATCGATCCCAGCCTGGCGCAGCGCCTCGGCCTTGGCGAGCCGCTGCTCAAAGAGCTCATCCCGTTCAGTCATGTGCCGGATTGCCTCGGGAGGGTTTCATTCGAACCAGAGGGTCAAAGTCGTGGCAACCTATGCGGGCTCGTCTCGAGGGTCAAGGCTGTGCTAGAAACGGAGCTGATGCGACACATGTCCTTCGCTGGATGCGCCCTGGTGGTCTTCGGGCTCTGCGGTGCGCCGCTCGCCCACGCGGCCCCGGGGATGGTTGATGAGGTGGGCGCGGTGTCGGCCGCGAAGGCGGGCCGGTGGTTGGCCGAGGCCAAGGGGCGCGCCAAGGCCGGGCAAAAGAAGGGTGGCAAGGCGCGTGGCAAGGGCAAAGGCGCCGAGGGGCCGGCGACACCCGAGCCCGCTGCGGCCGAGCCCGCGGCCTCCCCTGCGGTGCCCGAGCCCCCCTCCGGCGTCCCGGCGAATCTTCCAGCGCCGCCACCCTTGCCGACGGGCTACAAGGCGGTGGCCGTCATGCCGGTGCGCGGCCAGGACGTGCCGGACGACCTGGTGCGCGGCCTCGAACAAGCCTTGATGGGCGAGGTCGACGAGACCGAGGGGATGCGCGCGGTCTCCCCGACCGACGTCAAGAACGATCTGGCGGCGCTCGGCTTCGACCCGGCGGCCTGCCAGGCGCAAGCCCTCTGCCTCGCGAAGGCGGCGCGCTACGCCCGCGCCCACGTGGCCTTCGACGTCAAAGTCGCGGCGCTGGGCGGCGCCTTGACGATCTCGATGCGGCTCATCGACAGCGACAGCGGCGCCGAGCTCGGTCGCGTCGCCGATCCGATCTCCGAAGATCCGAAAGAACGGGCCCAGGAGGTCCATCGCCTCGCGGTGCAGCTGTTGGCGCCCACCACCTACGTTGGGACGCTCACCGTTCAGATCACGGTCGAGGGCGCCGAGGTCTACGTCGACGATCGGCAGGTGGGCACGACGCCGCTCCCTGGGCCGCTCGATGGCCTGCGCGCCGGACCCCACATCTTGAAGGTCGTCAAGCCCGGGTTCGCCGACGTCAACCAGTTCGTCGACGTGGTCTACAAGCGCAACGCCACGGTGAGCATCGATCTCGCCAACAACACCATCGGCGGCCTGATCGTCGAGGTCGAGTCGAAGACCGGCTTCGGGAGCCTGTGGGTGACCGCGAACGCCGACGGCATCGAGATCCGCGTCGACGGCGAGCCGCGCGGCACCACGCCGCTGTCCGGCGTGATCTCGAAGGTGGCCGCCGGCAAGCGTCGCCTCTCGTTCCGCGGTCCGAAGATGGAGCCCCAGGTTCAGGAGGTGGAGATCAAGGCCGACACCCGCGCCGACGTCGCGCTGTCGGTCGACGGCGACCGGATCAAGATCGCCAAGATCAAAGAGGCGTCGCCGGACGCGCCGACCGCGAGCCACGACGAGATGCTGGGCCTGGCGCCCGGAGCGGCCCTCGCGGCCACGGCGCCGGCGGCCACGGCGTGGTCGCCGAGCTGGCGCACCTGGACCGGCGCGGCGGCCGGCGGCCTGGCGGTCGTGAGCCTCGCGGCGTCGAGCTACTTCGGCGTCAAGGTGGGCGAGCACAAGACCAACGCCAAGAGTCTGCGCGACCAATACGAGGCCGCGAACGGCAACGCCCCGGCGATCTGTTCCCGACTCAACGCCGACAACACCTGCGCCTCCGGATCGCTCGCCGACGAGGACAGCGCCGGCAAGCAGGCGCAGACTCGGGAGTTCGTGGCGATGGGCGCCGGTGGTCTCTTGGCGGCCGCCGCCATCGGCCTGGTGATCATGGACCTGTCGCGGGCGCCGGCGCCGACCGCCAAGACCGAGGTGACGGCGCTGGACCTCGGCCTCACCCCCGATCGCCGCGGCGCCTTCCTCAAGCTCCTGGCGCGTTTCTAGACCGTTATTCCGGATCGGCCGGCGACGGCGCGCCCTTGCCCAACAGGAAGGCCTGCATGAAGCCGTCGAGCTCGCCGTCGAGCACGGCGTCGGCGTTCCCCACCTGGAAGCCGGTGCGGTGGTCTTTGACCAGGCGATAGGGCTGGAGCACGTAGGAGCGGATCTGCGAGCCCCACTCGATCTTCTTCTTCTCGCCGGTGATCCGGGCCTTCTCTTCCTCGCGCTTGCGGAGCTCGAGCTCGAGGAGCTTGGCGCGCAGCATCTTCATGGCCTTGGCCTTGTTCTTGTGTTGGCTGCGCTCCGCCTGACAGGCGACGACGATCCCGGTCGGCAGGTGGGTGAGCCGGACCGCCGAGTCGGTCTTGTTGACGTGCTGACCGCCGGCGCCCCCGGAGCGGTAGGTGTCGACGCGCAGGTCCTCGTCCCGGACCTCGATCTCGACGCTGTCGTCGACCTCGGGCGCGACCGCGACCGACGCGAACGAGGTGTGGCGCCGCTTCGCGGCGTCGAACGGGCTGATGCGCACCAGGCGGTGCACGCCGGCCTCGGAGCGCAGGTAGCCGTACGCGTACGCGCCGTGCACCAGAAACGCGACGCTCTTGATCCCGGCCTCTTCACCCACCTGGGTGTCGAAGATCTCGACCTCGAACTGGCGGCGCTCGGCCCAGCGCACCAGCATCCGCATCAACATCTGCGCCCAGTCTTGGCTCTCGGTGCCACCGGCGCCGGCGTTCACCGAGACGATGGCGCCGAGCTGGTCGTATTCGCCGCCGAGCATGCGCTCGAGCTCGAGCTTCTCGACGGTCGCCTGCGCGCCGTCCACGGTGCGATCGATCTCGGCCGCGATCTCCTTGTCCTCTTCGGCGAGCACCAAGACCTCGGCAGCGTCGCCCAGGGCCTTCTCGACGCTGGCGAAGCGCAACAGCTCGCGCTCCAGGCGGGTGCGCTCCTTCTGGACCGCGGCCGCGGCCTCGTTGTCCTGCCACAGCGCCGGATCTTCGGCCTTGGTCTTCAGCTCCTCGAGGCGCTGCAGCATCCGATCGACGTCAAAGATACCTCCGGAGTTGCAGGGCTCGGTCTTTCAGATCTTTGATGCGGTCGTTGCGGTCGATCATGGCGTCCTAGTGCAAGGTCGAAGGTGGCTCCGGCGGCTCCTCGCCCACGGGCGAGCTTTGCCCTTGTGCGCCCGCAGCCGCGGTGTTGTCAACCGAGCGCCGCCAGCGCCGGCTTCGTCCCCAGCGGTCGAAGCGCCGCAGCAGCGCACCGACCACGCAGCCGATCGCCGCCGCCGGCAGCCAGTCGCCCAAGCGTACGTAGGGGGTCGTGGTCCGGCGCGGCCAGACGCGGGCGCTGACGATGGCCGCGGTGTTCAGCGTCGTCTGCTGGTGCGTGCGCCCGTCCGGGGAGATGAACAACGACAGGCCGTTGTTGGCGGCGCGCAGCAGGTGGCGATCGGTCTCGACGGCGCGCAGCACGTAGAAGTCGCGATGCTGAAACGGGGCGCTCGAGACCCCGTACCAACCGTCGTTGGTGAGGTTGGCGAGCAGCGTCGCGCCCGCCGCCGCTTCGGCGCGGGCGATCCCGGGGAAGATGCCGTCGAAGCAGATCAGGACCCCGGTGGCCGGGCTGCCGACAGGCGCGGCCGAGGCGCCGGCGGAGAAGTCCACCATCCCCGGCACCAGCTTCTCGACCGGCAACAGGAAGCGCAGCGGCACGTACTCTCCGAACGGCACCAGGTGCTGCTTGTCGTAGCGCCCGGCGATGTGGCCGTCCGTGTCGACCCACAGCGCCGAGTTGTACGCCGTGGTGTCGTCGCCCGCCCACCGATAGGTCGAGGCGCCGAGCAACGTCGGCACCCGGTTGTGGAGCTCGGTGAAGCGCGCGCGGCCGACGTCCACGTGCCCGGGCCACGAGGCCTCGGGCCAGACGACGAGCTCGGCGCCGGCGGCCTCCGCCGCCGCGCTCAGGCGCAGGTAGACGGACAGGATCTGGGCCCGAAACTCGCTGTCGCGGTTCTTCATCCCCTGCTCGATGTTCCCCTGCACCAAGGTCGCCCGCACCCCGTCGCCCTCGTCGTCGGCGCGGGTCCACAGCAGCACCGCGCCGATCGCGTGCGCGCTCAGGAGCACGGCGCAAAGGCGGCCGAACAGCAGCCGCCCGCGTCGCGTCTTGCGCTCCTGCCACGCCTCGGCGCCGAGGCCCGCGGCCACCGCGAGCACGAACGAGATCCCGGAGACGCCCGCGAGCCGCGCCAACTGGAGGAGCGCCAGGTTGCGCGCCTGCGAATAGCCCCACAGACCCCAGGGGAAGCCGGAGAACAGCACGCCGCGCAGCCAATCCAAGAACAGCACCGCGAGCGCAAACGCGATCGGCGGTCCGAGGCGCGGCAGCTCCTCGAGCCAGGCGCGAACGATCGGCAGCGCCCCCCAGTACAGCGCGCAGTAGCACACCAACAGGGCGAGCGCCGGCACCGCCTGCCATTGCGGCATGTGGCCGTAGCGAACCATCGCGATGTCGAGCCAATACAGCAGCAGCCCGAAGTGGCAGACGCCCGCCACGAAGCACGCGAGCACCCGCCCCCGGCGCCGTGTCGGGCCGCCGCTCAACCGGTACAGGATCGCGGCCGCCGGCAGGATCAGGAGCTCGCGCGGCAGCGCGTCCAACAGCGGCCGCGCACCGAGCCCCGGCAGCACGAACGGAAACGCCAGCGCCCCGAGGCCGCCGGCCAAGAGCGCCAGCCCGAGCTCGACGGCGCGGTCGAGCCCGCGCCCGCCGGTTGCAGAGAGCTCGCTCGACACGGCTCAGCGTTGACCGTCGGCGCGCAGCCGGCGAAGGAGACGGCGCTCGGCGCGCCGCATCGCGAGCGCGCGGCGCCGGCTGCCGACATGGTCGTACCCGAGCAGGTGGAGGACGGCATGCACCAGCAGCCGGTCGACCTCGGCCGGCAACGGGTGGCGGTAGCGCCGCGCTTGGCGACGTGCCGTGGGCGCGCTCAGGACCACGTCCCCGAGCAGCAACGAGCGTCCGCCGCCCGGCCCGCGGCGTCCGGGCGCGCGCGGCTGGTCGCCCTCGAGCTGCGAGAAGCTCAGCACGTCGGTGGTGCGGTCGATGCCGCGCCACTCGAGGTTCAAGCGGCGCATCGCGGCGTCGTCGACGACCGCGATCGAGAGCTCAGCGTCCGTCAAGTCCAAGGCGCTTAAGATTGTCCGCGCCGTCCGTCTCATCCGGGAGGCCGGCAGCCTCGCCGCGCCGCGGAGGTTTCGAATCGAGATCGCCATTCTGCTTCTTCCCCGCAATGTCGCTCAGCAACCCCGGGTACTCCGGGCGGCCATGGTAGATCGAGCCCAGCACCATGCCAAAGGCCTTGGCGATCTTGTGCAGATCTTTCAGGGTCAGATCGCACTCCTCGAGCTGGCCGTCGCTGAACTTCAGGTTGATGATGCGGTTGATCACACCCTGGAGGCGGGCCGCGTTCGGATCGGCGAGCGAGCCGGCGGCGGCCTCGACCGCGTCCCCGAGCATGACCAGCGCCGCCTCGCGGCTCTGGGGCTTGCGGTGATCGTAGCGATAGTCGCTCTCCGACACCGGGTTGTTCTCGTCCTCCCCCTCCTTCGCCTTCTGGTAGAAGAAGTGGATCACCGTGGTGCCGTGGTGCTCGGCGATGCCGGCCATGATCTCCTCGCCGAGGCGATGCTCGCGGGCGATCTCGATGCCGTCGTCGACGTGGCGCTTGAGGATCATCGCGCTCATCGACGGCTTGAGCTTGTCGTGCGGGTTCTGGCCGTCGCGCTGGT
Organism: Deltaproteobacteria bacterium; assembly: GCA_016218825.1. Classification (GTDB taxonomy): domain Bacteria; phylum Myxococcota; class XYA12-FULL-58-9; order XYA12-FULL-58-9; family XYA12-FULL-58-9; genus JACRCV01. The sequence goes on from JACRCV010000056.1 coordinate 12,150, forward strand.
TCTCGCTGAAGTAGCTCGGGTTCCGGCACTTGCCGATGTCGTGGTAGTAGGCCATCACCCGCGCCAACAGCGGGTTGGCGCCGATCTCCTCGGCCGCCGCCTCGACGATCGAGCCGACGATGACGCTGTGATGGTAAGAGCCGGGCGCCTGGACGATGAGCTCCTTGAGCGCCGGGTGATTGAGGTTGGCGAGCTCCAACAGCTGCAGGTTGGTGGTGTAGTCGAAGACCGCCTCGACCACCGGCGTCATCGCCAGCGCCACGACCGCGGCGATGAGTCCGCTCATGAACGCCGCCGGCATCGCGAGGCCGTAGGCCGCGAGACGGGCCTGGCCGTCGAACACCAACAGCGCCGTGGCGATGGCGGTCTGGCCGACGCCGACCCACAGGCCGGCCCGCAACAGGTCCGAGCGCCGTCCGAGGTTGCGGACCGCCGTCACCCCCAGCACCGAGCCCACCGTCGCGTAGTAGAGAAAGCCGCGGTGCGCCTCGACCATCAGGCCCAGCACCATGCTCTGGGCGATGGCGTAGATCAGCGCCACGTCCTGGCGCACGCACAGGCGGACCACCATCGCGCCCGCGGCCACCGGGACGATGAACAAGAACACGTCGAGCGGTACCTTGGCGAGCGCCTCTTGCAGGTCGACCGTCAGCGCCAACCACAGCCTGGTGATCACCAGCGCCGAGCAGAACACCGTGGCCAAGAACGCCAGGTCGCGGTGGCGCAGGCGCCTGCCCCAGGCCCTCTTGCGCGCCAGCGCGAACGTGGTGCCGAACAGCACCAGCACCACCAGGGCGCCGCCGATCACCACGAACGCCGTGGTGGCGCTGCCCCGCCCCCGGTTGAGGGCGGCGAGGATGGCGAGATGATGCGGCGTGAAGCGTTCGCCGTCGCGGATGATCATCTCCCCCTTCTTCACGGTGATCGTGACCGGCTTGACGGCGATTCGCGTCAGTTGTCTCGCGACCTCGGTCGCGGCGCGATTGAAGGTCAGGTTGGCCGGCATCAGCTCGCTCGCCAGCGCGGCGACGCTCTGCTGCTCTTCGGCCTCCAGCTCCGGCAGCCGGAGCGCGATGAGCGGCGCCAGGTGCAGGCGCAGCGACTCGCGGTCGGCGATCGACTCCACCTTGTCGATGAAGAGCTCGCGGCTGCCGTCGCTCGGGACCCGCTGCACCGTGAGGCCGCGGTCGCGCTCGCCGGCCAAGGTCGCGACGTGATCGACGAACGGCGCCGCACCGGTCTGGGTCACTGCCTGCTGCAGGGCCTGTTCGATGCTGCGGTCGAACTGCTCGCGCTTCAGCAACGCCAGACCCGCTTGCGAGATGGTGGTCCCGAGGATCTTCTGCAGCTCGGGGCGGAGCTCGTCGACGACGCGCTCGACCTCGACCTCGGCGCGCTGCCGGGCGGTCTTCCCGAGCCTCGCCGGGTCGGCGGTGTCCGGGTCTTCTTCGTGCAGGCGGTCGAGGCGCTTGCGGGCGAGCGCGAAGGCTTCACCGAGCCGTCGCGCGAGCTCGGTCCCGGCGCGGACGTCGAAGTCGTAGACGCTCGGCAGGCGCTGCTCCGCCTCGCCCCGCAGGCGCTCGGTGGTCTCGGCGTCCTCGACCGTCACGTCGAAGGGCGCCTTGATGTTGTCCGCCGCCGGCGTCCCGACCAACTCGACATCGGTCGAGAACACCCGCGGCGCCAGGCGCGGCGCCAGCACCAGCCCCGCGACCAAGACCGGCAACAACAGCGCCGCCGGCTGCAGCCAGCGCACGTGCTCGAGTCGGTCCCACAACGGCGCCCGTGGCGGCCGCCGCGTGGGCTTGAGGTGCTCGTCCGCCCGGGCGGGATCGTCCCCGGGGCCGGGGACGTTCTCGACCTCGGTCATCTACTTGCGCTCGACGTATTCGGCTTCCCAGTACTTGCCCTTGTTTGCCCCCAGGCGGATCGCGACCTTGTCGCCCTTGCGCAGGTAGTAGGCGCCGGCGTTGACCACGGTGTCGGGGTCGGCGAGCGCCACGGTCTTGCCGTCCACCTTGAGCCTCGGGGCGATCACCAGCTTGTCGTTCTTCTTGACGTCCTTGCCGGCGCCGTCCTTCGCCGGCTGCAGCACGACGACGGTCAAGGCGACGAGCGGGAAGTCCCTGACAAGGACGGCGTCGATCTTCGCCTCGAGATTCTTCGGATCCTTGAGGCGCTTGCTCTGGGACATGTCGGGGTCCTTCTTGGCGCGGATCGAGCCGCCGCCCTCCGGCCCGGCGCCGGCGGCGTCATTGGCGAGCGCCGCGAGCTCCGCCATCGGGTCGGCCGCGGCTTCTTCGGCGCCGACCCCGGCGGCCAGGAACAACACCAGACCATTGGCGATGATGAACGAGCGCATGTGGGTCTCCTTGATCGGGTTTCCTCGAGGAAGTCCCTCACGGGAGGGAAGCGGGCGCAGTCTCGCTCGCATCGGTGCCAGGATGCAAGGGGGGCCGCGAACGGCTCAGGGCGTGCCGCCCTGCCCCCCCTTCGGCGGATCCCGCAGCACCCCGTAGCGTTGCACCTTGAGCTCGCCGGAGACCAGCTTGTCGCCGGCGACCCACAGCTTGGCGCCGACCATCGTCCGCAGCCGCTGTTGGGTTCGCGGCTGCAGGCTCAACGGGATCGGGCTCCCGCTCCCGTCCTTGAGCGCCAACCCGGCCTCGGCCTCGACCAGGAAGCCGACGAGCGGCTTGCTGCCGCCGACGTCGATGATCGAGTAGGTCTGGAGGCGCAGGCGCTTGCCGTCCGGGTCGAGGACGCCGACCACCTCCACCTTGCTGCTCTGCAGGCGGGCGACCTCGAGGGCGAGCTCGCCCTGGAGCTCGATGCTCCCCTGCGCCCAGACCACCGAGACCAACGGCGCACCGACGGCGCGCGTCAGGCGTACCTCGCCCTGGTAGGTGGCCGAGTCGCCGGCCGCGGCGCAGAACAGCAGCCCGAGATAGACGCCGAGCATCAGCGCACCCGCACCGCGCGGAGCTGGAAGTCGGCCGCCGCCTCGGTGTGGCCGGTGATCGAGGTCGTGCCGCCGGCCGCCCCCTGAACCAGGAACAGGTAACTGCCCGAGATCGCGATGGAGTTGGTGTAGGGCTGGCTCAGGTCACCGAGGTCGTCGGTCGAGCCGTCGCCGAGCTTCGGCCCGGTGAGCGCCAGCTCGTTGCCGCGGGCGTCGACGAAGGTGCCGAACGGATCGAAGCCCACCGGCTGCCCGGCGCCGCCGTTGACCGGCGACAGGTACAAGGCGCTCTTCGCGGCGACCTCGGTGACCTCGAGGTTGTTCGTGGCGTAGGTCGCAAGCAGCCACGCGCCCAGGCCGTCGGCGCCGAACGTCTGCAGCGCCGGATGCAGGAAGCCGCGGGCACCGTCGGCGAGCAGGGTCTTGTGCAGCAGGACGCTCGTCGCCGCGGCCGCCGGGGTGCTGGCGCCCTTGGCCTTGCCGAGGGCGTCGACCAGGTAGCGCAGCACCAGGTACGCCTGGCCGCGCTGCGCGACCGAGTCGGTGGGGCTCGCGAAGGTCGCGCTCGGCCACTCGTCGAGGGCCACCGCCGCGGCGCCGATGTTCGAGGCCCCGTAGCCGGTGAGATCCTCCATCAGGTGCGCCATGCCTTCGTCGAGCCACAGCACCTCGTTGTCGGCGGGGGCGGCGCCGTTGGCGTAGACCCGGAGCGCGAAGTTCACCAGGTGGGTGTACTCGTGCACCAGCGTACCGATCGCGACCTCGGGGGTGATGACGTCGGTGGCGCAGCCGTTCGCCGCCGTGCAGCTGGCGCGGCTCTCGGCGCCCGGGACCTGGGCCCAGAGGATGTCGGCCTCGTTGCCGGTGGCCTGCGAGTCGGCGGCCGGCAGGAAGTCACGGTGCTCGAAGAAGCCGACGACGTCGCCCATGCTCGCGAGCTTGCTCGAGAACACCACGGTCATCCGGCCGTCCTGGTCGCGGTCGAGGGCGGCGCTGTGGCCGCCGCTCTGGCCCATCAAGGTCAAGGCGTTGGTGGCCGCGACCGCGAACGCATTCGCGGCGCCGGTCGCCGCCGTCTCGTTGCCTTGGTCGTTGTCGTCGAGGACGACGTTGACCTTGAAGGCGCCGCTGGTCACCGCGATCACGGTGGCCGCGACCGCGGTGCTGTCGGTGAACGTCAGCTCCGGTGTCGTGGTGCAGGCGCCCTTGAAGCACATCTGGTTGCCGGTGCACGCCGGGCTGCAACCCCCGGCCTGCCGCGGTGTCGCCGGGTGCAGCGTCCGGCGGCCGGCGCGGATGTCGGCTACCAGGCCGTCGATGGCGGCCCGACGTCGACCCTCGGCGACGATGCGCGCCTCGAGCGCGCCGCGATCGAAGCCGGTCGGCGGGGTGCTGCTCTTGCGGCCGAGCGTCAAGGCCGTGGCGTTGGCGCCGCCCTTGCTCAGCGAGAACTCCACCTGGCCACCCGGCGCCGCCTCGCCCCCCGGCAGCGAGTAGACGCTGAGCAGGTAGGCCTCGGTGCCGGTCGTGAACGCGAGGTCCACGGTGCCGAAGTCCCCCTTCGGCCCCTCTTCGGTGGGATTGCAGGCGAGCGGGCAAAGCCCGAGCGCGAACAGCGAGACCAGGTGGCGATGCATGGCGGGCTCCTTGATGAGTTCGAGGCGGTCGGCTGGAATCGACGTGCCGGCGCCGGCGATATTCATAACACAGGGGCGGTCGCGCCGGAACCGGAGTCGATGCGGTGGGTGGGCTTCTCAGTAGAGCGGCCGCAGCAGGTCGTAGGTCGCGTCGCGACGCTGGTAGTAGTACGGCTGTTGCCAGGGGTAGCGCAGGTCGCGGCGTCGCAGCAGGCCCGCGGTCACCAGCTGGTTCAGGGTCTCGGGGTAGGCGCCCGCCTCGGCGCGGTAGACGGCGAGCGCGCGGCGGATGCGTCCGAGCTGCGCCCGCGCCAGCTCGCTCTGCAGATCCACCTGGGTGTAGCCGAGGATCTGGCTCGGTCGCAGCTGCTGCAGGTAAGCGGTCGGTGACAACCCGAGGGCCCACGCGCCCCACAACGCCGCGACCACGAGGGCCGAGGTGATGGCGACGCGGGTGACCGCCAGCGCCCAGGTCGAGCGGTGCGGCGCGTGGATGCCGCCGACCATCGCGTCGGCGCTCGGCTTGTGCGCCACCTCGGCCAGCGGTGCGACAATGGCGGCGTCGATCAGGGTGACGAGGGCCTTGCAGGTCTCGAACTCGCCGAGACGCGACAGATCGATGATCTTCTGGACGTCGCGATCCGGGGTGATGAGGTGATAGACGATGCGTTCGTTCTGGCCGACGTTCTTCAGGCGCGGATCGCCGCCACTGCTGCCGCCGCCCAGATCGCCGAACGCGGCGTCGAGCCCGAGGTCGTCCCCGCCCCCGGCCGCCGGCGCCGGATGGGCCGCGGCCGAGGCGGTCAGCGCGTCCAGGTCCTCGAGCTTCTCGAACTTGATGCCGTAGCCGCTGATGCGGCGGCGGATCACCGGCCACTCGTCGACCTGGCGGAACCCCTCCATCAGGAGGTTCTCGGAGCGAATCGGATCGGTATCCTCGAAGACCACGACCTCGGCCTGCGCGAACTCGTAGGAGCCGCCGTCCCAGAGGAACAGGCGGTAGATGGTCTCGGTGGTCTGCAGCCGCGCGAAGGTGCGCAGGGTCTTGTGGTCCAGCGCCCCCGACGACACCAGGATGTCGCCGAGGCGCTTCAGGGTCTTCTTCTGGGTCTCGAGCGCCGCCGTCAGCTGCTCCTCGCGCACGACCTCGGCGCGCACCAGCATGCTGCCCAAAAGCTCGCGCTTCTGACGCGTCGAGGACTCGGCCCGCACGACGTTGCCGGTGTGGAACAAGACCGTGACCTCTTGATCCCGATGGTGAACCTTCAAGGTCCCGGTCTTCCCCTGGTGGCCGATCAGCTGAAAGATGTCGGCGATGCCGAAATCCTTGAGGGTACCCCTGAGCGCCACGAGACTAGTGCTCCTTCCGCTTGGCGTCGTAGAGCCCGAGCACGAAGGCGGTGATCACCACGACGCCCATCACCACCGCGCTGGGGATGGAGAGGGCGCGCGCCATCACCGGCGCCGGCGTCGGCACCAGATCGAGGGCCAACACCAGGCCCAGGACCCCGGCGGCAAAGAGCGCGAACAGAGAGATCCCCCTGAGCGCCGCGCCGCCCGCGAGCTGCGCGGTCCCGGTCAACGTCAACGACAGCACCTGGCGCACCCGGAGGGTGCGGGCCTGGTGGCGGTGCACCTCGATCTCCTTGCGGATCCGACTTTGGGGATCGACGCCCTCCCGAACCACGAACGCGTGGTAGCACTGGCCGCACTGCTTCTGATCCGGCATCTCCGGGTTGCAGCGCTTGCAGGCGGCCATGCCGCAGCGCGGACACGCGACCGACGGCTTGGCCGCGCCCCGCAGCCAGGCCATCACCGCGAGGAGCAGGAGCGCCGCGAGCGCTCCGGTGGCGAACACGAAGCGCGGCACGCTACGCGACGCAAACCACAACCACAGCTGGGAGACGGCGCGCTCGTGCAGGGCGTCCGCCGGCTGCGGCACGACCAAGAGCGACCGCGGCACTCCGGCGTTGACCAGGTACGTCGGGCCGACGCGCTTGGCGTCACGGGCAAAGGCCTCGACCAGCTCGTAGTCGACCGCGGTGGCGCGGCGGTGCGCCTCTCCGGCCTTCTGCTGCTCGGCGAGCGAGTAGTACACCCGCGACATGTTGAACAGCGCCACGACGCTGTCGGCGTCGACGCTGAGCGCCCGGTTGTAGTAGGCGATCGCGGCCTGTTTGTCGCCGAGCAGGTACTTGAGGTTGCCGAGGTCGACATAGAGCCGGGCGTCGGAGGCGCCCACCCTCTCGGCGCGGCTCAACAGATCGACGGCGCGGCGCAGATCGCCCTTCCACCGGGCCCGCAAGCCCAGCGCGTAGAGGTCCTCGGCGCGCGGGTCGGTGCTCGCCTCGAGGCGGAGAGCGGCGTCCTCGGCGAGCATGTCCCGGGTGGCGAGGTAGATCGCTTCGCTGCGCGTGCCGCTGTAAGACATCAGGCTGGTGACCCGCGGCAACAGGACGGCGGCGCCGGCCAACGCCAACAACAAGACGAGCGCGGCGATACGCTCGCGACGCTCGTAGTACAGCCCCATCAATGCGATCCAGGCGACGAGAGTCGGCAGGATGCCGATCCGGAAGAACAACGGCGTCAGCAGGAACAGCACCCCGAACAGGCCGCTCTGCAGGCGCGTCGCGCCGTGCGGCAGCAGGTGATGGAAGTCGTGCACCATCATCCGCGCGTGGCGGTAGAGCGCCATCAGCGCGAACAACAAGGTCGCTAGCACTACCACCGCCACGCTCGCGTTCAACACCAGGCCGAGCCGCGCCCGCAAGTACGGCGCCTCGATCCAGGTCTCGAGGTAGCCGTCGAGCCCGGCGGACACCGCGGCCAGGACATGGTCGCCTTGCGCCCACAGCGCGCGCGCCAGCACCACGTGCGGCTGTGGCAGGTCCGGGGCCACGAGGACCGCGGCCTGGGCGAGCTCGACGCCACGGCCGACGTTGCCCTTCGTCGTCGCCTGCTCGCTCTCGCGCGCCAGGGCCTCGCCGTACGCGAAGATGTTGGGCCAACCGGCCTGATCCTTCACGACGACGAGCTCGCGCAGCGCGGCGTCGGCCCCCTGCAGGCTGCCCGCCGCGAGCGCCAGGCGGCGCGTCTCCCACAGCTGTGCGATCACGGTGTCGGTGGGTGGCGGTGGCGGCGGCGGTGCGGTGTCGACGCTCGGCACCGGGGCCGCGGGCTCGGTGGCCACCGAGCTCTCGAGCTTGGCCTCGCCCTTGGTGGCGTCGTCGGCGGCCGGCGTGGCAGCCTCTTCCGTGTCGCCCTCGTCCGGGGGCGCGGCATAGGGAATGCCGGCCTGGGCTTGTGCGAGGCTCGGCAGAATCATCACCAGGGGCACCGCCCACAGCCTTCGCATCAGTCGCTACCCCGTGAATCTTTCCAGCGTCGCTCGTCCGGCGTGATACGCGCCTCGCCCGGCGGTACATGGCTAACACAGAGCCCCAGCGGCCATCAAGAACGGTATTTCCCTAGAACCGGGAGGCCTCGTTGTGCTACGGGAGCGGCGCGGCGACCGCGGCACCGGAGGTTGGTGATGGATAGACACGAGCGCGCTGGCGCAGCCTTCACGCGGCTGTGCGCGATCATGGCCCGCCTGCGCGCGCCGGGCGGCTGCCCGTGGGACAAGGCGCAAACGCTCGACAGCCTGAAGCCGTACTTGATCGAGGAGGCCTACGAGACCCTCGAGGCCCTCGAGGAAGGTGTCGCCGCCAAGCACTGCGAGGAGCTCGGCGACCTCCTGCTGCAGATCGTCTTCCAGGCGGAGATCTGCAACGAGACCGGCCGCTTCGACGCCGCGGCGGTGGCCGGCGGCATCGCCACGAAGCTCGAGCGCCGCCATCCGCACGTCTTCGGCGAGGTGCAGGTCCAGGGCGCCGCGGGGGCGCTCTTGAGCTGGGAGACCGTGAAGGCCACCGAGCGCGCCGCCGGCGAGAGCCGCCTGCACGGGGTGCCGAAGACCATGCCGGCGCTGCTTCGGGCCTACCGCACCGGCGAGAAGGCCGCGGCGATCGGCTTCGACTGGCCGGACAGCCACGCCGTCGCGCTGAAGGTCGAGGAGGAATGGAAGGAGCTCAACGAGGTGGTCGACAGCGACGCCGCCGACAAACAGGCGCGCTCGGCCGAAGAGCTCGGCGACTTGCTGTTTGCGTTGTCGAGCTACGCCCGCCACCTCGGCGTCGATCCGGAGGCCGCGCTCCGAGCCGCGACCGACAAGTTCGCCGGTCGCTTCCGCTACGTCGAGACTCGCCTCAAGGAGACCGGCCACGTCAAGGGCAAGGTCGCGCCCGAGCTCCTCGACGCGCTCTGGAACGAGGCCAAGAAAGCCTGAGCGTTCGCCGTCCGGCCGATCACCAGCAATCTTTCGGTTTTTCGAGCGGTTGAAGATACCCCCAGGCGCCTGTGGATGGACCTGTGGACAACCCGCGCCAAACGCCGCCCCTGAAGAATGCCGATATTCCGAGAAGATGCCGGCCAGCAATAAATACATCGCAATAACAGCAACTTAAGACAATATCCTCGACCCCTTCGCAGGGAATCCAGCTATTTCCCGAGGTTAGACCTCTCATCCACAGGCCATGGTTTTGGAGGATGTGGGGTTCAAGCGTCTCCGGGCCATTCGTCTGTGGTGCCTTACAGCCGCAATGGTTTCCCACTCGCGCCGGCGTCGAACGCTAGAGCGGCATTGGCCGGATGGGTCTCGGGCCCGTCCCGGCTAGCGGCTTCTCTGCAGCCGCCGTCTGAGGGCGCCGGTCACCCGCGACAGCTCCTCGGCGCGAAAGACGGCTTGGACCGCGACGTAGGAGAGCGCGCCGAGCGCGACCAGGAGCGCCAGGGCCAGGACGTTCGCCGCGGAGGTCCCCTGCCCCCAGGTCCCGAGCACCCGGCTCAGCGCGTAGACCGCGAGCCCCATCAGCAGTGCCGCCGCGAGGTCGCGTCCCACGCCGGCGAGCACGTGGCGCAGCCCGAGGCGCCCGAGGCGGCGGCGCAAGAACACGAGCTGGGTCAGGAGCTGCACCCACGCCGAGAGGCTCACCGAGAGCGCCAGCCCCATGAACCCCAAGCGCTCGGCCAGAAACGGCGCCAGCGCCAGGTTGGTGAACAGGCCGATGGCGCCGGCCGCGACCGGGGTCCGGGTGTCCTTGATCGCGAAGAACGCCTGGCCGACCACGCGGATGCCGGAGACCGCGACCAGGCCGACGTTGAAGGCGACGAGCGCCGCGGCGGTGCGGACCGCGCTCTCGGCGTCGAAGCGGCCGTGCTGAAAGACCGTGGCGATGATCGGCAACGCCAGCGCGATCTGGCCGGCCGCCGCCGGCACGGTCACGAAGCTCATCAGGCGCAACGAGTCCCCGAGCGCCGCGATCAGGCCCTTGGAGTCGGCGGTGGCGCTGGCGTCGGAGAACGCCGGCAAGCTCGCGGTGGCGATGGCGATGGCGAACACTCCGAGCGGCAATTGCAGGAATCGATCGGCGTTGTAGAGGTAGGTCAGCGCCCCCTCGCCGAGGTAGCTGGTGAACAGCCGCAGCGCCGCGACGTTGAGCTGATAGACCGCCAAGGCCGCGACCGCCGGCAGCATCAACCACAGGACCCGCCGCACCTCCGGCCCGAGCACGAAGCGGGGCCGCACGAGGAGGCCGGCGCGATAGAGGGCCACGAGCTGCAAGGTGAGCTGCGCGCCGCCGCCGAGGAGCACGCCGAGCGCCACCCCGAGCATCGGCGGATCGACGACGCGCGCCAGGGTCACCATCGACAGGATGTGGATCAGGTTGAAGAGCGCCGGCGACGCCGCCGACGACGCGAAGCGCTTGCGGGCATTGAGCGCTCCCATCGCCAGCGCCACCATGCTGATGAGCGCCATGAACGGGAACATCGTACGGGTCAAGAACACCGTGAGCTCGAGCTTGCCCGGCACCGCGCCGTAGCCGCTCGCGAACACCCGGACGATCGGCTCGGCGCCGAGGATGCAGAGGAGCGCCAGGCCGACGCTGAGCACCGGGAAGACGCCGAGCGCCTCGCTCATGACCTGGCGCGCCTTGTCCTCGCCGCCCTTCCGCTGGGCCTCGTTGAACACCGGCAAGAAGGCCACGGTCAGCGAGCCCTCGGCGACCAGCATCCGGAAGGTGTTCGGGATCGTGAACGCCATCAGGAAGGCGTCGGTGGCGTTCGTGACGCCGAAGAGGTGGGCGAAGATCGTGTCGCGGACCAGGCCCAGCACCCGGCTCAGCATCGTATAGAGGCTGACGGTGCTCGCGTGCCGCGCCACGCTCGGCCCGGTCGACGCCACCGTCGCGCCGGAGCTGCCGCTCTTCGCCAACACCCGCTCCTTACGCGGCTTGACAGTGGCCGCCCACCTCTGTTACCTCGCCGACTCCTGGCGTCGCCAGCCGACGAGTGTCGGTGACGAGACCGGGTTGTGTCAAAGGTCATTGGACTTTCTCGGGAGTGAATCGTGGCCAACCATCCATCAGCGGCAAAGCGGGCGCGTCAGGCGCTGCGGAAGACGGCGCGCAACCATCGGATCCGGAGTCGGGTGAAGACCTCGACCCGCGCGTTCCGCGACGCGATCACCGCCGGCGACAAGACCGCTTCGCTCACCGCGCTCGAGAGCGCCGCGAAGCAGCTGCGCCGGGCCGCGTCCAAGGGTGTGCTGCACAAGCGCACCGCCTCGCGCCGCGTGTCCCGCCTGATGCGGGCCGCGAACAAGGCCGGGCTCTAGAGCTTCGCAGTAGACGTGGTCGACGCCGGCGGCCTCGGGTCGCCGTCAGTTCGCGATCTCATCACCGTCGCCGTTGCCGAGCAGGCGGGCGCGCACCCGCGCCAGCTGCCGCTTCTTGTAGGCGGCGTGCGAGCTGTCGCCCTGGCTGTTCGCCAGCGCGGTCTTGACGTCGACGAGCTGGATCTCGGTCTCGACGAAGGCGATCGCCGGCGTGTGGCTCGGCGCCAGATCGTCGATGCGGATCGGGATGTCGATCACCATGCTGACCGCGCGGTAGCCGGCGCCGGAGAACTCGTTCGACTCGGGCACCACCAGCGGCTCGCCCGGCGCGCCCGGCTGCGCCCAGAACCCTTCGACCACCCCCGGGTCCAGGCCGAGGGCCGTGGCGACGTGCTGCGGCGTGACGATCTTGTTGCGCGACTGCTCCGGCACCACGAAGTTGAACGGGAACAGGTTGTGCCCCAGATAGATCAGGGCGCGGACCAGCTCGGCTTCGCTCCTCAGCGTCACCGAGAAGCGCAGCTTGTCGAAGACGTGCGCGGTCACCGTCGAGCGGCGCGCCAGGAGCTTCGAGACCAGCGAGGTGCGCGACTTCTTGCCGCCCGCGAACTCGACGACGTCGATGCCGGCGGCCCGCATCCGCTCGATCTCGGTGAACACCCGCGCCGACAGGCGCTCGAAGAGCTGCGCCTCGGAGACCGCGATCGCGAAGGTGAGCTCGCGGCCGCTCAGGTGGTGAATGATGTGCATCACCTTGAGCATCATGCAGGCGGTGCGCCGCAGCCGCGCCGGACCGCGGTTCGCGGCCAAGAACACCTCGTGGATCTCGGCCGGCCTTTCGAGCTCCGCCGGGAGGCGCAGGTGGTGGATGTCCGCGAGGTAGCCGACCGCCTCCTGGTGGATCTCCTTGAGGCGGGCGAGGTCCAAGGGGTTGTCGGTGTCGAACTGGTTGAGGCGGAGGAAGTGATCGACGCTGGCGCGGGAATCGAACGCCATGCGCGCCATGTCGATGACGCTCTCGCCGGAGAGCGCCAACCGCAGCGCCGCCAGGTCGCGCTGCAGCGCCGGCGTCAGGTCGAGGCCCGGCCGGCTCAAAGCGTTGCTGACGGCCATTGTCGGGATCCCCGCATCCTTGCGATCTTGCACCAGCATGTTCCGCCCCCTCGGCGACCGCGGGACTATAGGATTCGAGCGCCGGTGCAGCAACAGGAAAGCTACCGTCGCGACGGCAAATCCTGGCGCAAGAGATCGTCGAACAGGGTCTTGACCTTCACCGGCAGGCGGCGCTCGCTCTCGACGGCGAGGCGGGCGAAGATCGTGACCGCGTCGTCGGCGGCGCGCTTCAGATCCGGGGTGGCGACGTCCAGCGCCTTGCGGGCCCGGCGCAGCTCGGCTTTCAGGTCGGCGAGGGTCGCGCCCGCGGCCAACAGCTGGCCGGTGAGCTCGCGCTCGTACTCCACGAGGCGCCGCACCCGCGGCACGCCGCCCTCGGTGAGGTCGGCGATGATCCCCTGCGCCTCGTCCGCGAACTCCAGGATGCCTTCGAGGAGCACGGCGTCCTTCGGCAGGTCCGCGAGGACGAGCTCGAGGCCGCGGCGCAAATGGGCGAGCAGCGCCAGCTCGAGGCGGGCCTCCTCGCGCCGCACCGGGTGGGCGACGAGCACGCCGACGACACGGGTGTCGACCTCGGTCTGGGTCTTGGTCACCGCCGCGGCGATCAAGCTCGGGGTGACGATCAGGCGCGACGCGCCGGCGCCTCCGGGCGCCGCACCCGGCCCGGGCGCGCTCGCCGGCGGCCGCATGCCGATCTGGGTCCGACCGGCGCGGGTCAGCCGCGTCGAGGCTCTGCCGTCCCTGAGCAGCTGCCGGACGCGGTCCTGGGCGACGCGCGGGGATAGCTCGCCCTTCGCGAGCGCCGCCTCGACGTTCGCGAGCTGGCTCAAGCGCTCGTCGTACTCCGCGGTCAGCTCGTCGCGCCGGCCCCGGAGCTCGGCTTTGGCGGCGGCGATGTCGCGCGCCGCCTCCGGCAACAGCTGTGGCGCCTCTTTGCTCATCGACTGGTCCTCGCGGCGCGGTCGCCGCCGTCACTAAAGCACAAGTCGCCGAAGCGCTCCAAGTTGTGGAAGTCGCCGGCGAGCGGCGGTGACCAGGCGCTCTCGTCGGCGATCACGGCGCCGCCGGCTTGATCCTTGGCGATCCGGAAAAAGTTCACCTTCCAGCAGCTGCCGCGGGCGATCGGCGCCACCGCGTCGGGGACGGTCGCGAGGTCGAGCGCCCACTCGACCCCGAAGCCGTCGTCCTTGTCAGTCGAGTCGTTCAACGTGCCGCGCGCCGCGACCGCGGCCACGAGCCCGGCGTCGTAGCGGCTGTCGAAGCCCTGGCGCGGGCCGCCCTTGAAGCGGGCGTCGAAGACGACACCCGCGGGGCTGGTCTGGAGCTCGATGTAGCTCTTGCCCGAGGCGGTGGGGTCGATGAACATCTCCACCGCCTCCTCGCGGTAGATCGGCTCGTCGCGGTTGCGATAGGTCGCGCGCAGGTCCGGATCCTCGGCCTTGAAGGCCACGTAGACTCGGGTGTCGTCCCAGACGACGTTGACCGCGGTCTCGAGCCTCGACGGCCGATCGCCGCGGCTGAGCAGGAACCCTTCGATCCACGGGCCCGAGGTCCACGCCGCGTCGTCGAGCTTGCCGTCGATCAGCGGCGCCTCCCGGACTTTCGACGCCTGGTACACCGGCCGCGGCATCGGCGTGCCGGCCACCTTGAAGCGGCCGGCGCGGAGGCGATCCTGGCCGTCCTGACTCGCCGGATCGTCCACCGGCAGGCGACGATCGCCCTCGTAGAGCCCCACCCGGAGCTCGACCGCGGCCGCCGGCAACAGCTCGGGGAGCGACAGCGAATGCTCGTCGCGGATCACCTTGCCCACCGGCCAGTGCTCGGGGCTCGGGATCGGGGCGTGGTCGCCGTGCGGGATCAGGCCGAAGGCGCCGTCGACGAGCGCGTGGACGAAGACGCGGTACGGTCGGTCGACCGGGCGCTCGGCCACCCAGTAGTGAACGACCCGCACCTCGCTCCCCGGCAGCGCCCCCTCGGGGAGCGCCTCGAAGCCGAGATAGCGGACGCCGCCGCCTCCGAGCGTCCTGTCCACGAGGTGTTGCTGCGCCTCGAGCCGGGCGCGCACCGACGCCGGCGGCTCGGCGAGGATGGTCGACGGTTGGCGCTCTGACACGCAGCCGAGGCCGAGCCCGACGCTCGCCAAAAAGACGCTCCCGGCGCTCCTTACGACGCGCTGCAGCTTTGTCATCTCGCGCCTCCGCTCTTTGCTGACGGGCAACACCGGCAAAGCCCGAGGACTCGATCGCCGACCTGCTTTGCTGACGGTCCGCACTTTACTCCGAGCGCAGTCGGCGACAAACTCCGGCGCGATGCGCCTCGACCCGCCCCGGACGTCGCCGGCGACGCCCGACAGCCCCCGGCCGCTCCTGAAGCAGGCCGTGATCCTCGCGGTCACCGCGACGCTGTTGGCGCTCCTGGTGAACGCGGTGCGCCCCGACGGCCTGCCGCTCGTCGCCACGACGCCCTACGAGACCCTGGTCCCCTGTCCCGAGCCGCAAGGGGTGGTGGCGCCGATCACGGCCGGCGCCGCCCTCGCCGCCAAGGCGTTCTTCGTCGACGCCCGCGAGGCCGAGGCCTACGCCGACGCCCACCTACCGGGCGCCGTCAGCCTGCCGTTCGACTACCTCGACGCGGTGCCGAAAGCGGCCCTCGGGGCCCTCACGCGGCAGATAGTCCTGAGCGGCGCGTCCCAGGTCGCGGTGTACGGCGACGGCGGCAGCCCCGACTCCGGCGAGGAGCTCGCCAAGGAGATCGCCTTTGCCGGGATCAAGAACGTCACCTTCATCCAAGGCGGCGTCGCGGCCCTCGCGGCGGCCGGGGCCATGGTCCCGGGGACGGCGCCATGACCGAGTCGGCGGCGCGCCTGCATCGGCGCCTCGCGGTGCCGATCCGTCTCTACCTCGGCGGCGTGTTCTTGTGGGCCTCTTGGCACAAGATCCTCGACCCGCACGGCTTCGCCCTCGACATCGCGACCTACGACATCCTGCCGCTCGGCCTCGTCAACCTGCAGGCGCTGTTGTTGCCGTGGATCGAGCTGGTCGCAGCAGGGGCGCTCATCGCCGGCCTCTGGAGCCGGGCGGCGGCGGTGCTGACGTGCGGCATGATGCTGATGTTCACCGTCGCGCTCGGCATCGCTCTCCATCGGGGCCTCGACACATCGTGTGGGTGCTTCGCCTCGACCCTCGAGGCCACCGATCCGATCTCGGGGTGGACCATCGCCCGAGACTTGCTCTGGCTCGGTCTGGCGCTCTATGTCGCGGCCTTCGATCGCCGGCCGTGGGGGCTCGAGGCGCTGCTCTTTCGGAGGAAGGCAATCTCATGAGGCAAGAAGATCCTCGCCACCCTTTGATCCCCGCGCGGCCGCGACGGCCGCGCTCCCCACCCCCAGCCAACCTAGCAGGGGGGCCGGCGATGCTCGCGCTGGCGCTGTTGGTCGCGGCGCCGGCGCAGGGCGCGTCGGTCGCGGACTTCGATCTGACCCGGACGCCGGCGGCCGGGGACCAGAACGCCGGGGTCGTGGTCGTCGAGTACGCCTGCGCCCGCTGTCCGTTTTGCGCCCAGTTGACGCCGGCGCTGCACGCCGCGGTCGAGACCGGGGCGCTGAAGGGCAAGGCGCAGCTGTACCTGAAGATCTTCCCGATCAAAGGCCACGCCGGCGCCAAGGAGGCGGCGATGGCGTTCGTGGCGGCGCACGAGCTCGGCAAGTTCTGGCCTTACGCGCTCTACGCGTTCCGCCACTTCAACGAGTTCACGGTCGACAAGCTCGCGACCTGGGCACAGGCGTTGGGGCTCAATCAGGAGGCGTTCGCGCGCTTGTCCCGCGACCCCAAGCTCGCCGACCTCCTGGTCGCCAACAAGAAGGAGGGCATCGCGCTCGGCGTCGACGGCACCCCTACCCTGTTCATCAACGGCCGGAAGTACGTCGGCAAGAACACCCTCGAGGACATCATCGCCGCGATTCAGGCCGCGCCGCCGCTCGCGAGCCGCGAGCGCCTGCGGACCGGCGCCGCAAAAGAAAGCCCTTCAGTCCCCTGACGCCGAGGCCTCGCTCAGGTGCAGGACGATCGCGTCGGCGATGCCGCCGGCGAGCGCCTCCCGGTAGCTGCTGTCGGCGAGCAGCGCGCCCTCGCGCTTGTTGGAGAGGAACCCGACCTCCAACAGCGCCGCGGGCATTCGCGTGCCGACGAGCACGTAGAACAGCGAGCCTTTGACTCCGAGGTCCCGGATCTGCGGGTTCTGCGACCGCGCCGCGGCGACCACGCCGGCTTGCAGGGCCTTCGCCAGCGCCAGCGAGCGCTCGGTGTTCATCTTGGTCGCGAGGTCGGCGAGGATGAGCTGCAGGTCGCTGACCTGCTCCTCGTTGGTCTGGTTCTCGACCGCCGCCAGGCGCAGCGCGTAGGCGTCGTCGGTGGTGTCGAGGTAGTAGACCTCGACGCCATGGACGCCCGCCTGGGCGTTGGCGTTGGCGTGGATCGAGACGAACACGTCGCCCGCCACCCGATTGGCGATCGCGGTGCGCTCTTCGAGGGCCATCGAGAGGTCCCGGTCGCGGGTCAAGGTGACCTCGACGCCGCGCCCCTCCAGGCGTCGCGCCACCGCCTGCCCCAAGGCGAGGACGATGTTCTTCTCCAGGCTCGCGCTCGCGCCCCGGGTGCCGCCGTCCTTGCCGCCATGTCCGGGATCGAGGACGACGTGGCGGCCGCGCACCGCCGCCGCCACGTCGGCTTGGGCCGCGGTCCGGTAGGCGTCGATGACGACGCGGTACGGATTCTCCATCACCAACAGCCGGGCGGTCGCGGGCACGCGGGTGGCGAGGACGGCGCGGACGGTGCCTGGATCGTGCGCGCCAAGCTCGAGGCCCGCCAACAGCCCGACGCCGGCGATGTCCGGGGCGCGTGCGTCGCCGCGCTCGGCCTTGGCGATGTCGACCACCAGCTCGCCGCCGGCACCCTGCGGCCCGGGCATGCTCCCCATCTGCGCCTGCGCCGGCCCGCTCAGGTAGATGGCGACGCGGGCGTAGTCCGGCTCGTTCCAGGCCTTGAGCTCCAGCACCTTCGGGATCGGCCCGGCGCTCTCCCGCCGTCCGACGAGCGTGCCGGTCGCGATGGCGCCGGCCACCGCGTCGGTCTCCGGCTCGGCGGCGGCTGCCGTCCCGACGTCGCCGATCAGGGCGGCGAGCGCCCGGGCCTTCGCCGCCATGTCGCCTTTGCCCCAGCGCCCGAGCAACACCTGAACCTCGCGCGCCGCCCGCGGCCGGTCCTTGAAGCGGCGCAGGTAGAGCTGCGCCCGCTCGTAGGTCGCGTCGTCGCACAACGAGCTCTGCGGGTAGCGGGCCACCACCTGGGCATAGGCGGCGAGCGCCTGATCGACGTCGCTGTCCCTGCCCGAGATCCGCGCCAGATCGGCGAAGAGCTCGGCGGTGGTGTAGAGCGCTGCCGCGGCCTCGCGACCGGTCGGGAACCGACTCTCGACCTCGCGGAACGACGCGATGACCCGCAGCCAGTGGTGGCGGTACTTCTGGCGGGCGCGGCTCGCCTTCAGCGCGAAGTAGTCGCCGCGGGCCCGCTCGTAGGCGCCCTGCGACGACGCCTTCGGCGCCGCCGCGACGCTCAGGGCCAAGAACGGCAGCGCTGCGGCCCACAGCCACCGGGCACGACGCCTGGCCACCACGACCGCGGTCACGGCGCCCGTGCCACTCAGGCCGGCGCGTCTGGATCGCCCAAGAACAGCCCGCACTCGGGACACTCCGCGACGTCGGCCGGCATGGCGGCGCCGCACGCCGGGCAGGTGCCCTCGTGCGCCGCGAGGTCCTTCGCGAGCATGATGCCTTCGGCCGCGAGGCCGCGCGCCCAGCGTTTCTCGAAGAAGGCCCGGATCTCGCCGAGGCGTTCCGCCTCCACCATCAAGAACAGGCGGGCGTGCAGCCCGGCCTCGATCTCCGTCGCCGCCTCGCCGGCGATCACACTCGGGATCCGCTCCTTCGCGAGCAGGCGTTGCTGCTCCGAGAGCGCGACGTAGTTGCCGACGACCACCGCCTCGAGCTCCCTATCCTTGAGGAGCCGCGCCATGCTCTCGGGCGAGGCGAAGTCGTCTTCAGGGGGGAGATCCGCCAAGAGCGGCACCTCGCAGTTGCCGCAGCGCAGGACGCCGGCCACGAACTCCGCACGACACTTGGGACAGAACATCACACCGTCCTTTTCTCGCCCCTCAGGGTTGGACGAGCTTCTGCAGCCGGAACAGCTCGTTGAGCGCCGCGATCGGGGTCAGGCGCGACAGATCGAGCGCCGCGAGCTCGGCGGCGACGCGCGCCGCCTCGGGATCCTCCGGGGTCGGCGCGGCGACCGCCGGCGATCCGCGGCGCGAGGCGGCGAGCAGCGGCATACCCTGGGCGTCGAGCTCCCCGGCCTCGAGGTTCGCGAGGACCTCGCGGGCCCGGGCCAGCACCACCTCCGGCAGCGCCGCCAGGCGCGCCACCTCGATGCCATACGAACGGTTGGCGGGCCCAAGGGCGAGCTTGCGCAAGAAGACGATGGCGCCCTGCTCCTGCTTGACCGCGACGTTCCAGTTGACGATCCGCGGCCGCTCGCGCGCCAGGTCGGCGAGCTCGTGGTAGTGGGTCGCGAACATCGCCCGGCAGCCGATGCGGTCGTGGAGGTACTCGGCCACCGCCCAGGCGATCGAGACCCCGTCGAAGGTGCTGGTGCCGCGGCCGATCTCGTCGAGCAGCACCAGGCTCGCCGCGGTCGCGTTCCTCAAGATGACCGCGGTCTCCATCATCTCGACCATGAAGGTGCTCTGGCCGCGGCCGAGGTCGTCGGCGGCGCCGACCCGGGTAAAGATCCGGTCGCACAGACCGATCCGAGCGCGCGTCGCCGGCACGAACGAGCCCATGTGGGCGAGGATGACGCTCAGCGCTGCCTGCCGCATCAACGTCGACTTGCCGGCCATGTTCGGGCCGGTGATCACCGCGAGCTGCGTGGTCGCGGCGTCGAGGGCCAGGTCGTTTTGGACGAAGCGCTCGCCGCCCGGCATCAGGCGCTCGACGACCGGGTGCCGACTGCCTTCGAGCTCGAGGACCGGGGCGCTGCAAAGCTCCGGTCGCACGTAGCGGTGCAGGTCGGCGACCGCGGCCAGGCTCGAAGTCGCGTCGGTCAGGGCGAGCAGGCGCGACAGGGTCCGCAGCCGCACCGCCTGCGCCGAGACCTGCTGCACGAGCTCGTCCCAGAGCTCGGCCTCGAGCGTCGCCCGCGCCAGGTCGGCGTGCGTCACCTGGTCCTCGAAGCGCTTCAGCTCCTCGGTGATGAAGCGCTCGGCGCCGACCAGGGTCTGCTTGCGGACGTAGTCGGCCGGCACCTGGCGGAGGTTGGCGCGCGTGACCTCGATGTAGTAGCCGAACACCCGGTTGTAGCGCACCTTGAGGTTGGCGATGCCGGTGCGCTGGCGCTCGCGGCGCTCCAGCTCGACGAGGACCTCGTGGCCCTGGCCGGCGGCGCTCGCAAGCTCATCGAGCTTCGCCGAGTAGCCGGCGCGAAAGATCCCGCCGTCGGCGGCCGCGGCGGGCGGCGCGTCGGCGAGCGCGGGCGTCAGGAGCTCGGCGACGTCGGCGACCAGATCGGCCGCGGCCCAACGCCGGCCCAGCTCGCCGTCCAAGGTGACCAGCTCCGCCTGCAGCCTCGGGGCCGCTTGCAGCGCGCTCCTTACCAGGGCCAGGTCGTGCGGCGTCGCCCGGCCGATCGCGAGCCGGCCGAGGAGGCGCTCCAAGTCGCGCACGCCGTCGAGGGCCTTGTCGGCGGCGGTCCGCACCTGGCGCTTCTCGCAGAGCAGCGCCACGGCGTCGAGGCGGCGGTTGATCTGGCTGCTATCGGCGAGCGGAAAGAACAACCAGTGGTGCAACAGCCGCGAGCCCATCGCGGTGCGGCAGCGGTCGAGGTGCGCGAGCAGCGACCCCTGGCGCCGCCCTTCCCGGAGCGTCTGGGCGAGCTCGAGGTTCCTGCGGGTGGCCTGGTCGATGGCGAGGAACTCGGTCGCGCGGTAGGCGCAGGGCGGCATCAGGTGCCGGAGGACGCGGCGCTGGGTGGTGTCGGCGTATTGGACCAGGCGGGCGAGCGCTCTCTGCTCGTGGGTGGCGTTCGACTCGAGGCTGACGGCTTGGCGGCCGAAGCGCTGCGACAGCAGCGCCCGCGCCGCCTCGGGGTCGAGGTCGGCCGCCACCACCGTGAGCGGCAACCGATCGGCGGTGCGCGCCCGCACCGAGTCACGGCTCGTCGGATCGACGAGGACCTCCCGCACCCCCATGCGGTCGAGCTCGTCGGCGAGCCCCTCGGCGGCGGCGCGGGTGACGAGCAGCTCGCCCGCGAGCAGGTCGAGCATCGCGACCGCGAACGTGGTGGCGGCGGGGGTGAGGGGGACGAGGCTCGCGACGTAGCTCGGCGCTACCGGGTCCAAGGCCTCGAGGTCGGACACCGTCCCGGGGGTGACGACCCGCGTGATCTCGCGCTTCACCAGGCCCTTGGCCAGGCGCGGGTCCTCCACCTGATCGCAGATCGCGACGGTGTGCCCGTGGTCGACGAGCCGGGCGATGTACGAGGTGACCGCGTGGTGCGGCACGCCGGCCATCGGGATCGCGGCCTCGCCTTTGTCCTTGTCTCGGCTGGTGAGCACCAGATCGAGCTCGCGCGCCGCGACCACCGCGTCGTCGAAGAACATCTCGAAGAAGTCGCCCATCCGGAACATCAGGATCGCCGCCGGGTGCTCGGCCTTGGCGGCGAGGTACTGCTGCAGCATCGGCGTCAGCTTGCGATCGCCGGTGAGAGTGGGCGCAGCGTCGGTCATCGGCGTCGATGGTTACCAGATACGACTGACAGTCTGGGCGCAATTCTCGCCCCCGCCCCACCCGGGGGCGGGGGTCGGGGGGTGGGGGTGGGGAGCGCGGCCGCAGCGGCCGCGCGGGAATCAAAGGCAGGTGAAGGAGGCCTAAACGCGAAAGCCCGGCTCGAGCTGGTCATAGGTGTCCCGGATGTGCTGCGAGATGATCTTGGTCTCGGAGAGCACCGGCATGAAGTTGGTGTCGCCCGACCAGCGCGGCACCACGTGGTAGTGCAGGTGATCCGGGATGCCGGCGCCGGCGGCCGGGCCGAGGTTCATACCGACGTTCATCGCGTGTGGCTCGAGGATCTTCTGCAACACCGTCACGGCCACGAGCAGCGTCTGGTGCAGCTCGGTGAAGGTCTCCGGGTCGAGAGCGTCGAGCCGCCCGGCGTGAGTGAGCGGCAACACCAGCAAGTGCCCGTTGTTGTATGGGTACTTGTTCATCAACACGAAGGTCTTGCGGCCGCGATAGAGAACCAGCCGCTCGCGGTCGTCACCGGGGCTCGCGAGCGCGCAGAAGACACACGTCTGCGGCGGCTCCCGCACGGAGTCCTTGATGTACTCCATGCGCCAGGGAGCCCAGAGGCGTTCAGTCACGAGGGGGAGAGCTATGCGGAAGCCGAGGTCTCGGACTCGTCGTCGTCGTCCTCGGCGCGGTTCTTGACGATGGGGTACTTGAGGCGGCCGTCGTTGACGCGCTCGCGCAGCTCGTGGCCGACGGTGAAGAACGGCACCCGCTTGGGAGGCACCGCGATCGAGTCGCCGGTCTTCGGGTTGCGGCCCATCCGTGCCCTGCGATGCCGGACGGAAAAGCTCCCAAACCCGCGGATTTCGATGCGGTCACCCTTGCCCAGAGCGTCGGTCATCGAGTCGAAGATCGTGTTCACCACGATCTCGACATCGCGGGCCGACAGGTGCGGCATCTTGGTCGCGACGGCTTGGATCAAGCTACTCTTGGTCATAGTCGCTCAAGCCTCCATACGGGCGCATACCATTGCTCGAAGTTCAGGACAACCAGGGTCGGTCTCAGCCCTTGCGCTTCTCGTCTTTGACCGCCGCCGCCAGCTTCTCGCCGAACACTTCGCCGAAGTGCGCCCGGCCCTGGCCCTCGTCGCCCATGTAGGCGCGGTAGTCCGAGGTGCCTTCGCGGGCCGCCTTGATCGACAACGAGATCCGGCGCTCGCCCGGATCGACGTCCAGGACCATGACCTCGACCTCGTCGCCGGTCTTCTGCATGTCACCCGGCTTGTCGACGCGCTCCTCCGAGAGCTCCGACACGTGGCAGAGGCCGTCGATGCCCGGCTCGATCTCGACGAAGACGCCGTAGTCGGTGACCTTCATCACCTTGCCCTTGACCTTGGTGCCGCGCGGGAACCGCCGCGGCAGGGTCTCCCACGGGTCGTCGGTCAATTGCTTCACGCCGAGGCTGAAGCGCTCATTCTCGACGTCGATGTTCAACACCACCGCCTCGACCTCGTCGCCCTTGTTGTAGAGCTCGGAGGGGTGCTTGACGCGGTGGGTCCAGGAGAGGTCGGAGACGTGCACCAGGCCGTCGATGCCCTCCTCGACGCCGACGAAGATGCCGAAGTCGGTGATGTTGCGCACCGTGCCCTTGATGACCGCGCCCACCGGATACTTGTCGGCGAGCTGGGTCCAGGGGTTCGGCTCGCACTGCTTCATGCCGAGCGAGATCCGCTTCTGCGGCACGTCGATGTCGAGCACCATCGCGTTGACCTCGTCGCCGACGCTGACGAGCTTCGAGGGGTGCTTGACCCGCTTGGTCCAGCTCATCTCGGAGACGTGCACCAGGCCCTCGACGCCGGGCTCGAGCTCGACGAAGGCGCCGTAGTCGGTCAGCGACACGACCTTGCCGCGCACCTGCTTCGAGACCGGGTACTTGTCGGCCGCCGCCGACCACGGATCCTCGGTGATCTGCTTGTAGCCGAGCGACACCCGCTCGGTGTCCTTGTCGAACTTCAGGACCTTCACCTTGATCTCGTCGCCGATGTTGAACATCTCGGACGGATGGTTGATGCGGCCCCAGCTCATGTCGGTGATGTGCAACAGGCCGTCGATGCCGCCGAGGTCGACGAAGGCGCCGTAGTCGGTCAGGTTCTTCACCTGGCCGGTCATGATCTCGCCCTCGGCGAGCTTCTTCAGGGTCTCGCTCTTCTGGGCCTCGCGCTCCTGCTCCAAGAGCACGCGCCGCGACAACACGATGTTGCCGCGCTTCTTGTTGAACTTGATGACCTTGAACTTGAAGCGCTGGCCGATGAGCTTGTCGAGGTTCCGGATCGGGCGCAGATCGACTTGGCTGCCGGGGAGGAAGGCCTTGACGCCGATGTCCACCGACAGACCGCCCTTGACGCGGGCCACGACCACGCCGTCGATCAGCTCGTCGCGCTCGGCGGCGGCGGAGATGTCGTCCCACACCCGCAGCTTGTCGGCCTTCTCCTTCGAGACGATGATGATGCCGGTGTCGTCCTCGCGGCTCTCGACGTAGAGATCGATGACGTCGCCCACGGCCACCGACGGCTTGCCCTCGACCGACATGAACTCGTGCGCCGAGACCGTCGCCTCGCTCTTGTAGCCGATGTCGACCAGCACGAAGTCAGGGGTGACCTCGAGCACCCGTCCCTTGACGATCTCGCCCTCTTTGACGGCGTCCTGACGGGCCAGGCTCTCTTCGAACATCTCGGCGAAGGTTTGGCCGCCCTCGCGCAGCTCTTCGGTCTTGTGGGTATCCATCACACGCTCTCCGGCACTATGCAGTGCAACATCCCGGCCCTAAAGCCGGACCGACGTTTAGCGGCGAAAAGCGCCGCAGACACTGCGCCGTAGCCCACGCGCAGGTGCACCCGTCGGGATTGGGGTTTACGAATCAGGCTACTCGATCGACATGACGGCCGCATGCTATCGGCGCGTGCGGCTCATGCTGCGGCGCCGTCTCTTCTCGGCAGCGCGCTGCTTCTCTTTCTTGCGGATCGAGGGCTTCAAGTAGTGCTCGCGGCGCCGAACCTCTTTCAGAATTCCGGCGGCCTCGACCTTCTTCTTGAAGCGCTTCAGGGCCTTCTCAAACGGCTCCCCCTCTTTCACTACAACCTTGGTCACGCTCGACGATCCTCCTTCCGAAATACTCTCGCCCCACGGATCCCCCGTTGAGCGGCGGCGCATTGTACGTACCTGAGACTGAAATGCAAGCAGAAACGGCGGAAAAGCGGTGCCGACGCCGCCTCGATCACTTCGGCAGCTCGATGCCGGTCACCTTCACCACCTCCTCGGCGGTGGTGAGCCCGAGCGCCAGGCGCTCCAGGGCACACGCACGCAGCGTCCGCATCCCGGCCCCGAGCGCCGCTTGGCGCAGCGTCAGCTCGGTGGCCGCCTCGGTCACGAGCGCCGCCAACGCCGGCGTCAGATCGAGCATCTCGAAGATGCCGACGCGCCCGTAGTACCCGGTGCCGCGACAGGTCACACAACCGGCGCCCTCCATCGTGCCGGCGTAAGTGCCCCGCGTCTCCTCGCGGATGCCCAGCGCCAACAGCTCTTGCGCCGACAGCGGCGCCGGCCGCTTGCAGTCCTTGCAGATCCGCCGCACCAACCGCTGCGCCATGACCCCGATGACCGACGACGCGATGAGGAAGGGCGGCACCCCGAGGTCCTGCAGGCGGGTGATCGCCCCCACCGAGTCGTTGGTGTGCAGGGTCGACAGCACCAGGTGCCCGGTGAGCGCCGCCTGCACCGCCATCTCCGCGGTCGGCTTGTCGCGGATCTCGCCGACCATGATGATGTCCGGATCCTGGCGGAGGATGGCGCGCATCGTGTCGGGGAAGTCGAGGCCGATCTTCGGCTGCGCCGCGGTCTGGTTGAAGCGGTCGGTGATCATCTCGATCGGATCTTCGACCGTGGTCACGTTGACGCTCTCGTCGGCGAGGGTCTTCAAGGTCGCGTAGAGCGTCGTCGTCTTGCCGCTGCCGGTCGGGCCGGTGATGAGCACGAGCCCGTGCGGTAGGTCGATCCAGCGCTTGAAGACCGCGAGGTCGGAGGCGTCGAAGCCCAAGTCCGGCAGGTCTTGCAGCAGGTTCTCCGGATCGAAGATGCGGATCACCACCTTCTCGCCGAAGGCGGTGGGCAAGGTCGACACCCGCAGCTCGACCTCGCGCTCTCCCATCATCGTCTTGATGCGGCCGTCTTGCGGCCGGCGCTTCTCGGCGATGTCCATCCGCGACAGGGTCTTCACCCGTGACACCATCGCCGGCACCACGGCGCGCGGGATGGTGTGGGTGTTGTGCAGCACGCCGTCGATCCGCAGCCGCACCTGGGCGTCGCCCTTCTTCGGCTCGAGGTGGATGTCGGAGGCCCGCTGATCGAAGGCGTAGCGCAGCAGGAAGTCGACGGCGTTCACCACGTGCTGGTCGGAGGCCTCGATCTCGCCGACGTTGCGCAAGCGCACCAGCTGCTCGAAGTCGGCGAACGGATCGCTTTGCCGCCCCGACTCGCGCGCCGCCGACTCGACGCTCTTCCTGAAGCCGTAGATCTCGGTGAGCGCCTTGACGATCTCCTTCTTCGCGGCCACCACGCGCCGGACCTGGCGACGGGCGATGCGCTTCAGGCTCTCGACCACCTCCTGATCGAACGGGTTCTCGATCGCGACCGTGAGCTCGGTCGCGGTCTCGGCGATCGGCAACACCACGTGGCGCAGCGCGAACGGCCGCGACAACGTCCGGGTCACGAGCGCCATGTCGAGGGCCAACGGATCGATCTTGTGGAAGCTCAGACCCACGGCGTCGGCGACCAGCGCGCCGAGCTCGCTCTCCCCCAGGCTCTTGCCGTCGGCGAGCGTCAACCCGAACGACGCGATGAGCTCCACCGGGCTCACCTGATAGCGCGCCGCCGCGGCGCTCGAGCTGTCACCCTGCTCCTTGGCGTGCTGCAGCGCCACCCGGGCCCGCTGCGCCGGGGCCTTGACCTCGAGGTCGCGGCGCAGGCCGGCGCTGATGAGCGAGCGGGCCTCGAGCAGGCTCAACAGCCAATCGACGGTGAACGCCGGGTTACCGGCCGTCGGCGTCACGCCGACCATCACGGCTTGCTGGGTCAGATCGATGGCGGGCGGCTCGGCCACGGGGGCAGCGCTACATCAAGACGAGGCCGTCGTCGCCGAACTTCAGCTGCCCGGCGAGGATCGCTTGGGTGGTCTTGGCGCGCTCTTCGGAGAGCTCGCTGATGTGGGCCAAGAGCTGCGGGTGGGTGGAGACGATCTCGGAGAAGGTCTTGCGCGGCAGCTTCAAGATGATCGACTTGCGGATGGTCTTGATGCTGGCAGACACCGGCTGGTTCGTGAGCAACGACATCTCGCCGAACACGTCGCCCTCTTTGAGGTGGGCCAAGACCTGCTTCTTGCCGTCGGTCTTCTTCGCGACCTCGACCTTGCCGGCGAGCAACATGTAGAGCCCGTCGCCCTTCTGGCCCTCTTCGAGGATCTTCTCGTTCGCCGGCACCTCGCGGCTCTTGAACTTCTCGACCAGTGACTTGCGCTGCTCGCCGTCGAGCGGCTTGAAGATCGGCGAGGTCGCCATCAGGTTCGACAGCAGCCGCTGGCGGTAGAACTTCAACAGGATGTTCTTCACCGACGGGAAGTTGGCGACCACCTGGTCCAAGACGTCGCGCGACACCTCGAAGAGCAGGGTCTCCTCGGCGGCGATGACGCTCGCGGAGCGTGGCGCCTCCGAGAGCAGCGCCATCTCGCCGAAGAAGGTGCCGTCGCCCAGGTGAGCCAGGATGACCTCGGAGCCCTTCTCGCTGGTCTTGGTGATCTTCACCTTGCCGTGGGAGATGATGAACATCGAGGTGTCGACGTCGCCCTCGCGGATGACGACCTCGCCCGGCAACGTCGAGCGCATGCGCATCTGCTCGAGCAGCTGGATGAAGGCGTTCTTCGGCAGGTCGGAGAACAACGGGATCGTCGGCAGCTCGGGCGGCGGCGGGGTCTCGGCCTCGACCACCACGACCTCTTCGTCCGACACCGTCGGGATCTCGTCGCCGGCGGCGCGCGGCAACGGCGGCGGTGCGGCGACCGGCGGTGGCGCGGTGAACCCGGCCGGCAACGCGGTCGCGGCGCGGCCGGTCTTCTTGGCGTAGAGATCGGCGAGCATCGCCTGGGTCGCGGTGTGCTGCGGATCGATCTCGAGGATCAGCTTGCAGGCGGCGATCGCCTTCAACAGCAGGCCGTCGGCGCCGTAGACCTCGGCGACCTTGGTGTACGAGCCGATGGCCTCGGCGCCGCGATCGAGCTTGCGCAGGATGTCGCCGCACTTCAGCTGCGCGGTGAGGTCGTTCGGATCCTGCTCCAGGACGACCTTGTAGACCTCGAGCGCCTTGTCGAGCTTGCCCTTGACCACCAGACCGGCGGCGTCGTCCTTCAGCTTGCGGAGCTTGTCACTCATCGGCGGTTGACCCCGGGCTCGTTTAGCGCGGCCGTCTTTGCCGGTCAACCGGCCGGTGCGCCTTCGGCGCTCGTTCGGGCGCCGCCGCCTTGCCGACCCAGCTCTGCAGCCGGCGGATCTCGGCGTTGGTGAGGAAGCGCCAGGCCCCGGCCGCGAGCGGCTCCAGCGTGATGCCGCCGAAGTCGGTGCGGATCAACCGGATGACCCGGTGGCCGACCGCCTCGCACATCTTCTTCACCTGATGGTGGCGGCCCTCGACGATCACCAGCTCCAGCCAGGTGTTGGCCGGGCTCTCGCGGACGATGCTCGCCGACGCCGGCGCGGTCGGCGGCGAGCGCGAGCCGTCCTCCTGGCGCAAGCGGACGCCGGCCTTGAGGCGCTCGATGGCCTTGGGGTCGACCTTGCCCTTGATCTTCACGACGTAGGTCTTCGGGACGTGGTGCCGCGGGTGCAACAAGGCATGCGCCAGCTCGCCGTCGTTGGTGAGCATCAGCAAGCCCTCGGCGTCGAAGTCCAGGCGCCCCACCGGGTAGACGCGCGGCATCTCGCCCTCGTGCTGGCGCGGTCCCACCGCCCGGCTCATGCCGAGCACGTCCATCACCGTGGTGCGGCCCTCGGGATCGCTGACCGTGGTGACGACGTTCTTCGGCTTGTGCATCGCGATGTAGACCTTGGCCTGGGCCTCGAGGACGCCGTGGCCGTCGACCGCGATCCTGTCCACCGCCGGGTCGGCCTTGCTGCCGAGCGTCGACACCACCGCGCCGTTCACCTTGACCCGACCCTCTTTGATGTAGCGCTCCGCGGCGCGTCGCGAGGCGATGCCGGCCTGCGCCAAGATCTTCTGCAGTCGTTCACTCGCCATGGGGGTCGCCTGTAACACCCGCCTCCGACAGCGGTCAATGGAAGGCTCAGTCGGGCTTCGCCGGCGGCGGCGGCGTCACGGCCTCGGGCTCGCCCGGTCCCGGCTCCACCGGCTCGTCGCCGGCCTCGTCCTGCAGCGCGATGCCTTGCGCCGCCAACGACTCGCGCGTCCGGCTCTCGGTCTCTTTGAGCCCGGAAACCGCCGACTCCAGCTCGAGGACCGCGGGCTCCTCGTCGAGCTTGAGCTTCTTGGCGCTCTCCGACAGATCCTTCAACGACAGCTGCGCCTCGAGCTCGTCGACCTCGGCGCGCGACTCGTCGGAGAGCTCGTGATACTCCTGCAAGGTTGGCAGCTGCGCCAGGTTGCTGATGTTGAAGAAGCTCAAGAACTCCTTGCTGGTGCCGTACAACGTCGGTAGCCCCGGCTCCTGCTTCTTGCCGACCATCCGCACCAGGTTGCGCTCGAGCAGCAGGTGCAAGGTGGCGGTGCAGTCGACGCCGCGGACGTGGTCCATCTCCGGCTTGGTCACCGGCTGGCGGTAGGCGATGATCGCCAGGGTCTCGAGCGCCGCCTTCGACAGCCGCACCGGCCGCTCCTCGCGCATCGCCCGGAGGACCGCGGCGTAGCGCACGTTGGTGCGAAACGAGATCCCCTCGGCGACGTCGACGAGCTGGAAGCCGCGGCTCGCCTCGGGGTCGCTCCACTTCGCCTTGAGCTCCGTGACCGCGGTGTTGACCGCCGCAGAGACTTCCTGGCGCTCGGCCTCGGGCAGCCCCGCCTGCAGTCGTTCGTAGACGTGTCTGATCTCGGTGAGGGTCAACGGCCCGCCGGCCGCGAACAACATCGCCTCGATCGCGTTGACCATCTCTTTCGGGTCCATGGCTTATCCCGCGAGGAGCGTCTCGTCGCTCACGTGCTGCAGACGCTCGTTGGCCTCGGCCTCGCTCGCGAAGCGCGCCGCCAGGTAGAGCTCGCCGGTGTCGGACTCGTAGACCCGCAACAGCTGCAGCCGGGTCATCTCCAACAGCGCCAGGAAGGTCACGACGATGTCGAGGCGGGTGCCGAGCGGACCCAAGAGCTCCTGGAAGTTCACCGGACGCTGGCCGCTGATGGCGGTCACCAGGGTCCGCATCCGCAGCGCCACCGAGGCCTGCTCCATCACGACCTGATGGCGGAACTCGGGCTTCTGCCGCGAAAGCACGGCGTCGAAGGCCTCGATCAACGCGAAGATGCTGACCTCTTTGAGCGGCACGTCGCTCTTGTCGAACACCAGGCGCTCCGGCTCGCGGCCGAAGGTGTCGCGACCGAACCAATGGAAGCGATCGAGGGTCTCCGCGGCGCTCTTGAACTTCTGATACTCGAGCAGCCGCCGCACCAGCTCGGCCCGCGGATCGACCTCTTCTTCGTCCTCGACGTCGTCGGTCGACGGCAAGAGCATCCGCGACTTGATGTGCAAGAGCTCCGCCGCCATGAACATGAACTCGCTGGCGACGTCGATGTTCAGATCCTCCATGACCTTCAAGTACTCGAGGTAGCGCTCGCAGACGAACGCCATCGGGATGTCGAAGACGTCGAGCTCGTGGCGGCGGATCAGGAACAGCAGCAGATCCAAGGGCCCCGCGAACGAGTCCAGATCCACCTGGTAGAGGGCGTGGCCGCTCTCCGGCGCCGGCACGTAGTCCTTCGGCACCTCGATCGCCGCCTTCTTCGCGGCGAGCTGCGCGGCCTGGCGCGCCGCCTCTTCTTCGACCGCCTTGCGGGCCGCCTCCTCTTCGGCCGCCTTGCGGGCCGCCTCCTCTTCGGCGGCCTGGCGCGCGGCGGCCGCCTCCATCGCCGCCACTTCCTCGGCGTGTTTTTCGGCCGCGGCCCTGAGCGCCTGCTCCAAGGCGATGCGGGCGGCCTCCTGCTCCGCGGCGATGCGGGCGGCTTCCGCGGCGGCTGCCCGCGCCTGCTCCGCCGCGACTGCCGCGAGCCGCTCGGCTTCGGCCGCTGCCGCGCGCGCCTGTTCCTCCGCGGCGCGACGTGCGTGCTCGGCCTCGATCGCCGCGAGCCGGGCTCGCTCTGCCTCGGCGGCGACCCGTGCCGCTTCTGCCTCGGCCGCCTGGCGGGTCCGTTCGGCTTCGAGCGCCTGGAGCCGCTCCCGCTCGGCTTCGGCGGCCTGGCGCGCCTCTTCCTCGGCGGCTTTGCGGGCCCGCTCGGCTTCGAGGGCCGCGAGCCGTGTTCGCTCCGCTTCGGCGGCCTGGCGTTGCGTCTCCACCTCGATGGCTGCGCGCCGGGCTCGCTCTGCCTCGGCGGCGACCCGTGCCGCTTCTGCCTCGGCCGCCTGGCGGGCCCGTTCGGCTTCGAGCGCTTGGAGCCGCTCCCGCTCGGCTTCGGCGGCCTGGCGCGCCTCTTCCTCGGCGGCTTTGCGGACCCGCTCGGCTTCGAGGGCCGCGAGCCGTGCGCGCTCCGCTTCGACGGCCTGGCGTTGGTTCTCCGCCTCGATGGCCGCGCGCCGCGCTCGCTCTGCCTCGGCGGCCTCGCGTGCCTCGCGTGCCTCGCTCTGCCGGACCGCTTCCTCGACCGCCTGGCGCTTGTTCTCGGTTTCGAGGGCCGCGCGTCGCTCCGCCTCGCGCCGGGCGCTGTCGCGCGCCGCCTCGTCCTTGGCCGCGTCGATCTCTTCGAACTCGGCGTCGACGACGTTCCCGGCCGCGGTCGCGGTCGCCGCGAGCTTGGGCGCCTCTTCGGGGCCGGCGCCGAGGGCCTGCTGGGATGTCGGCTTCCGGCCGAACCATCGTCCAAACACTCTGAGCGCGACGGCCTTGACGCGCCGAAAGAGAGCCACAAACCGGTTCAAAGTCCCATCGCCTCCCGCACGCGCTGCATCGTCGCCTGCGCCTCGTGGCGCGCGGTGCTATTGCCCTTTGCTATCACGTCGTCCGCCAGGCCGGAGGCCATGACCTCGGCCTTCTTCGCACGGATCGGAGCCTGGATGATCTCCAGCCGGCCCAAGAGCCGCTTCTTGCAGTCGACGCACCCTATACCAGCGGTCCGACATCCGTGGGCGATCTCCTCCAGGTCGGTTTGCGGCTGCACCACGCGATGGTAGGCGTAAATATTGCACTTTCCCGGCGTGCCCGGGTCGGTCCGCTTGACCCGCGCCGGGTCGGTGGGCGCCGGCATCACCTTCTTTTTGACCTCTTCGGCGCTCTCGGTCAGGTAGATCGCGTTGTTGTACGACTTGGACATCTTGCGGCCGTCAAGCCCGGGCAGGCGCCGGACCTTGCTGACGATCGCCTTGGGCTCCGGGAAGATCTCGGCGTAGTAGGCGTTGAAGCGCCGCAGCACCTCGCGCGACAGCTCGACGTGCGCCACCTGATCCTCGCCCACCGGCACCGCGGTGGCGCGGTAGATGCTGATGTCCGCGGTCTGCAACAACGGGTAGCCCAGAAAGCCGATGGTCGACAGGTCGCGGTCCACGAGCTCGGCCCGGGTCTCCTTGTAAGACGGCACCCGCTCGAGCCACGGCACCGGCGTGAACATCCCGAACAAGGTCGACAGCTCGGCGTGCTCCGGCACCGCGGCCTGCGCGAAGATCGTGACCTTCGCCGGATCGAGCCCCACCGCCAGCCAATCGGCGATCATCTCGCGGCGGTAGCGCTTCAGGTCCGCGGTGTCGCGGTAGCCGGTGGTCAGCGCGTGCCAGTCGGCGGAGAAGAAGAAGCAGCGGTAGTGGCCCTCGTTCTGCAGCTCGATCCAGTGCACCAGAGGGCCGAAGTAGTGCCCGAGGTGCAAGGCCCCCGTGGGCCGCATTCCCGACAACACCCGAGGCTCGAACGTAGGCATCACACTCTCCGGCTAGGGCTCTCTCCACATGATTTGATTCCCGCGCCGCGGCTGCCGCGGCGCTCCCCACCCCCACTCCCCTAACCCCTCGCCCCCGGGTGGGGCGAGGGGAACGGAATCCGCGCCAGTGCAAGTGTGTGCAGTGGTCAAAACAACACTCGCATCGGCACGCTGAAGAGCGTCGTCAGGCCGCCGAGCACGGTCGCGAACGGCATCGCCATCAGACGGCCGCCGAACACCATCACCCCGATCAACAGCCAGGTACCGTACTGCATGTTGAAGCGCTCCCAGGCGAGCGCCGCGTTGCCCGACAGCAGGCCGGTGACCACCTTCTGGCCGTCGAGCGGCCGCACCGGGATCATGTTGAAGACCGCGAGGCTGATGTTGATGAGCACCATGCGCGACATCAGATCCCGCGTCGTGACGAGCCCCTGCAGCCAGCCGCCGTGGTAGGCGGCGGCGAAGAGCCCCATCATCAGCGTCGCCATGATCAAGTTCGAGATCGGCCCGGCCGCCGCAGTGATCATCATGCCGGTGCGCATCGACGTCTTGCGCGAGAAGCGCGCCGGGTTTACCGGCACCGGCTTCGCCCAGCCGAAGAAGAAGCCGCCGCCCCACATCAGCATCATGATCGGCAACAGCACCGTGCCGATCACGTCGATGTGCGCGAGCGGATTGAGGGTCAACCGCCCCATCATCTCGGCGGTGTCGTCCCCGAGCTTCTTCGCGGTGAACGCGTGCGCGAACTCGTGCACCGTGAGCGACAGGATCATCGGCACCAGCACCAGGCCGGCTTGCGCCAATTGGTGCACTAGATCGTCAGGCCGCACGCCTCGCTCCTCGACGAGCCCCCACCCGTCTTTCGCCCTACTCTAGTAACGAACTCGAGCGGGCGGGGGTCTTTTCCCTTGGGCGGCGGCGAAGATCAAGGGCAAGCGGTGCCGATCCCAGGGCAGTCGAGCTCTCGCGTCGTTGATTCCCGGCGGGCGCTTCGCGCCCGTCCTCCGTGACCCCCACCCCGGAGCGTCGCCGCGTGAAGCCGTCAGCCGCCGCGCTTGAAGCCCGAGCGTGCGAGCGACTGCCGGTCCACCATCTCCAGGACCGCCTTGGCCGCGAGGTTGCGGGCCTCGTCCGCCTGGACCCGCCCGTCGCGCGCGAGCTGCTGGTCGGCGCGATCGCCGGCCATCGTCACGTACAGAGGATCCAAGAGCTCTTTCTGGCGCGCCGCGTTGCGATCGGCGAGGCCCGCGGTTTGCTCGTAGCCGCGCGCGTCGCGCGCCGCCTGCCTGGCGTCGTTGTAGGCGCTCCAGATCAGGTTCGCCTGGTTGAGCTTCTCCATCGCGTCCAGCATCTTGCCGCCGGCGCTCATCAGCATCGGCGTCACCTGGTCGGCGAGCCGGTCGAGTTCGACGTTGGTGCCGCTCGCCCCGCCGAGCATCTTGCCGAGCGCGCCGCCGCCCGCCCCGCCCGACGCATACGACGCCCCCTCGAGGCTGTCGCGCACCAGGGCGCGCACCTCCTCTTCGTCGGCGGCCGCGAACGCCTGCAGGATTTCGCCCTCGATGCCGGCCGCGTCGTCGTTGCTCTTCACGGCGGCGGCGAGCTCCTCGGCGCCGAAGCCTTGCTCCAGGATCTGACTCGGATCGGCGTCCTGCGAGAGGATCGCCAGATCGTCCGGGTGCGCCGCGAAGTAGCGCGCCAGGATGTCACGATCGCCCTTGCCTGCCTGCCGGCTCTCGACCGCGGCCGTTTCGAGGGCCCGCGCCCGCTCGTCGGTCCCCGGAATGCCGACGATCTCGAACGCGGCCTTCAAGCTCCTCTCGGCGGCGGCGAGCTCGACCTCCTTGGCCTCGGCCCCGGCGCCGTCGCCGAGGGCGCGCAGCCGATCCACCTCGGCCCGCAGCGCCGCCGCTTCTTTGATGTCGCCGATGAGCGAGTCGAACGCCGCCTTCCAGGCGCCGGCCTCGACCTTCGCCGACGGCGCGTTCGGATCGGCCGCGCCGGTGCCGGTGAGCGTGCTGCCGCCGACGCCGGTCGCAAGGCTCGCGCCGGCCTCGCCCTCGACCGGCACCGTGCCGGTGTCCATGCCGGTCATCGCGCGGTCGAGCTCGAGCTCGGCGTCGTCTTGGAGCGCTTGGGCTTCCTGCCGCAACGACTGGACGTCGTCGAGTCGATGCTCGAGCTGGCGCTCGAGGTTCAAGGCCGCCACCCGCAGCTCGTGGCGCGCGGCCTCCAGCTGCGCCTCGATGTCCTGCCCCAGGCTCGCATCCTGGGTCTGTAGCTTCATGAACGCGGCCACCAGATCAGCGCCGCCGAGGCCGACGTCGGACCTCAGGCTCAGACTCGTCAGCTGGTTCGCGAACGCCAGCGCCCCCTGCTGCCCTTCCTGGCTGAGACTCGTCGTCGGTGGCGACGGCGGCGGCAAGCTGCTCGCCTCGACCGGCGCCGCGGCTCTCTGCGTCTTGGCGCCGGCGCCGAGCTCGGCGACGTCGCGCACGCTCGCCGCCTGGCGGATCCGCTGGGCTCGGGCGGTCCCTGCAGTGGTGTCAGGCGAGGCAGCGGCCCCGGACGGTTGGGGCTTGATTTCCTTGATGTTCATGGGGTTTCGCTCCTGTGCCCCGAAGGTGGTGCGCCCTCCTACATACACACCATGCCGCCCTGCGGGATGCGGCGCTCGGCCCGGAGCGCGTCACGGGCAGCGGTACATGTGACGGAAGTCCGCCCGCGTCGCGTCGTAGTAGACGATCGACACCGCGCCGCTCGGGTGGATCGCCACCGAGGTGTACAGGCCGACCTCGCCGTCGCCGTCCAGCACCGATGCCGACCAACTGCCGTCCGCCGGCGACCGCACCGCGACCGCGAGCTGCGCGGTGACGCCCGCCAGCGCGCCGTACTGGTCGTAGGTCGGCGCGCCCTTGCGATAGCTGGCGTAGGCGAGGCCGCTCGGCGCGTACGCCAGGCTCCCGTACTCGCCGGCGAAGCCGCCGTCGACGGTGGCGAAGGTCCACAGCCCGCCGCTGTCGCGCATCGCCTCGCGCAGGGTCTCGGTCGCGGCGCCGCCGGTGGTGCTCATCGAGGTGACGTGCACCAGGCCCGCGCCGTCGACCGCGATGGCGCTGTACCTGCCGGCGTTGCTGGCCGTGTCCGCGGTGACCGGGGTCCACGTGGTGCCGTCGGCGGAGGAGGCATAGCGCAGGTCCTCGTTGGCGTTGCTGGCGTCGTAGTAGCTCGCGTGGAAGCCGTTCGCGGCGTCGGCGACCAGCGCGGCGTACTGCCCGACGTTGGCGCTGCCGGCGTCGACGTTGCCCACCGAGAAGCTGCCGCCGGCCGGCTTGAAGGCGTACTTCAGGTCGGTGTTGGTGAGGTCGTAGTAGACGATCGCCAGGTCGCCGTCGCCGGCCACCGCGATGGCGCTGTATTGGCCGACGTTGGGGCTGCCGGCCACGTCGTCGACCGCGGTGCCGGCCGCGTCGCAGCTGCCGCCGGCGCTGCAGTGGATGTACTTCAGGCCGGTGTTGGTCTCGTCGTAGTAGCTGAGGTGAGCGCCGCCGCCGGCGTCGACCGCGACGTCACAGTACTTGCCGACGCTGCCGCCGGTGTCGATCGCCGCCACCGTCCAGACACCGCCGGCGGATCGAAACGCGTAGCGCAGCACGCCGGCGCCGGCGTCGTAGTACGCCACGTGGGTGGCGCCGCCGCTGTCGGCCGCGACCGAGCCGTAGCTGCCGACGTTCCCCACCGAGTCGATGACCGAATCGATCCACGCGCTCGTGCCGGCGGGCCGGTAGGCGAACTTGAGATCGCGGTTGTCGGCGTCGTAGTAGGTGATCTCGACGTCGAGCGCGCCGTCCACCGCGATCGAAGCCGCGGTGCCGACGTTGCCGTTCGCCGACACCGTCACCGGGGTCGACCACGGGACCGCGGCGCTCTGCCGATAGGCGTACTTCAGATCGTGCTTGCCGCTGGTGGCATCGTAGTAGGCGACGTGCACGCCGTCGTTCTTGTCGATCGCGATCGCGGCGTGTTGCCCGACGTTGCCGACCGCGTCGACCACCGCCCCCGCCCAGTTGCCGCTCACCGCCGGATCCAACAGCGGCGCCAGGTAGCGGTAGTTCAGGTTCACGTTGGCGGCGTCGTAGTAGACGACGTGCACGCCGCCCGTGGAGTCTACCGCCAGCGCCGAGTACTGGCCGGTGCCGGTCGCAGCGTCGACCTGCGCCGGCGCCGTGAAGCTGCCACCCTTCGGCTTCCTGAGGTAACGGAGCACCGCCGCCGACGCGTCGTAGTAGCTGATGTGGACCGCGCCCGTCTTGTCGGCTGCGATGCTGGTGTGCTCGCCGACGTTGCCCGCGGTCACCAACGCCGGCGACAGGGTGAAGGACCCCGCGGTCGCGGCGCGGTAGGCGTACTTCAAGTCCTGGTTGCTGGCGTCGCGGTAGGCGATGTGGACGCCGCGGTCGGGGTCGACGGCGATCGACGCGAACTGCCCGACGTTGCCGTCGGTGTCCACGGTGCTGAAGCCCCAGGAGCCGTTCGCCGCCTTGTAGGCGTAGCGCAGATCCCTGGCGGTCGCGTCGTAGTAGGCCAGGTGCACGCCGCTGAGGTTGTCGACCGCGACCCGGCTGTAGGGGCCGACGTCGCCGGTGCGGTCGACGACCGAGCGCACCCAGAAGCCGGACGGGGCGTGGAACGCATACATCAGATCGCGGGTCGCGGAGCTGGTCGCGTCGTAGAAGCACGCGTGCACCGCGCCGCTCGCCGCCACCGCCACCTGGCCCCATTGGCCGACGTCGCCGTCGGCGGCGATGGTCTCGCTCACCCAGGTGCCGGACGGGCAGCCACACCCGGGGTCGACGACGCCGTCACAGTCGTTGTCCTTGCCGTCGCAGACCTCCGGCGCCGGGCCGGTCTCGCCGTCACAGACCGCGGCGAAGAACCCGTCGATGCAATGGTTCAAGCCCTTGACGCACTCGCCGACGTCACTGCCGCAGCTGCGGGTCGCGTTGCCGGTGCAGTTGCCCGGGTCACAGACGCGGCCGGCGCAGATCCCGGAGGCGCAGTCGCCGTCACGGCTGCAGCCGGCGCCGTTCGCGCAGCGCGGACAGCTGCCGGCGCCGCCGCAGTCGATGCCGCTCTCCAGGCCGTTCTTGACCCCGTCGACGCAGGTCGCCGGCTGACAGGTGCCGGCACAGACCCGCGACACGCAGGTCAGGCTGTCACTGCAGGGCTCGCCGTCGGCACACAACGAGCAGCCGCCGCCGCAGATCGCCCCCGGCTCGTTGGTGCAGCTCTGGTTGACACAGGTGTCGCGCGAGCAGCTGTCGCCGTCGTCGCACTGTGGGTCCTCGGTGCACGGGGCGCAGACGCCGTCGTGGCCGCAGTAGCCGTTCCAGGCCTCGCCGTTGTCCATCACGCCGTTCTGATTGCCGTCGTCGCCGACGAGCGGACACAGCGGTTGGGGATCGGCGCTGCCGGTCGACCACACCGGGTCGTAGCGGCACAGGCCGCCGCGGCACGCCGGCCTTTGGCACAGCGTCGTCGCCCGACAGTCCGCGTCCGCGATGCACTCGGTGTTGACCGGCAGGCACACGCTGTCGACGCACGCCAGCGCCTTTGGACAGCCGTAGTCGTCACTGCACACCTGGCGGCAGACGTCATCCAGGCACAGGAAACCCTGCTGGCAGACGCCGGAGCCGCCACACGGCTCGCCGGCGCCGCCGGCAGGCGAGTGGGTGCAGGCTGCGGCCAAGAGCCCCGCTCCGATCACCGTGGCCTTGAGACCTTGCCTCACCATGCGACCCCCTCGGTTGCTGCCGTGCGCGCCGATACCGAAGTGTATTCGATGGCTCTGGGGGCGGCAAACGCCGCCGGCCACGAGCTCAACCGGGGCCGCGCGGCCCCAGCGGCTGAGGGGTGTCGACCGCGGCCTTCAGCTGCTCGCGGTCGACGTGGGGGGAGATCTAGGTGGTGGAGATTTCGGCGTGGCCGAGGAGCTCCTGCACCGAGCGCAAATCGGCCCCGCCTTGCAGCAGATGGGTGGCGCAGGCGTGGCGGAGCTTGTGGGGGGAGATCGCCTTGCTGATCCCGGCAGCCGCGGCGGCGTGCCGCACGATCTTGAACAGCGCCATCCGCGACAACGCCCGGCCCCGATTGCCGATGAAGACGTAGCTGGTCGGCCGGCCCTTGAGCAACGCCTTGCGACCGTGCTCGAGGTAGCGGCCGAGCGCGGCCGCGGCAGGTCGGCCGAGCGGCACCACCCGCTCCTTGTCGCCCTTGCCCCGCGGCCGGACGATGCCGTGCGCGAGG
The DNA here is from genome assembly GCA_016218825.1 of Deltaproteobacteria bacterium. Classification (GTDB taxonomy): domain Bacteria; phylum Myxococcota; class XYA12-FULL-58-9; order XYA12-FULL-58-9; family XYA12-FULL-58-9; genus JACRCV01. The sequence continues at coordinate 50,878 of JACRCV010000056.1, forward strand.
CTCAGATCGTCGACTTGCAGCATGCAGAGCTCGCTGGCCCGCAGCCCCGAGCTGTACAACAGCTCGAGCGCCGCGCGGTCGCGCTCGCCGCGCGGTCCTCTGGTGTCCGGGGTTTCGACCAAGGCCGCCATGTCGGCGCGCGACAAGACCACCGGCAGCGTCCGCCGCCGGGCCGGACCGGTGATCACCACGGCCGGATCGGCGCTGAGCGCGCCCTCGCGGATCAGGAACGCGAACAGCTGCCGCGCCGCCGACAGCGCCCGGCTCTGGCTCGCCGGCTTCAGACCGCGACCGGCGAGCGCCCGCAGCCACCGGGCCAGATGGACGCCGCTGACGTCCTTCGGCCGGCGGCACCCGGCCTTGTGGAGCTCGGCGCACAGCGAGCGCAGATCCCCGGCGTACGCCTCGACGGTTCGCGGCGAGAGGTTGCGCTCTACCCGCAGGTGATCGAGGTAGAGATCGACGGCGCGCTCCATCGCCACGAGCTTAGACCCGACCTCGGCAGCAGGCAATTTCGTCGGCGGCCCGCCCGCGCCTTGCCTCGCCTTGCCATTCGAGGCGATCATTCGCCCGAGGCGCGCGATGGCGGACGACGACCGGGTGGAGAGCGAGATCGCGGCGCTCATCGAGAGCGGCGGCCCGATCTCATTCTACGACGCGATGGGTGTGGTGCGCTCGGCGCGCGCCGAAGGCGACCTGCGGGAGCCGGCGCTCGCCGCCCTCATCGGCCTGCACGACTCCAATATCGCCACCGACGGGGCCCGCGAGGTGCTCGGCGAGTTTCTGCGGGTGTGCGCCGGCCGGGTTCAAGAAGAGCGGGCCCGCGCGGCGCGTACCATCACCCTCGACGACGACGGCATGACCGCCCGCGCCACCGCCGGCGCGACCTTGGCGCTCACCTTGGATGAGCGCGCCGGCAGCGGCCACCGCTGGGAGGTCACGAAGGTGCAAGGGCCGGCGTACGTCGACCGCTTGCCGCGCGATCCTGGCGGCGTCGCGGCGCCCCCGGTCGCCCGGTTCCGGGTGCGGCTGCCCCGCGCCGGGCTCGTGCAGCTGTCGTTCGCCGAGGCGCCGCCGCCGGGCACCGAAGCCGACGACGACTCGCCGGAGCCCGGGGGCGACGCGGGGCCACGGACCTTCGTGCTGCGGGCGGTGGTCGATTCGGGCTGAGCGCGCCGGCGCTAGAACGCGAAGGTCGCCCGACCCCAGGCCAGCGAGCCCCCGGCCGCCGGATCCCCGAACTTGCTGTAGTCGGGGCCGAGCTGCAGCAGCGCGCCGGCGGCCAACGTCAAGCCGTCGCCGAAGCTGTACTCGAGCGCCGGGTAGAGCACCGCCGACCAGCCGGCGGCGCTGTAGAACGAGCGGTGCCGCCGCAGCCGGGCGCCGCCGTCCTCGTCCCACGAGGTCTCGGTGACGCCGCCCAGATCCCAGATCGAGAACAGCCGCAACAGGCCGCGGCCGTCGGCGAAGCGCACGTCGACGCCGACCACCGCGTAGTCGCCGATTCGATGCCGCAGCCGCTCCTCCGCGCACGCCGTGCCGTCCCGGTTGACGACGCAGATCTCGACCTGGGTCTGGTCGGCGCTGCTGCCGCTCGTCCGCACCGCGGCGCCGCCGTGAAAGAAATCGCCGGCGCCGAGCTCGTCGGGCATGCCGTGCACCCACATCAGGTTGGCGTAGACGTGACGGCCGAAGGAGTAGTCGATGCCGGCGACCCACTTGGCGAACGGCTTGGAGTCGAGCACCAGCGGCCGCTCGCCGTCCGGCAGCCGGTAGTCGTACTCGCCGGCCGGCCGGTTGAGCCCGAACAGCACCACTTCCCCTTGATCGATCCGCATCCGCCGTTGCTCCGGCACATAGAGCCCGACCTCGAGGCGGTAGCCGAACGGGTGGATGCCGCGCGAGATGAAGCCGAGGGGGTTGAGCTCGCCGGCGACGTTGAGTCCCACCACCTGCAGCCGCGGGAACTGCAGCACGACGTCGGTCGTCAGGGTGCCGGCGACACAGGCGGCGGCGTCGTTGGGATCGCAGCGCGCGTCGGCGATCTGGGTGATCCGGCTCTCGGCCGGCAGCGGGACGTCGCTGCGGCCGCGGTAGTACGACAGCGCCAGATCCTGCCCAAAGAGGCTGCCACCGACGCGCACCGCCCACGGCATGTTGGCGGGCGTGGTCGCCGGCAGCTGAAAGACCGCGCTCCGGACCACCGTCGGGTAACCGGCGCGGGCGGCGAGCTCACGTTCTGCCGCGAGGCGCCAGCGCAGCTCGTCGGCGACGAAAGGCAGTCGATCGACCGCGGTGATCCCGAGCGCTGCCGAGGCCGGCAACACCGCGGGCTTGAACACCGGCACCAACACGCCGGAGAAGGACCAGGAGCCGGCCCCGTAGTCGAGCCGCACGATCTCGTTCGCCACCTGGCGACCGAAGAACAGCACGTTCTCGAGGTCGTTGGCGTTGACGTTGTTGGTCGGGTTGAACTGGTCGCCGACGCCCCATTGAACCACCTGTTGCCCGACGCGCAGATCGAGGTCCGGGAGCAGCAGATCGGTGACCTCGAGGTAGAGCGCGTGCGCCTGCAGCCGGTAGGGCGCGACCTCTTGATAGCGCGACAACGCCGCCAGGTCGCTTTGCGACCCGGCGATCCCGAGCCAGTCGAAGTCGACGTCACCGACGAAGGTGGCGCTGCCGGAGCCGGCGTGCAGCTTGAGGTTGAGCTTGTTCTCGTTGCGGCAGAACCCCTTCGCGAGCTCGGCGCGGTTGTAGAACGCCCCGCTGGTCTTGGCGCGCGTCCGATAGTGGGTCTCGCTCTGCACCGCGCCGCCGAGGTCGAGCTTCCCCCGCCCCGGGCTCTCGGGGCCGCGCGGCGATTCGTCCGCCTCGTCGCGATCATCTTGCCCCGGTGGCGAGCGTAGCGGCACGAACTGGGTCGGCGCCGCGAGCCGTGGATCGGTGGCGGCCTCGGCGTCCGCCGCGGCCGCGGCCTCCTGCGCCGCCGCCGGGGCCGCCGCTGTCAGCACCCCGGCCAAGGTCACCGCGGCGCGCCAATCGATGTACATCACGGCACCTCACCCGCCCCGCTGCAGCGCCCGCACGGTGAACAGCGAATCGGGGACCCCGCGGTTCACCTGCCAGTCCTTGAGCAGCATGCGCGACTTGAGCTCGCCGCGGCTGTGGTCCACCATCTCCACGGCCCTCGGGGTGCAGAGCTTGCCCTGGCAGGTGAAGTCGGAGCGGGTCTCGGTCTTGGCGTTGACCCCGGCGTCATTGAAGTAGCGGATCTCGATCGGTTGGTGCAGATCCTTGCGCACGTCCACCTCGAGCCGCGGATAGAGAAACGCTTGATCGGCCTTGCGCTCGAGCGTCAAGGTCAGGGTGGCGCCGTGGTCGGCCACCGCCGTGGCACGAAACACCTTGCCGAACACCGCGAGCGCGATCTCGTCGTGGTCCCAAGCCGAGCCCATGAAGCCCTGCTCCTTCACGTGGGTGGCGATCCGCCGGACCTTCCGGTAGGCGGGCAGGTAGATGTACATCTGGTCGACGCCCAGCACCAAGACCCGGGTGCCCTTGACGTCGGCCGGCGCCAGGAACTCCACCCGCCGCCATGCGGTGCCCTTCACCGTGGCCTCGAAGGTCAGCCGCCGCTCGGCCTTGCCCGGCTCGTTGGTGACCATCTCCATCACCACGGTCTGGTCGCTCATGCCGCCGATGGTGGCGTCGACGGCGGCGAGCTCCTCGTCGGCGCTCGTCGCAGCAACGACCGGCGGCGACAGCAACAGCCCGCCGCAGGCAAAGAGCGTGGCGCGAAAGACGTCCTTGGACCTGATCACCGAGGCCTCCTATTTCCGTGGCGCAGGCTTGTGCGCGGCGGTGGTTCGCGGATCGAGCACGACGGCCGCGGCGCTGTCGGCCGCCGTCGCCCGGGTCGCCCCCAGGATTTCGTAACGCCGGCGACCAGCGAGCGCCGGCACCGCCAAGAAGGTCGCGAGCGCGGCCAACAACATCGAGGCCGCGGTCAGCCCGCCGATGTTCTGCAGCGGCTTGGCGTCGCCGAGAGTCAAGACCGAGAAGCCGGCCGCCACCATCACCGCGTTGGTCCAGACCCCGGGTCCGGCCGCGCAGCCGGCGTCGTGCGCGGCGTCGGCAGCGCTGCCGCCGGGCGGGGCGCGCCAGCTCGCGAGCAGGTGGATGGCGTAGTCGACCCCGGCGCCGATCACCAGGCTCGCCAGCATCGAGGTCCCGACGTCGAGGCGGATGCCGAAGACCCCCATGGCGCCGTAGACACACAACAGCGTCAGCACCGTCGGCGTCAGCGCCAGCAGCCCGACCCACAGCGAGCGGAACAGGGCCGCCATGATCAGCAAGACCAGCGCCGCCGACGCGATCAAGCTGACGATCTGATTGCGGCTGACGCTCTGCGACAAGCCGCGGTGCATCACCGGCAGCCCGTTGACCGCGATCGCCACCGGCGCGGCGCCGCCTGCCGCCGTGGCGCCGTCTTCGAGATCCAGCATCGCCTGGGTGACGTCGGCGGCGAAGCGCCCGACAGCGTCGGTAGCGGGCGCGGCCAGCCCGAGCGTCGACACCAGCTGGTCCCGGCGCCAGGCGGCCCGCGCCACCGCCCAGGTTTCACGCAGCGGGGTCGAAACCGAGAGCGCCAGATCCTCGGCGTCGCTCGGCGGCCGGGTCGGAGAGAGGCTCGCCGCCACCGTCGTCGTGAGCTCGGCAACGGCCGTTCGGTCGCCGAGCGTCACCAGGGCCGAGGCCACCCGGGCGGCCTCGGCGTCCGGCAGCACGACCGCGTTCTCCTCCGAGCCGAGGAAACGGCGGAGCTCGGCTTCGACCACCGCCACGTCCGGCCGCGGCGTGCCGTGGTCGATCAGCGCTTGCAGCCGCTCCGGGCTCGCGCTCACCGTCAAGTGGTGTTGGTGCGCCAACGCCAACACCCTCCAGGCGACGTCACCGGCCGGATTCGACCCGGCCCCTGTCGCCCCCGCTTCGCTGGCGATCGCGTCGAGGCGCGCGAGGACCGGCGCGACCTCGGCCGCCCGATCCGAGGCCAGCCGGATGTGGATCAGGCTGTGCGCGTGGTCGCGGGTGACGAACTGGTCGAGCACCGGGTCGCCCATGAATGAATAGAGCACGCTCACCTGGGCCGCGGTCTCGGGGATCCGCGCCTGTCCGGCCAACACCGCGTTCGCAGTCGCGACCGCTTGGCCGATGTGGCTGACCCCGGTGACCCCGGGCTCGAGGGCCGCCCGGTCGGCGATGCGCCGCACCAGCCGGAGGTTCGCGGGCTCGCGCATGTCGCCGGAGATCTCGATGAAGGCGAACTGGCTACCGCCGAAGTGGGCGCGCATGAACGCCTCGGCCAGGGCGGGCGGACTGCCGGCGTTGAAGAACGCGCCGGCGTCGACGCTCGAATCCAGGCGGGTCGAGGCCGCCGCCCCGAGAACGGCGACGAGCGCCAAGGCGGCGCCGAGCCCGAGCCGATGCCGTGCCGCGCCCCGGGTCAGTCGCCCGATCGCCGCCGCCACCGCGGTGGAGCTCGAGGGGTGGTGGTGAACCTTCAACAGCGACGCCAGCGCCGGCACGAAGGTCAACGACAGGCCCATCGCCAGGAAGATGCCGACGCCGGCGAACAGGCCGAAGATCCGGAGCGGGTGCACGTCCATCCCCAGGTAGGAGGCGAGGCTGACGACGGTGGTGAGCCCCGAGCCGATGATGACCGGCCCGGTCTGGTGGATGGCCTGGGTCAGTGACGTCGTCGGCTCCAGGCGCTCGTTCAGGGCGTAATAGCGCGCCAGCAGGTGCACCCCGTAGGCGCTGCCGATCGCGAACAGCACCACCGGCATCCCCGCGAGCACGATGTTGAACCGGACGCCGAGAGCGGCCATCAACCCCAAGGTCATCGCGATGCTGAGGGTGGTGGCGACGAGGACGATCGAGATCCCCACCGGGTCCCGGAACGTCACCATCAAGATCAGGATCACCGCGAGCACCGCCCACGGCGTGAGCAGCAACAGGTCGTGCTGGGTGGTGTTGAAGACGTAGGTCGACACGAACGGATCGCCGGCCCAGTAGAGGGTCTCGGTCGGAAAGGCCTTGGTCACCACCGCCTGGATCTGCGCCGCCACCGCCCTGAGCGGCGCGCCGGCCGCGAGCATCGCGACGATCGCGACCGCGCGACCGTCGGCGGCCACCAGGTTGCCGACCACCTGGTCGCGGCTCATCACCTTGGTCCGGAGCGCCTGTTCGTCGACGGCGTTGGCCGGCAGCCGGTCGACGAGGGCGGTGGTGACGACGCCGCCGCGGCCGGGGTCCGGGGTGAAGTCGCCGGTGTTGGCGAGCGACAAGACGTGGTTGAGAGACCCGAGGCCCTTGAGCTCCTCGGTCGCCTGCTGCAGCCGCTTCAGGAACGAGGCCGCGAACGGGTCATCGGTCTCGATGCCGACGAGCGCGATCTCCGTGGTGCCGAAGCGGCGGGAGAGCTCGGTGAACTTGGCGACCGCGAGGTTGCCGCGCGGCAAGAACTCCAGCAGGTCGTCGGACTGCTGCAGACGGGTGGCCTGGAACGCCGACGCGACGCCCAGGCCGACGGTGACTACGACGATCCACACCGCGGCGGCGCGGTTCGCGATCAGACGCGCGAGCAGATCCATGGCGGAGGGAGGCAGACGTCGGCGTCGACGGTCTCGACCCCGGGGCTACAGCCCGGAGCGCTCGACGAGCTCTTGCACCGCCTCGCCGATGAGGCGCGGCAGCGTCGACGGCCCGCCGTCGGCGATCTTGTTGGCGCGCGCCAGGACCTTGGTCTGGCGGACATCGAAGAGCTTCAACGTCAGGACCATCGAGCCCTCGAGCTTGGCGACGTTGCCCGCCGCGAGGTAGTCGACCCCGAGGGCGTTGCCGAGCTCGGCGACGCAGGTGGCGTCGTCGCAGCCCACCGCCTCTTTGACCTTCTCGAAGCCGATCATCGAGTTGATGTCGTCGGGTCCGATCGCCTCGAAGCCGGCGTTCTGCAGCTCGGTCAGGAAGACCTCGTCCATGATCAGCGCCACCTCGTCCGGCACCTCCTTGGACTTCACCTTCATCGGAATGGCGGCGCACTTGGTGCCCGGGCTCTTCAGCTTGCGCCGCGGGCCCTGGTACTGCTGCACCGACGACGACCCGGGCGCCGCCGGCTGCGAGTAGCTGCCCATGCCCGTCGCCGCGACCGTCGAGCCCGGAGGTGCGGCGAACGTGGTGTTGACGTTGCCCGGTCCGGTCTTCGGCTGACCGACCGCCATCGGCTGGATGTCGACGCGCATTCCGCCGGAGTAGACGCCGTCGAAGCGCACGTAGAACCCGGGAGCGTTCACGAAGCCCGGGCCGTTGGTGCCGAAGCTCACCTTCTGCTTGGCGCGCGGCGAGATCCGCACCATCTCACCCTTGCCGCTGCGGTAGTGGTCGACGCCGTCAGCCCCGACCGCCGCGATTTGATTGCGGTTCACGAGGACGTCCTGACCCAGGTCGTTGTAGACCATCAACGCCACCTCGACGGTGGCGCCCTTGTTGCGCGCGGTCAGGAGCTCGATGCGCACGCCGTTGCCGGCGGTGGGCGGCGCCGCCATCACTTTGCCGCGGCGGCAGGCGGCGTGCGGGAGTGCGACACCGAGGATCAAGGCCAACGTGAGAATCGCGCGCTTGTTCATGGAGTGCCCCATAGCTCGTGATACCGACGTGAGTCAACGACGCCGAATTCACCGCGCCGCCTCGCCCTCGCCCTGCCCTTCTTGGGCCGGCCCGCCGCCGGAGCCTCGACCTCAGAAGATCGTGCACTCGCCGCCGAAGCAGACGAGGGGCGCGCAGCAGTCGCTGTCCCGGACGCAGTCACCGCAGCGGTGGTCGACGCACGATTGGCTCGGGCACTGGGAGCACAACGAGCACTCGTAGCAACCCGAGGTGTCGAAGCCGTCGCAGGTCGGCTTGCAGACCAGCCGGCCGCCGGCGCCAAAGCCGCGGGACGCGCAATCGGCGCCCGCCAGATCCTGGCCATCGCAGAGCTCGGCGCCGTTCTTCTTGCCGTCGCCGCAGTACTCGCACTGCGACACGTCGAGGGTGCAGTCGGTGTTGCAGCCGATGGTGCCGCTCGTGAACCCCTGGCCGATGTTCTGGCAGGTGCGACCCCCGAGCGCGGTGCCGTCACACAGCTCGCCGGCGTCCAAGGCGCCGTTGCCGCAGCTCGCGACGTTGCAGCCCGAGAGGTCGAAGCTGCAGTCGGCCTTGCAGCCGAGTCCGGTGACCGACGGAAAGCCCAGGCTGCCGCAGGTGGCCGAGCCGCAGTCGGCGCTGACGCCACACGGGCCGACGCCGTCGCAGGCCTCGACGCCGTTCTTCGTGCCGTCACCGCAGCGATAGCAGCCCGAGGTGTCGAGCCTGCAGGTCGCGACCTCGCAGCCGAGCGTGCCGCCGGCGAAGTCCCCGGGCTCGTTGTGGATGCCGTTGCCGTTCAGGTCGGTGCAGGTCCGGCCGCCGAGCGACGCGCCGTCACACTGCTCACCCCCGGCCGAGGTCTGGACGATGCCGTCGCCGCAGTAGGCGGCGCGGCGGCAGCTCGAGGTGCAGGTGCCGTAGGCGCCGTTGTTGACCCCGTCGTCGCAGGCCTCGCCGTCCGCGAGGTCCAGGTTCCCGTCACCGCAATAGGCGGCGTGCTCACAGGTCGCGGTGCAGCCGCCGTAGCTGCCGTCGTTGACGCCGTCGTCGCAGGTCTCGCCGAAGACGCTCTGGACCACGCCGTCACCGCAGATCGCGGGCAGCGTGCAGTCCGGCTTGCAGCCGTCGTACGCCCCGGTGTTGTTGCCGGTGCCGAGGTCGCACTGCTCGTAGGGTGCGTCGGTGTTGGCGTCGCCGCAGAACGCGGTCCGGCTGCAGTCGGGGTTGCAGGTGCCGTAGGCGCCGTTGTTACGCCCGTCGTCACACTGCTCGCCGTTCGCCGGCTGCACCGCGCTGTCGCCGCAGCGCGGCCCGAGCTGACAGTCACTCTCGCAGCCGCCGTAGCCGCCGGTGTTGCGGCCGGCGCCGCGGTCACACTGCTCGAAGGGCGCGGTGGTGACGCCGTCGCCGCACCAGGGCGCCAGCGTGCAGGTGCCGTTACAGCCGCCGTAGGCGCCGGTGTTGTTGCCGGGGCCGAGGTCGCACTGCTCACCGACGTACGGGTTGACGACGCCGTCGCCGCAGACGGTGGGCAACGAGCAGTCGGGCATGCACGCGGTGCCGTCGTTGACGCCGTCGTCGCACTCCTCGCCGAAGGCGATGTCGATGAAGAGGTCGCCGCAACGTGGCGGGAAGGTGCAAGCGGCGCTGCAGGTGTTGTAGCCGCCGTTGTTGACGCCGTCGTCGCACTCCTCGCCGCTGTTGGCGACGCCGTCGCCGCAGAAGTCGGCGCGGCTGCAATCCGGGTTGCAGCCACCGTAGGCGCCGGTGTTCTGACCCGGGCCCAGATCGCACTGCTCGTAGAGCGGTTGGAGCGCGCCGTCGCCGCAGCGCGGCGCCGCCGCCCGACAATCGGTGCTGCAGGAGCCGTAGCCGCCGTTGTTGACGCCGTCGTCGCAGACCTCGTTGTAGCCCGCCTGAACGACGCCGTCGCCGCAGCGCGCGGGGAAGCGACAGTCGGCCTTGCAGGCGTTGTAGGCGCCGGTGTTCAACGCCGTTCCCAGATCGCACTGCTCGCCATAGGTCGGCTGCACCCGCTGGTCGCCGCAGGCCGGCGCCGAGGTGCAGTTCGGGTTGCAGCCGCCGTAGCCGCCGGTGTTGTTGCCCGGCCCGAGGTCGCACTGCTCGCCGACGAAGGCGTTGACGATGCCGTCGCCGCACACCGCCGGCAGCTTACAGTCGGAGAGGCAACCGACGCCGTTGTTGACGCCGTCGTCGCACTGCTCGCCGAAGACCGCCTGGACGACGTTGTCGCCGCAGCGCTCCGGGTAGCTGCAGTCCGCCTCGCAGGTGTTGTAGGCGCCGGTGTTGGCGCCGTCGTCGCACTGCTCCGGCGGCGCCTGCACGCCGCCGTCGCCGCAGACCCCTCCCGAGGTGCAGTCGCTGTTGCAGCCGCCGTAGGCGCCGGTGTTGAGGGCGGTGCCGAGGTCGCACACCTCATAGAGCGGCTGCAGCACGGCGTCGCCGCAACGCTCGGCGTAGGCGCGGCAATCGAGGCTGCAGGAGCCGTAGCCGCCGTTGTTGACGCCGTCGTCGCAGAGCTCGCCCTCGCCGCCCTGCAGCAGAGCGTCGCCGCAGCGCGGCGGGAACCGGCAATCGGCCTTGCAGGTGTTGTAGAGGCCGGTGTTCGCCGCGGTGCCCAGATCGCACTGCTCGCCGGCCGCGATCTGCACGACTTGGTCGCCGCAGCGCGGCGCCAGGGTGCAGTTGGCGTTGCAGCCGCCGTAGCTGCCGGTGTTGTTACCGGGGCCGAGGTCGCACTGCTCGCCGGCGAAGGGGTTGACGATGCCGTCACCGCAGCTCACCGGCAGGCGGCAGTCGCCGAGGCAGCCGGCGGTGCCGTCACACTGCTCACCGAAGGCCGCCTGGACCGTACCGTCGCCGCAGGCAGGCGCGTTGCCGCTGCAGTCGATCAGGCACGAGCCGTAGGTGCCGTCGTTCTTGCCGTCGTCGCAGGTCTCACCGTCCCCGCCCTGCACGACGCCGTCGCCGCAGCGCGGCCCGAGGCCACAGGTCGGCGAGCAGCCGCCATAGGAGTCGTCGTTGGCGCCGTCGTCACACAGCTCGAACGGGGTGTCGATGTAGGCGTCGCCGCAACGGGCCGCGAGGCTGCAGTTGGGGTTGCAGGTGCCGTAGTTGCCGTTGTTGGTGCCGTTGTCGCACGCCTCGCCCGGATCCGGGAGCCCGTCGCCGCAGCGCGCCGGGTAGGTGCAGTCGGCGTTGCAGGTGTCGTACAGGCCGGTGTTGCCCGCGGTCCCGAGGTCGCACTGCTCGCCGTTGCCGACCTGGACGATCTGATCGCCGCAGCGGGTCGGATAGGTGCAGTTGGCGTTGCAGGTGTCGTACAGACCGGTGTTGGCCGCGGTCCCTAGGTCGCACTGCTCGCCCAGCGCCGGGTCGACGAAACCGTCGCCGCAGGTCGCGGTGCTGGTGCAGTTGGCGGCGCAGCGGTTCGGCGGCAGGCCGGTGTTGCCGGCGACGCCGAAGTCGCAGTCCTCGTAGCTCGGATCGCGCACCGCGTCACCACAGACGTTGGCGCGGGCGAGACAACCCGGCATGCAGGTGCCGTAGGCGCCGTCGTTGATGCCGTCGTCGCAGACCTCGGGGCCGTTCAGGGCGCCGTCGCCGCAGCGCGGCCCCAGACCTCGGCAATCGACCGCGCAGTTGCCGGCGGCGCCGTAGCTGCCGTTCGCCGCGCCGCTGTCGCAGACCTCGCCGAGCGCGCCCTGGGTGTAGCCGTCGCCGCAGCGGGCGCTCTGACAGCCGGTCGTGCACAGGCCGGTGTTGCTGTTGCTGACCCCGAGGTCGCATTGCTCGCCGAGATCGACGATGTGGTTGCCGCAAGCCGGCGCCCGGCAGGCGCTGTTGCAGGTGGCGGTGTTCCTGACCGTGCATTGGTGCAACGGCGTCGCGGCGCAGTCGGTCGCCTCCGTCGGCACCAGGCAGGCCGTGACGTCGTCGTCGCAGGTGCCACCCAGGTCGCAGGTCTCCGGCGCCTGGACCACGCCGTCGCCGCAGTTGAGGAGCTGGCAGGTGGCGCTGCAGTTGGCGCCCGGCGGATCGCACTGCTCGGGCCAGGTGACGAGGCCGTCGCCGCACACCGTTTCGATCGTGCACGTGGCGCTGCAGCCGTCACCGCTGCGCGCCGTACACGGCAGCGCCGCGCCGCAGTCGGCGGTCGCCGCGTCCACGCTGCAGGTCGCGTTGTCGGTGCACCGGCCGGCGTCGTCGCACTGCTCGGTGCCTTGGACGATGCCGTTGCCGCAGTGGCCGGTGCAGGTGGCGGTGCCGGTGTTGAGGAAGCCGGCCAAGGTCAGCATGTAGTTGGACTGCGTCGTGTGCCGTTCGGCGTTGAAGAAGTCGATGGCGTACAACCCCTTCTCGTAGATGCCGAAGCGGTTGTCGGTGATGATCTTCAGGGTCGGATCGACGGCGCTCGACAGCGTCACCGACCCGCCCGCGGGCCCGTGCACCCCACCGATGTCGACCGCCAGCACCCCGTTGATGTACACCCAGACGTCGTCGTCGCCGGTGAAGCTCAGGGTCTCGCCGCCGCGGTACTGGAAGTAGGTGTGGAACTCGCTGGTGAAATGGAAGTCCCGCGTCCGGCCGCGGGTGTTGCCGAAGCCGTCGGCGACGCAGTTGCCGCCGTGCGCGGTCGCGCAATCGGAGTTCTGGGTGCAGAGGAAGCCGTCGAGGCATCGGCCGCCGACGCAGCTGCCCGCCCCCCCGTGGGTCCGGCAGTCGGAGTTCTGAGCGCAGACGAAGTTGTCGGCGCAGCGGCTCGCGATGCAGAGCGCGGCGTCGTGGGTCAGGGCGCAGTCCGAGTTCTGGACGCAGATGTAGCCGTCGGCGCAACGGTTGAGCACGAAGAAGCCACCGTCGTTGCCCTGCGAGAAGTCCGCGGAGTCGTAGCGGTAGGTTCGGCCGGAGGCGTCGAGATCGACGCGCTGCCGGACGTGGATCGTCCGCTGCACCGTTTGGTTGACGCCGGCGGTGTCGTGATACCAGGGGGCAAAGCTGGTGGCGCTGGCGATGCACGCCGTCGGGCCGCTGCAGGTGTTCGGGGTGCAGTCGGCGTTCACCGCGCACGCGGTGTTGGTGACGGTGCAGCGGAACGGCGCGTAGGTCGGCGTGCTGTCGGCGGCGGTCCGTGGCTGCACCAGCCCGGTGTAGTTGCCGCAGATCCCGGTCTGCTCGAAGTCGGGGTGGCCGTAATAGAAGCAGCGGGCGCTGTCGCAGCGGGTGACGCAGCGCTCCAGGCACCGGCGCCGGCACTGCTGGTCACCGCCGTGGCCGGTGCATTGGCCGGCGGGGTTGGTCGAGCAGTTGAGCCCGTCGGCACACTCGCGCTGTCCGGAGGTGCAGTCGGCGTCCTGGGTGCAGGCGGTCGTCATGTCGCCGCAGAACCGCCCCACCGCCTTGCCGAAGCAGTCATTGTCGGTCGTGCAAGCGGCGCCGTCGCCGCACGTCCCTGGACCGGTCCCGGCGCAGGCCGCGTCGTTGGTGCAGGTGGTCGTCATGTCGGGGCACAACCGGGTCTGGCCGGTGCAGTTCGCGTCCGCGTTGCAGGTGGTGGAGTTGTCGTAGCAGCGGCGCTCCGACACCAGGTAGCCGTTGCCCGACGTCCGACTCCGCTCGGTGCGGCCGCGGAAGTCGCGCACCGTCAGCGGGATGTCGATGAAGCGCGGGTTGGTGAAGTCGGTGCAATCCCAACCCGGCTCCACGGTGCACGCCGACGAGCAGCCGTCGCCGGAGACCTTGTTGCCGTCGTCGCACTGCTCGCCGACCGCGACCAGCGTCTTGCCGTCGCCGCAAGTCGGCCGGCAGTAGCTGCCGGTGCCGCTCGGGAAACACTCGAACATCGGCTCGACCCTGCAGGTCGGGCCGCAACCGTCGCCGGCGCGCGCCACGCACGGGTAGTTGGCCTGGACGATGGCGCTGCACTGGGAGTCCAGGGTGCAGGCGGTGAAGTCCTTGTCGCCGCAGTGCTTGGAGCCGCGATCCGAGGGGCAGTTGGTCGCGGTCTCGCCGGTGTCGTTGGCGCCGTTGCCGCACAGGCCGGTGCCCGCCTGGAAGGTGCAGGACGCGGAGCAGTCGGCGATGCAGCTCGTGCACTCGTCGAGCTCGCAGACGCCGTTGCCGCAGCGTGAGGCGCAAGTGTCGAGGAGGCTCTCGCACTGCGCGTCGGCGGCGCAGCGGGTGTGCGCCACGTCACCGCAGTGCCGGCCGTCGTCGCACGGCTCGGCGCTCTGGCGGATGCCGTCGCCGCAGATCGGCGCCAGCGCGGTGCACCGGCAGCCGGCGCTGCCGCTCGCGCCGCACAACACGTCGGGCAGACCGGGGCAGACATAGCCCGCCTCGAGCGCGCAGGTCGTGCCGCAGCCGTCGCCGGCGGCGGCGTTGCGGTCGTCGCACTCCTCTTTGCCTTCGAGGATGCCGTTGCCGCAGGCCGTGGCGTGGCAGGGGCTGCACGGCCCGCAGTCCGAGGCGCAGCTGCCGCAGAGCTCGCCAAGACCGCAGGCGCCGTTGCCGCACGCGCCGTTACACTGCGCGCCGCAGTCGGTCGCGTAGGTGGTGCACTCGTCCTTCTCGCACACGCCGTTGGCCGCGGCCGGGGTGCAGGTGTTGCCGGCCTCGAGCAGGCACAGCGGGCTGCAACCGTCGGTCGCCGCGCTGTTGCCGTCGTCACACTCTTCGACCCCCGCCCGGAAGCCGTCGCCGCAGGCCTTCGAGGTGCAGCGCTGCCTTGCGATCGGGCAGGTCCAGCCGGGCTCGACCGTCGAACAGGTGGCGTCGCAACCGTCGCTCGAGCGCGGCGTGCAGGTCCAGGCGACGTTGGCGAGCCGGCAGAACGCGTCGTCGCTGCAGCGGGTGACGTTGTCGTCGCACAGGCCGCCGTCGTCGCAGGCCTCGGTGCCGTCGAGGACGCCGTTGCCGCAGCTGCTGAGGAGCTCGCAGGGTTGGTTCAGGCCGCGACAGACGTAGCCGGCGGCCACGGTGCAGTCCTTGGTGCAGCCGTCCACCTGACAGGTGCCTTGCGCGAACGCGCTGCAGTCGGCGTCGACGTCGCAGCCGCGCGCCGGGTTCAGGCTGCAGGTGCCGCTCTTGCCCACGCAGCGCCGCGTCGAGTCCGCGGGCGCCAGAGCCTGGCAAGCGGCGTCGGCGCTGCACGCGATCGTACTGTCGTGGCTGCACTTGCCGCCGTCCTCGCAGCTCTCGCCCGTCAGCTTCAGGCCGTCGCCGCAGTGCAGGCTCCAGGTGCAGTCCGAGCGGCAACCGGCGTAGGCGCCGGTGTTGGCGGCGGTGCCCAGATCGCACTCCTCGTAGCCGGGGTTCGGGGCGCCGTCGCCGCAACGCGGACCCAGCGTGCAGTCGGTGTTGCAGCCGTCGTACTGGTTGTCCTGGTTGGCGCCGCCGTTGTCGCAGGTCTCCGGCGGGTCGATGCGGAGGTTGCCGCAGATCGTCGTACACGGCGCACCCACCACCGGGCACTCGAAGGTCGCCTCGACGAGCCCGCAGTCGGCCCGACAGCCGTCGTTGGACCGCGGGGTGCAGGTGAAGGCGGGGTCGATCGCGACGCAGGTCGCGTCCGCAGTGCAGAACGTCGTGCCGTCGTCGCACCGGCCGCCGTCGTCGCAAGTCTCGCCGGCGTTCAGCACGCCGTTGCTGCAGGTGAGCTGACACGGCGCCCCCACCGTCGGGCAGCTGTAGCCGTTCTCCACCAGACAGATCGCCGCGCAGCCGTCGGCGTCGACCGCGGTGCAGACGCTACCGTCCGCGCAGTCGAGGCCGGTCGTGGTGCAGCCGCTGCCGTCGGTGCAGCGGCCGCCGTCGTCGCAGAGCTCGCCGGGATCGAGGCGGGCGTTGCCGCAGTTCAGGATGCACGCGGCCCCGGCGGTCGGACACGAGTAGCCGTCCTCCACCGACCTGCAGTCGGCGGCACAGCCGTCGCCACCACCGGTGCCGGCGTCGTCGCACTGCTCGGTCGGGCGATTCACGACACCGTCGCCGCAGCGCGGCGCGCGGCTGCAGTCGGGGTTGCAGGTGCCGTAGGTGCCGTTGTTGGTGCCGTTGTCGCACTGCTCGTAGGCCGCGTCGACGGTGGCGTCGCCGCAGCGCGGCGCCAGGGTGCAGGTGTCGCGGCAGCCGCCGTACACCCCGGTGTTGCCGGCGCTCCCGAGGTCGCACTGCTCGGCCCCGTCGAGGCGGCCGTTGCCGCAGATCTGGTCGCAGCCGAGGCCCGGGACCGGGCACTCGTAGCCGAGCTCGATCCCCGCGCAGTCGCCGGCGCAGCCGTCACCGGAGACGATGTTGCCGTCGTCGCAGCTCTCGCCGGCCGCCGCGTCCAGGTTGCCGTTGCCGCACAACGGCCGGCAGGGCTGACCGACCATCGGACACTCGAAGCCGGCCTCGATCAAGCAACTGACGCCGCAGCCGTCGCCGGCCCGCGCCGCGCAAACGCTGCCGTCGGCGCAGCTGGCGCCACCGATGGTGCAGGCGGCGGCGTCGCTGCAGCGACCGCCGTCGTCACAGGTCTCGGCGGCGTCCAGGCGACCGTTGCCGCAGTTGAGCAAGCACGGGGCGCCGGGCGTGCGGCAGGTGTAGCCGGGCTCGAGCGCGCAGCCGCCGTCGCAGCCGTCGCTCGCCACCAGGTTGCCGTCATCGCAGGTCTCGAAGGGCGCGGTGCGGACGCGGTCGCTGCAGAACGGCGCCAGGGTGCAATTGGCCCGACAGGTGCCGTACGAGCCGTCGTTGAGGCCGTCGTCACACACCTCGAACGGCACGTCGATTTGCTGGTCACCACAATGCTCGGCCAGGGTGCAGGTCGCGCTACAGCCGCCGTAACCGCCGGTGTTGCTCGCGGCGCCGTTGTCGCACTCTTCGCTGCCGTCGAGACGGCCGTTGCCGCAGATCAGGTTGCAGGCACCGCCGAGCGCCGGACACTCGTAGCCGCCTTCGACCGCGGCACAAGCGGCGTCGCAGCCGTCGCCGGCGTCGCGGTTGCCGTCGTCACAGACCTCGCCGCCGTCGACCACACCGTTGCCGCACAGCCGGTAGCACGGCAGACCGGCGACCGGGCAGTCGAAGCCGGGCTCGGTCTGACAGGCGGCGCTGCAACCGTCGCCCCCGCCTGCCGCGCAGGGGGTGCCGTCGGCACACGGGGCGCCGCCGACCGAGCAACCATCACCGTTCAGGCACCGACCGCCGTCGTCGCAGGTCTCCAGCGCGTCCAAGCGGCCGTTGCCGCAGTTCCGCAGGCAGGGCGCGCCGGCGGTACGACAGGTGAAGCCGGGCTCGGCGTGGCAGGTGGCGTCGCAGCCGTCGAGCGCGGCGCTGTTGCCGTCGTCGCAGCTCTCGTCGGGCGGGTTCAGCCGGCCATCGCTGCAGAACGGCGCCAGGGTGCAGTTGGCGCGACAGCTGCCATACGAGCCGTCGTTGACGCCGTCGTCGCACTGCTCGAAGGGCACGTCGATGAAGGTGTCGCCGCAGTGCGCGGCGCGGGTGCAGGCCGCGGTGCAGCCACCGTAGTCCCCGGTGTTGCTCGCCGTGCCGTTGTCGCACTCCTCGGTGCCGTCCAGCCGGCCGTTGCCGCAGATCAGGTTGCACGCCCCGCCCTCCGCCGGACACTCGTAGCCGCCCTCGACCGCGTTACAGCCGGCAGCGCAGCCGTCGCCGTCGTCGTGGTTGCCGTCGTCGCAGCTCTCGCCGGCGTCGACGACGCCGTCGCCGCACAGCAGCTGGCAGGGCTGGCCCAACAGCGGGCAGCGGTAGCCGCTCTCGAGCTGACAGCCGCCGTCGCAGCCGTCGGCGGCAGTGGCGTTGGCGTCGTCACACTGCTCGCCCGGATCGAAGCGGCCGTTGCCGCAGTTGAGCACGCAGGGCTGGCCGGCGGTCGGGCAGCTGTAGCCACCCTCGATCGCGCACAGCGCGTCGCAGCCGTCGGCTGCGACCGTGCCGCCGTCGTCGCAGCTCTCCTGCGGCGCCGTGACCCGGCGATCGCCGCAGAACGGCGCCAGGCGACAGGTCGGCCGGCAGGTGCCGTAGCTGCCGTCGTTGGTGCCGTCGTCGCAGGATTCGTAGGGGCTGTCGGGCTGACCATCGCCGCACCGCGGCGCGAGCCCGCAGTCCGGCATGCAGGTGCCGTAGCTGCCGTCGTTCATGCCGTTGTCGCACGCCTCCAACGGCAGGTCGATCTGAGCGTCGCCGCAGTAGGGGGCGCGGCGACACAACGCGGTGCAGGTACCGTAGCTGCCGTCGTTGGTGCCGTCGTCGCACTGCTCGAAGCTCGCGGCGACCACCCCGTCGCCACAGCGCGCCGGCAGCGTGCAGTCCGCCTTGCAGGTGCCGTAGGCGCCGGTGTTCGCGGCGCTGCCGAGGTCGCACGTCTCATCGGGGCTGTCGAGGGTGCCGTCACCGCAGCGCGGCGCCATCGTGCAGTCGGCGTTGCAGCCGCCGTAGGCGCCGGTGTTGGCCGCGGTGCCGAGATCGCACTCTTCGTAGCCGGCGTCCAGCTGGGCATCGCCGCAGTGCGGGTTGAGGGCGCAGGTCGGGCTGCAGCCGGTCTCGCCGTAGCCGGCGACGTTCAGCGCCGTCCCTAGATCGCAGGCCTCGTAGCCGGCATCGACGACCGCGTCGCCGCAGCGGGGCGCGAGCGTGCAGTCGTCGTTGCAGCCGCCGTAGTCGCCGCTGTTGGCGATCGCGCCCAGATCGCAGGCTTCGAAGCCGCCCTGCAGGCCGCCGTCACCGCAGCGCGGCGCCAGCGTACAGTTGGGGTTGCAGGTGCCGTAGCTGCCGTCGTTGGTGCCGTTGTCGCACTGCTCGGAGGCGTCGACGGCTCCGTTGCCGCAGTTCGGCACGCACGGCTGGTTGGGGGTCGGACAGGTGAAGCGGGGCTCGACGGTGCACACCGCGCTGCAGCCGTCGAGGTTCTGGCGATTGCCGTCGTCGCAGGTCTCCGGCGCATCGAGGCCGCCGTTGCCGCACTCGAGCTGGCAGGGCGCCCCCGTGACCGGACACGAGTAGCCGACCTCGATCTGCAGGCAGTCCGCAGCGCAGCCGTCACCATTCGCGAGGTTGCCGTCGTCGCAGGCCTCGGCCGTGTCGTGAATGCCGTTGCCGCAGCGAGCGATCGGCACGCACGCCGTCCCCGGGCTCGGGCAGACGAAGCCGGCCTCGACGCTTCGGCAGTCGGCGGCGCAGCCGTCGCCGCTCCAGCGATTGCCGTCGTCGCAGCTCTCGGCCGCGTCGACGATGCCGTTGCCGCACCAGTCAGCGAGCACGCACCGGGCGCCCTCCACCGGGCAGACGAAGCCCGACTCCAAGAGACAGGACACCGAGCAGCCGTCGTCGCTGCGGCGGTTGCCGTCGTCACAGCCCTCGGCAGCGTCGAGGAGGCCGTTGCCGCAGACGTCGACGGGCACGCAAGCGCCGCCCGCGATCGGGCAGACGTAACCGCCCTCCACCTGGCAGCCAGTCGCGCAGCCGTCGCCGGCAGTGGTGTTGCCGTCGTCGCAGACCTCGCCGCTCTCGACGCGGCCGTTGCCGCACACGTCGCGCGGCACGCACGGCGCCCCCGCGGCGTCACAGACGTAGCCGGGCTCCATCTGGCAGCTCGCGGTGCAGCCGTCGCCCGGGGCGGTGTTGTCGTCGTCGCAGCTCTCACCGATCTCGACGAGTCCGTTGCCGCAGACCCCGAGCAGCACCCACGGGGCGCCCGGATCCGGGCAGGCGAAGCCGGCCTGCGTCAGGCAGGTGGCCGAGCAGCCGTCGCTGCCGACCGTGTTGCCGTCGTCGCAGGTCTCGCCGACGTCGATGATGCGATTGCCGCAGACGCCGAGGCGGACGCAGGCGCTCCCCGGATCGGGGCAGGCGAAACCCGGCTCCACCCGGCTGCAGTCGGCGCTGCAGCCGTCGCCGGCCACGGTGTTGCCGTCGTCGCAGGACTCGCCAGGGTCGAGGGTCTGATCACCGCAGCGCGCCGCGACCAGGCAGCGGGAGCCGGGGATCGGACAGACGTACCCGGTCTCGATCTGCCGGCAGTCGGCGCTGCAGCCGTCGCCGGCCACGGTGTTGCCGTCGTCGCAGGCCTCGCCGGGGGTCGCCGCGCCGTCGCCGCACACCGGCGGAATCACCGGCACGCACGCCGCGCCGGGCGTCGGACAGCTGTAGCCGCTCTCGACGCCCGCGCAGTCGCCGCTGCAGCCGTCACCGGAGGTGGTGTTGTGATCGTCACAGCCCTCGCCGGCGTCGACGACGCCGTTGCCGCACGCCGGCGTCGGCGCCGGGGTGCAGGGGCTCCCCGGGAGGTCGCAGACGTAAGCCGGGTCGACGGCGCGGCAATCGGCGGCGCAGCCGTCGCCGTCCGTGGTGTTGCCGTCGTCACAGACCTCGCCCGCCCCAAGGACGCCGTCACCGCAGGCGTTCAGCGCCGACTCCGGGACGACGAGGAGCCCACCACAGCCGGGCGCCGCGAGGCACACCGCCAGCAACAAACTGCGCCTCATCAGGAACCTCCGCGAACCATCATCTAGTGTTACCATCGACCCGTTGGGCCCGCCGCCCGACCACGACGTGGTGTCGACCCGCCGCCTCGCGGCGTTGGAATTTCAGTTGACAAACGCGGGGCGTCCACCGACGCCGGGGCGCCTGGTCACTCGCGGCTGCGGCGTCCGGAGCGTCGAGGGCGGGGCGCTTTGTCCACCGCGGCGTCGGCGATCTCGGTCTCGACCTTGGTCTCGTGGCCGCCGGCGTCGACGAAGCGGACCTCGGCCCGCACCTGGACCTTGAGCCCCATCAGGGCCTTGCGCACCGCGCCCGACAGGTCGACGCCCTTGAGGAAACCTTTGACCTCGGCGCTCACCGCGCGAAACAGCTCCTTGCGGGTCCTGTCGGTCTGCTGCGCCAGGTAGGTCAACGCCTCTTTCGGCAGCCGCATCTCGGAGAGCGCGCTGCGGATCCCTTCCTCGGTCATGAACAGCGCCGAGACCCCGGAGACGAACGCCTTGCGCAACGAATCCGAGAGGCCGCTGGCGCGCGGCTCGTCGTCCCCGAGGTCGTCTTTGAACTCGTCAACCATGCCGATGATTCCTCAGCGCCGCGCCGCAGCGCGCCTGGCGACTCTTGACCGCAGCGGGGACGCCCGCCGCCACCGCGGTGACCTCGAAGTCGAGGTCCAGGGTGTAGCAGTTGCTGTATCGGCCCGCCTTGTCGACGAGCTGCAGCCCGAGGCGAACGGTGGTGCCGCTCCGGACCGTGCTGGCGAAGCGCAGCGCCATCCACAGGCTGCCGCTCTTCTCGCTCAGGCCGACGCCGCTCTGGCGGAAGACGTCGGTGAGCTCCTGCTCGGTCGGCTGGGTGTCTTCGTTGAGGTAGAAGTCGGCCTTGCCGGAGCCGAGATCGCCGTCGTCGTCGGTGAAGTCGGCGCCGAGGATGATGGTCCAGGGGTCGCCGGGCACCTGCTCCGGCACCAGGAAGAAGTTCTCCAGGACCGGCGCGCCGCCGCCTTCCTGGCGATCATTGCCGCCGCAGCGGGTGTCGCCGCAACCGGCGCCGAAGGCTGCGACGCCGGCCGCGAGCGCGACGCTCAAAGCCCCGCGCAGCATGGGCTAGGGGCGACCCTCGGCGAAGAGCGACGCCTCGGTGCCGTCGAACTCCACCGCGACAAGACGGCCGCCGGCCTCCTCTTTGCTCCGCGCCACGAAATCCGGACGGCCGTGAATCATGAAGCCGAGCCCCGCGGCCTCGGCGAGCATCGAGAAGTCCGAGCGGGCGCTGTCGCCGAACGCGAACAGGGGCGGCGCCTCCAGCCATTGGCGGACGATGGCGCCCTTGGTGTAGTAGGCGCTGTCTTTGACCTCGCCGGTGTAGTGGCCGTCCTTCACCTCGAGGACGCTGCCGACGGCGCGGTCGGTCGGGATGCCGAGCTGGCGCGCCGCCTCCACCGCCAACAGGTCGAAGGTCGCCGACAACAGGTGTGGCTCGATGCCGCGCTCGTTCAACAGCCGGACGACGCGGCGCATGCCGCAGCCGTCGTGGTCGTCGTAGATCTGGGTGCGATAGGCCGCGAACCGCAAGGCGCCGGTCGTGAACGTCGCCGCCGCGGCCGCCGCGCCCTCCGCGGTGCTGACGCCGGCGAGCATCGTGACGATGAGGTAGAACATGTCCTTCGCCGACGGCTTCGCGGCCTCGGCGAGGGTCGCGTCCGACCACAAGGACAAGAGCAGCGTCGCGTTCTTGAGCGCGCTGTTGTTCGCGACCGCGGCCCGGTCGATCCCGGACAGCTTGCTCAAGAGCTCCTGGAGCTTGGGGTTCGCCGCGTCGCGGATCAGCTTGCGCTCGATCAGCACCGCGAGGACCGGATCCATGATGTTGCCGTCGACCACGGTGCTGTCGAAATCGAACACCGCGACCGGCGCCAGACCGGCGCCCTTGAGCTTCTCCAGGCGGACGCCCTCCACCGCCTTGCAGATGTCGGCCGGCTCGACCTTGTCGTGCAACGCCGCGGGAAACAACGGCAGCAGCACGCCGCCGAACGCCTCGGGCTTGGCGTCGGTCGGGCCGTCGAGCGCCGCCATCCGCACCTGCAGCGCCCGCCAGCGGGCCTCGATCGCGACGACCGTCAGATCGTC
Source organism: Deltaproteobacteria bacterium (assembly GCA_016218825.1). GTDB lineage: Bacteria > Myxococcota > XYA12-FULL-58-9 > XYA12-FULL-58-9 > XYA12-FULL-58-9 > JACRCV01. Next base: position 73,197 of record JACRCV010000056.1, read on the forward strand.
GTCGGCGAGCGCGCCCAGATAGAGCGCCCCGTCCTTGACCACGGCGGCGGTGAGCGCCGGCGCCGCCTTCTCCTTCGGCCCGTGGTAGAGCCCGGCGGCGACCGCGGTGCTCTTGCCGCGCTTCTTGAGCTCGGCCTGCGCCTGATCGGCGAGCGCCTGCAGCGCCGTGGCATCACCGGCGTCGAGGCGCTGGTCCCCGGTGACGTCGAGGTCGGCGAGCGATCGCCTTGCCGGGTCGTCGGTGCCGACGTTCTTCAAACGAGCCAGGTCCTTGGACCAATCGACGGCGGGGGCGCACGCCGCGGCCGCCAGGACGAGCGCAGCGAAGGAGCAAAACGGTCTGAGAGTCACAGCATCGTTCCTACGGCGAGCCTCGTCAGTTCGACACGATCTTCAACGCCCCTTGGCGCCGCTCGCGCACAGCGTCGTCAGCGTTGATCTTTTGTACGGCCACCTGGAGGGTGTCGGCAATGGCAAAGAACGCTTTCGCCGACGCCGCCTCCGGCGCCTTCAAGACGATGGGCAGACCGGTGTCGGAGGCTTCGCGCACCGCGGTCTCGATGGGGATGCGGCCGAGGAAGGGGATGTCGAGGTCGGCCGCGGCGCTCTCGCCGCCGCCGTGCGAGAAGATCTCGTGGCGGCTGTCACAGGTCGGGCAGATGAAGTAGCTCATGTTCTCGACGAGGCCGAGGGTGCGGATGCGGACCTTGTCGAACATGCTCTTGGCGCGGATCACGTCCGAGAGCGCCACGACCTGGGGTGTCGTGACCAGGACGGCGCCGGTCACCTTGAACTTCTGCGCCAGCGTCAGCTGGATGTCGCCGGTCCCGGGCGGCAGGTCCATCACCAGGTAGTCGAGCTCGCCCCACTCGACGTCGGTGACGAACTGGGTGACGGCCGAGGCCAGCATCGGGCCGCGCCAGATCATCGCGGTGTTGGGGTCGACCAGGTAGCCGATGGACATCAGCTCGATGCCGTGCTTCGCGATGGCCTTGAGCCGCTTGCCGTCCTCGGCCTGCCGCGGTTCGGCGTGGCCGAGCATCGTCGGGATCGACGGACCGTAGACGTCGGCGTCGAGCAGCCCGACTTGCGCCTTGCGCGCCGCCAGCGCCAGCGACAGGTTCACCGCGACCGTCGACTTGCCGACGCCGCCTTTGCCGCTCGCCACCAAGATGATGTTCTTGATCCCGCCCGTCATCGTAACCTCGCTCTCCCGCCCGACTCGCCCCTCCATACAGTAAAGCGCCGGGAGAACAAACGCCCGCGTCACGCCCGCGTCACGTCTCGTCAGCTCGGAGCCCGCGGAAGGGCGGCAGGTGACGGTTGACCGCGCAGCCGCATCGGTAGGGCTGACGGCCGCGCGCCGATATTTTGGCGTACCTGCACCCACACGGTATCCTGACACCCACATGACCCCAGAACACATCCAGACACTCCTAGAGTCCCGCTTCAAGAACGTCGTCCAAGTGCAGGACCGCTTTGAGGTTTCGGTGGGCGCGATGCGCCTCATCGTGATGGCCCACAGCGACACCGACCGTCTGCGGATCATGGTCCCGGTGGCGGCGGTGGATCACGCCGACGCCTCCACCTTCCAGCGCCTGCTCGAGGCCAACTTCATCACCACGCTGGACGCCCGCTACGCGATCTACAGCGGCATCCTGTGGGCGGTGGTCCTGACCCCCCTCGCCATCATCACCGAGCACGTGTTCGAGATCGCGGTCACCGAGGTCTTGCAGCTCGCCGGCAACACCGGCAGCTCCTACTGCGCCTGGCCGTCAGGGACCAGCGCCCGCTTCGCGCAGCTCCACTGACATGCGGCGCGCCGACTTCGCCCAGGAATTGGCCGTGGCGACAAGGCTCGCCCGCGCCGCCGGCGCCGCCATCCTCGAGGTCTACGCCGGCCGGGTCGAAGTCGCTTATAAAGGAGGCGGGACGAGCGACCCGGTCACCGACGCCGACCGCCGCGCGAACGCGATCATCGTTGAGGGTCTTTCGAGAGAGTTCCCACAGGACGCCATCCTGGCGGAGGAAACCGTGCCGGAGATCGCCCGGCATCAGAAGCCGCGCCTGTGGTGCGTGGACCCCTTGGACGGCACCCGCGAGTTCATCGACAAGAACGGCCAGTTCGTCGTGATGATTGGCCTCGCGATCGACGGCCTCGCCGCCTGCGGCGTGGTGTATCAACCCACCGAGGACTTGCTGCTCGCCGGCGGCGGCGGTGAAGCGTTCGCCGAGGTCGGCGGCGCGCGCCGGGCGCTCTGCCCTACCCTCACCGCCGACCCGAGGCAGGCGCGGATGATGGTGTCCCGCTCGCACCGCAGCGCCACGGTCACCAAGGTCGCAGCGAGTCTCGGGATCAGCAACGAAGAGCCGCTCGGCAGCGTCGGTCTCAAGGTCAGCCGCGTCGCGACCGGCAGCGCCGACCTCTACTTGTCGGTCTCGAACCAGACGCACGAGTGGGACGCCTGCGCCCCGGACGCCATCCTCACCGCTGCCGGCGGTACCTTTTCGGATTGTCTGGGCAATCCGCTCCGCTACAACAAGAAGACCACCCAGACGCCGTACGGGATCCTGGCGACCAACGGGCCGCTGCACCAGAGCGTGGTGCGGGCCCTGGCCCCGATCGCCCGGGAGCGCGGCTGGGGTTGACCTCAGCCTGAGCCTACCGGCAACCGCCGCCTCGCACGACTCCCCCCGCGGCGCGCGGCGGCTGGCACGGCCCTACAGACAGGCGGGGAACAGGCCACCGTTGGCGCAGGTCCCCGGGGAGAACGCGAGCGCCGGCGGCAGCGTGGTGTGCAGCACGAAGCCCTGGGTGTTGTCGCCGTCGATCGCCCGGTTCAGCGACTGGTTCTTGTCGCCCTCCGAGCCGTAGCTCATGTAGTCGATCTGCGTCGTCCCCACCGCCCCGGGACAGTCGAGGGAGATCGTCGAGCCGGCGTTGGCCAGCGTCAGGCCGTTGTTGGTCGCCGGGAATGCGACGAAGACCTTGGCGCCGCCGAAGGAGCCGATCGGGGTGCCGCCGCCGAAGACCACCACGCCGTGCCGGTCCTCGACGAAGTTGGCGGTGGGATCCAGCACCGCGGGCCACTGGTGCCGGACCGCGCCCTTCACGGTGAGGGTGCAGTCGGTGAGATCCAGCGTCAATCCGGAGATGTTGGTGATCTCGATGAACTCGTCCTCGTGGTTCTGGGAGTCGTGGCCGCCGTCGCCGTTGGCGTCGCCGTAGGCGCTGGGAGAGAGGTAGGGGTCGGCGAACACCTCGTTGATCACGAGCTCGCCGGCGAGCGGCGCGGGCGCCACCAGGCTCTCGCAGTCGTCCCCCACCCCGTTGCCGTTGGCGTCCAGCTGCTCCGGGTTGAAGACCGTCGGGCAGTTGTCGGCCGAGCCGAGGAAGTAGCTGCAGCCGTCGGTGCCGTCCTGGACCCCCGGATCGCAGACGCCGTCGTTGTCGTCGTCGGCGTCGCAGGCGTCGCCGATGCCGTCGAGGTCGTTGTCCTCTTGCCCCGGGTTCGCAAGGCGCGGGCAGTTGTCGAACTCGCCTCCCGGCGCCGAGCAGACGCCGGGCGCCACCGCGCCGACGTCGCAGATGCCGTCGTTGTCGTCGTCCGGATCACAGGCGTCGCCGTCGCCGTCGCCGTCGTTGTCGGCCTGAGCGGCGTTCGCCGTCGTCGGACAGTTGTCGTGAAGCGTCGTGCACTGCCCGAGCACCGGCGCGCAGATCCCGGGGTTGCAGACCTGGTCGTCGTCCTGGTCGGGATCGCAGGCGTCGCCCACCGCGTCGCCGTCGGCGTCCGCCTGGTCGTTGTTCACCGTGGTCCGGCAGTTGTCGCCGACGAAGCCGCAGGTGCCGGCGATCGGCGTCGCGACCCCGGGGTCGCAGTAGTCGTCGTTGTCGTCGTTCGGGTCGACGTTGTTGGCGAGCGCGTCGTGGTCGGGATCGGCGGCCGGGCCGTCGCTGTCGTCGCGATCGACCTCGTCCATGACGCCGTCGCCGTCGGCGTCGGCGGTGGCGCTCTCGATCGCGTCGATGCGGCCGTCGCAGTCGGCGTCGGGCGGCAGCGTCGGGTCGACGACCTCGGCCAGATCACCCTTGCCGTCGGCGTCGCTGTCCGCGAGCCCGGGGTTGGTCCCGAGCAAGAGCTCCTGGGAGTCGGTCAGGCCGTCGCCGTCGGCGTCGTCGGGGTTGGCGTTCGGCGGGCCGTAGTCGGCGTCGACGCGCGGCGCGATCCGGAACTGACTCCAGGCGTAGAGGATCGGGCCGACGACGAACCCGAACTGATCGCCGACGGCCGGGGTCTTCGCCGCGGCGCGGGTGCTGACGATCAGCGGCACCAGGCTCGTCGACGCCGAGGACTCCAAGACCGAGAAGTCGCTGTACTGCGGCGTGGCGCCGGCCTTCGACTGCACCCCGGTGGCGGTCACCACCACCTGGCCGAGGCTGACGAGCACCCCTTCGTAGGGCTCGGCGAGGGTCGCGGTCGACAGGTCCTGGGTGATGAGCGGCGTCGGCGCCACCGCGGCGATCGGGAACGACGCGCAGTCGCCGTTGCTCGCCGGGGTGATCTTGCCGAACACCAGCTGCGAGTAGTCGAAGTACTCGTTGTAGAAACCGACGAAGTTGACGCGGTCGCCGACCGTGATCGTCGGGGTCGCGGTGTTGGTGTACACCTCGATGCCCTGCCACTGAGTGTTGGCGGGCGGGAACGCCTGCTGGACGTAGAACGCGTGCTTGTTGCTGTCGTAGGTGATGAGCCCGGTGGCGATGGTCACGCACTGGATCTTGACCCGCAGCGTCGTCTGCCCGGTCGGGATCGTGACCGCGGCGTGCCCCGGGTCGCTCGGATCCTGAATCGCCTTGATCGTGGTCGCGATCGGCGCCGGGCAGACCTCGATCGCCGGGTTCTTGCTGCAGTCGGGGTCGGCGCAGTCGATCTTGGTGTCGTTGTCGTTGTCGGCGCCGTCGTTGCAGGCGGCGTCGGTGTTCTCGCCGGAGACCGCGCCGCAGACCGTGACCGCCGGCGTCGTCTTGCAGTCGTTGTCGTCGCAGTCCTTGAAGCCGTCGCCGTCGTTGTCGAGCAGGTCGGAGCAGCGCTCGTTGGTGGTTTCGGTGCACGGGCCGATGCCGCGGCAGTCGCGGTCGGCGCAGTCGATGTACGGGTCGCGATCGTTGTCGAGGCCGTCGGCGCACGCAAGGGCGGTGTTCTCGGAGTGGTCGTTGCAGCAGGTCGTCGGGCTCGCGGCGCAGGTCGGCATGCCGGCCTGCGCGAAGCACTCGGTGTCGCGGCAGTCGGTCGCCTGATCGTTGTCGTCGTCGCGGCCGTTGGTGCACAAGGTCACGGTGTTCTCGCCCAGGCCCGCCTGGCACGCGGGCACGCAGTCCTTGCAGCCGCGATCGGCGCAGTCGACCTTGCTGTCGGCGTCGTTGTCGATGCCGTCGCCGCAATCGGCGACGCTCTTCTCCTGCCCCGGGCAGACGGTGACGCCGCAGCCGTACTTGCAGGCGAAGTCGGCGCAGTCGGTGAAGGTGTTGCCGTCGTTGTCGATGCCGTCGGCGCACAGCGCGTCGGCCATGCTCGGGTTGCTGCCGGTCTCGCCGCAGAAGGCCAGCCCCGAGCAGTCGAAGTCCTGGCAGTCGGCGAAGGTGTCGCCGTCGTTGTCGATGCCGTCGTTACACAGCAGGTCGGTGTTCTCGATGCAGCCGGCGAGCCCCTCGCAGTCGCGGTCGGCGCAGTCGACGTACGGGTCGTTGTCGTTGTCGATGCCGTCGGCGCAGTTCGCGGCGGTGTTCTCCGACTTGTTGTCGCAGCAGGTGGCCGGGTTGGTGGCGCAGTCCGGCATCCCGGCGAGCCGCACGCACTCGGTGTCCTTGCAGTCGGCCGCGGTGTCGCTGTCGTTGTCGAGGCCGTCGGTGCACAGCGCCAGGGTGTTCTCGCCGAGCCCGGCCTGACAGGCGGGCACGCAGTCCTGACAGCCGTAGTCCGTGCAGTCGGCGTGGCCGTCGCCGTCGTTGTCCTGGCCGTCGGCGCACTCCTCGGGGGTGCGCTCCGGCACCGGCTTGGTGGGATCGAGGCAGAGGGTGACGAGGCAGCCGTACTTGCAGTCGTAGTCGCCGCAGTCGACGTAGCTGTCGCCGTCGTTGTCGATGCCGTCGCCGCAGTACTCGTCGGTGTTCTCGCCGCAGCCGAGCATCAAGCAGTCCGGGTCCGCGCAGTCGGCGGCGCCGTCGTTGTCGTTGTCCTGGGTGTCGTGGCACAGCGCCACGCTGTTCTCGCCGCCGCCGCGGCACACGGTGACCGTCGCGGTGGTCACGCAGTCAGGGTCGTTGCAGTCGGTGTTGCCGTCGTTGTCGTCGTCGGCGCCGTTCTGGCACAAGGTGTCGGTGTTCTCGGCCTTGCCCTTGCCGCCGCCGGGGGGGGTCGTGTTGGCGCCGGTGCAGGAGACGAAAGCCGCGAGGCTGGCCAGGAGCAGTATGCGATAAATCATGGGTCGGGATGCTTGGTCGGATTGACGCGAACTGTCAAGGGGCAATGCGAACGGCAATGCGACGGGGTCTCGGCGTCGAGCTCGAGGCTGCGCTTCGGCTCAGCCGCCCTTCTTCACGCCGCCCGGCTTGGTGACGCCGGCCTTGTCGAGGACCTTCTTGGTCGCGACCGCGTTGCCGACGAGCTTCGCCGACGTCTGCCGCTGCGTCTTCTCCATCCGGTCCTGTTGGGCCTGGGAGGCGGAGCTGGCGCCGGTCATCGCGACCTGTTGATTGAGCTGGGCTTGGGAAGGTGCGCCCCCCACCCTCGCGAACGCTGCCGGGTTCATGCCAAAACCGATGTTCATGACTCACTCCCTCTGTCCTTAGTATCGCGCTATCGGACGGGGGGTTGCGTCGCAGATTGTCTAATCTATTCGCCTGGATGGATGCTAGAGGCGTTCCAGGAGGTCGCCTTGGACGGCCTCCAGGCGGCGCTCCACTGTCTGGAAGATGTTGAGCATCAGCTTGATGCAGGCTTGCGGCTTGGTCTTCAGGACCTCGTTGAAGTCGGCGCGGCGGATCTCGACGAGCTTGCAGGCGGTCTTGGCGCGGGTGCCCACCCGCCGGCGGCCGTGGCGCACGAGCGCGAGCTCGCCGAAGCTCGCGCCCGGACCGAGCCCGGTCACGGCCTTCTCGCCGGTCTTGGCCGCCACGAACACCTCGACGGTGCCCGACAGCACGATGAACATCGCGTCGCCTTGCGAGCCCGGCAGGAAGAGCGACAGCCCCTGCGACAGATCCCGCTCGCGGCACAGCTGCGCCATGATATTCAACCCCGCCTCGGTGAATCCGGCGAAGATCGCGAGAGGTTTGAGTATTTCGGCCGAGACCGGCACGTTCGGGTCCCCGCGGCTCAGGGCGCCGGGCGCGGCGGCGGCGCCAACGTCGGTGCCGGCGTCACCGGCGGCTTGGGGGCCGCGAGCGCCGCCTTCTTTACCCGGTCGTCGGCGAACGGCGGCAGATCTGCGCCGGTCTCGAGGGCCGTGAGGTAGTTCCGGGCCATCGGCGAATAGCGGCTGTTCTGGGCCGCAATCTCTTTGAGGATCTTGGTGGCCTCGTCCCTCTCGGCCAGGCGCGCGAGCGACGTCGCCAGCTGATAGCGGGCATCCTCGGCGGTGGGCTTGTCCTCCTCGGTGCCGAGCACCTCGCGCAAGAGCGGCACCGCCTCGTCGAAGCGCTTCAGGTTGTAGAGCGTGGTGGCGAGCGCGTAGCGCGCCTGCGGCACCACCTTTCGATCCGGATCCAGGGCGATCGCCCGCCGCAGGTCCGGCAGCGCCGCCTCCGCCCGCCCCTGCGCCAGGATCACCCGGCCGGCACGCAGGGCGGCTTCGGCCATGCGGCGACGAAACTCGGCGAGCCTCTTGCCCGCCACCTCTTTGGCGAGCGGCCCGAGGCTGTCGAGGTTCACCTTGTCGAGCAGCTCGGCGGCTTCCTTCTCCTGCCTGGCATCCAGGCGGTTGATGATCTCGAGCGCGATCTTCTCCGCCCCGCGCCGCTGCTCCTCGGCCCGCTCGAGCGTCGACAGCCGCTCGGTCAGCGCCTGAGTCTCGGTGGCGGCCTTGGCCCGCGCCGCCGCGGCGTCCTCGCGCGCCTCCTTGAGCTTGGTCTCGGTGTCGTGGGAGCGGACCCCGTAGATGAGCAGTGACGCCACCACGATCACCACCGCGACGATCACGTTCATCCCGAGCGACGCCATGCGGGTGCGGCGCTCGAGCAGATCGAAGCGCTTCTCGAAGGTCTTGACGTCGAGGGCGACGTTCTTGACCTGATTGTCGGTCTTGATCGCCTGGTTGCGCGCCTCGACCACCTCGCGCTTCAGGTCCGTGAGCTCCCGCCCGAATTCCTGCATCCCCGGCCTCGCTTGGCAACAACGTCCCGAGTTGTTGGTGGGGCGTCCGGGATTCGAACCCGGGGCCACCGGATTAAAAGTCCGATGCTCTACCGCCTGAGCTAACGCCCCACCGTCGGGCCCGAACGTAGCGGCGCGACGGCCGCGGGTCAACCGGCTCTGCCGCGTCACCCGACGAGCACCAGGCGACCGCTGCCGATCGGCTCGGCTCGACCCCGCAGGCGCAGTCGCAGATCGGCGTCGATGCCGTCGACGACCCCGGTCGCGAACGGCTTGCCGCGGGTGTCGGCGTCGGCGCCCTCGTCCCAGAGCTCGACCGCCCGGCCGATGACGACCGAGTGGTCGCGGTAGCTCTCTCCGATCGCCTCGAGCTCGCCGGCCTCGATCTCGGCGAGGCGCGCCGACAGGCTTTGAAGCACGGCGCCGAGCACCGGCGCCAGCTCGACCGCCGGCAGCCATTGCCGCAGCGCGGAAACGGCCGGGACAAAGCGGGTCGGCGGGACCGGCGGCGCCACCGCGACGTTCAGCCCGACGCCGAAGAGCACCGCGCGGCTCTCGACGCCGACGCTGTGCAACAGCGTCAACGCCCCCGCCACCTTGCCGCCCTCGATGAGCACGTCGTTGACCCACTTGGTGCCGGCGGCGACCGCGCCTTGGGACAGCGCGCGCACCGCGTCACACACCGCGACGCACGGGAGCATCGTCAGCGCCGGTGCGGCGCGCTGCAGATCGACGGCGAGCGGAGCGGCGACGCTCAGGTAGAGGGTCCCGGGCGGCGCGAGCCACGACCGCTGCCGCTGGCCGTGAAAGCCGCGCCCGGTCACCGCGACCGCCGCGACCGCACGCCCCGGCGCCGCTCCCTCCCGGACCCAGCCGTTCAACAGATCGAGCTGGGACGCCTGCGCCTCGGCCACGATCGCGAGCGTCGAAAAGCGGCCGGCGTCCGGCGCGATCGTGGCGCCGACCGGGTGTCCCGGCGCCAGGGCCTCCCAGAGGCGTTGCTCCGGATCGCTGAGCGTCGCGCCGCAAGGCGGCGCCGGCGCCGGCCGTTCGCCCAACAGCGCGCGCAGAGCGGCCACGTCGTCGTACAGCACTCGCATCGTCGCTCGGGCGGGAGCCGGCTCAGGGCGGCAGGCGTTCGGGGCGCAGCTCCGTCAAGAAGGCGCTGAGCGCCTCGTTGAACACCAGCGGCTGCTCGAGGTTCGACAGGTGCCCGGCGCCGGCGATGCGCACCACCTTGGCGCGCTTGATCTGCGCCGCCATCTGCACCGGAATCTCGGGGGCGATGTAGCTGTCGTCGTCGGCCGCGATCACCAGGGCCGGGCAGTCGATCTCGGCGAGGAGGGCGCTGGAGTCGGCACGCGCCGCCATGCCCCGCTGCGCGGCGGCGATCCCGGCGACGGTGTTGCCACGGACAATCCGCTCGATCTCGGTCGCCACCGCCGGGATCGGCACCGGGCGCTGCAACCGCGCCTGCACCTCGGTGAGCACCCAGTCGATGCCGTGCTCGAGCGCCTGGCGCGCGAACGTCTCGCGGCCGGCGCGGGCGTCGTCGGTGTCGGCGACCGCGCGGGTGCTCGCCAACACCAGACCGCCGATGCGGTGCCGGTGCCGGCGCCAGAAGGCCAACGCGCCGTAGCCGCCCATCGACAGGCCGCAGACCACGACCTTGTTGACCCCGAGGTGATCGAGGACCGCGGCCGCGTCATCGGCCATGATCTCCATCGTCAAGACGTCGGGCGCCGGCCGGCTGTCACCCAGGCCGCGGGCGTCGGGGGCGACGACGCGGTAGTGTGCCGACAGCGCCTCCACCTGCGGCAGCCACATCTCCTTGTGCAGCGGGAAGGCGTGGAACAACAACAGCGCCGGACCCCGGCCGGCGTCGAGGTACGAGAGCGACAGCTTGCCGAGCGCGACGTTCGCCATCTACAGCCACTCGGCGGCGATGAAGTCGGTGTCGAGCTTCTTCAAGAAGGCTTGGGCGCGGTACAGGAACTGGCTCGGCGAGCAGGGCGTCGTCTGCGCCGGGTCGGTGCCGGTCATGATCCGCCAGGCCGGATCCTCGATGGTCTCGTAGGCCACGCCGTCCGGCAGCTGGTTCACCGCGGCCTCGATGCGCTGCAGCATCGCCAGCACCTGCTTGCGCGACATGCGCTGCAGCTCGGCGCCGGCCGGGAAGCGCTCGGCGACGTGGTGGCGCGCCAGCAGGCTGTTGAACGCCACGATCGTCTGGCCGTACCGCTCGGCGAAGAAGCGCCGGACCTCGGCGTAGTAGATCAGGAACAACACCTGGCCGCGCTGCTTCTGGAGCTCGCGCACCTGGTAGTCGGGATCGGTGCCGGTGCGAAACTCCTCCGGCATCACGTAGCTCGAGTCGCGCTCCTGCCGCTGCCGGTGCTGTTGGTACTGCTGGGCGCGCTGCGTCCAGCGCCCGAGGACGCCGTCGACCGCGTTCAGGTACTCGCGCAGCGCCCCGGTGTGGTGCTCGGCGGGCGGGTTCTCGAAGCCGGCCTCCTGGGCGTCGAAGTACTTCTTGAAGGTCTGACGCTGCGAGAACGCCGCGATGTCGAGCTCGTCGGCGCCGTGCGCGGTGCGCATGGAGTACTCGGTGGCGGGCGTGAGCTTGAAGAGCTCGCCCTCGGTGCCGTCGTTTTTGCGGTAGCGCACCCAGATCGAGGCGTTCTGCTCTTTGATGTAGTTGTCGCGCGCGTAGGCCTCGGTGATCGCCGTGGCGCCGGTCTTGTCCGGGAGCTTGCCCTTGGCGATCTGGGCGAAGAGGCGCCCGGTGCGCAGCAGGTTCTCGTCCGAGCTCTGCGCCTTCTTGCCCGGCGCCGAGTACATGAAGCCGGCGGCGCCGAACACCGCCGGGAACATCGGCTTCCACAGCGTCTGCGCCCGGTCGGGGGTGACGTTGTAGCAGTTCAACAGCTGCAGCTTCTCGATCTCGGCGGCCGCCCGCGGGAAGGTCTTCGCCCATTCCTGCAGCGTGGTGTAGTCCAGGCGGCCGTTCGGGCCCCAGGTGCTCGTACCGCCGGAGTGGCCGGAGAGCACCAGCCAGTCGAAGTCGATCTCGCCCCGCTCGGCTTTGGCCATGTAGGTGGCGAGGGCGGTCACGTCCTTGGCGTCGCCGTCGGCGGGGCCGATGACGACGGGCTTGGCGCCGCGCTCCTTTGCCAGGGTCTTGAAGCGCTTGAGCTCGTCGGGCACCTCGGAGTTCAACCACAACATCACCATGGTCTTGGGGCGGCTCTTCGCCGTCAGGCTCGGTGGCGACCACTCGATCAGCCGCCCCATCGTGGCGGCGTCCACACCGCGGAAGCTCCCGGCGCCGCTCAATCGCTTGAAGCGCGCCAGGGCGTCGAGGGTCGCGGCGTCCATCGTGCCCGACAGCGGCAGACGCTCGCCGAGGACGAAGTTGAGCGTGTGTTGAACGCGCTTCACCAGCTCGCCCTTCGAGCCCTGGAGCAGCTTGTCGCGCCCCTGGAGCACGGCGAGGGTGGTGCGCTCGAGCGCGCCGCCGAAGAGCGCCGGGTTGTCGATGACCGGGACCTGCCGGAAGCGCCCGGTCTCGCCCTGCACGCCGCTCTCCGACCACAGCGGCCGCGGATCGATCTCGTAGGTCTTGCCGCCGACCGCCACCCGCACCACCGGGCCGCCGAGGTTGTCGCCCTCGACCACCGGGTTCTTCGGGTTGGCGGCGTCGAAGCTCCACCGGCCGCTCGTCACCCGGGCGCCGCCCGTGGCCGCGACCTCGAGGCGCTCCGGCCGCCCGGTCTCCGACACCCGCTTGAGCTCGATCTTGCCCTGCGCCTCGAGGCCGAGCTCCAAGCGCTCGGTGCGCCCGAAGGCGTCGCGCGGCTTCACCGCCAGGAGCCCCTTGGCGCCGTAACGGGCCGAGCCCTTGATCCGAATGCCGGCGCCCCGGATCTCGACCCGATCCGGCAGCACCAGGATCGCGTTGCCCTTCGGCCAGACCGCCGGCACCGCGTCGAGGAAGGTGGCGCCACCGGCGTCCACCTCGACCTTGCCCCACGACAGGGTCACCGCCGTGTCGGGCAACAGCGCCGTGACCCGGTCACCCTTGATCTTGACGCCGCCCTTCTCGACGCTCACCGAGTTGCTGCGCGGCTCGCGCTCGATGCGCAGGTCGTCGCCGACGATGGTCACCTCGCGCTCCGCCGGCGCCTGGGTCACCGAGACCCCGGCGCCGACCTCGTAGGTGGCCGGCGGCCGGAAGCGGTACGCGGTGAAACGGCTGCTGTCGGTCGAGAACGCCAGGCCGTCGATGCTGACGTCGCTGTAGCGCGAGAAGCCGACCGGCTGGCCGTCTTTGAGCACCACGCCGCCGCGGGTCACGACGCCGTCGCGGCTGCTGACGCCCTTGAGGCTGATCGGGTTGTCGTCCACGAGCTTGACGACCGTCGATTCGGGATCGAGCTTGATCGAGCCCTTGAGGACCCCTTCGGCCTTCCCGTCCCGGAACACCACCTTCAGCTCGCCCTTGCCCTGCCTGACGATGGTGCCGTCCGGGAGCTCGGCGTCGGTGAGCGCGAACTTCAGGGTCCGGAGCTCCGCCGGGCTCTCCTCGTGACCCATGAGCGACGTGGGCCCCCCGGCGCCGACCATCGACATCGTGAGCTTGACGCCCGGGCCGGCCACCAGGGTGTCCTTCGTGGTCTTGACGTTCACGCCGCTGCCCGTGGCCTCGAGACGCACCAGCTCGGACCGATAACTGCAGCCTTCGCGGAGCTCGACCCGACCGCCGACGAGGCGCAGCTGGCCGCTCAGCGTCGCGCCGCCCGGCAGATGCAGGGCGTCGCCCTCGATGACGAAGTCGCCCAGATCGCCGATCTTGGTGATGCTGGTGTTCTTCGGCAGCTTCAGCCGCAGCGACCAGTCGTCGAGCTCCCACTCCACCGGCTCGTCGAAGGTGATGTCGGCGAAGCTCTTCGAGCCGCCCGCGGGCGCGGCGTTGTCGGTCTTCGCCACGGTCGACAGCGCCGTGGCCCGATCGGCCGCGGACATCCCGAGCAGGTACTCGGGGCGCTCGAACGCCTGTTGCAGATCGTGCCAGCGCGAGCGCGCGGTGTTCGAAGCGCTGGCGTAGAGGGCGGCGCGCTCCGCGCCGCTCATCGCCTCGATCGGACCGACCACCGCCGCCATCGTCGTCAGCAGCTCCGCCTGCAGGCTCTGGAGCTTGGTGCGCTTGGCCTCGAACTCGGCGCGATCGACGCCGGCGTTCGGCCGCAGCTCGCCGCGCCCGAGGGCCGAAGGCTCGGCCTGCGCCCACAGCCAGTCGCCGACGTCTCGGAGCTGGCGCTGCGCCTCGAAGGCGTCGTACGCCGACAGCTCGAGCTCGGCCTGTCTCTCGGCGAGCTTGTGGAAGCCCTCGGTTCGCACCGGCTTGCTCCGGATCGCGCTCAAGGCGTCGGTGGCCTTGAGCTTCGCCAGGCGGTGCATCAGATGGGCGCGCGTCACCGGGTTGAAGCCGTCCGTCGACTGCTCGCAGGCGGCGACGATGCTGTTCACCTTGTCGACGGTGATGCCGCCTTGGGCGGCGATCTCCATCAGCTCGTTGAGCTCGGTCACCGACAGGATCTTGTCCCGAAGCCGCTCGCGGATCGCAGTCACCAAGTCGGTCATGATTGCCTGCCCTCGCTATTCGTCGCCGTGTTCATCGTTCACCCCACCGGTCGCCGGTCGCCTACGGCAGCACCACGATCGTGTCGCCGACGCCGAGGTCTTGCAGCAGCCGGTCGACGCCGGAGTTCGCGATCGCGATGCAGCCCAAGGTCCAGTCGGTGGTGCCACCGCCGCCGTGCACCTCGACGAGGCCGCCCAGGCCGGTGCTCTGCGGCGGCTCGGTGCAACCGTCCTGCGCCGCGTTGATCGACGTCTGCTCCGCCGCGGTGATGAGCGGCGGCACCGCGTTCAGCCCCCGGGTGGCGTCGGCCTTGTCCGGATAGCTGAGCAGGAACGCCTTGTAGAAGCTCGACGGGTTCACCAGCCGCGGGATGTAGAACACGCCCTCGGGGGTCTTGCCGTCGCCCTGCTTGACCTTGTCGCCGGTGGGCGCCGAGCCGAGGCCGGCCTGGAAGTTGGTCGCCAGCGCGCCGGCGTTGCAGAGCGCGACGTTGCGCGCCGCCTTGTGCACCACGATGTAGTGATCCTTCGTGGTGTCGCAGGGCGACAAGAGCTCGCCGGCCGTGCCCCACGCCGCGGCGCAGTCGGGGGCACCGACCGTCGAGTCCCAATTGGCGGCCTGGGCCGTCTGCCAGCAGGCGCCGACGCTGCTCAGACAACCGTAGTTGTCGCCCTGGCGGCACTGGCTCGGCATGCCGCAGCGCTTCAGGCACGCGGTCGTGGTCTCGCCCTCGAACTGGACGCAGGTCGAGCCCGAAGGACAGCCGGCGACGTCGCACATGATCTTGGAGCAGTAACCGCCGGTCGCCGACAGACACGACAGGTGCGCGCAGTCGCTGGCGACGGTGCAGGCATCGCCGATGTCGAAGGCGGGCGCGGCCTCGCCGGGCCAGCGCTGGATGTCCACCGGCAGACAGACCGGGAACAGGCGGTCCGACTGGTTGTAGCGCCGGCGCAGCACGCAGGCGTAGCCCGGACGACAGCCGGAGGGCGACTTGTCGAAGTCGCACTCGCTGGCGCACAGCGGCTGGCCGTTGGCGTCGATGCACCGGCTCATCGTGTTGAGGGTGCCGGTGTAGGTGGTGTCAGGGCAGGTGTAGGCCGAGGCCCCCTGGTTGCACGCCTGAGTGCAGAAGCCGTTCGCGAAGCCGGTCTGCAGGCACTGCGGCGTCTGGTTGAAGCTCGCGTTGTCGCACTCGCCGGGGTTTTGGCAGGCGCCGCCGATCCAGCCGGTGTTGATCTCGACGCCCTGTACCGGGGGCATCGGGTCGCCGCCGTCGTCGTCGCCCCGGCCGTCACCGTAGATGGTTTGGCCGGAGGGATCGCCCTCGGGGCTCACCTTCTCCGGCCCGGGGTTGCCGCCGCACGCCGCAGCCGCGGCCACGGTCCACACCATGAAAACCCGCTTCACCATCGCAATAACCTCTCGTCACCGCTCCAGGCGCGGTGGGACGATGTCCACGTGCGCGTGGTGGATGTGCTCATTGTCTAGGACCAGCTTGTCGGCCCAGGGCTTGCTTTCGCGCTTGGCGCGCTCCAACAGCTTCGGATCGTTGAAGAGAATGCGCTCCACCTCGGGCTGGCTCGCGAACGCCTCGATCATCACGAACATCGTGTCGCGGTCGTAGTCGGCCCAGCCGACGTGGGTGCCGATCTGTTGCACCGCGTCGCCGCCCTTCTTCGGCAGCCGCAAGTCGATGTCGAGGCCGTTGCGGTGCGTCTGGTGCTCCGGGATGCCCTTGCCCTTCGCGAGCACGGTGCCCTGCTTGCGGCTGATGTCGTTCACCATGATGCGAACGCCGCTCCCGCTCGCCTGCTTGTCGAGGTATTTCTGATAGCGCTGACCGGCCTTGTCGACGACCTCCAGGGTCTTCGCCGCCCCCCAGTTGTAGCCGTCGCGATCGATGCTGACCCAGCCGGGG
The DNA here is from genome assembly GCA_016218825.1 of Deltaproteobacteria bacterium. GTDB lineage: Bacteria > Myxococcota > XYA12-FULL-58-9 > XYA12-FULL-58-9 > XYA12-FULL-58-9 > JACRCV01. Next base: position 89,137 of record JACRCV010000056.1, read on the forward strand.
CCGCCGGGCGCGACCTCGACCCAGCGCGGCGCGTCCTTGTGAAACAGCGCGCGGCCGAGGTCGTTGTTCGCCGCGACCTTGTCGGCGAGGTCGGTCCACTGCTCTCGGCCGGCGCACATCGAGGCGAAGATCTTCAGGTAGCGCGACACCTCGGGGCGGAAGACCCCGTCGGCCTTGACCGGAAAGCCGAGCTCGGCGAGGCGCTTCTGGATGACGCGGACATCGTCGGTGCGGTTCGTGGCGCGGGTGCCGACCGTGGCGGCGAGCGGGATCTCGAGAGAGCGCGACGCGCTGCTCGAGGTCATCGCCGGCGCCGGCAACGGCAGCCCTCCGCGCTCCGGGATCCGGCCGCAGTGTTTCGCTGGCGGCAAGCGCACCACCCCGGCGGCGGTGGTCGAGGTCGACGCCGTGCTCCGATCACACTCCTCCGCAGCCACCATCTTCCTGGTCGCGGTGGTCGCGGTCAAAGCTGACACCGGATCGTCGGCCATGCGTCTACCCTATTGTTCTTACTCCAGATTCAAACACATGGCCCGGACGAGTCAACCCCAAACTGCACCGCGCGGCAGACGCCGTGGGGAGACGGCTCCGACGCCAGCGGCCTATTGCGACTCCGCCTGCTTCTTCTCCAACAACCAGGCGATCTTCTTGAACAACAGGCCGAAGTGCACCGGCTTGGTTTCGTATTCGGCGGCGCCGAGCTCCAGACCGAGCAGGCGGTCGGACTGGCCGTCGCGCGCGGTTACGAAGATGACAACGGCCCCTTGGGTGATCCCGGCCTTCTGCAGGCTCACGAACACGTCGCGGCCGTCCATGCCCGGCAGCGAGATGTCGAGGAGGATCACCTGCGGCCGTTCCTTGGTGGCGACGTCGACCGCGTGCAGCCCGTTGCCGGCGACGAAGACCTCGTACCCCTTCGCCTTGGCGTAGATGGCCATCGCCTTGGAGATATCCGGATCGTCTTCGACGACGAGGATCTTGGTCGGCGCGGTGCTCATGAGGCCTCCAGGGCGACGGGCCAGTGCCGGGAACGACCGGCAACATACCGAGCCGGCAGCGAAGACGCAAACGGGATCCGCTGCCGGCCTTGGGCGCGAAATTGGGACTCGGCAAGAACGCCCAAGAATCCCCCTGAATTCCGGCAACGTTCGCGGGCGGGCCGCCGATAACCACGGTGAGGCACTCTAGATGCGTGACCAAGGCGCCCAAGCTGCGAGCGGCTTCCCCCGGGGCCACCCGCAGTACCGCTTTCGCGGTCGGGCCACGAAGGACCTGGGCGTGGAGCCGCGGCGGGCGCTGGCGGTGTTCCGAGCGCTGAACCTCGCCGACGACGTCACCGGCAGCCACAAGCTCCTGTCGTTCGCCGGCCGGCGGGTCGGAGACGACCGCGCGGCGCTGGTGATCGCGCCCTCGGACTGCAACGCCCTCGCCGTGTCGCTGCGCGCCGCCGGTTACCCCCTCAACGACGACGGCATCCGCGCCTTCAAGATGGAGCGCGGCTTCTCGGACGCGGTGCGCATCGGGCCCGACGTGGCGCGCGCCTACGCCCGCTTCGTCGGCGGCGTCGAGACCAAGCTCAACGTCGGCGCCCAGGAGTGGACCCGCCTCTCCGAAGAGGTGAAGAACGCCGTCAGCCTGTTGCTGCTCATCGGCCGCCGGCCCGAGATCTTGACCGCGGTCCGCGCCGCGCTCGGCATCCGCGACGCGGCGTCGGCGCCCCAGGGCACCATCCTCGTCGGCAGGGTCTCGGGCGAGCGCTTGGTTGAATGGGCGCACGTCCACGGCTGGGCCCTCGATCGGCACGGCCTCGCCCGCATCGCCCGCGCCCGCGGCGCACCGACCGCGACCATCGACGAGGACCTGAGCCGCTTCGTCGCGAGCGCGGTGCGCTGCGTCGGCGAGCCGACCCACGACTACAAGCGCCTGGTCGGCGAAGGGCACACGCTGAATCGCCGCACGGTCTTCATGTTGAAGGCCGCGGAGCGCCTGCTGCCGCGGGAGGTGCGCTTCCGGGTCCTGCAGGGGTCGTACCTCGGGGGCGTCGAGCGCGGCGCGCACCCGCACATGGGCGGCGGCGTCGTCGATCTGGCGGAGGACGGGCTCGAAGCGGAGAACATCGAGCGCGTGGTGCAGGCCTTGAGGAGCGTGGGCTTCGCCGCCTGGCACCGGACCCGCTCCGACCACCCCCACATCCACGCGGTGGCGATCGGTGACCGGGAGCTGTCGCCGGCGGCGCGCTGGCAGGTCAACGCCTACTTCGCGGGCCGCGACGGCCGCAGCCGCAAGGACCGTGATCCGCACCGCCACGTCGAGGTCGCGCTGCCGGCGTGGGTCACGAAGTACCGCATCGGTGCCGTCGACCCATGACCGACGATGCCGCGTCGATTCGCGTCGCGACCCTCAACGATCTCGACACGGTGGTGACGCTGATGGAGGAGCTGGTCGCCGAGCTCGGGCCGCCGGAGCTCGCCTGCCGGCTGCGGGCGCGCCTCCGCCCCGATCTGCACCGCGCCCTGCAGTCACCGGCGGTGCGCGTGTTCTTGGCCGCGATCGGCGGCGAGATCGTGGGCTTGAGCCGCGGCGACGTCTTGAGCCTCGACCCGATCTTCCGGCTGCGCGACGACCAGCGCTGCGGCTACATCGACCAGATGTACGTGCGCGCCGGCTTCCGCCACGCGGGGCTCGGCAAGCAACTGCTCGGCTGCTGTGAAGCCTGGTTTCGCGAGCAGGGCATCGGCCACGCGTTGCTGCACGCCGCGCCCCGCGCCGCGCGCTTCTATGCCCGCGAGGGGTACCTGCCCAATCGGGAGATGTTCAAGAAGCTGATGTAGAGGGTCGGGGCCCGCTAGGCGCCGAACAACGCCGCGACCTCGCGGGCGGACAGGATCCTGACCACCGGCCGACCGTGCGGGACTTGGCGCTGTAGATCGACGCCGTCCAACGCCGCGAGCAACGCCGGCAGCCCGGCCGGGCTCCACGCCCCGCCTCTCTGACGAACGGCACCGAGCGCCGCCCGCCCGAGCAAGCGCGCCGTGGCCGCCGCGCCCAAGAGATCGACGCCGGCCGCCTGAAGGACCGCGAGCTCCGCGATCAGCTCGCGCCCGAGCTCGGCCGCGTCGGCGCCGCCCAGGTCCTCCGGGACGGCGCGCAGCGCGAAACGGTCCGGGCCGATGGCCTCGAGCTCGAAGCCCACCGTCGCGAGCACCGCCGCGCTCGCCGCGACGAGCGCCGTCTGTGGACCCGAGGTCGACACGATCGCCGGCAACACCAACGAGGTGCGCGCGATCTCCCCCGCCGCTCGTGCCGCCGCCAGGCGCTCGTACGCGAGGCGATGCAGGGCCGCGTCGCGGTCGACGAGCACCAGCGCGTCCGCGGCCGCACAGACGATGACGTTCTCGAAGGCCAAGCCCAGCGGCACGAGGCGCGCGAACCGCCCCAGGGCAATCGAGTTCTCGCCCTTTTGATTCCCGGCGGGCGCCTCGCGCCCGTCCTCCCCACCCCCACCCCGGAGCGTCGCCTGCGGCGCCGCTCTCGGCCCGCCCCCGGGTGGGGCGGGCAACATCGGTCCACCTCGATTGAATCGGGCCCGGGCGTCGGAGAGCGCCACCCGGGCCGAGAGCGCTGAGACGCGATCGGTGATCGCGAGCCGGCGCGAAGAGGCAGCGTGCTGCCACGGCGCCGCCGTCAACAGCTCGCTGACCGCGCCCTCCACCAGGCGATAGATCCGCTCCGGCTCGCGAAAGCGAACCTCGAGCTTCTGCGGATGGACGTTGACGTCGACGTCGGCGGGCGGCAGCTGCAGATGGACGATGGCGAAGGGCGAACGCCCCGGCGCCAGCACCGCTCGATACCCCTCCAACAGCGCCCGCTGCAGCATCCGCTCCCGAACGTAGCGACCGTTGACGAAGAAATAGAGCCCCCGGCTGTCGGCGCGCGACGCCGCGGGCGGCGCCGCCAAGAGCGAGACGCTGGCCGCGTGATCGGCGCGCCCCACCGAGAACAGCGCCGGCACCTTGGGGCCGAGCGCCGCGTAGCCGCGCTCAAAGGCGGTGGCCCGCTCGCTCAGATCCAACAGCCGCCGCCCGCCGGCCACGACGATCACCCCGCCGCGGCCGGAGCCGAGACAGACCCGCAGCGCCGCCTCCACCGCGTGCGCCTGCTCGGTCGCGACCGAGCGCATGAAGGCCCGGCGCGCCGGCGTGTTGAAGAACAGGTCCGCCACCTCCACCGTCGTCCCCACCGGGGCGCCGACCGCGACCACGCTCTCGACCCGCCCGCCCGCCGCCGTGAGCCGGGTCGCGACGCCGTCCTGCGGCCGCCGACTCGTGAGCGTCAGCCGCGACACCGCCGCGATCGACGCCAACGCCTCGCCGCGAAACCCCAGGGTGCGGATCGCGAACAGGTCTTCGGCGCGCCGGAGCTTGGAGGTCGCGTGGTAGAGCAACGCCCGCGGCACGTCGGCCTTCCCCATGCCGCCGCCGTCGTCGCTGACCGCGATCCGCGCCAGCCCGCCGTGCTCGAGGCTCACCTGCACCAGCCGGGCGCCGGCGTCGAACGAGTTCTCGAGCAGCTCTTTGACGATGGAGGCCGGCCGCTCGATCACCTCGCCGGCGGCGATGCAGTTGATGACGTCGTCGTCGAGGAGCGCGATGACGCCGTCCGCCGGGCGCCCGTCACTCCCCGCTGGCGGCGGCGCGGTCATCGGTGGCGTCGACTCGGGCGGCAGACTCAATGGCAGACGCGGTTGCGGCCGGTCTGCTTCGCCTCGTAGAGCTTGGCGTCGGCGTCGGCGACGAACTTGGTGGTGTCGAGCTTGGGCTCGTCGCCCATGGTGTTGCGCACCCCGAGGCTGATGGTCACCGGGATGTTCTCGTTGGCGAACGAGAACACGTGGTCGGCGACCGCGCCGCGCAGCTTCTCGGCCACGTGCACCGCGCCCTCCTTGTCGATTTCCGGGAGGATGATCGCGAACTCCTCGCCGCCGTAGCGCGCGAACACGTCCTCGCGCCGCAGCGAGTGCGACACGATGCCGGCGAGCTCGCGCAGCACGTAGTCCCCCGCCAGATGCCCGTGGGTGTCGTTGATCTTCTTGAAGTGGTCGATGTCGAACATGATCAGCGACAGCATGCGGCCGTAGCGGATGGCGCGGTTCAGCTCGCGCTCGATGGTCTCGATGAAGTAGCGCTTGTTGAAGGCCTGCGTCAGACCGTCCATCGTCGTCAGGCGGTAGATCTCTTCGTGGTACTTGCTCTCGATGTTGCTGCCCGAGAGGTACTTGAAGATCGTCTGTCCCACCCGCACCATGTCGCCGTCGCGCAGATCGGTCTGCGTCACCTGCTGGTCGTTGACGAAGGAGCCGTTCGTCGAGTCGAGATCGATCAGCACCCAACGGCCTTCCTTGCTGACGATCTTGGCGTGCTGCCGCGACACCGAGTCCTGCTCCACCTGGATGTTCACCGAGTCGGAGCGGCCGATGATCTGCTCGCTGTGCTCGAGGAAGTAGCGCTTGCCGAGGTTCTGGCCGTAGAACACCACCATGCAGGCCTGACCGGCGGGCGCGGCGCGCTCGTCGAGCCCCTTGGTGACGACGGTGATGACGGTCTCGCGTTCCTTGGCCATGTCCTCGAACGCCTACGATTCCTGGGCCATCGCCTCGCGCCTGGCGACCCGTGCTACCTCAGCATCATAGCCGACCTTGCCGAGCAGACCCAATGCCATCCGCTTGCTTGCCTCGATCCCGGGCTGGTCGAACGGGTTGATACCCATCACGATCCCGGCGGTGGCGCAAGCCGCCTCGAACAACAGCAACAGTCCCCCGAAGCCGGCCTCGTCCAAGACCGGCACCTGGACGTCGATGACCGGCACGCCCGCGTCGAGCAGGGCCGCGCGGGTGCCGCGGCGCTCGGCGTGCAGCAGGTCGGAGAGCTCGCGGCCGTGGAGGAACTCGAGCTCCGGGTGATCGGCGAGCTCGTCGGGGATGGTGAGCGAATGGCGGGTCTGTTTGACCGACAACAGCGCCACCACCTTGTCCTTCGGGCCTTCGACGAAGAGCTGCAGCTGCGCGTGCTGGTCGGTGGCGCCGAGCGCCGGGATCGGCGTCTGGCCGTGGTGCACCACCTCGCCCAGGCGGTTGACGCGCTTCGCCAGCGACTCGGCCCACAGCTGCACGAACCACTGCGTCGTGACCCGGAGCGCGTCGCAGTACGGCATCAGCACCAAGGAGGTGCGTCCCAGATCGCGGTGCGCGAGGTAGGCGCCGGCCGCGAACAGGCAGGCGGGGTTGTGGAGCACGTCGTCGCCGGTGACCCGGCCGAGCATCGCCGCGGCGCCGTCCAAGAGCGCCTGGATGTCGATGCCCAAGAACGCCGCCGGCAGCAGGCCCACCGGGGTCAGGACGCTGTAGCGACCGCCGACGTTCGTCGGGATCTCGAAGGCGCGGATCCCCTCGCTGTGCGACAGCTCCCGGAGCAGCCCGTTCTCCGGATCGGTGACGAAGGTCATCCGCGCCCGGGTCTCGCCCGCCCCGAGCGTCACCCGGAACCAGCGCCGCATGATGAGCATCAGCGCCAGGGTCTCGACGGTCTTGCCGCTCTTGGTGATCGCGACCATCGCGGTGCGCGCCGGATCGAGGTGCTCGAGCAGCACCGCGAAGGTGTCGGGATCGACGTTGTCGACGAAGTGCACCCGGAAGGGTCGGAGGACGAGCGGCGCGAGCGCGGCCACCAGCGCCTGACCGCCGGTCGACGAGCCGCCGATCCCGAGCACCACCAGGTCGTCGGCGAGCGAGCGCAGGCGCGTGACCTCGGCCAGGATCGCCTTCGCGACCTCGCGGTTGCCGGCGACGTCGTAGAAGCCGACGTCCTGGCCGCGGCGACTCATCAGCTCGCGGTGGGCGTTCTTCAGCTCGGGCTCGATCGCCTCGAGGCGGTCGTGGCCGACGCCGCCTTCGCAGACCGGGGCGAACAGGCCGTCGATGCAAACTTTGATCATCTCCAAGCCTCGCGCCCACCGCCCCCCGGACGCGGGCGGAGACCCTCAATCGCCGAGGGTGTGCCTCCGCCTGCTGCCCGTGAGCCCGCCGCTGGTAGCTCGGGTCAGTTGACCGTGACGTTCAGACTTTGAACCGCGAAGCCGGTCGTCACGTCGAGCAGCGTCCCCAACGTCGTGCCGTTGTTCGCGGCCAGGTCGTCGAGCGTGCTGCCCGGCGCCCGGAAACGGATGTGGGTGATGTTGATCTCGCTGTCGGCGGTCGGCGCAAACGGATCCGGCAGCGGGTTGCCGGAGGCGACGCTCGCCGGCACCTGCGGCGCGGTGAAGGTGCCGCCCTCGGCGGGGTAGAACACGTTCCAGCGGGTCGTGAGCCCGATCCAGTCCGGGTTGCTGGTGTCGGTGTCCTTCACTTCCTTGGTCGCCGCCGTCACCCAGTGCACCTGGGCGTCGGCGTTGGCCGTCACCGTGAAGGTGCGGCCGAGGGTCGTCGTCGGCTCGGCCGGGAAGCTCGGGAACGGCACGTCCAGCTGGGTGCTGGCGCCGACCGTCGGCTCGGCGCGGACCACGGTCGCGGTGACGCGGATGGTGTTCGACTGGGTGCTGTCGGCGAGAGCGCTGATCGGGAACGACAGCGCGATCGTCAGCCACTCTTGATCCTCCAGGCCGCCGTGGGCCTTGGCGTGGAACATGCCGACGTGGTCGGTGGCGAGCTCCGAGGTCGGGACGCCCGGAGGACAACCGTTCTTCGTCGGATCCGGATCGTACTGGCACGGCAGGCCGCCGTTGATGTGGCCGTCGAAGTCGCCGGGGTAGTTGGTCCGATCCAGGCAGTGGGTCGTGGTGCAGTCGAGGCCGGCGGTGATGCCGAGCGGCACGAAGCCGTAGCCCTTGGAGTTGACACCGGTCAGCACCACCACGCCCTCCATCTTCCGGCCGTCGGTCGCCCCCGGGTCGGCGGGCAGCGCCGCGACCTGGAGATCGCTGAACGACAACAGCGGCTCGCGGATCGCCAGCTTGCCGTACGGCGAGCCGGTGTCGAGCAACGGGAAGTTGCCGGTGGGATCGGTGCGGTTCGGGCCGTACTCGTCGTCGATGTAGTTCTCCCACGTCGACAGCGCCACTTCCTTGGCCGGCAGGTCACCCTTGACGCCCGAGGCGAAGCGGGCGAACAGCGGCAGCAGGTTGTTGAACACCGCGCCGAAGTCCAGGGTCACGCCGCAGTCGCCGTCGCAGGTGCAGCCGGCGTCGCAGACGTTCTGGGTCGCGTCGCAGGTGCACTCCGACAAGAACGGCGTCAGGACGTTGATGAGCCCGGAGAGATCCGCGATCTCCACCTCGCCGCCCATCCCCCAGGCGTAACGCCGCCCCGGCTGCACCACGACGTCGAAGTGCGACTTGATCGGGTTGGTGGCGAGCGACAACACCACGCCGCCGGGGAGCGGCGACCACTGGTTCGAGATGATCCCGGGGATGTCCACCTTGTAACAGCCGGCGGGATGATTGCCGTTGGCGTCGACCTGCGAGCAGTTGGCCTGGGTGATCGGGCCGACGAAGAGATCGAGGTCGAAGTTCAACAGGGTCTTCAACAGGAAGCTGCCGGAGATGATGCCGAACTTGATGGTCTTGGCGCGGCCGCCCAACACCAGCTTCTCGTAGGTGCTGTAGTCGGGCTTGCCGGTGAAGCCGGCTGTGGTCTTCGGCACCTTGCGGGCCGCGAGCGGGATGGTCACGTCCGAGACCTTCGCCGCGTCCAGGCCGACGATCGACAGGTAGTTGTAACCCGGCGCGAACACGCTCACGGTGTAGGCGCCGGACACCGGGTTCGCGGTGGTCACGATGCCGTTGGCGCCCGAGGTCAGGGTCTCGTCGGGGTTGCCGTCGCCGGCGCCGAGGTCGACGTAGATGGTGGCCCCGGCCACCGGCTGCGCGGTGCGATCGTCGGCGACGTAGAACCGGACCTTGCCGCCGCCCGCGGCTGCGCCCTGATGGACCAGGCTCGCGGTGCAGGTGGCGTAGGTGCCGGCCTTCGCGGTCAAGGTCGCGGTGCCGGCCGATCCCGGGCTGGCGGCGGTCAGCCGGCCGGTCGTCGACACGGTGAACAGCGAGGTGTCGTCGATGGTGTAGGTGAAGGTCGAGCCCGGCAGCGGCAGGCCGCCCTTGGCGGCCAGGACCACGCTGACCTGGGTCTCGCCGCCCGCGGCGAGCGCGATGGTCGGCGTGCCGGTCGCCTCGAGCTCGCCGGCGCCGTTCACCACGTGGCAGTCACAGCCGGTGAACTCGCACTTCTCGGAGATCGAGGTGCAGGCGCGCGAGTCGGCATCACAGAACGAGCCGTCGCCGCACGAATCCGGGGTGCAGCCGAACACCGCGCAGCAGCCGCTCTCGCAGGTGTAGCCCACCGCGCAGTCCCACGGCACCGCACACGCCTGGGCGTCCCCGCAGCTGGTGGTCTCCGTCTCGTCGCCGCCGCAACCCGAAAGGCCGATGGCCAGCATGGCAACGCACATCCCAACATGTCGCATATTTTCCTCCGGCGCAGTCTTGCTCGCGAGAACCTTCAGACGCCGACGGCCGCGCTTCATGCGAGAGCCGCCGATGCCGGTCTCGGCTGGGGCGGCACCTTAGAAAGGCCGGCGCGCCTCGTCAAGCGGCAAATGACGAGCCGCGTCAGCGGCCGAGCGTCGAGAGCGGCGGCTACGGAGGCAGCAACAACAGCGGATTCTCGGGGCTGACGCCGCGCCGGACCTCGAAGTGGAGGTGCGGCCCGCTGGCGTGACCGGTCTCGCCGACGCTGCCGATGATCGTGCCGAGGCTTAGGCGCTGGCCTCTGCGCACCGTCATCCGATCGAGGTGGGCGTAGACGGTCACCAGGCCCTGGCCGTGGCGCACCAGGACGAGGTTGCCGTAGCCGCCCTGCTTGGCGGCGTAGATCACGTCGCCGCCGGCGGCGGCGCGCACCGGGGCGCCCTTGGCGGCGCCGATGTCGATGCCGTCGTGGGTCCGACTGCCACGCTGGCCGAAACGGGAGGTGATCTGACCCTGCGCCGGCCACGCCAGCGGGTAGCGCCGGCTCTTCTCACCGCCGCTCGCGGTCGCCGGACGGGGCGACGGCGGCGTTGCGAGCTTCGGCGGGGTCGAGCTCAAGCCTGAAGGCGTCGGCACCGCGGCCGGCGGCGCCCCCGGATCTTGGCCGGCGACCGGCGGCGACTCGCGGTTCGGGTCGCGGGGGACCACGAGGCGGGCCCCGGCGCGCAGATCCTGCGGCCGCTTCAAGCCGTTCGCCCCCATCAGGCGGTCGACCGTGGTCTTGAATTGGCGGGCGATGCTCCACAGCGTGTCGCCGCGCTGCACCGTATAGGTCGCGGGCGGCGCGTCCGCGTCCGGCTGGGCGTTGACGACCGCGAGCCCGGCCGGCGCCTTTCGGCTCGAGATCTTGCCGTTCACCGCACCTACCGGCCCGTGGGCGCAGGCGACGGCGAACGCCGAGCCGAAGACGAGAGCTGCCGCCCGCCCGCCGCGGCGCGGCGGGGACAGTCGGCGGGCACACACACACTGGGTTCGCATGGAGGCGGTTCTCCTACCGCCCCCTACCCTACGCCGGTCGGTCTCGAAGGCCAGTTTTCTGCCACGGCTCAGGCGCGCGGGTGCGGCGGATAGGCGAGCGGCCCGCTGCCGAGGTTGTCGGCGGCGTGCTCGAAGCCCGCGATCAGCAAGTCGCGGGTCTGCGCGAACGAGCGGTAGTCGGTGAGGTCGTAGTGGATCGGCGTCAGCGAGGCGTAACCGGCGGCGGTGGCGTTGTTGTCGGAGTCGGCGATGTTGTCGACGCCGGCGCGATCGCCGCCGATCCAATAGTAGGGCTTGCCGCGTGGATCGGTGCGCTTGCTGACCGAGTCCGACCAGTCGGTGTAGCCGAGGCGGCAGAGCTTGACGCCCTTCAACGCCGCGCGCGGCACGATCGGCACGTTGAGGTTCAACACCACGCCGCGCTGCATCGGGCGGCTGGCGACCGCCGCCGCGATCTTGGCGCCGAGCTCGGCGGCGACCGCGAACTCCTCGGTGACGAAGCGGGTCGGGCCGCTGTCGGACAGGCACAGCGACACCGCGACCGCCGGGTAGCCGAACAGCGCCCCCTCCATCGCCGCCGCCACCGTGCCCGAGTACAGCACGTCGTTGCCGAGGTTCGGGCCGTGGTTGATGCCGCTCACCACCACGCTCGGCGGCGCGGTGAGCAGGTGATGCAGCCCGAGGTAGACGCAGTCGGTCGGGGTGCCATCGACGACGTACTGCCGCACGCCGAGCTGGCGGATGCGCAGCGGCCGCTGCAGCGAGATCGCGTGGCTGGTGGCGCTCTGCTCGCGATCCGGCGCGACGATCCAGACCTCACCGAGCGCGGCGAGGGCCGCGGCGAGCGCCTGGATGCCGGCGGCCTCGAAGCCGTCGTCGTTGGAGAGCAAGAAGCGTGGGGGTTGCATGGCGTGAACGGAAAATGGTCGGGGCGAGTAGATTTGAACTACCGACCCCTTGACCCCCAGTCAAGTGCGCTGACCAAACTGCGCTACGCCCCGACCGCGGCCGACCATATGTGAACGCTCGGGCAGAGGTCAACTGGAACCGGAGGCTGCGGCAGCCCCGGTCTTGTGGCGCAGCATCTCGATCGCGATCGGCAGCACCGAGACCACCACGATCGCGAGCGCCACCAGCGAGAAGTTGTTCTTCACCAGCGGCACGTTGCCGAACGCATAGCCGGCGCCGACGCAGACCGACACCCAGACGACGCCGCCGCCGATGTTGTAGAGCGCGAACTTGCGGTACGTCATCGACGCCGCCCCGGCGACGAAGGGCACGAAGGTGCGGACGATCGGCACGAAGCGGCCGAGCGCTATCGCCTTGCCGCCGTACTTCTCGAAGAACGCGTGCGCCCGATCGAGGTGCTTGCGGTTCAGCGCCTTGTGCCAGAAGCCGGTCAGATCCTCGGCCCGGAACACCCGCGGCCCGACGTAGCGCCCGACCGAGTAGTTGACCGCGTCGCCCAGGATCGCGGCGACCGCGAGCAACACCCCGACGAGCCACGGATCGAGCCCACCGGCGGCGGCGATCGCGCCGGCGGCGAACAGCAGGCTGTCGCCCGGCAAGAACGGGGTCACGACCAGGCCGGTCTCGCAGAACACGATGGCGAACAGCAGGCCGTAGATCCAGACGCCGAACTGCGCGACGAAGTCGGCGAGGTGACGGTCGAGGTGCACGAAGAGATCGATGACGGTCGTGATCATGATGGTGCCCCGGAGCAAAGCATGGTTGCCCTGGGCGCTGCAACCATCGCCGCGAGGTCGCGCTCCCCTTTACGCCTTTCGCCCGGTCGTGCTACCTAGCGCGCCCTTGATCCGCTTTGACTCCATCTCCAAGCAGCACGGCCATCAGATCCTGTTCGTCGAGGCCTCGGCCACGGTCAATCGCGGCGAGAAGGTCGGCCTCGTCGGGCCGAACGGCGCCGGCAAGTCGACCCTGTTTCGTCTGGTGACCCGCGAGGAGGAGCCCGACGAGGGCCAGGTCGTCATCGACCGCGGCGTCAGCGTCGGCTACTTCAGCCAGGACGTCGGCGAGATGCGCGGCCGCTCGGCGGTCACCCTGACCATGGACGGCGCCGGCGCCGTCGCCAAGGTGGCGGCGGAATTGCACGCGCTCGAGCAAGCGCTCGCCGATCCGGCGCGCGAGGCCGAGCTCGACCTGCTCGTGGAGCGCTTGGGCCGGGTGCAAACCGAGTTCGAGCACCTGGACGGCTACGGCCTCGAGGCGCGGGCCCGCGAGATCCTCGCCGGCCTGGGCTTCTCGCAAGCGATGATGGACGACGACGTCGGCCGCCTCTCGGGCGGCTGGAAGATGCGGGTGGCGCTGGCGCGCATCCTCCTGATGCGCCCGGACGCGCTGCTGCTCGACGAGCCCTCCAATCACCTGGATCTGGAGTCGATGATCTGGTTGGAGGAGTTCCTCGCGGGCTACGCCGGCGCCATCCTGATGACCTCACACGATCGCGAGTTCATGAACCGGGTGGTGCACAAGATCATCGAGATCGACGGCGGCGAGCTCGGGAGCTACTCCGGCGACTACGACTTCTACGAGAAGAGCCGCGCGGTCCTCGACACCCAACAGCAGGCGCAGTTCGATCGCCAGCAGGCGATGCTCAAGAAGGAGCTGGCGTTCATCGAGCGCTTCAAGGCCCGCGCCTCGCACGCGTCGCAGGTGCAGTCCCGGGTCAAGATGCTCGACAAGATCGAACGGGTCGAGCCGCCCAAGCGCAAGAAGAGCGTGGTGTTCAACTTCCGGCCGCCGCCGCGCAGCGGCGACGAGGTGGTTCGCCTCCAGGGGGTGCACAAAGGCTTCGGCGCCCGGCGGATCTACGCCGACTTCTCCCACGTCCTCAGGCGCGGCGAGCGCTGCTGCGTGTTGGGTATCAACGGCGCCGGCAAGTCGACGCTCTTGAAGATGGTCGCGGGCGAGGCGACCGCCGACGCCGGCAAGATCGAGCGCGGCGCGAGCGTCAAGCTGGGCTACTTCGCGCAGCACGCGATGGATCTCCTCGAGCCGGAGTTGAGCGTCTGGGACACGCTGTCGCAGGCCTTCCCGCAGGCGACCGTCGGCACCCTCAAGACCCTGGCCGGCTGCTTCGGCTTCTCCGGCGACGAGGTCCAGAAGACCTGCCGCGTGCTCTCGGGCGGCGAGAAGGCGCGCCTGGTGTTGGCGCGGATGCTCTTCGATCCGCCGAACTTCCTGGTGCTCGACGAGCCGACCAACCACCTCGACGTCGACACCAAAGAGATGCTGCTCGCGGCGCTGAGAGACTATGAGGGCACGATGCTGTTCGTGTCGCACGACCGCCGCTTTCTGGCGGCGCTCTCCAACCGCGTCCTCGAGCTCACCCCGGAAGGTGTCGTGCCCTACGGCGGCGGCTACAGCGAGTACGTCGCCAAGACCGGCCGCGAGGCCCCGGGGCTGCGCGCGGCGCCGGGTCGTGGGTGACCACGGCGGCAGACAACGGCGTGATCCCGATGTCTCGCGCCTCCCGAGCTGTGCTAGGGTGACGGGGATGGCGTGGTGGGCTCGCAGTCTGTGGGTGCTCGTGGCGATCGCCTGTGGCGCCGGGTGCAGCCTCATCGTCGGCTTTGACGCGGACGGTCGCCCCTGCGGCCCGGACAACGACGGCGACGGCCTCGGCGACTGTCTTCCGGGCTACTCGTGCATGGTGAGCAACTGCGTCGCCGACGGCTCGGTGGCGCGGGACAACACCTGCACGACCACGGTGCAATGTCAGAGCGGCGACGTCTGCGCGGTGCCCGGGTTCGTGTGCCGCAAGCCCTGCGCCGTGCCCTTCGGCGCCGCCACCGAGTGCGGCGCCGGCATGGTGTGCGCCGTCGCCACCGACTCCCACGACGGCGTGCTCGCCGCCTGCTACCCGTCGCAGAGCGACTGCACCGGCGCCTGCGGCAACGCCGGCACCTGCGTGCTCGCCGCCGGCCGCTGCCAGGAGGGCTGTGCGATCAGCTGCACCACGACCGGCTGCAGCGACGCCTGCGCCGAGGGTCAGGGCCACGAGGACCGCACCTGCCAGCCGATCGGCACCACCGACCCGGTGCTCATCTGCCTGCCGACGCCGGCGAGCGCGTCCCCGGGCACCGAAGGTGCCGCCTGCGGCCGCCTCACCCTCCCCTGCGCCAAAGGGTTTGCCTGTGTGATCGCGACCGGCGACGCGCTCGGGACCTGCCGCCGCTATTGCGCCGCCGCCAACGCCGGCGCCTGCGCGACCCAGTGCTCGGAGACCACGTACCCGGGCGGCGCGCACTTTGGCCTGTGTCAATAGCGCGCCCCCGAGTTTGACTTCGTCCCCACCCGCCGTTACGCTTGCCAGTCGGAGCTCATGAAGAATCGCCGTTTCGTGCTCGTGGTCATGGACTCGACCGGGCGCTCAGTCCGCCGCGTCGGTGTGTCGCGGCGCTCCCTCGAGATCGCCGCCGCCGTCCTCGGGGCCGTGGCGCTGGTGACGCTCGTCCTCATGGCCCACGCCGCGTGGCGCTACGGCGAGGCGGCCGAGGCGCGCGATCTGCGCCTGGAGAACCAGCAACTGGACGCCATGATCGGGCAGCTGGAGCACCAGCTGCCCGAGCTGCGGCGGCTGGCGCTGCGCTCCGAGACCAGCTTCGCGCAGCTGTGGTCGAAGAGCGGCTTGGGCGTCGAGCCGCGGCTGCTCGCCGCCGGCCCGTTCGAGAACGACGACCGCGCCCGCCTCCCCGGCAGCGATCAGGAGGCCTCGAGCCCGGTGAACGGCGACCTCCTCGACCTCGAGCCGCTGGCGCTGCCCCTCGAGCTCGAGCGCCTGCGCCAGGACAGCCGCACGGTGCAGCACGACCTCGGCGAGCTGTTGGAGTACTTCCACGACGCCGAGCGCGTCTTGTCGCACACCCCCTCGGTGAAGCCGACCAAGACCCCTTGGATCACGAGTTCGTTCGGCCGGCGCCGCGATCCGATCCATCACGTCTGGATGATGCACAAAGGGCTCGACCTCGGCGGCCAGGTGGGCTTCTCGATCGTCAGCCCCGCCGACGGCGTCGTGATCTTCACCGGCCGACGCGGCGGCTACGGCCTGACCGTCGTCGTCGATCACGGCTTTGGGCTGCAAACGCACTTCGCGCACCTGAGCCGCACCCGGGTCTTCGTCGGCCAGCGCGTCGAGCGCGGTGACGTGATCGCGGAGATGGGCTCCACCGGCAAGTCGACCGGCCCGCACCTCCACTACGAGGTGCGGCAGCTCGGCCAGCCGCTCGATCCGCGGCGCTTCATCCTCGATTAGAACACTCTTGCTTTTTTGATTCCCGCGCGGACGCGGCGTCCGCGACCGTGACTCAGCGCTCCGGGGCCTCTTCGCCGCACATCCGGACGAGCTCTTTGAGCCCCGCCGTGAGGCGGGCCACGCGTTTGTCATCGGCGGCGCGCGTGAAGCCGAGCGGCAGCTGTCGATCCGTCGCACCGGGGCGGGCACTCGGCGCGCTCGCCGCCGCCGCCGCGCGTGCGCCCGAGGCGCTCTTGACGAGCGCGGGCTCGGCGCTCACGGTCGCCGGCGTGACGGCGACCTCCTGACCGTCCTTCGGCCGCTCACCCCCGAGCAGACGGCGGCGCGCGCCCGCGAGGGTGTAGCGCTCGTCGTGCAGCAGGCGCCGGATCTCGCGGAACACCTCGACGTCTTTGCGCCGATAGCGCCGTTGGTTGCTGACGGTCTTCGACGGGCGGATGAACGGGATCTCCCGTTCCCAGTAGCGCAGCACGTGGGTCTCGACGCCGACCAGGCCTGCCACCTCGCCGATCTTGAAGTAGAGCTTGTCGGGGATCTCGCAGACCGACGTCGCGCTTCTCGCGCCCTCGCGACTGCGTGACAGGACCACCGGGATCAACCGTTGCTGGTGGTGCTCGGCGCCTCGGCGGCGCCGGTGTTCAGCGCTGCTTTCAAGACTTGGGACGGCTTGAACGTCAGCACGCGACGCGCCGAGATCTCGATGACCTCGCCGGTCTGCGGATTGCGCCCGACCCGCGAGCGTTTGTCGCGGATCTCGAAGTTGCCGAAGCCGCTGATCTTGATCTTCTGGCCGTGCTCCAGGCTGTCCTTCATCGTGTCGAAGACCATCTCGACGATGTCCGCCGACTCCTTCTTGGAGAACCCCACCTTGGTGTGCACTGCTTCGACGAGATCGGCCTTGGTCATGGTATTGTTCGCCTCTCCAATGATGCGTGCCTATATACTTTCGAGCCGGGATCGAAACAAGCCCCGATCGGTCAGCGCCGTACCTCGACCGGGAACGCCGCCTGCAGCCCGAGGACGGCCTGGTCGAAGGCGGTGTTCACCTCGACGTCGGTGAGCGTCCGCTCCGCGAGGCGATAGTAGATCGCGAACGCCAAGCTCGTGTGCGTCGCCGGGATCGGCTTGCCGCGATAGACGTCGAACACCCGAACGTTCTCTACCACCTTCGGCCCGAGAGCGCCCCCGGCGTTCGCCGCCAGATAGGCCCGCAGCTCTTCGGCGGGGATGGTGCGTGGCGCCACCACCGCGACGTCACGCCGGGTGCCGGGGAAGCGAGGCAGCGACCGATACCGGATCGCCTCGGCGACCACCGCCTCGAGGACATCGAGGTCGAGCTCGGCGGAGAGCACCGGGCCGGTGAGGCCGGCCGCCGCCACCACGTCCGGATGCAGCTGCCCCGCGCTGCCGATCGCCTTGCCGGCGACCTTCAGCTCGGCCGCGGCCTGCGGGTGCATCCGCGGCACCGTCGCCTTCTGCAGCACCAGCGGTAGGCCGACCTCGGCGCCCGCCACCAGGTTCTCGAGCACACCGGCGAGGTCGGAGAAGTCGAGGCGCTCGCCGCGCTCGTACCAGCGTCCTTGGTGCCTTCCGCCCCAGAGCACGACGCCGACCTTGAGGGTCTCCTGCGGCAGATCGCGATCGCGGGCGTCCTCGTCCGCCGCTCCCTGGCGCGGCGCGAAGGTGCGACCGATCTCGAACAGCCGCACGCTCTCGGCGCCGTGACGCTGATTGTGGCCGAGCACCCCCAAGAGCCCCGGCGTCAAGCTGGTGCGGAGCGCCGACAGCTCTTCCCCGAGGGGATTGCGGATCTTCACCGGCGCGGCGCCGGCGGCGCAGTAGGGCTCGTAGGCCGCCGGGCTGCCGAAGCCCCAGGTCACGACCTCGCTGACGCCGGCGGCGAGCAGCGCCTGGCGGATGTCGTCGCGGCGCGTCGACGGCAACGGCACGTAGGCGTAGTCCTGCGACGCGTCCGGCAGCCGCTCCGGCACCTGGTCGTAGCCGTAGCGGCGCGCGATCTCCTCGATCAGATCGATCTCGCGGGTGAGGTCGGGCCGGAAGGTCGGCGCCTGAAAGCGCAGACCGTTGTCGTTGCGGGCCACGCAGCGGATCTCCAGGGAGTCCAAGAGCTGCACCACGGTCTCGGTCGGCAGCTTGACCCCGAGGATCTGCGCCACCCGCGCCGAGCGCAGCAGGATCTCCTTCGGGGGCTCGGGCTTCTGCGCCACCTCGACGACGCCCTTCGCGACCTCGCCCTGCGCGATCTCGGCCAAGAGCTGGGCACAGCGATCGAGCGCCTTCAGGGTCATCCCCGGATCGGCGCCGCGCTCGAAGCGATGCGACGCCTCGGTGTGCAAACCGTGCCGCCGAGCCCCGCGCCGCACCCGGGCCGGATCGAAGTAGGCGCTCTCCAGCAGCACCGCGGTGGTGTCGACCGAGACCTCGGAGTCGCCGCCGCCCATGATCCCGGCGAGCGCCACCGGCCGCTGGCTGTCGGCGATGATCAGATCGTCGGCGTCGAGGGTCCGCTCCACCCCGTCCAGGGTCACGAGCTTCTCGCCCGCCTTCGGCGCCCGCACCTTGATGGTCGGCAGCTTGTTCTCGACCCCGAGCCGCCCGAGATCGAAGGCGTGCAGCGGCTGCCCGGTCTCGAACAGCACGTAGTTGGTGGCGTCGACGAGGTTGTTGATCGAGCGCTGACCGATGGCCTCGAGACGCTCCTTCAACCAGGCCGGCGACGGACCGACTTTCAAGTTCCGCACCACGCGCGCCGCGTAGCGCCGGCAGCCGGCGGGCTCCTCGATCACCACCCGGCACAGCGAGCTGCAGTCCGGCCCCTTCTCGGTCAGCCGCCACGGCGGCGCGAGGAGACGCTTGCCGGTCGCGGCCGCGACCTCGCGGGCGACGCCGATGTGCGACAACAGGTCGGGACGGTTCGGGGTGATGCCTAGCGTCAACGCCGGCGGCAGCGTCTTCTCGGTGACCACCGGCGCGCCGAGGACGGCGTCGGCCGGGAGCACCCAGATGCCGTCGCTCTTGTCCTCGAGCCCGAGCTCGGCCTTGGCGGCGAGCATCCCGGCGCTGTCGACGCCGCGGATGGCGCGCTTCTCGATCGCGAAGGCCGGGAGCACCGCGCCCACCTTGGCCCACGCGACCTTCTGCCCTTGGGCGACGTTGGCGGCGCCGCAGACCACCCGGGCGCGCTCGCTGCCGTCGAAGACCTCGCACACCCGCAGCCGATCGGCGTTCGGATGCGCCGCGACCTCGAGGACCTCGGCCACGACCACGCCCTTGAGCGCCGCGGCGCGGTCGACCACCGCCTCGACCTCGACGCCGGCGCGGGTCAACAAGTCGGCGAGCGCCGCGAGGGGCGGCACTTCGATGAAGTCGGCGAGCCAGTCGAGGCGGATCTGCACGGCAAACCTCTCTGGCCTCAGCGCGTGTCGCCGGGCCGGAACTGCTCGAGGAAGCGCAGGTCGTTTTCGTAGAACAGGCGGATGTCGTCGACGCCCCAGCGCAACAGCGCGATGCGCTCCAGGCCCATCCCGAAGGCGAAGCCCTGGACCTTCTCCGGGTCGTAGCCCACCGCCTCGAACACCGCGGGGTCCACCATCCCGGCGCCCATGATCTCGATCCAGCCGGTGCCCTTGCACGGCCGGCAGCCGCCCTTGCCGCTGCCGCCGCATAAGGCGCAGCTGACGTCCATCTCCGCCGACGGCTCGGTGAACGGGAAGAAGCTCGGCCGGAAGCGGACCTTGCGCTCCGGCCCGAAGAGCCGCGCCGCGAACACGTGCAGCACGCCCTTGAGGTCGGCGAAGGTCGCCTTGTCGTCGACCCACAGGCCCTCGATCTGATGGAAGCACGGGGTGTGGGTGGCGTCGATCTCGTCGTGACGGAACACCATCCCCGGCGCCAGGATCCGGATCGGCGGCTTGCCTTTCACCATCGTCCGGATCTGGACGTTCGAGGTGTGGGTGCGCAGCACCACGGCGTCGCTCACGAAGAAGGTGTCCTGGGTGTCGCGCGCCGGGTGGTCGGGCGGAAAGTTCAGGGCCTCGAAGTTGTACCAGTCGTGCTCCACCTGCGGCCCGTGGGCGACCGCGAAGCCCAACGACTCGAGGGCGCGGATGATGTCGCGCTCGACGATGCGCAGCGGGTGCGGGTTGCCGGGGACCACGCGCCGGCCGGGCAAGGTCACGTCCTGGGCGCCGCTCTCGAGCTCGTCGGCGCGGGCATTTGCCTGCACTCGGGCGTGGGCCTCGTCGAGCGCCGCTTCGATCTTGCC
The DNA here is from genome assembly GCA_016218825.1 of Deltaproteobacteria bacterium. GTDB lineage: Bacteria > Myxococcota > XYA12-FULL-58-9 > XYA12-FULL-58-9 > XYA12-FULL-58-9 > JACRCV01. The sequence goes on from JACRCV010000056.1 coordinate 109,251, forward strand.
CTTCAGCTGGTTGATCTTCTGGCCGGCGGCAGGCCGCTCTTCGGCCGGCAGCTCGCCCAGCGAGCGCAGCGCCAGGCCCAGCGGCCCCTTCTTGCCCAACACTTCGGCGCGGATCTCCGCGACGTCAGCCGGCGCCTTGGCGCGCCGCGCGCGGGCGAGCACCGAACGCTCGATTCGCTTGAGGTCTTCCATCGCCAAACGTCGAAGACACCACGATGCGCCCCACCTCGCGGCGGCGGCGGCGACCGGTGCCCCTACCTCTCGTCCGGATGACCGGCGCTCGCTTTAGGCCTGCTTCGCGACCGACGCGATGGCGGCGAACGCCTTCGGATCCGACATCGCCAGGTCTGCCAGCACCCGGCGGTCGAGCTCGATGTTCGCGGCCTTCAACCCGTGGATCAGGCGGCTGTACGACATCTGCAGCCCCTTGGCGCCCGCCGACAGGCGCGTGATCCACAGACTGCGGTACTGCCGCTTCTTCTGCTTGCGGCCCGCGAACGCGAAGGCCAGCGCCCGATCGACGGTCTCTTTGGCGGAGGCGTAGAGCTTGCGGCGCGCGCCCCAGTAGCCCTTGGCCTGCTTCAACACCCGCTTGCGGCGCCGACGAGTCTTGTATCCACCTTTTGCACGAGGCATGACTCACTCCTTCGCGGCTCTCAGCCGTATGGCAACAACGACTTGGCTTTGACCGCGTCCGCACCCTCGAGGAGGCGGCTTCCACGCAGGCGACGCTTCTGCTTGCGCGACTTCCCGGTCAGAATGTGACGGTGACCCTTCTTGCCGACCTTGACGTGGCCCGAGCCGGTGACCCGGTACCGCTTCTTCGCCGACGACTTGGTCTTCATCTTATACTTTGCCATTGCTCGCTTCCTGTACGCTCGGCGCTGGCGTCGTCGTCACCACCGGCCGCGGCGCTGCCGCCGTGACCGGAACCGCTGCCTTCCCTTGTGGCGCGACCACCATCACCATGTTGCGGCCGTCGAGCTTGGGAAACTGCTCGACCGCGCCCACCTCTTTTAGATCACCCAAGATCCGCTGCATGATGCCGCGCGCGATGTCCTGGTGCGCGATCTCGCGCCCGCGGAACATCATCGTGACCTTGGCCTTGTGCCCTTCCAACAAGAAGCGCCGGATCGCCTCGACCTTGAAGTTGTAGTCGTGGGCTTCGATCTTCGGGCGGAACTTGACCTCTTTCACCGTGGTGTTCACCTGGTGCTTCCGCGCCTCGGCGTTCTTCTTTTTCTGGGCGTATTTGTACTTGCCATAATCCATGATCCGGCACACCGGCGGCCGGCTCTCGGGAGAGACCTCGACGAGGTCGAGCCCGAGGTCGATCGCCTTCTGCAGCGCCAGCTCGGGGGGCATGATGCCCAGCTGCTGGCCGGCCGGATCGATGACGCGAACCTCCCGAGCGCGAATGCGGCGGTTGATTCGCAGATCGGCGTCTTTCTTCTCTGGAAATGGCTTGGAAATGTCCTTCCTCCTCCTTGTTGAAGGGCCAAACCTGGGCTCGGCCCTTGCTCTCGAATACCACACGACGCGAGGGCCAGGGCCCGCGCGCAAATTCAACTCACAGACGCTGCACGTCCTGCATGCGCCTGGTCAACGCCTCGCCCGGAGACGGAGCGGCCGCGGCTTGTAGCATGAGCGCGATCGCCTGGTCAAGGCTCTGCGTCCCCAAATCGCCGCGCTTTCGCCAGCGTAGCGACACGCTCCGGGCCTCGAGCTCCTTCTTGCCGACCACCATCACCACCGGGATCTTGTGGATCTCGGCGTCGCGGATCTTGAAGCCGAGCTTCTCGCTGCGATGGTCGGTTCGCACCCGGAGGCCGCGGGCGAGCATCAGCTGCCGGACCTCCTCGGCGTATGGGAGCAGCTCGTCGGTGACCGCGATGATGCGCGCCTGCACCGGCGCCAGCCACAACGGGAAGTCGCCGGCGGTGTGCTCGATGAGCACGCCGATGAAGCGCTCCAGCGAGCCCAACATCGCCCGGTGGATCATCACCGGCCGGCTCTCGCCGCCCTCGGCGTTGACGTAGCTCAGATCGAAGCGCCGCGGCAGCCCGAAGTCGAGCTGCACGGTCGACAGCTGGTGCCAGCGATCGAGCGCGTCCTTCACCCGGAAGTCGATCTTCGGACCGTAGAACGCGCCGTCGCCCGGGTGGGTGCTGTAGCTGAGCTTCTCGCCGTCCAGCACTTCCTTCAGCACCCCTTCGGCGCGGCTCCACACCGCGTCCCAGCTCTCGCGCTCCGCGGTCGACAACCCGACCTCGCGGCCCAGCGACTGCGCCGGTCGGGTCGCGAAGCCGACCTGCGACTCCATGCCGAAGTGGCCGAAGATGTCCTTCATCATCGCGATCTGGACGCCGATCTCCATCGGGATCTGGTCCTCGCGACAGAAGATGTGGGCGTCGTCTTGCGCGAAGCTGCGCACCCGCGTCAGGCCCGCGGTGACCCCGGAGCGCTCGTAGCGGTGCAGGCGACAGAAGTCGGCGATCCGGATCGGCAGCTCGCGGTAGGAGCGCTTCTGGGTGGCGTAGATCAGGGTGTGCCCCGGACAGTTCATCGGCTTGACGCCGAACTCGCGCTCGTCGACGTCGCAGAGGAACATGTTGTCGCGGTAGTGATCGTAGTGCCCGGAGCGCTTGAAGAGCTCCATGTCGACGATCATCGGTGTGATGACCTCGTCGAAGCCCAACACTTGGTAGTAGCGGCGGATGAGCTCGATCAGCTGGTTGTAGATGAACGCGCCCTTGGCGTGGAAGAACGGCATCGCCGGCGCCACCGGATGGAACGAGAACAGATCGAGCTCGCGGCCGAGCTTGCGGTGGTCGCGCTTCTTCGCCTCTTCGATGTGCGACAGGTGCGCCTCGAGGGCCTTCTCGTCCCAGAACGCGGTGCCGTAGACCCGCGCCAGCATCGGATTGCGCTCGTCGCCCTTCCAGTAGGCGCCGGCGACCGAGGTCAGCTTGAAGGCCTTGATGAGGCCGGTCGACGGCACGTGCGGGCCGCGGCACAGGTCGGTCCAGTCGCCGTGGCTGTAGGTGGTGATAGTCTCGCCTTGCGGGATGCTCCCGAGGTGCTCCACCTTGAAGGTTTCGCCGAGACCCGCGAAGAACGCCTTGGCCTCGTCGCGGCTCACCTCGCGGCGCACGAAGGGCAAGTCGGCGGCGACGATCTTCTTCATCTCCGCCTCGATGACCTCGAGGTCCTCGGGGGTGAAGCCCTGATCGCGCTTGAAGTCGTAGTAGAAGCCGTTGTCGACCGCCGGGCCGAAGGTGACCTGGGTGCCGGGGAACAGGCGCTGCACCGCGCTCGCCATCACGTGCGACGCCGAGTGCCGCAACACCTCGAGGCCGGCGTCGCTCTTCACGGTGACGATCTTGAGCTTGCAGTCGGTCTTGAGCGGCGTGAAGACGTCGATGACGTCGCCGGGGCCGTCGCCCTGGTCGACGACGCCGCCGACCGCGTCGCGGCCGAGCTTGGGGCCGATCGACAACGCGACATCCTTGATCGTGGTGCCCGCGGCGTAGTGTCGCTGCGAGCCGTCGGGCAACGTGACTGTGATTTGGGGATCGCTCATGGCTGGTTCTGCCTCATATCATGACCCAGACGTCACTCGCACTCTGCGGGTCCGTTCCCCTCGCCCCACCCGGGGCGAGGGGGTCGGGGGAGTGGGGGTGGGGAGCGACCGCGGCGGCCGCAGCCGCCGCGGCGCGGGAAACAGACGGAAAGGAGATGGTAGGCACGGTCAGGATTGAACTGACGACCCCTACCGTGTCAAGGTAGTGCTCTCCCACTGAGCTACGTGCCTACAGCCACTTGGTTTTTGACCAGTGCAACGACGGCGTGATTACCTGGCCCGGCTCGAGCTGTCAAGCGCCGCGACGCGATCAGGCCAATCGACTTTCCGCCTCCTTTTGATTCCCGGGGGGCAACAGCGGCAAAGCCCGAGGGCTCGATCGCCCGGCGCGATCGAGCCTCGCCGCTATTGCGCGACGCCCTGCAACCCGATGGCGGCGCCGTCGATGAGCAGCGTCGTCACCGCCGCGGCGCTGACCGTGCCGTCGGCGACCATCTCGATGCCCTTGCCGGCGCCGACCCCCGGAATGCCGATCAGCACGTAACCCTGGGTCGCGGTGAGGTTGTCGAACGCGGTCGAGCCGCCGAGCCGGTGGATTTCGACGCGCAGGCCGGCGTCCGTCGACATCGTCGAGCCGCCGTTGACGATGTTGCCCTTCGACGCGAGCAGGACGATCACGTCGCTCTGCAGGCTCGTCAGCAAGGTCACGAAGTCGGTGAGGTTCGAGCCGTAGGGGTTGTAGACGTCGGGATAGCCGGGCGCGGTCGCCTTCTGCTTCACCGCCTGCGTCGCCCGATCGATCACGACGACGGCCATGCCGACGTTCGAGACGTTGGGGGTGCCGACCAAAGGCTCGGCGCTGTTGATCTTGATGGCGCGCGACGCCGCGCCGCCCTCGGCCTGGACGATCAGCGTCGTGACCTTGCCGGCGCTGATCATGCCGCGGATGGTGCGCGTGCTGTCGTCGGTCAACGCCTGGTTGAGCTTGGTGTAGACCTGCAGCGCGGTGTCGGCGCTGCCCTGCAGGAGCTGCACGGTCTGCGAGCAGGTGCCGCCGGCGTTGGTCACCGCGAGCTCGTAGGTGCCGGGAGTGACGGTCGCCGGCAAGTCGAGCAAGAGCTGCGCGTCGCCGCCGGAGCAGCGATCGAGGGCGATCGACTGCGCGCCGGCGATCAGGCGCGCCGTGGCGTCGGTGAGCCGGGCGCCCTCCACCTTGAGCGCGGCGTTCACCGTGCCGTCGCCGCGGTCGCCCGTGACCCGATCGATCTGCGGCACCGCGTCGAGCGATACGCAGTAGCCTTTGACGTCGCACTGCTCGGTGACCAGGCACTGGCCCGGAGAGCTGCAGGCCTTGGGGCCGTCCGACGGGATGCAGTAGCCGTCCGCGCCGCAGGTCTCGGTCAGCGCGCACTCGGCGGTCTCCTTGCACAGCGTCCGGCATTGCTCGCCCACCGCCACCTGCCCGCCGGGACAGGTGATGGTGCTGGTCTTCGAGCCACAGCCGCCCCCGAGCACGCCGACCGCACACAGAACGACGATTCTCTTCATCGGACCCCTCGCTGCAACTCCGGCGTTCGCGTCACGACCCGGCCGTAGTCTACCACCCCGTCGCCCGGCAACAAGCCGGACGCCGGCACCGCTCACGGTCCGCGGAGCCGGACGGCGTCGACCCCGATGGCGCCGGCGGCGTCGCTCGGATCGACGCGCAGCCTGGTGATCGTGCCGCTCCAGTTGGCGTTGGTCGCCGTCGCGATGCGATACACGTGGGGCCGGGCGTCCGCGTTGATTGCGAACCAGAAGCTGTTGGCCTCGTCGAAGCTCGTCGCGGCCGCGGTCATAAAGTAGATCTGCGCGGCGCTGCCGGCGGCGGCGGTGGCCACGACCTCGAGGGTCGCGACCTTCGCCGCGTCTATCTGCATGGCCGGCGCCAAGAGCTGCGGATCGCCGTTCGTGGCGTCGCCCCACAAGAAGCCGCCGGCGGACGCCAGGTTGTCGACGTTCGTCGCGGCGAAGCCCTCGAGGTCCCCGGGGCGCGCGAGCTCGAAGCTCAACACGGTGTTCTCCGGGATCGGGAAGTCGGCGCCCCACGACCAGGCGGTGTAGGCCGAGGTCTTCCAGGCGTAGCCGTTCCCCGGGTCGCACAGGATCCCGAAGCTCTTCTCGGCTTCGCTCCCCCAGGTGGCGTAGGGGTCGTCGAGCATTCGAAACCAGACGAAGCCCCAGAGCCAAGGCATCTCGGTGTGCGCCAGCATCAGGGCGCGCTGCATCCGGTCGGCGCGCTCGCGATACCGCCCGGTGTCGCCGGCGTCGTGGTTGCCGTACTCCGAGAACAACACCGGCACGCCGGCGTCGCCGTGGTCCACCATCACCCCGTAGATCTCGTTGTTCGGCGCCGCCCACTCGATCGCGGTCGGCGGCCCGCCGAAGTACGGGTGCCAGCCGACACCGTCGAAGTAGTCGCGCGGGTTGGTGCTCGGAAACTGCCCGGAGGCGATGTTGGTGTAGAGGCGGGTCAGGAAGGTCTTGACCGCCAACAGGCCGCCGTTGCCGTCGCCGTCCGAGGGCGCGAGGCCGGGCATGAAGACGAAGGCGTCGGGGTTCGCGGTCTTGATGGCGCGGTGCGAGCGGAACATCAGATCGGTCGTGACCGCGGCCTTCTCGGCGCCGGTGAAGCTGAGGTCGGCGTCACACGGCCCGGGGAACAAGAAGACGTCGAGGTTGGGCTCGTTGCCCGGCTCCCACACCTCGACCGTCGACAGCCGGGTGGCGAACGTGCGCCAGGCGGTCTCGTAGCGGTCGAGGAAGAGCTGATACTCGGAGCCCGCCGTCAGGTCGCGGCACGGCAAGGCACCGTAGGTCGCTTGCCCCGTCATCCAAGTCGGAAACGAATGGTCGAGGCCGATGACGGTGACACCGGCGTTCTGCAGCTTGACGATGGCGTACTCGCTCTGCACCGCACAGCTCTCGATCACCGTCGTCGGATCGGAGAGGCAGGCGGGGATCGACAGCCACATCCGCATCACCTTCGGCGACAGCGCCAACATCTGATCGATTTGCTGGTCGAGGTCCCAGCTCTTCGGCGGCGGCGTGTTCCAGATCACCGGCTCGCCGACCCCAAAGAGGAAGCCGAGCGGTCGCGGCGCGCAGCGACCGTCGGCGCGGCACTCGTCCATGATCGCGCAGCTGCCGCAGGAGCCGTCGCAGCCGTCGTCGCCGCAGACCCGGGCGCCGCAGCTCGGCACGCAGCAGCTGTGGGTGGAGGTCCCACAACGCCCGGCGCCGCCCTGGCACACGGCGCAGCGGCTGTTCGCCGCGCCGCACGCGAAGCCGCTCTGCGCCGCGAACGCGATGCAGGTGGCGACATCGTCACAGCAGCCGGCGCAGCTCGACGTCGGGCAAAAGCCGCCGCAGTGATCGGGGGCGCCGGCGCACAGCCCGTCGCACCGGGGCACGCACGGATCGCCGCCCGCGCCTTGATGATCGCCGCCGCCGGTGTCGCCGCCTCCCGGATCTGCGGCCGCCGGCGTGCCGCTGCGAGGCGGGTTGGGGGCGCAGCCGGCGCCGAGCGCGAGGACGGCGAGCAGGAGACCAGAGTCACGCATCATTCACTCCACCGTCAGCGCGTAGCCCTCGAGACCCCGCAGGCAGCGGCGCGCGGCGGCCGGGCCCAACGCCAGCTCGAGGCGCACCGTAGCCTGGCGCAGCGCCAACAGCTCGTGGCGCGCACCGTTCGAATCGATGACGGTGCGACCGCTCGCGGCGACGAACGAGGTGACGGCCGGCGACGACCCGAGCGTCAGCGGCGCGGCCGGGAGCAGCGCGAGCTCGAGAGGCGGACCGTCTTCGCCGGTGCAGCCGTAGACGACCTCGATCGCGCTCAACGGGTCCGGCGCGGTGACCGCCAGCACCCCGGTCTCCCCGGGGCGCAGCCCGAAGGCCGTGGCGTCGTCGCCGTCCACGAGCTCCGGGAGCGCGACCGGCTCGCCGGTCTCCGGCACCCAAGAGGCGGCGAGCACGAGCGGCGCCAGGAAGCTGGCGTCGGTCGGCCGGACCACGAGCGCGGCCCGGGTGCCGGCAACGACGCGCACCCGCACGCCGGTCAGCAGATCGACCGGGCCGTCGGCGTTCTGCAGGTGCAGGACCCGAGGGCGATCGATGAGCTGGAAGCCCGGCGCGCCGTCCTTGACGAAGACGCCGGCCATCACCGACCCCGGCGAAAGCACGCTCGGCGCCGGCCGCGGCAGCCGCAGCTGTTCTTTGTAGCGCGTCCTACAGTCGTCGGTCAGATCGACCACCACCAGGCTCAAGATGACCTCGTCGGGGTTGTCCTCGGCGGCGGCCAGCATCGCCAGGCTGCCGTCCTGGACGTCGACGAAGGTCAGGGTGTCGAGCTCGACCCCGACCGCGACCTCGCCCTCGCAGCCGCGCGCCCAGGCCGCCGCGCCTTCCCGCGCTTGCTGGCGGTAGAACACCGGGGCGAAGCCGTGGCTGGTCTTCTTCGCGACCACGGCGTCGGGGAGCTGGTCGCCGTCCAGATCGCGCTCGAGGATGCCGTAGGTCGACCCGGAGACGGCGTGAAAGGCCGAGCTGTTCGCGAACGGCGCCGGCTTCTGCGGATGCGCGCAGGCCGACAGGGCGACGACGACCGCCGGCAGCACGAACCTGGCGACGACCGCGCGCACCGGGCTCAGTGGCTCTCGTCGTAGAAGCCGTCGAAGATGGCCTTGTAGCGCTCGGCGACCACCTTGCGCTTCACCTTCAACGACGGCGTCATCTCGCCCGACTCCTGCGAGAAGTCGTGCTCGAGGATCTTGAACTTCTTGATGGTCTCGTAGCTCGGCAGCGTGGTGTTGACCGCGTCGATCGCCTCCTGGACCGCGGCGTAGACCTCGGGCTTCTGCGACAGCTCGGCGTAGGAGAGCTCGCCGAGGCGGCGCTCGACGGCCAGCGCCTTGAGGGCGTCGGGGTCGAGGGTGACGATGGCGGAGACGAACTTGCGCTTGTCGCCGTGCACCACCACCTGGGAGACGAGCTTGTGGGTCTTGAGGAGATTCTCGATGTTCTGCGGCGCGACGTTCTTGCCGCCCGCGGTGACGATGATGTCCTTCTTGCGGTCGGTGATCTTCAGGTGACCGGCGGCGTCGAGGACGCCGATGTCGCCGGTCTGGAACCATCCGTCTTTGAGCACCTCGTCGGTCGCGGCCTTGTTGTTCCAGTAGCCGCGCATCACGCCGCGCCCCTTGACCAACACCTCGCCGTCCGCGGCGATCCGCACCTCTGTGCCGGGCATCGCCGGACCGACGGTGCCGATGCGGTTGTGGCCCGGGCGGTTGACGAAGGTCGCGGCGCTGGTCTCGGTGAGCCCGTAGCCCTCGAGGACCTCGACGCCGGCGTCCCGGAAGAACCAGGCGATGCGCGGCGACAACGGCGCGCCGCCGGAGATGATGCCGCGCATCCGGCCGCCCAAGGTCTCCTTGAGGCCGCGCGCCACCTTCGCGAACACCAGGCGCTTCAACGCGGCGTACTGCAGGCGCTCGGCGAACGGCAGCCGCTCGCCTTTGGCGACCGCCTCGCCATGGTGGGACGACATGGTCGCGGCGGCGTTGAACAGCGCGGCCTTGGCGCCGCCCGCGGCGGTGCCCTTCGTTGCGATGGCGCCGTAGAACTTCTCGAAGACCCGGGGCACGCCGCACATGATCGTCGGCTGCACTTCGCGGAGGTTGTCGCGGATGGTCTGCATGCTCTCGGCGAACGCCAGCACGCTGTGGGTCGCGATCCAGGCGATCTCGAGCACCTTGGCGAACGAGTGCGCGAGCGGCAGGAAGAACAGCTGCACGTCCGTCTCCTCGAGGATGTCGATGGCGCGCACCGCCTCGGCCTCGTAGAGCATGCAGTCGTGGGTCAGGATCACGCCCTTCGGGCGCCCGGTGGTGCCCGAGGTGTAGATCAAGGTGAGGATGGAGTCGGCGCTCAAGGCGGCGCGACGGCGCCCGAGCTCGGCGGCCGCGACCGGCGGCAGCGCCCCGAGCTTGGCGTACGAGAGCACGAAGTCGTCCGGGTCGCCGAGCTCGCCGTCGAGCTGGATGATCTTCTTCAGCCCCGGCAGCCGGCCGCGCTCGCGCTCGATCTTCTGGGTCTGCGCCGCGTCCTCGGTGATCGCGACCACCGCGCCCGAGTTCTCGATGATGTACTGGCACTCGTCGGGGAGGTTCGAGGCGTAGATCGGCACCGTGGTCGCGCCGGCGCCGAGGATGCCCATGTCGGCGACCACCCACTCGAGCCGGGTCTGCGACAAGAGCGCCACCCGATCGCCGGGGGCGACGCCGAGCGCGACGAGCGCCGCGGACAGCGCCTGCGCCTGGTCGGCGAGCGTCCGCCAGTCGATCTCGCGATAGCCGCCGTCCTTCTTGTAGAGCGCCGCGGTGCGGGTGGGGAATTGCTCGGCGTTGCCGAGGAACAGGTCGAGAATCGAGCTGTGCGCCATGATCACCCTCGAGGCCGTAGCTATACGAGATGCCGCGGGCCGACCGCAAGGGCGCGGGCGCCGCAATTGACCTTGGCGCGGAAACCCTCTAGGACACGGGGCGCCAGGAGGACGCATGCGGATCCCATTCGTCACGTTGATGGCGGGCGCGGCCTGCGCGCCGGCGATTCCGATCGACGACAACGAGCGCCACGTCAACGACGGCCCGGTGGTCGCGTTCGACCCGGCCGCGAGCGTCATCCCGTTCCCGAACGACTGGCTCATCAAGGACGGCAAGGTCTCGTTGCCGCGCCAGTGCGGCGAGACCCCGACCGCCAAGGTGCTGCGCGAGCAGGTGCTGAACAAGCTCGACGGCTTCGGCGCCTACGAGGTGCCGCTGACGGTGACCTTCAGCGAGCCGGTCGACGCCTCGTCGCTCGAAGAGCACGTCGTCCTGATCGAGCGCGCCGTCTCTGGGGTGCCGACGAACCCGGCGACCGCCGCGGTGGTGCCGGTCGTCGCGCTGGCCGGGACCAGCCGCCGCTTCGACGCCGCCTGTGACACCTCGGTGACCGTCGACGACGCCACGCTGGTGCCGCGCTTGCCGCTTTCGAGCGCCTCGACCTACGCGGTCGTCATCCTCGACGGCGTTCGCACCGCCGACGGCAGACCCTTCAACCCGTCCACCGCCTGGGCGTTCGCCCGCCAGCCCTACAAGCCGGTGGAGATCGTCTACCGCAGCGACGGCACGCCGCAGGTGGTCAAGAACGAGACCCCGCTCGACCCGTCGACCCCCGAAGGCCTCGCCACCATCGAAGGGATCGCGACCCTCTGGAGCCTGTCGCACGACCTCCTGACCTACCTCGACGTCGCGCTCGCCTACGCCGTGAACGGCTCGGCGTCGCCGGCGTTCATGCGCGGCGACATCCTGCTGGCGTGGGAGCTCACCACCCAGACCACGACGGCGCCCCTCGACCCCGAGGTCGCGAAGAGCCCGGCGGCGCAGGCGGCGACCCTGGCCACCAACGCGGCGACGGTCGGCCCGGTGTTCGTCGGTGCGGCGCAAGTGGCCGCGGCGTTCTATGACGCGCTGCAGCCGCTCATCGGCGTCGATCCGTGCCTGGTGCTGCGCTGCGACGCGGTCGGCGCCATCGTCAGCGGCCAGTTCGAGAGCCCGAGCTTCCAGATCAAGCTGTACAACCCGGCGGGCCTCGCGACCCCGGTGCCCGGGCCGTGGAACGACGTGGTCGATCCGGGCTTCGTCGCCAACGATCCGGTGACGATGCTCGGCTTCGTGCCGGCGTCCGAAGCGCCGCCGGCCGGCTACCCGACGGTGATCTTCGGCCACGGCCTCGGGCGCTCGAAGGAGGACCTGTTCGCGCTCGCGACGCGGCTGGCCGCGGCCGGCATCGCCAGCGTCGCGATCGACTGGGTCGATCACGGCAGCCGCGCGGTGCAGACCGGCACCTTGGCGCTCGCCGGCTGCGGCGGCACCCCCGAGCCCCAGCAGGCGCCGCAGTGCTTCGCGCCGATCCTCTCCAACGACCTGCCGAACACCCGCGACAACCTGCGGCAGACGGTGCTCGACACCCTGAAGCTGACGCGGGTGCTCGAGGCCTGCGGCACCGCGGCGTGCCCGGGGCTGCCGGTCGACAAGGAGCGCCTCGGCTACATCGGCCAGTCGCTCGGGGCGCTGCTCGGCGTCACCAGCACCGCGGTCGCGCCCGGCATCAAGACCGCGGTGCTCAACGTCGGCGGCGTCGGTTGGGTGGACGTGTTCACCGAGACCGAGACCGACGCCATCCGCTGCCCGATCATCGACTCGCTGATCGACGCCGGCATCCTCACCGGCACCAAGTGGCTGGGGATGACCGGCATCAACCCCGCGGCCCTGTGCTTGACCGACGCCTGGCGGACCGATCCGGGCTTCGCGGGCTTCGCGATGACGGCGCGCTGGATCCTGGATCCGGCCTACGGCGCCAACTTCGTGCGGCGCCTCGCGGACAGCGGCCGGCCGGTGCTGGTGCAAGAGGTCATCGGCGACAGCGTGGTGCCGAACGTCGCGACCGAGGCGCTCGCGGGCCTCCTGGCGCTCGACCCGATCCCGGCGCTGTTGGCCGACAGCCTCGAGCCGACGGCGACCCCCGAGGTGACCGCGGGCACCAGCGCCTGGCTGCAGTACGACAGCGGCGCCGACAACACCTTCGCGCACGGCTCGCTCTTGGCCCCCGCCGACAACGGCGACAGCGGCATGTTCGGGACCGCGCAGATGCAGACCGACGCCGTGACCTTCTTGTCCTCGAACCTCTAGGAGGAGAACCCATGCGCGCCCTGGTGCTGAGCTCGGCTCTCCTGATGTTCGTCGCCGCGGCGGCGCAGGCCGCCGGCTTCATGATCCCGGAGCAGGGCGCGGCGGCCGTCGGTCGCGGCGGCGCCTTCACCGCGGTCGCCGACGACGCCTCGGCGATCTTCTACAACCCGGCCGGGATCACCCAGCTTGGCGGGGTGTCGGCCTACGTCGGCTTCGATCTGGTGCGGCCGCGCTCGTCGTTCGTCGACGACACCTCCAACATCACCACCGTCGCCGACGCCCAGACCTTCTACCTGCCGACGTTGTACGCGACGGGGCGGGTCGGCGAGCTGGTCGCGGTGGGCTTGGGCGTCAACACCCCCTTCGGCCTCGGGCTGTCGTGGCCGGAGGGCTCCCCGGGCCGCAACGTCGTCAGCGCCCAGAGGCTGCAGACGGTGTTCGTGTCGCCGGTGGTCGCGGTCGACCTGGAGCCGTGGGTCGCGGGGCTGTCGGCGGCGGCCGGCATCGACGTGGTCCCGGCGTCGGTCGAGCTCGAGCGCGACATCTTCTTCGGCTACGTGCGCGGCACGGCGCACATGGGCGGCAGCGCCCTCGGCGTCGGCGGCCGCCTCGGGCTGCTCTACAAGCCGGCGGCGCTCCAGGACCTGGCGGTGGGCCTGAGCTGGCGCACCCCGGTGACCCTCGACTTCGAGGGCAAGGCCGACTTCGACGTGGCGCCGGAGTTCCGCGGCAGCCTGCCGCAAGACGGCGACATCTCGACCCGCATCACCCTGCCGCACACCCTGTCGGCCGGCCTCGCCTACAACCCGTTGCCGCACCTCGACGTCTCGGTGAACGTCGACTGGACCGGCTGGTCGAGCTACGACCAGCTGGCGGTGACGCTGCCGGACAACACCACCCTGACGAGCATCCGCGACTGGCACGACAGCGTCGCGATCCGCGCCGGGCTCGAGGTCGAGCTCGCCGCGCTGAAGGTGCGCGGCGGCTACGCCTTCGACCCGACGCCGGTGCCGGATCGCACCCTCGACTTCACGTTGCCGGACGCCGACCGCCACGTGCTCACCGCCGGCCTCGGCTTGCGCCTGCCCGCCGACGTCCAGGTCGACGTCGCTGGCCTGTACCTCCTGCCCCGCTCCCGCCACACCTCCGATTCGCCCTACGAGCCGATGGTCAAAGGGGACTACTCGGTGTCGGCGTGGATGCTGTGCATGAACGTCGGCGTCGTCCTCGGCATGAGCCCGCCGCCGGCCGCGGCGCCCGCCGAGGCTCAAAGCGACGAGGTCACCGCCGAACCGGCCCCCGCGGTCGAGCCGGCCCCGGCCGAGGTCGAGCCGCAGGCGTCCCCGGCGGTGCCCGAAGAGACGCCGCTGCCGGTCGAAGAGGTGCCGCCGCCGCCGGCGCTCGGGCCCGGCGCCGATTCGCCGGGGACGAACCCGTAGCGTCATGACCGCCGGTCTCGTCGGCACCCGCCTCGGTCGCTACGAGATCCTTCAGGAGCTCGGCCAGGGCGGGATGAGCGTGGTCTACAAGGCCACCGACACCGAGCTTCGGCGCCCGGTCGCGATCAAGGTGATGCACGCGTTCTTGGCCGAGCAGGCCGAGGCCCGCGAACGCTTTCACCGCGAGGCGGTGGCGGTGGCACGCTTGCGCCACCCGCACATCATCGAGATCTTCGACTTCTCGGGCGAGAACGCCAAAGAGAGCTACATCGTCACCGAGCTCGTCGAGGGCGAGACCTTGGCGGCGCTCTTGCAGCGCGTGCCGCTCACCCCGCCCGAGGCGGCGTTGCTGTTGTCGCGCTCGATCGCCGCGGCGCTGGCGCACGCGCACGCGCAGGGCATCATCCACCGCGACCTCAAGCCCGAGAACATCCTGGTCGGCAACAACGGCACCTTGAAGCTCACCGACTTCGGGATCTCGCGGATGCTCGACAGCAACACCCTGACGGTCACCGGCACCCTGCTCGGCTCGCCGGCCTACATGGCGCCGGAGTACATCGACGGCTACGCCACCGACGCCCGCGCCGACATCTTCTCGTTCGGCACGATGCTGTATCAGTTCGCGACCGGCAAGCTGCCCTTCGAGGGCGCGACCCCGCACGCGCTGTTGAAGCGGATCGCGACCTGCGAGTTCGCGCCGCCCGAGCTCGTGAACCCCGAGGTCCACGCCGCGATCAGCCGGATCATCAAGCGCTGCCTGACCCGCCTCCCCGAGGATCGCTACCCCACCGTCGACGCGCTGCTCGTCGATCTCGACTCGAGCCTCAACCGCGTCGGCCTCCACTACGAGCGCGATCTGCAGGCGCTCTTGGCCGGGCCGCAGGCCTTCGGCGACAAGCTCAAGGCCAGCCTCGCCCCGGTGTACCTCGATCTCGGCAAGAAGGCGCTGGCGGCCGGCGCGACCGGACCGGCGATCGAAGACTTCGACCGGGTCTTGGGCCTCGATCCGAAGAACACCGAGGTCCGTGGCATCCTCGACCGCCTGGCGTGGCGGGCGCAGCTGAGGCGGTTCTCGAGGCTCGGCGGCCTGGCCGCGGTCGGCGCGTTGTTGGTCAGCGTCGGCGGCGCCTACCTCATCGACGCCGTCGCCGCCTGGCGGTCTGAGCAAGAGCGCGAGCTGCGCCCGCCGCCGGTGACGTCGCCACCTTCGACCGGTGACGCGGTGGCGCCCGCGGCGCCGCCGTTGCGCAACACCCTGTTCTTGTTGAAGGGCAGCGGCGACCTGTTCTTGGACGACGTCAAGCGGCGCGCCCGCGCCAGCGGCGCGGTGCCGATCGAGCTCGCGCCCGGCAAGCACAAGGTCAAGCTCGTCGGCGCCAAGCGCACCATGGTGCGTGAGATCACGATCCCGCAGACCGGGCCGGTGTCCGCGGTCGAGCTCGACGTCAGCGTCACCGAGGTGACCGCGGCGCCGCCGCCGAAGACCAAGGCGGTCGAGTTCAAGCCCGCCGGCATGTGGGTGACGGCCTTCGTCGACGACACCCCGGAGGCGGCGGTGAAGAACGCGATGAAGAACTTCACCTTGACCCTCGCCTACGGCAAGCACCGCCTGCGCTTCGTCAACGATCGGGCGCAGCTCAACGAGATGGAGCTCGCGGTGTCCGACAGCGAGCCGCCGGGCGTGGTGGTGGTGCGCATGGTGCCGCGGCCTGCGAAGCTCAAGGTGGTCGGCGCCCCCGACGGCGCGGTGGTGGAGGTGGCCGGCAAGCGCACCCTGGTCGACCAGTGGACGCGCGACGAGCCCATCAACGTGCCGCTCGACGTCTCGCCGACGCAGTTCGACGTCCTGGTGAAGGTCGCCGGCAAGGCCGACCTCCACAGCCTGATCACCTTCACCGCCGGCGAGAGTCACACCCTGGAGGTCCCGGAGACGCCCTGACCTTGCGCTCTCGTCAAACCCCAGGTAACCGATAGCGGTGATCACCGGTGTGCTGCTCGCCGGTCTGCTCTTGTCACAGAGCGCAGACGCGGCTGCGATCGAAGACGACCTGCGGCGCGCCAAGAACGAGTACGCCTACGGCAACTACGAGAAGTCGGCGGACATCCTCCGCGGCCTGCTCTACCCGATGCGCCTGGTCACCGACGAGCAGGTGATCGAGGCCCGCAAGTACCTGGCGCTGTCGTACTACCTGCTCGACCGGTTGGACGAGGTCGGCGAAGAGTTCGCGAAGCTGTTGCACATCGACCCCGACTACCAGCTCGACCCGTTCACCATCGCGCCGCCGGTGATCGAGATGTTCGAGGCCATCCGCAGGCGGCTGGAGAGCGAGCTCAACGTCATCCGCCAGCTGCGCTCCGACTCGCTGCGCCAGGCGCCGGTCAAGCCCGGGCTGCAGCGGGAGATCGAGCGCCGCATCACCGAGCGCAGCGAGCTCGCGACCTTCCTGCCCTTCGGCGTCGGTCAGTTCCAGAACGGCCAGGTGAAGTGGGGCGTGGCGTTCGCGGTGAGCGAGCTGTTGCTGCTCGCGGTCAACGTCGCCGCCTACACCTACACGGTGCGGGTCGTCGGCGACTACGAGCCCGAGGACCGCAAGCTGGTGCAGTCGCTCGCGGTGACCCAGTACAGCGCCCTGGCGCTCTTCGGCCTCGCGTGGAGCCTCGGGGTGTTTCACGCCCGGCTGCACTTCATCCCCGCGGTGGAGGCGCCGCCGACGGTGCGCGAGGTCCCGGTGACCCCGAGCCCGGGCCCGAGCCCGCGGCCGCGCCCCGGTCGCGGCCTGATGCTCACGCTCAGCTATTGATTCTGTGAGCGCCGGCCTATAGGACAGCAGCATGGCCGTACTGATCGCCGTCACGACCGCGGGTCAGAAGCACTACCCGCTGTTCAAGAACGTCACCCGCCTGGGGTCGGACCCGAGCGCCGACATTCCCGTCAGCGGTGAGGACGTGGCCGCGGATCACGCGCACGTGATTCGCGAGGGCGAGTCCTTCGTCATCGCCTCGCTCGGCCGCGGCCGACCGCTCTTGGTGAACGGCAAGAAGGAGAAGCGTGCCCGCCTCGCCGACGGCGACAGCCTGGAGATCGGCAGCACCAGCCTGCGCTTCCAGCTGAGCGCCGAAGCAGCGGGGCCGCAGGCCACGTCGCCGGCGCCGGTCGCCAACGTCTCCGCGTACCGCGAGGTCGTGAGCTTCTCGGAGAAGCTCCTGAAGAGCGTCGACCTCGAGCAGCTGCTCAACACCTTGATGGACACGGTGATCGCGCTGACGCGCGCCGACCGGGGCTTCCTGGTGCTGTTCGAGAACGGCGTCCCCGAGGTGCAGGTGGCGCGCAACGTCTTGAAGGAGAACATCCAGGGCGCGGTGCACGAGCTCTCCGACAGCATCATCGCCAAGGTGGTGCGCGAACAGCAGCCGGTGATCGTCGCCGACGCGCTGTCGCACGCGGAGTTCAAGGCCAGCGTCTCGGTGATCAACCTCAAGCTGCTGTCGGTGATGTGCGTGCCGCTCGCCGAGGGCGGCGAGCTGTTGGGCGTCATCTACCTGGGCTCGAACCGGGTCGCGAACCTGTTCGAGGCCGCGATGCTGGAGGCGGTGACGGTGTTCGCGTCGCAGGCGTCGCTGCTCATCCGCAACGCGATGCTCCTCGACAAGCTCCGGGTCGACAACCAGGCGCTGCGCGCCGCGGTGGTCGACAAGCGCTTCGGCGACGTGATCGGCTCGTCGGACCACATGCAGGAGGTGTTCCGCAAGATCCGCAAGGTCGCGCCGACCAACGTCTCGGTGTTGATCACCGGCGAAACCGGCACCGGCAAGGAGCTCATCGCCCGCGAGATCCACCGCAACTCCGATCGGGTGGCGGAGCCCTTCGTCGTCGTCAACTGCGGCGCGATCCCCGAGAACCTCCTCGAGAGCGAGCTGTTCGGGCACGTGCGCGGCGCGTTCACCGGGGCGATCGCCACCAAGGAGGGTCGCTTCCAGCTGGCGCACAAGGGCACCTTGTTCTTGGACGAGATCGGCGAGATGCCGGTGGCGCTGCAGGTGAAGCTGTTGCGGGCGCTGCAAGAGAAAGTGGTCACCAAGGTCGGCGGCACCAAGCCCGAGCCGGTGGACATTCGAGTGCTCGCCGCGACCCACAAGGACCTGGACGCCGAGATCAAGCGCGGCACCTTCCGCGAGGACTTGTTCTACCGGCTGAACGTCGTGTCGCTGCACCTGCCGGGGCTGAAGGATCGGGGCGAAGACTTGATGGTCATCGCCCGTTACCTGCTGAAGCGCTACACCGAAGAGTTCACGTCGAAGGTCAAGGGCTTTTCGCCGCAGTGCGTCATGCTGATGAAGCGCTATGACTGGCCCGGGAACATCCGGCAGCTGGAGAACCGCATCAAGAAGGCGGTCATCATGGCGGACCGGGTGCAGCTCGGCCCCGAGGACATGGAGCTCTCCGAGTCCGACTTGAAGCCGGTCGTGCCATTGGCGCAGGCCAAGGAAGAGTTCCAGACCCGCTACATCAATGAGGTTCTTGCGAGGAACAACGGCAACCGCACCAAGACTGCTCAGGATTTGGGCGTCGACCCTCGCACGATCTTCCGCCACCTCGAGCGCGAGGGCGATGGTGAGCCGGTGCCGCAATAGGTGCCCGCAATAGGTGCCAGGCACTTATTCCCCCGGTCCGAAAAGGCAACGCGCCACCTACGGCGGCAGCTCCGTGGGGTCGAGGCAGGGCCGGGTCCGCCCGAACAAATAGGTTCGTCGTTGGTTTCTCGGGTCGCTGCAAGGAGTTGTTGTGATTGTGACGAGGATCACGACAATCGTGTCACAGATCGGCCCCGCAGCGGGGTCATGGATTCAACATAACATATTGACATATCACACATTATCTCGAACGACGAACGCGGCACCCAACTTGCTACATCTCATGGTGATGTCCGCGAAGTGGCTCATCTTCCTCGTGCTGCCGGCTTGTCTGCTGCCGCCGGCGGTGGACGAGGTGGCGACCCCGGTGAACCAACCACCGCGGATTGACCCCGTGACGCTGTCGCCGTCGCCGGCGATGGGGCCAATCTTCATGAGCATCGACTGCAACGCCTATCGATTCTACGCCACCATCACCGATCCCGACCCGGACGACACCATCTATTGGCGGGTGTTCCTCGACTACCATCGCGACCGGCGGCGCCTGTTCACCGAGGTGAAGAGCCTGGCGCCGGACCCGGGGCAGACGAATGAGGGGCGGTCGCTGTTGTTTACCGTGTATCCCAACGACGAGCGCTTCAAGGACGGCGATCTGACCTACACCGAGCCGCACACCGTCGAGCTGCTGGTCGCCGATCGGGGATTCTTCGACGGACCGGAGCCCCAGGCGCGCACCGTCGACCCCGACGGACTGATCGCCAGCTTCGTCTGGCCGGTGCAGCTCGGCACCACGGCCGATCCGGGCTGCGTGGTGGGTACCCCATGAGACGCGGCCTCCTCATCCCAGGGCAATCGAGTTCTCGCTTCTTTGATTCCCGGCGGGCGCTTCGCGCCCGTCCTCCCCACCCCCACCCCGGAGCGTCGCCTGCGGCGCCGCTCTCGGCCCGCCCCCGGGTGGGGCGGGCAACATCGGTCCAACTCGAGAACTCGATCGCCCTGCTCCTCATCCTCGCCGCGCTGGTCCTTCCGGGCTGCGAAGGCACCGGCGGGAACGACCGCGCCCTGGAGTGTTTCAGCATCGAGGATTGCCCGAACGGCAGCGTCTGCTTCCTGGGCGCCTGCACCGATCCGAACTACAAGATCACCTCGGTCTACGCCGAGATGAGCCCGCCCTCCGACTCGCCGCACCTCCAGCAGGTCAGCCCCGACCGCGTCGACCTGTCGGCCGGCCTCTTCGATCTGTCGCTGCGCCAGGCGGTCACCATCAGCGGCAAGGTGCTCGCCGAAGGCGTCGCCCCCGACGTCACCGGGCTCACCGGACTGCTGCAGGCCGAGACGACGACGGCCATCCCCGGTCACAACCTGCTGCGGCAGGCGGCGGTGTCGGGCAGCGGCTACGATCTGGCGGTGCTCCCCGGCACCCAGACGCTGACCTTCACCCCGAACCAGGGCAGCCAACCGCCGATCGCATACGCCGGCCAGGAGATCCAGAGCGACGGCACCTGGAACCTGACCTATCCCGCCGCCCGACTGGTCAGCATCCAGGGCCGGGTGCGCTACACCGCGGCCCTGCCGCCGAACGTCGAGGGCGCCACCGTCAGCGGCACCGCCGTCGATTCCTCCGGCGCCACGCTGCGGTCCACCAGCGCGCTCACCGACGGCAACGGAGAATACACCCTGTTCTTCCCACCGGACGCCACGGTGTTCACGCTGACGGTCGGCCCGGGCACCAACCTCGACATCCCGAAGACCACCCGCAGCTCGATGACGATCACCGCGGCCCCCAATTGGGTGGATGACATCGTCCTCGGGGTGTTGCCGGCCGTCGAGATCGACGCCTCGGTGAAAGACGCGCTCGGCGAGCCGGTCGGCCGGGCCAGCGTCTACTTCGCGGGCGAGGTCGGCGCCGGCCACTTCACCTACGCCGGCAGCACCGACGACCAGGGCAACGTCAAGACCAAGCTCTGGCCGGGCGAGTACGTCGTCACCGTGGCGCCCTACAAGACCGACCCCTGGGCCCTCACCACCAGCCGGGTGACGATCGACAGCGCCGCGGCGCCGGTCTACCTCACCGTGAGCCGCAAGGTGCAGCTCTCCGGCACGGTGCGCGCCTTCGACGGTACGCCGGTGACCGGCGCGGCGTTCACCCTGACACGACGCGGCCGCGCCCTGCCCCGCGAGTTCTCCTCGGCGACCGACGGCGACGGCGCTTTTCTGCTGGCGGTCGACCCGGGGGACAGCCTCGAGGACGCCGAGTACGAGCTGACGATCCAGCCGGATCTGAAGAGCCGCCTGCCCTACTTCCGCGAGCTGATCCGCATCGGCACCGGCGACCTGCTGCACGACGTTCGCCTCTATGACGCGACCCTCGCCGCCGGCCGCATCCGCGACCCCGGCGGTGCGCCGCTCGCCAACGTCGTCGTCACCTTCTACTCGCCCGAGCTCGCGACCGACCAACCCCGGATGGTGGGCGTCGGTCGCACCAACAGCATCGGCGAGCTGGTGGTGCCGCTGCCGGCGATGGAACAGTAGCCGTGGGCGAAAGACAGACGAGCCGCCGCGGCCGCGCCGTGATCTATGCCGCGTTCCTCGGCGTCCTCACCTACCTGTCGATCGCCATCATCGGCAGCATCGTGACCGAGATCTACGGCCGGCCGCCGCCGCCGAACCTCGGCCGCCTGTCGCGCCCGGAGCGCACCTGGTGCATCCGATCGCTGGTCGACCTGAAAGACGAGCTCGAGGGCAAGGTGACGCTGCAGCTGCAGCGCGTCGCGCACGGCGCCGATCCCTTCGAGCGCTGGCGGACCTTCGAGGGCCGGTGGAACGAGCGGCTGGCGGAAGCACGCCAGCGCTGCGTCGGCAACGAGGTCCTCGTCCTCGACCAGGGGTACGCCGAGCTCGAGGCGCTCTACGCCGGCTACGCCGCGGTCGTCGACTCGATGATCAAGACGCAGATCGGGCCGGCCACCCGGCTCGGGGAGGCGCTCGGCTCACTAAAAAAGCAACCGTGAGCACGCCGACCGCGTCGGCCAGCCAGTCGAAGACGTCAGGGTTGCGGCCGGGCACGAACATCTGGTGCACCTCGTCGGAGGCGCCGTAAGCCAGCACGACCGCGAGCCAAAGCCAGAACGTCCGCCCCCGCGGCCAACCACCGCCATAGAGGGTCAGCGCCGCCAACACCGCGTAGATCCCGGCGTGGATGATCTTGTCGAGGCCCAGGAAGGGAAACGGCGGCTGCGGCAGCTCCGATTGCGCCGACGCCCAGAAGATCAGGGCGGCCCAGACACCGGCGGGCAGGAACCGAGCGAGGCGGACGGCTCGTACCACGGCGGCTACATCTTGTACTTGCCGAAGGCGTTAGGCTCGAGGCGCTCGAGGAGATCGAGCCCGAACTTCTGGTCGGGGTCCAACACCAGCGGCCGCGGGCCGGCGTCGCCGCGGTCGTCCTCGACGCCGGTCTCGGGCGGCGCGGCACCCGCGGCCGACACCTGGCGGGCCTGGGCCGCCGCCAACACCCGCTCGGCACACAGGATCGGCGCCCGCGCCCGCATCCCGAGGGCGATGGCGTCCGACGGCCGCGCGTCGAGCTCGACTTGCCGGCCCTGACACTCGAGGTAGACGGTCGCGAAGTAGGTGTTCTCTTTGAGGTCGACGATCGCGATCCGGTCCACCCGACCGCCCAAGAGCTCGATGCAGGTCTTCAGCAGATCGTGGGTCATCGGCCGGTTGAGCTTGACCTGCTCCAGCTCGAAGGCGATGGCGCTGGCCTCGATGACGCCGATCCAGATCGGCAGGACCCGGACCCCGGCCTTTTCGCGCAAGATGACGATGGGGGCGTTGTTGGCCGGGTCAATCGTCAGCCCCGTCACCTGCATCTCGACCAGCATCGCGCGACTCTAGTCGATTGATCGGCACAGTCAAGGCGACACGACGCCGAGGCGGGTAAAGACACACAGGGTCTCGACGTGCGGGGTCTGTGGGAACATGTCGAAGGCCGCGACCTGGTTGAGCTGGTAACCGCCGCCCGTCAGGATCTTGGCGTCGCGCGCCAAGGTGGCGCTGTCACACGAGACGTAGACGACGACGCTCGGGCCGCGAGCCGCGAGCGCCTCGGCGACGGCGCGCGCCCCGGTGCGCGGCGGGTCGAGCAACACCACCTCGGCCGCGGGCAACCGATCGCTGGCGTCGGCGTCGGACAGCGCCACGACCTCCGCTGTCGCCCCGGCGCCGCGCAGGTTCCGCCGGCACAAGATCGCGGCGCGCCGGTTGCGCTCGACGGCCGTCACCTCGGCGCCCGCGAGCGCCATCGGCAAAGTGAAGTTGCCGATGCCCGAGTGGTACTCGAGCACCCGCAAGCCCGCCTTCGGCTTCACCGCCGCCATCACCGCCGCCACCAGCCGGTCGTTCATCTCCGGCCACGCCTGGGTGAACAGGTCGGGCTCGAAGCGCAGGCTGTACTCGTCGACCCGGCCGTGATCGTAGCGCAGCTCGACGTTGCCGTGCTGGAAGCGACGCTCGGGGGAAACAACCACGGCGCCGGAGAGGCCGGCGTCCTCGAGCCACTTCAAGGTCGAGGTCAGCGGTTGCGGATCGCCGCTCACGGTCAGCACCGCGGCGCTGCGGTTGTCGCGCCGCGAGTACGCCAGCTCGACGGTGCCGAGCCCGACGGCGCGCGGCAACGGCGCGAGCGCGGTCGCGATGCTGGTCGCCGCCTGTTCGAGCTCGCGCCACAGCACCGGGCAGGCCTCGATGGGCACCAGCGCGTGGCTCTTCGCCGCGTAGTAGCCGAGGTCCCAACGCCGGCCGCTGTGAGCGGCGTGCAGCCGCACCCGGTGCCGATAGCGCCAGCCGTCTCCCATCCGTAGCGGCGCTGCCAGCGTCGCCTCGACGTCGAGACCGCCGATGCGCCGCAGCGCGTCCACCACCCGCCGGCGCTTCAAGTCCCCGAGGCCCTCGGCCGCCACCATCCTCAGCGCGCAGCCACCGCAGGGATCCACGGCGCAGCGGCTGCGGATCCGCAGCGCCGACGGGTCGATCACCTCCAAGAGCTCGGCGAGCTGCACCCGATGGCGGCGGCCGGTCAGCCGAACCCGGAGGCGGTCGCCGGGGACACCGCCGGGGACGAACACCACCTGGCCGTTCGCGAGCCGGCCGATGCCCTCGCCCGCGGTGCTGATCGCCTCGATCACGAGCTCGTTCATCCGCGCTCCGAGCGCTCGCAGACGAGCGGCAGACCGGCGGTCGCGCCGAGCCGGGCGGCGGCGCTGCCCTCGGCGATCGCGATCTCGAGATAGCCATCGGACCCGGCCAGGCAAAGCAGCGGTCCGCGCTCGGCGTCGCCGTAGGTCCGACACCACGTGGCGGCAGAACCGCCGACCGTGACCCGCCAGCCGCGATCGACCTCGGCGGCGGGGATGTTGCTCGTGAGGTTGCCGAAGTCGTCGGCGGCGAGGACCTCGCCTCGCACCCGGCCCGGGCCCCGTTCCACGACCGGCAGCGTGCTCGGGATCGGGTCGGCGATCGCGCTGCCGACGTCCTCGAGCGCGAGGCCGCAGGCGAGCTCGGCCGCGACCGGCGCGAACAAGTCGCGACCGTGGAACGTGGACGACAACGGCTCGCGCCACAACGCCTTGCGATCCAAGACCACCGCCCGCGCCCCGGGCTCCAAGAGCGCCCGCCCCAAGACACCGTTGTCCGGCCCGACGAAGATCAGGCCGCGGGCGGCGACCGCGATCGGCCGCCTCGTCGTGCCCACCCCCGGATCGACCACCACCAGATGGACGGTGCCGATCGGAAAGGTGAACGCCGCCGACCGCAGCGCGACCTCGGCGGCGCGGATCGAGCGCGCCGGGATCGCGTGCGTCAGATCGACGAGGTTCAGCTCGGGCTGGGCGGCGAGCAGCACCGCCTTGAGCTCGGCGACGTAGGGCGAGCTCACCCCGAAGTCGGTGGTGAGCGTGACGATCGGCCGCCTCATGGATTTCCCGCCGCGGCGGTGCCGGAGATCATCCCGCTCGCGATCGCCGCTTCCATCAGGCGGGCATCGACCCCCAGGCGCCGCAGCACCGCATGGCCGTGCTCGCCCAGGCGCGGCACGTGCACGTTTGCGGGCGGCTCGAGCGCAGCTCCGAGCTCGGGGCGCGGCAACCGCAGGCCCGCGACCGCCACCGTCTCCACCGCCAGACCGGGGTCGAGAACGGCGGCCTCCGGGCGCACCACCGGCTCACAGCAGCAGTCGACGCCCGCGAGCGCCGCCACCCACTCGGCCTGCGTCCGGCCGGCGAACAACCGCGTCAGGGCCGCGGTCGCCGCCGCGCCCTCCGCACCCTGGGCGAACCCCGAGGCGGCGAGCTCCGGACAGCCGGCGCGGTCGCAGAAGCGCGCGAAGAACTTCGGCTCGAGGGCACACAGCGCCATGAAGCGGGCGTCCTTGGTCGCGTACGTTCGATAGCACGGCAAGCCGCCGGAGAGCATGCCACCGCCGCGCGGCTCGGCCGGCGCCGCTTGACGGCGCGCGAGCTCGACCTGCGCCAACCCCAGAGCGCCACGAGTCATCGACACCTCCAGGTGACGGCCGACGCCGGTCGCGTCGACCTCGCGCAGCGCCGCGAGCAGCGCCACCGCGGCGGCGAGCGCCCCGCCGGCCAGATCCGCGATCTGAACCCCGGGGACCGCGGGCGGCCGGTCCGCGGGCCCCGACCGCTCCAGCACCCCGGCGCGCGCCAGGTAACCCAGGTCGTGGCCGGCCTGCTGCGCCGAGGGGCCGCTCGGGCCGTAGCCGGTGATCGAGCACATCAGGAGCCTGCGGTTGTGCCGCGCCAGGGTCTCGTAGCCGACCCCGAGGCGCGTGAGGACGCCGGGCCGGAAGGACTCGACGACGATGGCGGACGTGGCGGCCATCTCACAGAGCAGCGCGACGCCGAGCGGCGTCTTCAGGTCGAGGGCGATGCTCTCCTTGCCCCAGTTGAGAGCGGCGAACGCCGCCCCGGTTTCACCCTGCATCGGCGGCCACCACCGCATCGGGTCGCCCTGCGGGTCCTCGACCTTGATGACCTCGGCGCCGAGGTCCGACAGCAGGCGGGTCAGGTACGGACCCGGCAACAACCGCGACAGGTCCAGGACCCTCACGCCGCGAAGCGGTGCGAAACCGGGTTCAGCCAAGAATGTGCTGTAGCTTGAGCGCCTGGCCGATGTCTCCGGCGACCTTGAGCTTACCGGTCATGAAGGCCATCTGCGCGTTGATGACGCCGTTGATGACATCGACGAAATCGACCGCCGCCATCGTGATGACGCAGCCGCCGGCGCCGTCCCCGGCGGTGATCTTGCCGCCCGGGGTGGTCAGATCCACGACCCAGGTGCCGCCGGCGTCGCCCTGCAGCACGAACTTGTAGCTCGCGCCGATCTTGGCGACGACCTCGGGCTTGTCGCGCAGCCTCTTCGGCAAGCGCTGTTCGAAGAACTCTGCGGCAGAAGCAATGGGCACGGTGGTCTCCTTGGCAACGACTGCGAATGCATAACACCGCCTCACGCCTCGGGCAACGCGACCCCGATCCGGTCGAAAACGTCAGGCGCCGCGAGCCCGCGCCACCTCGAGGATCGCCTCCACGACCTGGTCGATGCTCATCACCGTCGAGTCGAGCCGCACCGCGTCGACCGCAGCCTTGAGCGGCGCCACCGCCCGGCCCCGATCTTGAGCGTCGCGCCGGCGCTGCTCTTCGAACACGCGCTCGAACACCGGCCGCTCGCCGCGCGCCACGAGCTCCGCGAAGCGGCGGCGGGCGCGCTCCTCGTCGCTGGCGTCCAGAAAGATTTTGATCTCGGCCTCCGGGAACACCACGGTGCCGATGTCGCGACCCTCCAACACCACCCCGCTGTGGCCGGCCAGGCGGCGCTGCAGCTCCAAGAGCCCGGTGCGCACCACCGGGCGCGCCGACACCGTCGACGCCGCGAGCGAAATCTCGGGGGTGCGAATGGCGTCGGAGACGTCGACGCCCGAGATCCAGACGTGGTTGACCCCCGCTTGGAAGCTGAACGACAGCTCGAGCGCCGCCACCACGGCCTCGAGGCCCTGGTCGTCCTCGAGCGGGATGCCGCGGCGCACCGCCATCAGCGCCACGGCGCGGTAGATGGCGCCGGTGTCGACGAGCGAGTAGCCGAGCGCCAGCGCCACGCGCTTCGCGACCGTGCTCTTCCCGGCCCCGGCCGGACCGTCGATGGCGATCGTCAGCTGCTTGCGAGTCGCGGCGCTCATGGCGGCAACCCATGACACGCCCGGGAAAGGGTTTCAACTGGTGCCGAGGCTCCGGAGCAGCTCGCCGGCGGTGACCTCCAGATCGGTCACCGACCACCACTCGACGCCCGCCTCCTTGCGCAGCCAGGTCCGCTGCCGCCGCGCGTAGGCCCAGGTGCGCGCGGCGATCCGCGCCGCGAGCCCGGCGACCGGCGCCTGGTCTCGCACCACCGCGCAGGTCTCGCGGTAGCCGACGCTCGTCATCGGCCGACAGGCGGGGGCGACGCCGCTCTTCAGCAGCGCCTCCACCTCGGCGATGAGGCCGAGCTCGAGCATCTGCTCGCTGCGTGCCCGGATCCGCTCCTTCAGGACGTGGTCCGGCCAGGTGAGGGCCACGATCCGCAGCGGCACCTGTTCGCGCGCGAAGCCGTGACCGGCGCGCAACGTGCTCGCCGGCACCCCGGAGAGCGCCTGGATCTCGAGGGCCCGGACGACGCGTACCAGGTTGTTGCGATCGGTCACCGCCGCGGTCGGCGGATCGAGCTCCCGCAGCCGCGCGTACAACGTCCCGGGCGAAGCGTGCTCCTCGGCCATCAGGCGTTGGCGCAGCTCGGCATCGGCCCGCGGCGCGTCCGCGATCCCGAACCGCAACGCCCGCAGGTAGAGCCCGGTGCCGCCAACGAGGATGGGCCGGCGACCGCGGCGGCGAATGTCGGCGAGCGCGTCTTCTGCCAGCGTTCGAAAGCGCATGGCGTCGAAGCCCTCGGACCAAGTGGCGACGTCGATCAGGTGATGCGGCACCTCGCGCCTCTGTGTGGCGCTCGGTTTCGCGCAGCCGATCTCGAAGCCCCGGTACACCTGGACCGAGTCGCAGCTTATGAGCTCGCCGCCGCGCTCCTTGGCGAGGGTCAGCGCCACGTCACTCTTGCCGGACGCGGTGGGACCGACCACGGCGAGGATCCTGGCGACAGCGGCGTCGGGCACGGGCCCATCCTCCCACGACCTTGACGCCGCGCCAACCGCGTCGAAGCGTAGGCCGAGAGCGACGCACGGCTTTACACGGCGTTTTCGCGCGTGTTACCAAGCCGGGAGCGGGGCACCTGATCGAGGCGACATGGACGAGCTGAAAGAACGTCTGAAGAAAGTGATCATCCAAGAGCTGCACCTCGACGGCGTGGCGCCGGAGAGCATCAGCGACAGCGCCCCGCTGTTCGGCGGCGGCCTCAGCCTCGATTCGCTCGATGCGCTGCAGCTCGCGGTCGCGGTCGAGGAGCACTTTGGCGTCCGGGTCGCCGACGAGTCCGAAGGCAAGGCGGCGTTCGCGTCGGTCGATGCGCTCGCGAGCTACATCACCGCGCGGCAGAAGAGCGCCGGCAAGTCTCCCTGAGACCAGGGCGGCCGGCGCAGGCTCTCCTGGCTACCGTGACCCCTACCCTCGAGCAGCTGATCGCCCACCGCCCGCCCTTTCGCTTCGTGGACCGGGTGGACGCGTGCGGCGACGACCGCGGCTCGTTTCTCCTCACGCTGGCAACAGACGATCCACGCCTCCAAGACGGCGTGTTGCCGCCGCTCCTGGTGCTCGAAGGCCTGCTGCAAGCGACCGCGGCCTACTCCGGCCTCCAGGGTGCCCGGCAGCCCGAGAGCGGCATGGTGGTGCAGCTCGACAACGTCGTGCTCGTGGCCGCGGCCCACGCCGGCGACACCGTCCACCTGACGGTGTCGCGGACCCATGCGCTCGGCCCCCTGGTTCGCTTTCACGCTGCGGCCCGGGTCGGCGACCGCCTCCTGGTCGAGGGCGAGCTGAGCGTCGCCCGCTCGCCGAGGGCAGCCCAATGAACCGGCGCGTCGCGGTGACCGGCCTCGGGATGGTCTGCAGCCTCGGCACCGGCCGCGCCGAGGTGACCACCGCCCTGCGGGCCGGTGTGCGTCGGTTCGCGCCGATCCGGCGCTTCGACGCCTCGGGGTTCAAGGTCGCGCTCGCCGCCGAGGCTCCGGAGCTCGACACCGCCGGGCGCTTCGGCAGGCGCCTTGCCGCACACACCTCGCGGACCGACGCCCTCGCGCTTTGGGCGGCCGCGGACGCGGTCGCCGAGGCGACGGCGGACCCCGCCCGCCTCCGCGACGCCGGCATCTTCGTCGGCGCCTCGAGCGGTGGCCTCTTGGAGATGGAGCCGTACCACGCGGCCGCCGACCGCGCGCCGCTCGTTCGGTTTTGGACCTACCCGATCTGGGAGTGCAGCAACCGGGTGGCGACGGCGCTCGGGATCGGCGGCCCGCGCGCGACCCTGATGACCGCCTGCTCGTCGTCGGCGCACGCGCTCGGCCTGGCCCTGCGCCGCGTTCGCTCCGGGGAGCTGGACCTGGCGATCGCCGGCGGCAGCGAGTCGATCTGCCGGTTGACGCTCGCCGGCTTTGGCTCCCTCGGCGTGCTGGATCCGGTGGGGACCCGCCCGTTCGACGTCCGCCGGCAAGGGATCACCCTCGGCGAAGGTGCCGCGTTCTTCGTGCTCGAGCCGCTCGAGATCGCGACCCGACGCGGCGCACGGCCGCTGGCGATCCTCGCGGGCTACGGCGCGGCGGCCGAGGCCCATCACATGGTGCACCCCAGGGAGGACGGCTCGGGCGCGCTCGCGGCGATGGCGGCGGCGCTCAAGGACGCCGGGCTCGACGCCGGGGCCCTCGACTACGTCAACGCGCACGGCACCGGCACGGCGCAAAACGACGCGATGGAGGCGCGCGCCATCAACGCCCTCGTCGGCCCCGGCCGCCGGCTCGCGGTGTCCTCGTCCAAGTCGATGCTCGGCCACACCCTCGGGGCCGCGGCTGCCCTGGAGGCCGCAACCGTGGTCCTGGGCATGCTCGGCGACTTCTTGCCGCCGAATCCCGGCGTCACCGAGGTCACACCCGAGCTCGCGCCGCTCACCCTCGCCCGCGACGCCGGCAGCGTCGGGCCGAAGGTCGCGCTCTCGGCGTCGTTCGCGTTCGGCGGCAACGACGCCGCCCTGGTCCTCGCGGCGCCGAGCGCCGCCTCCGACACCAGACCCGCGGCGCACGAACGCCCTCGGATCTACATCGCCGGCGGCGCCCTGACGACCGGACGCACGAGCGCCGCCACCCTCGAGGCGCTCGCCGGACTCGTCGACCCCGCCACGCCCGGACCCGGCCCGCTGGACCCGGCAGCGGTCTTGGGACCCGGCGCGGTGCGCCGCCTCGATGCCCTCTCGGCGCTGGCGACCGCCACCACGGCGCTGGCGGTGAAGAACGCCGGCCTCGCGCCCGCCCCCGAGCTCGGGATCAGCTTCGGCACCGCGTTCGGCGCCCTGGACGCCACGGTCGCGTTCATCGACCGGCTGGCGACCAAGGGCGCCCACCTGGTCAACCCGATCGACTTCCCCAACCTGGTGCACAACGCCGCCGCCGGGCACATCGGCATCCACCAGGGCGCCCGCGGCGCGAGCCTGACGATGGCCCAGGAAGAGCTCGCCGGCGACGCCGCGTTCCTGGCGGTCTGCGAGCAGATCCGCGCCGGCGATCTCGAGCGCGCCGTGGCCGCCGGCGGCGATCTCCAATCGACATGGCTCGACATCGCCTATGCCAAGATCGATCCCTTGCTTCGCACCACCTCGCGCCACACCACGACCGTCGGCGCGGTGCTCGTCGAGAGCGCCAAGGCCTCCGAGGGTCGCGGTGGCCCACGATGGGCGGAGGTGATCGCGGTGGCCACGACCGGGCCGAGCGCCGGCGTCGAGGCCGCCGTCGCCCGCGTGTTTGCGGACGGCGCCCGCCGCAATCCGCAGGTGCGCGATGCCGATCTCTGGCTCACGGGCGCGACCGAGCGCGTCGGCGAACAACGCGAGAGCCGCGCCGCGGCGCTGCCGCCCCTCGCGCACGCGACGCGGATCCCGATCCGCGCGCTCCTGGGTGACGCGGCAGGCTCCGGCCCGGCCGCGATCGCGGTCGGGGCGGCCATCATCGCCTTGGGCCGGGCGCACAGCGTGCTCGTCACCTGTGTCACCCGCGACGGCTGCGCCCAAGCGACGCTGTTGGCGGTGCCGACATGACCTCGATCTCACCCTTTCATTGGCGGCGGCGGGTGGCGATGCGGGACATCGATGCGTTCGCGGTGGTCTGGTACGGCAACTATCTGCAGTACTGCGACGAGGCCGCGACCGAGCTGCTGCGCGCCTTCGATCTCGCGCCCGCGTCGCTGCCGACCTTCGGCGTGGTCCCGGCGGTGGTGCGCGCCAGCTGTCGCTACCTCGCGGCCGCGCGCCTCGACGACGAGGTCGACGTCCGGGTGCAGGTTCGCTTCGAGCGCGCCGCCCGCCTCGACTTCAGCTACGAGATCAGTCGCGCCACCGACCAAACGATCCTCGCAAAGATCGAGACCACGATGGTGCTCTTGCGCCAGAGCGGCGCGCTCGTCTACCTGCTCCCCGAGCCGCTTCGAGTCCGCCTGCAGGCGTTGTTGGCCGCCCAGCACCGGAGTCGGCCGTGATCCTCCGCCTTCTGTCCCGGTTCCTGGTGGTGGCGCTGACCGCGCTCGGGGTCGGCGCCGCCGCGTGGGTCGCCGTCGAGCTCCTGTCGACCCTGCCGCCGCCGGCGCGCACCAGCTCGGCGACCGACGGCACCGGCCTCCGCCTGTCCCGCGGCGGCCAGCACCTGCTGTTGCTCAGGGGTAGCCCCTATGCCCTCGGCTTCCACAACGCCCGCCTGGCGAGCGACCTGCTCCGCCGCCAGGAGGACACCCTGCTCGACCTGCTCTTCGGCTTCGCCCGCGGGCCGGCGAAGGCGATGCTCGTTCGCCAGCTGTCGCTGTTCTACCTGACCGGCCTCGATCGCTACCTCACCGACGCCGAGCGCCAGGAGATCTTGGGCCTCGCCGAAGGCACCGCGGATCCATTTCCCGACCTCGGCCCGCGCTACACCCGCCTCACCGCCTACCACGCGATCCACGAGCTGTCGCAGCGCTTCGCCACCGACAGCCCGACCTTCGCCTGCTCGCTGTTGGCGGTGTCCGGGGCGCGCACCGCCGACGGGCATGCGCTCGTGATGCGCAACTTCGACTTCGAGGGCGGCGAGGTCTTCGACCGCGACAAGACCGTGGTGGTGGTGCGGCCCCAGACCGGCCTCGGCCATGTCTCGGTCGCCTGGGCCGGGATGGCGGGGGTGGTCTCCGGCATCAACGCGGCCGGGCTCGTGGTGACGATCAACGCCGGGGCGTCGGCCGACTATCGCCGCGTCGGCGCGCCGACCAGCCTCCTGGTGCGCCGCGCCCTCGAAGGCGCCGCGACCATCGACGCCGCGGTCCGGATCCTCACCGCGACGCCGCGCTTCGTCACCGACATCATCGGGCTCGCCGATGCCAGCGGCGCGGTCGCCGTCCTCGAGCTCCTCCCGGAGCGCTTCGCGTTGCGCCGCGGCGACGTCCTGGTCGCCACCAACCACCTGGAGGCGCCGGCGTTTGCCGCGGACCCGGTGAACGAGACGCGCCGCTGCCAGACCACGACCGCCGTCCGCCACGACCGCCTCGACCGCCTCGTCGCCGAGCACCCGGGAACGTCGTGGACCGTCGCCGATCTGTTGCGGGTGTCGCGCGATCGGCGGGCGGCGGACGGCGCGCCGCTGCCACTCGGACACCGGCACGCGATCGACGCCCTGATCGCCACCCACGCGGTGATCTTCGACGCTGCCGCGAAGCAGCTCTGGGTGTCCGCAGGGCCGCACACCCTCGGGCCGTATCACGGCTATGACGTGCAGGCGCTGTTGCAGGCGGTCGACCGGTCCACCGCCGCCGCGGCCTATCTACCGAGCCTCCCGGAGGATCCGCTGGTCGCGCGCTACCCGCAGATCGCCGCCGCCCGCCTGGCGTGGCAAACGACGCGGCAGGCCCTCGAGGCCGGCGACCTCGCGACCGCCGCCGCCCGCTTGCCGCAGACCGCGGCGCTGGCGAACCACCCGACGACGCTGACGTTGCAGGCGGAGCTGGCCCACGCGGCGCGCGACGACGACGCGGCCCGGGAGTTCCTGCACCGCGCCCTCGCCGCGCCGCCCGAGTTCCCGGAGGCGACCCGAGGCATCACCGAGCTCGAGGCCGGGCTCGCCCCGGTCAGAGGCGCAGGCCGAGCTCCCTGAGGCCGGCGGTGGCGAGCTCTGCCCAGCCGCGGTTCGCGACCGGGCTCGCCGGGCTCGGGTGCGGGATGCGGCCGACCGCGACGCCGTGCGCCGCGAGCGCCTGCCGTGCCCGTGCTTCGGCGAACGCGCCCACGCCGACCACGATCTTCGGACGCAGGCGCGTGACCGTCTCCAAGAGCGCCCGATCGCAGATCGCCTGCAGCCGCCGCCGCTCGTCTTGCTCCAGGTGATCCGGGGTCAGGTTGCGCCCCGAGGCCTCGAGGAAGGCCAGCGGGCAGTAGTTGGCGACGAAGAACCGGGCGAAGAACCGCTGCGGGGTCTCGAAGACGTCACGCGCCCAACCCCAGAGCCGGGCGCCGCTCACCTCGGTGCGCGGGCTCTCGATGCCACGCACCGGCCGCTTCGGGTGCTCGCAGGCCGGCTTGCCGATCGAGGCGCGGATGCCCAGCCACTCGCGCACCGCCGTCGGATCGCCGAACGGGATCCCGGTCTGCGCCATACCCCAGGGCCCCGGGTTCATCCCCAAGAGGATCGCCTCGACGTCCACCCGCGCGTAGCGCTCGACGTAGGCGTCGAACGCCGCGCGCGCGTACCGCAGCGGGTTGTAGACGTGGGTCACCGGCGCTCTGAACTCCAGGGGCTCGAGGTCGGCGACCAGACGGTCGGTGATTGCGCCAAGCATCGGCGGTACCTAGCAGCGCGCGGCCCGGCGCGAAAGCCTCGCGGAAGCTTCTGGGGTGTGGCCCCACCTCATCTTCCGGAGTAGAACGGCGCCAGCATGCCCGCCGTCAACTCGTCCTTCGGGCCAAAGGCGCCGGTGGTCGCGGACCCGCGCTCCAATCCGTGGCCCTGCGAGCGCTGCGGCAAACCGATCGAGGTCGCACCGGTGCCGGCCGCCGCGATGCTGTTCCCGGTCGCGCTCCTGACCGTCGCCGCGCTGTTGCTGGTCCTCGGCGTGTCCCGCCGCCACGCCGGGATCGGCTGGGACTGGCTGCTCGCGGTCCTCGTCCTGGTGCTCACCACCGCGCTCGACATCCGCCGCCGGACCGGCCGGATCTGGCGCTGCGGTGCTTGCGGTCTCGCCTTCGCGCCGCGCCTCTTTCCGGCGACCCCGCCTTCGATCCTGGTGGCCATCCCCACGTACAACAACGCCGCCAGCATCGCCGACGTCGTCGGGCGCGTCCTCTGCGCCTGCGACTCGCCGCTGTTGGTCGTCGACGACGGCTCCACCGATCGCACCGGGGCGCTCGCTCTCGATCGGGTGGCTGCCGCCGAGCGCGGCCGTTGCGACGTCGTCCGCCACGCCGACAACCGCGGCAAGGGCGCCGCGCTGCAGACGGCGCTCGCCTACGCCCACCGACGCCGCCACTCCCACGTCATCAGCCTCGACGGCGACGGCCAACACTACCCCGAGGACCTGCCGCTCTTCGTCCAGGCGATCCAAGAGCGGCCGGCGGCCTTGATCGTCGGCAGCCGTGACCTCTCCGGCGCCAACGTCACCGGCGCGTCGCGCTTCGGCCGGCGCTTCTCCAACTTCTGGCTGCGGCTCCAGGCCTTCGAGAAGCTCGCGGACTCGCAGTCCGGCTTTCGCGCCTACCCGGTGGCGCCGGTCTTGTCGCTACCGACTCGGAGCCGGAGGTTCGCGTACGAGGTCGAGGTGCTGACC
Organism: Deltaproteobacteria bacterium; assembly: GCA_016218825.1. Classification (GTDB taxonomy): domain Bacteria; phylum Myxococcota; class XYA12-FULL-58-9; order XYA12-FULL-58-9; family XYA12-FULL-58-9; genus JACRCV01. The sequence goes on from JACRCV010000056.1 coordinate 143,710, forward strand.
CTCGCAGCGCGAGCCCAGTTGCCGATCCACGAGATCCCGATCCGGGTGCACTATCCACCACCGGCCTCGCGGGTGTCGCACTTCGACAAGCTCTGGGACAACGTCCGGATCTCGTGGGCCAACACCTGGCTCTTGGCGCTGTGGCCGCTGTGGTGGCTGGGCTTTCCGGCCCGGCTGTCGCGCCGGCCGCCGCCGTCGCCGGTCGAGCGGCCGTGGTCCGGCCAGAGTCGCGGCGGGGCCCTGGGCCACCTGATCTTCCTGGCGCTGATACGCCGCCTCGGTCTGTGGCCGGCCTACCTGTTGCTCTACCCGGTGGCTCTCTACTTCGTGTTTGCGTCACGCACGACCTTGCGCCTCGGGCAGGTCGTCGTCGACCTCGTCCTCGGCGCACCGCAAGACGGTTGGCGGCGCTTCGACCGCGAGTTCCGGCACGTGATGGCGTTCTCGGAGGCGATCCTCGACCGCGCCATCAGCCAGGCGCGCGGCACCGACGACTTCACCTGGGAGGCACAGGGCGCCGAGCATCTCCAGCCCAAGGGCGAGCGCGGTCTATTGCTGCTGTCCGGCCACCTCGGCAACTACGAGATCGGCGGCGCGCGCCTCGCGCACCTCGGGCGCCCGGTGAGCGTCGTGATGCTCGATCTCGAGGCCGAGCGCATCAAGAGGGTCTACGCCCGCTTGGAGAGCGACCGCCCCCTCCCCGACATCATCGCGGTCAACCGCACCGAGTTCCCGGCGCTCCGGATCCTGCGCGCGCTTTGCGACGGCGGCATTGTCGCGCTGCACGGCGATCGGGTCACCGACGGCCATTGGGTGTGGTGCGACTTCCTCGGCCGCAAAGCCGCCTTCCCGGTCAATGCCTTCGTCATCGCCGCCGCGGCGCGGGTGCCGGTCGTGTTGACCTTCGGCTTCAAGGTGGAGGCGCGGCGCTACCGGTTCATCGCCGAGCCGCCGCGAGAGATTGTCCTGCCGCGAGGCCGGCGGGCGGCGGCGCTGCACGCGCACGCCCAGTGGTATGCCGACCGTCTGGCGCAGTACGCGCGCGCCTACCCCCTGCAGTGGTTCAACTACTACGACTTCTTTGCGACGCCGGCGGCGCCGCAGACGGTGATGGAGACCGAGGGCGGCGTGTTCGGCCACCCGCGCCAAGGCTAGTGCGGCGCGGCGTCGGCCTCGGCGAGCATGCCCTCGACGAAGTCGTAGACGTCGCCGACGGTGCGGATCTTCTTGGCGCGCTCCTCGTCGATCCTGATGTGCAAGCCCTGCTCGAGGGCCGCGATCATGTCGACCGCGTCCAGCGAATCGAGATCGAGATCCTCGCGCAGTCGCTTGTCGGGCGCGATCTTGTCGACGGCGATCTCGAACTCGTCCTGCAGCGTCCGATTGACACGGGCGATGATTTCGCTCCGCGCAACACCCATCATGCACTCTCCCTCGCGCGGTGAACCAATGCGCGAAAGTCGATGCACACTAGGAAAAAGACAAGCGCACGGCAAGCCGGAACCGCCATCGCCTCAGCTGCCGACGTCGGCGACCAAGCCGCTCAGGACCGCGTCCGCGACCCTGACGCCCGCGACTTGCGCCTCGGCCTTGGCGCGAAACACCCCCAGGCGCACCCCTTCGACCCGCACCGACAGCTCGACCTCCTGCCCCGGCAAGACCGGCTGGCGAAACCGCGCCCGATCGATGCCGGTCAAGTAGACCTGCTGCCCGGGGTGCCGGTGGGTCGCGAGCAGCGCCATCGCCTGGGCCATCGCCTCGACCAGCAGCACCCCGGGGACGATGGGGTTGCCCGGGAAGTGGCCGCGGAAGAAGTCTTCTTCGGGCCTGAAGGTGCGCGCCGTCCGCACGCTGTCGGCGTCGAGCGCCAACACCCGATCGACGAACAGAAAGGGCGGCCGGTGCGGCAGGAGCTCGGTGGGCGCCGGCGTCATCGTCACGCCTCGAAGGCCTTGAGCAACAACGAGGCGTTGGTGCCCCCGAAGCCGAACGAGTTCGACAACACGACCCGCGGCCGCTGCCGCCGCGTGCCGGTGATGACGTCGAGGCCGGCGAGGGCCGGGTCGAGCTCGCTGAGGTTGATGTTCGGGGCCAGGAAGCCGTCACGCATCATCAGCAGGCTATAGAGCACCTCCGAGGCGCCCGCCATCCAACATTCGTGTCCGGTCATCGACTTGGTGGACGACACCGGCGGGCCCTTCACACCAAAGACCTCGAGGATGCTCTTGCCCTCGGCCAGATCCCCGACCGGCGTGCCGGTGGCGTGGGCGTTGATGTAGTCGACCGCGGCGGCGTCGATCTTGGCCTGGCGCAGGGCCTCGCGCATCGCGCGGCTCGCGCCGTCGCCCATCGGTTGCGTCAGGTGGATGCCGTCGTTGGAGAACGCGTAGCCGATCACCTCGCCGTAGACGTGCGCGCCGCGCTCGACGGCCCGGTCCAGGCGCTCGAGGACAAGCATCGCCGCGCCGCCCGAAGGCACGAGGCCGGTGCGGTTGGTGGCGAACGGCCGCACCGCCGTACCCGGGGCGCCCTCGAAGCGGGCGAAGGCGCCGAGCGCGTCGAAGCTCGCCATCGCCGGCCAGTTCATCTCCTGAGCGCCGCCACAGAGCACCATGTCCTGCATGCCGAGCTTCACGAGCATATAGGCCTGGCCGAGCGCGTGGGCCCCGGAGGCGCAGGCCGCGGAGACCGTCCACGCCGCGCCGCGGATCCCGAACACCGTCGCCAGGTTCATCGTCACCGTGGAGTTCATCACCTGGATGATGTTGCCCGAGCCGATGAGGCTGGTCTTCTTGTGCGACCGGACCGAGTCGACCGCCTCGACGACCGGCTGGGCGCAGGAGTCGTTGCCGACGATGATGCCGACCCCGACCTGCGCCAGATCCTCGGGCGCGAGCCGGGCGTCCTTGATCGCCTCGTAGGCCGCGCCGACGGCGTACTGCGCCGGCTGGCCCATGGTCTTGATTTGTTTGCGGTTTACGTAGTGGCGGGGATCGTAGCCGCGGATCACGCCGGTGAGCGGCGACTTGAAGCCCATCTCGATCCGATCCGGATCGACGTCGATGCCGGAGCGCCCCTCTGACAGCGACCGGCTCACGGCCTCGAGGCTCAAGCCGAGGCAGGACACGATCCCCAACCCTGTCACTGCGACGCGCATGCGCTCCTCAGGTGTAGAGACCACCGTTGACGCTAATCACTTGGCCGGTGATGTACGAGGCCGCCGGCGAGCACAAGAAGGTCACCGCGGCCGCCACCTCCTCGGGCTTCCCCGGCCGCCCCATCGGGATGAGCGGCACGATCTTGTCCAGCGGCAGCTCCTTGACCATGTCGGTGTCGATGAACCCGGGCGCGACCGCGTTCACGGTGATGTGGCGCGACGCCACCTCCAACGCCAACGCCTTGGTCGCGCCGATGATGCCGGCCTTGCTCGCCGAGTAGTTCACCTGCCCGGGGTTGCCGCGCTGCCCGGAGATCGAGGTGATGTTGACGATGCGGCCCGAGCGCCGGCGCAACATCTGGCGGAGGATCGGCCGCGTCACCGAATACAGACCCCCGAGGTTGACGCTCAGCACCTGCTCCCAGGTCTCCCGCCCCATCATCGCGAACAGCGCGTCCTTGGTGATGCCGGCGTTGTTGACCAACGCGTCCGGACAGCCATGGGCCGCGACAAGCGCGGTGACCGCGTCCTCCACGGTCTTGCCGAGACCGACGTCGAGGCGCTCCGCATGCACCGTGCGCCCGAGAGCGCGGGCTTCGTCGGCCACCGCGGCGAGCGCGTCGACGCGGCTCTGACAGCTGATCAGCAGGTCGAACCCGGCGCGCGCCAGATCGAGCGCGATAGCGCGACCGATGCCGCGGCTCGCTCCGGTGACCATGGCGAGAGGCATTCAGACTCCAGGGCCGGGGCGCATGACGCCGCGACCAGCGGGCGCTCCTAGCCTACGCGCCCTGATTGGTCAACCGAGCCCAGCTGAGGGCCACGACCGCCAAGGCGAACACCAAGCGATAGTAGGCGAACGGCGCATAGCTCTTCGAACGCACCATGACCAACAGCAGGCGAATGCTCACGAATCCGACGACCGCCGCGGCGCCCATGCCGGCGACGAGCGGCGCTTCCAGAGGCGCCCGCATCAAGCTCGGCACCTTCAGGATCGCGGCGCCGAGCGTAATCGGCGTCGCCAACAGGAAGCTGAAACGGGCCGCTTCGTCACGACGAAAGCCGAGCCAGAGCGCCATCGTGATGGTCGAGCCGGAGCGCGACACCCCGGGCACGATCGCCGCGCCCTGCGCCAACCCGACGAGCAGCGCGTCCGTCACCGACACCGCGCCGATCGCCTTGGTGCCCGCCGACCGCCGGTCGACGATCAGCAACAACAGCCCCATCGCCGCCATCGCCCCGGCTACGACGAGCGGCGCCCGAAACGCCGACTCGGCCTTCTCCTCGAGCAGCTTGCCGATCACCGCGCCCGGCACGGTCGCCAGCGCCAACAAGCACAGCAGCCGCCCGTCGGGCGTCTCCAGGGGCCGCAGGTGCCGCGCGCCCTTCGCGAAGCCGGTGAGCAGCCGCCACCAGTCGCCGGCGAAGGCCGCGAGCACCGCGACCAACGTCCCGAGGTGCAGCGCGACGTCGAAGGCCAGGCTGTGCTCGGCCCATCCGAGCATCCATGGTACGACAATCAGGTGGCCGGAGCTGCTGATCGGCAGGAACTCACCCAACCCCTGCAGCACGCCGAGGATCGTGGCCTCGAACACGGTCATCGGCGGTCTCGAGCGGAGGTGTTGACCCGTGCGCGCATGGCGACTCGATAGCCGAAAGCCGGTGCTGGTTCCAACTCTTTCTCTGGTGGTCGCCGCGGCGTGCGTGACCCCGCCGCAGGGCATCGCGCCGCCCGAGACCGACAGCGTGACCGTTCGCCGCCAGGAGCGCATGTCCACCTACGTCACGGTCTCGGTCGCCGCCCCGGAGTCGCCCGCCACCCTGGCGGCCATCGACGCCGCGTTCGCGGAGCTCGACCGCCTCGAGGCGCTGCTCTCCGAATGGAAGGACGCCAGCGACATCAGCAACCTCAACCGCCACGCCGGTCAGGGCCCGGTCAAGGTCAGCCCCGAGCTCTTCGAGGTGCTGCAGTTTGCCTACGACGCCGGGGTCGCTTCGGACGGCGCCTTCGACGTCACCGTCCAAAGTCTCGCCGGGCTGTGGGACTTTCGTTGGCAGACCCCGAAGATCCCGAGCGTCACCGACCTCGAGGCGCGCTTGACGCTCGTCGGTTTTCGCCTCCTGACGCTCGACAAGGAGGCGCAGACGGTCGCGATCGCCAACCCCGCCACCCGGGTGGGCGTCAGCGGTCTCGCCAAGGGCTACGTCGCCGACCGCATGAGCGCGGTGCTGACGGCGCGGGGCTTCCCGAACCACCTGGTCCGCTGCGGCGGCGACATCTACGGCTCGGGCCGCAAGAAGAGCGGCCGGTGGACCATCGGCATTCGCGATCCCTTCGCCACCGGGATCTACGCCACCGTCGAGATCGAAAACGAGGGGATCTCCACCTCCGGCAACTACGAGCGCTTCTTCATCCGCGACGGCGTCCGCTACCATCACATCCTCGATCCGAAGACCGGCCGCCCGACCACCGGGCTGGCGTCGGCGACCGTGATCGCGAAGCGCGCCCTGTTCACCGACTCGTGGGACACCGCGACCTTCGTGCTCGGCAAAGAGCGTGGCCTGGCGGCGGCGACGCGGCTGGGCTTCGACGTCCTGTTCATCGACGAGGCGCACGGCACCGCCTCGACCCCGGGGATGGCGAAGCGCATCACCGTGGCGCCGCCGGACGAGGCGCAGTAGCAGCTCGAGCAATCGCCTACCGCTCGAGCAGCGCCGTGGCGCGCTGCCGCGCCTCGAGGACGGCCGCCCGCAGCTCTCGGGTCAGGGCCCGCACCTCGTGTACCGTGCGGCCCGCGGTCGGGATCGGCCTGCCGACGTGGATGCCGACGCGACGCTGATCGGAGAACCAGGCGCTGCCGCGCGGCAGGAGCGTGCCGGTGCCGGCGACGCCGATCGGCACCAGCGGCACCTGGCTCGCGATGGCCATGCGCGCCCCACCGCTCTGAAAGCGGCCGAGCTCGCTGGAGGTCGACCGTGTCCCCTCCGGAAAGGTCAGCACCGGGACGCCGGCGACGAGCGCCGCGGCGACTTCTTGCATCAGCTGCATCGCGCTCTGCGGATCACCGCGGTCGACGATCGGGTAACGCGCCACCCGCATCGAGATCCCGAAGAGCGGCACCCGGCCGAGCTCCTTCTTGATCACCCACTTGAAGAACAGCGGCAGCGCGTAGAGAAACACGACGTCGGAGTGCGACTGATGGTTCGGACAGAGCACCGCCGGACCGGCGGGCAGGTTCTCCAGTCCGGTCATCCGCAGGCGGTACCGCGGGTGGAGGCGGACCACGCAGCCGTAGCCAAAACGCAGCATCTGGTGCGCGACCCGGCGCTGACGATCGCCGAGCAGCGCCGCCGTGCCGCCCACCGCCACGCACAACACCGCGCCGACGGTGAGGAACACCACCACCAGCACCCAGGTCACCCCGGTCCACAGCCAGGACTTCGAGGGCGGCTTCGCCCCACTGCTCGCGGCAACGCCGGGCAGGCCGCTGTTCTCGTCCGCCATCGCCCGGTTCTACTGACGGTGGTGCGGCCATGGCAACGGTCAGCGCGCTAGGAGCTGCCGCTCGCCCATGGTATCGAGACCCAGCCCGTAAGAGATCCAGCGCCCACGATGCAGCACCAAGGCTCAGCCAGAATCGTCGGTTGTGCGGCCCTCACCGGCGCCGGCCGCGGCGCCGCGGCCTTTTGGCAGGCACTGAGCGCGGCGACCCCGCTGCAAGCGCGTCACGATCTCGGCGACCCACGTCTGAACGACGCCAAGTACGTCCGCATCGAGTCGCCCCGCGACCCGGCTCCCGAGCTCGCGGCCGCGTGGCTGCAAGACGTCTGCGACGAGGCGCTGCGGGCCGCGGCCCCCACCCTAAGAACGATGCGCGCGCCGCGGCTGGCGCTGTTGTGCGGCACCTCGCTCGGCGGCATGAGCGCCTTCGAGGCCGCCCACCGGACCCGGTGGGGCGAGCCGTCGGCGGGCCCAGGGCTGGCGGTGAATCGTCCGCCACCGTCCGCGGCGACCTACGACGGGCCGGCGACCGCGGTCGGGGCGCGATTGCCGCTCACGACCGGCGCCTGGACCCTCAACACCGCGTGCTCTTCGGCGGCGAACGCGCTCGGGCTTTCGCGCCTCTGGCTCGCGAAGGGACGCATCGACGCCGCCGTCGTCGCCGGGGTCGACGTGATCTCGCCGTTCGTCTACGCCGGGTTCTCGTGCATCAACGCCGTCGATCCCGAGCCGACGGCGCCGTTTGGCCGCGATCGGCGCGGCTTGAACCTCGGCGAGGCCGCCGTCGCCTTCGTCCTGACGCGCAGCGCCGACGCCGTGCACGTGCCCCAGCCCGTCGACCTGGTGGGCTTCGGCTGTGCCTGTGACGCCCATCACCTCACCCGACCCGACCCCACCGGCCTCGGCCTCGGGCGCGCGATCGCCGCGGCGCTCACCGACGCCGGCCTCGGGCCCGGCGCCATCGGCCTGTTGAGCGCCCACGCGACCGGCACGCCGCACAACGACCGCATGGAGGCCGCGGCGTTTGCCCACGTCTTCGGCGCCGCCCTGCCGCCGCTGCACGCCGCCAAGCCGGTCGCCGGTCACACCCTCGGCGCCTCCGGCGCGGTCGACGCCTTGGCCGTCATGCTGATGTTGCAGCACGAAGAGGTGCCGCCGACGTTCGCCCGCGGTGCCCCCGATCCGACGCTCGCCTGTCAGCCGACCCGGGAGCGCCGGCGGTTGTCGCCGACGACCATCGCCCTGTCGACCTCGAGCGGCTTCGGCGGCAGCAACACCGCGCTGGTCTTCAAGCGGGGCGACGCGTGAGCGCAGCGGTCGCCATCCTCGGTCTCAAGACCGCGCTCCCGGGGCCGGCGCGGCCGCTCGCGGACGATCCGGAGCTCGGCGACGAGGCCGGTCCGCTCTACGCCGACACCCCGGCGCGCACCCTCTCGGGCCAGCTCGATCTGCGACCCGAGGCCATGCCGCGCTGGCCGCGTCTCGACCGCTACGGTCGGGCGCTGGCGCACGTCTGTCTCGCGGCGACCCCGGCGCCGCTCTCCGAGAGCTCGCCACCGCCCGGCATGCTGGTCACGAGTCAGCGCTCCTGCCACGAGACCAACGCCGCCTTTGACCAGGGCCTCATCGAGAAAGGGCCGCGACTCGCGAGCCCGTTGTTGTTCCCGTACACCCTGCCGGGCGCGGCCGCCGCCGAGGTCGCGATGGTCCTCAAGCTCGGCGGGCCCTACCTGGTCTGGTGTGGCGGCCCGGCGACCGCGCTCTTGAGCGTGGTCACCGCGGCGGATCTGATCGAGGCCGGGGCCGCCTCCCGACTGTTGGTCGCCGCCGCCGACGTGCTCGGCGGCCACAGCCTCCGCGACCTCGATCGGCCGGTGACGCCGGCGCCGCTGCCGTGGGCCGAGGCCGCGGCGGCCCTGTGGCTCGCGCCCGCCGACGACCCGGCGCTCGGACCCCGGCGGCGTCTCACTGCCGGCGTCGGGCCGGCCGGCGCGACCGCGGCGGAGATCGCGACGCTCTGCACGGAGACGCTCGCCGCCGCCGAGCTCGAGCCCGCCCTGCTCGCCGAGATCGTCACGACCAGCACCGACGTCGAGGCGTGCGCCGCGCTCGAGGCCGCGCTCGGCGCTCTCGCGCCGACGGTGCCGCTGTTGCAGCTGCCATGGAGAGTCGGCGATGCCGGCGCCGCGCTGGGCCTGCTCGCGGTCGCCGCCGCGCTCGAGGGCACCTGCCCCTGTCTGTTGCTGGCGCTCGATCGCCAAGGCTCGGTCGCGTTGGTGCTCGAATGATCCGCTTGTCCTACGAGATCCAGACCTCCGGGCGCGGCGCGAACGTCCGGCTGCTGGCGCGCGTCCGACCCGATGGCCCGCCGCTCTCCGAGCACCAGGCCCGCGAGATCCAGCCGACCCTGCACGCGCTCGATCAAACGGTCGTGCGGGAGATGCGCGGCGCCGCGGTCTTCGGCCAGCTCTCCGATCACGATCTCGCCCGGCTGCTGCCGCTGCTCGCCCAACGCCAGGCACAGATCGGCGGTGCCCGACTCCGGCTCGAGGAGGAGGACCTCCGGCCGCGAGTGCAGATCGTGCCGACGGACGGCGGCGGCATCGCGCTGCGGCTGGGACTGTCGACTGCGAGCGGCGATTGGGTCGAGCTCGAGGCGGGCCGGCTGGTGAGCGGCAACCAGGCGTTCTTCCTCCGCGGCAACCGTGCCTATCCTGTGGTGTCGCCGAAACCCTGGGACCTGGCGCTGTGGGCCCGCCGCCACACCGATGAGCTCGGCGCCGAGATCTCCTCGGCCGACCGCGATCGCCTGGTCCAAGAGCTGCGTCAGGTCGGGGTCCCACCCGAGGATCTGCGCCGCCTCGCGGTCCATCGGGCGCCCCCGGACTCGATCGTCGTACGCCTGTTGCCGCCGTCGACCGGTGACGACACCGTGGTCCGTCTGAGCCTGGAGCTGACCTACGCCGGCCGGCGCGTCACCCTCTCCGGCGTGCGCCCGGCCACCGCCTACCTCGAGCCGGCGGCGGCCGAGGACGCCGGTCTCATCGAGCGCGACCTCGGCGCCGAGGAGGAGATCCGTCACGCGCTGCGCCGCCTCGGGTTTCGCTTCGACCCCAAGGACGCGTGCTTCATCGCCCACGGCGAGCAGGCGGTGCTGGCCCTCGACCCGGAGAGCGGCGTCTTCCCCCAGCCGTGGGTCGTCGAGCGCAGCGCCCACCAGCCGCGCTTCCGCCGCGACCTCACCGTCAGCGCATCGGTTCGCCTGCAAGAAGATCGCGGCATGCTCGACGTCGTGGTCGCGGTCAGCGCCCTCGACGACGACGCGGTCGCCAAGGCGTTGGTGGAGATGAAGGACCTCTTGGCGTGGCTCAAGTCCGGCAAGAAGTACGTCCGGCTCGCGGATGGCTCCTTCGTCGCGCCGTCGCCACGCTTCCGGCAGAGCCTGCGCCTGATCGATGACCTCGGGGCGACCGAGGGGCGGCTGCTCGTGAGCCCCCTGTGCGTCGGTCTGCTGCGCGCCCTCGACGACACCGCGGCGGTGATGGCCGCCGACGAGGCCACCAACGGCTGGCTGCAGGAGCTGACCGCGAGCGGCGGTCCGACGCCGGTCTCGGCGCCCGCGACGCTGTTGCCGATCCTCCGCGACTACCAGCACCGCGGCCTCGACTGGCTGGCGATGCTGCACCGCCACCGGCTGACCGGGATCCTCGCCGACGACATGGGCCTGGGAAAGACGGTGCAGACCCTGGCGTTGCTCCTGCTCACCCGCGATCAGGAGGGCGTCAAACCGTCGTTGGTCGTCGCGCCGACCTCGGTGGTCACGGTGTGGCGCGACGAGGCGGCGCGCTTCACCCCGGAGCTGAGCGTCGCGCTGTGGCACGGGGCGCCGGGGGCCCGCCAGGCGCTCGACGTCGGCCGTCACGACCTGGTCGTCACCAGCTACGGCGTGCTGCGCCGCGACGCCGAGCTCCTCGCCAAACATCGTTTTCGCTACGTCATCCTCGACGAGGCGCAGAGCGCCAAGAACGCCTCGACCCAGAACGCGCGCGCCATCCGCCGCCTGCAGAGCGAGCGCCGCCTGGCCTTGACCGGCACCCCGGTCGAGAACCGCCCCGAGGAGCTCTGGGCGACCTTCGATTTCCTCGCCCCCGGCTTCCTCGGCAACCTCCGCGCCTTCCGCAAGCGCTACGCCCGTCCGATCGCCCAGGGCGACGTCGACGCGCTGTCGCTGTTGCGGGCCCGCATCCAACCCCTGGTGCTGCGCCGCATGAAGGACGAGGTCGCCAAGGAGCTGCCGCCGAGCATCGAGTCGATCTCGCGCTGCGAGATGCTCCCGGCGCAGCGGGCGCTCTACGACCACATCGCCGGCGAGCTGCGCCAGAGCGTCCAGGAGAAGATCGAGAAGGTCGGCATCGAGCGCGCCCAGCTCGACATCCTCGCGGCGCTCACCCGGTTGCGGCAGATCTGCTGCGACCCGGCGCTGTTGCCCGGCCCGCCCGGGGTCAAGCGCCCGGGGTCGGCGAAGCTCGAGCTCTTCGAGGAGCTGATGCGCGAGGCGTTGGCCTCCGAGCGCCGGGTGGTGGTGTTCAGCCAGTTCGTCGAGATGCAGAAGCGCCTGATCACCGTGATCCGCCGGCTCGGGGTCGATCCGCTGTGGCTGCACGGCGGCACCCGGCACCGCGACAAGGTGGTCGACGCCTTCCAGACCCCGTCCGGGCCGCCGGTGATCGTCATCAGCCTGCGCGCCGGTGGCACCGGGCTGACGTTGACCCGCGCCGACACCGTGATGCACTACGACCCGTGGTGGAATCCGGCGGTCGAGCGCCAGGCCTCCGACCGCACCCATCGCCTCGGGCAGACGCGGCAGGTCACGGTCTACAAGCTGGTCTGCGCCCGGTCGATCGAGGAGCGGGTCATCGCGCTCGCGGCCAAGAAGGCCGAGGTCGCCCGCGCGCTGTTGTCGAGCGAGGGCGGCCCGCAGGCGAAGCGCATCACCCCCGACGAGGTCCTGGACCTGTTGCGTTAGGGCACTCCGCACCTGCTTTTGATTCCCGCGCCGCCGGTGCGGCGGCGCTCCCCACCCCACCCCCCGGCCGCTGTCTCAACGTCGGCCGGATTCCCCCGCCCCGAGTGGACCCGAGTGGGCGGGGGAGAAGATCTCATGATCGCAAGAGTGGTGATCTAGTAGGCCTTGCGGCGCCTGGACGGCTGACCGTAGCCGGCGAACGCCTCCAGGACCTCGTCCATCTCGGTCGCCGACAACAAATTGGGCTCGCCGACCTCGAGCGTCCGCAGGTACTGGCCGGCGAGGGTCTCGACCTCCACCGCCAGCGCCAGCGCCGCGCGCAGCGTGGTCGCGAGCGTCAACAACCCATGGTTGGCGAGCAGACAGGCGCGCCGGCCGGCGAGCGCCTGCACCGCCAAATCCGAGAGCGCCTGGGTGCCGAAGCGGGCGTAGGGCGCGCAGCGGATCGAGTCACCGCCGGCCACCGCGACCATGTAGTGAAACGCCGGGATCTCCCGCCGCAAACAGGCGAGCGCGGTCGCGAACATCGGGTGGGCGTGCAGCACCACGTCGACGTCGGCGCGGCACGCCAGGATGTCGCGGTGAATGCGCCACTCGGTGGACGGGGTACCCTCACCCACCACCTGACCGTCGAGACGCATCTCGACGATCTCGTCCTCCTGCATCAGGTCGTAGGGCACGCCGGAGGGCGTGACCAGGAAGCGATCGTCGACCCGGACGCTCAGGTTCCCGGAGGTGCCCTGGTTGAGGCCGACCACCTGCATGCGCCGCGCGGTCTCGATGATCTCGGCCCGGAGCAAGCGATGGCGCATCACGCACCGCTCCCGGTCGCCTCGGGAAACAGGCGCGCGAGCCCGGCGCGCGAGGCGTCACAGACCCCACGCTCGGTGATCAGCGCCGTGACCAAGCGCGCCGGCGTCACGTCGAAGCCGACGTTCAAGGCCGGGCTGCCGTGCGGCGCCAGGCGGACCACGGCCGTCTGGCCGGTGGCGACCTCGCCCTCGATCTCCGTCAGCTCGCGCGCGTCGCGCTCTTCGATCGGGATCTGGCGGACGCCGTCGTCGAGGCCGAAGTCGATGCTCGAGGACGGCGCCGCGACGTAGAACGGCACGCCGTTGTCGCTCGCCGCGAGCGCTTTGAGGTAGGTGCCGATCTTGTTGGCGACGTCACCGGAGCCGGTGGTGCGATCGGTGCCGACGAGCACCAGATCCACCGCGCCGTGTTGTAGCAAGTGGCCGCCGGCGTTGTCGGCGATCAGGGTGTGCGGCACCCCGTGCTTCAACAGCTCCCACGCGGTGAGGCGCGCCCCCTGGTTGCGCGGCCGGGTCTCGTCGACGTAGACGTGCACCGGAACGCCGGCGTCGTGGGCCCGGTAGACCGGCGCCAGCGCCGTGCCCCAATCGACGGTCGCGAGCCACCCGGCGTTGCAGTGGGTGAGGACGTTCAGCCGCCCCTGGCGGCGCTTCTTGGTCCACAGGGCGTCGATGAGAGCGTGGCCGTGCTCGCCGATGGCGCGGTTCGCGGCCACGTCCTCGTCACAGATCAACGCCGCGGTCCGGTAGGCCTCGCGCCGCCGTGACTCGGGCGGCGCGGCGCGGATCCCCTTGCGCATGCGGTCGAGCGCCCACTTGAGGTTCACCGCGGTCGGCCGGGTAGCCAAGAGCGTCGTGTGGGCGCGGTCGATGTTCGTATCCGCCGCGTCCGCCTGGCACGCGAGCGCCATCCCGTAGCCGGCGGCGGCGCCGATCAGCGGCGCGCCGCGCACCACCATCGTCCGGATCGCCGCGGCGATCTCCGCCACCGTCGTCAAGCGGCGGATGACGAACGCGAACGGCAACCGCGTCTGGTCGATGACCTCGACCGCAGCGCCGTCGGCGGCCGGCCAGATGGTGCGATAGCTGACGCCGTCTACTTTCATGTCGGCGGACGTCAGTAGCACAGCTCACGAACCGCCACCACCGCACTTGCCGCCGATACTGAACATCCGTATAGTTCCAGCATGGGACCGAGTTACGTCGAGCTCGGGGCCACGAGCGCCTTCTCTTTCCTCGAGGGCGCCTCTCTCCCCGAAGAGCTCGCGGCGCGAGCGGCCGAGCTCGAGCTCACGGCGGTCGCGCTCACCGATTGGGGCGGGGTCTATGGTCTGCCCCGCTTTCACCGCGCGGCGCGCGCCCACGGGGTCCGGGCGCTGTGCGGGGCGCAGCTCGCGGTCGAGGGCCTCGGTCGTCTCCGCCTGTTGTGCGAGTCCCGGCGCGGCTACCGTAACCTCTGTCGCCTGCTGACCCGTGGTCACGCGGCAAAGGCCAAAGGGGAGTGCCGCGTCACCTGGGCCGAGCTCGCCGAGCACGCCGGCGGGCTCACCTGCCTCGTGGGCCACGCCGCCTTGCACCTGACGCCGGCCGCCCTCGACACCCTGAAGGGCATCTACGGCGGGGAGCATCTGGCCGTCGAGATCCATCGCCACCTCGATCGGCGCGAAGAAGAGATCCGACGGCGGCGCATCGATCTGGCCGACGCCGCGCACCTGCCGCTCGTCGCCACCAACGACGTGCGCTTCGCCCGCAAGGATGACCGGCGCCTGGCCGACTTGCTGACCGCGATCCGGCACGGTGTCCGCCTGGACCACGCCGGCCGCTTGCTCTTGCCCTCCGCCGAGTGGTGTCTGAAGAGCGCCGCCGAGATGCTGCCGCTCGTGCGCGATCGACAAGACGCCTGGCGCCACACCTTGGAGGTCGCCGAGCGCTGCGCGTTCACTCTCGACGATCTCGGCTATCGCTTCCCCGACTTCCCGACCCCGGCCGGTCAGAGTCCGGCGGCGCTCCTCCAGGAGCTCGCCTTGGCCGGGGCGCGGGAGCGTTATCGGCCGATGACCGCCAAGGCGTCCGCGCAGCTCATGCGCGAGCTGCGGCTCATCGCCAAGCTGGAGCTGTCGGGTTACTTCCTCATCGTCTGGGACCTCGTTCGCTTCGCGCGCGCGCAAGGGATCCTGGTCCAAGGTCGGGGCTCGGCCGCCAACTCCGCGGTCTGCTACGCGCTCGGCATCACCGCGGTCGATCCGGTGGGGATGGATCTGCTCTTCGAGCGCTTCCTCTCCGAGGAGCGCGGCGAGTGGCCCGACATCGATCTCGATCTGCCGAGCGGCGACGCCCGCGAGCGCGTCATCCAATACGTCTACCGCCGCTACGGCACGCACGGCGCGGCGATGACCGCCAACGTCATCACCTTTCGGGATCGCAGCGCCTTGCGCGAGGTCGGCAAGGCGCTGGGCTTCAACCCGACCCAGGTGGATGCGGTGGCCAAGCTCGGCGGCCGTTGGAGCAACGCCGCCGACCCCGAGCTGTTGCGCGAGCGGATGCGGATGACCGGCCTCGATCCCGACGACCACCGCGCCCGCCTGTGGCGGGAGCTGACGGCCGCCATCATGCACCTGCCGCGTCACCTCGGACAGCACTCGGGCGGCATGGTCATCGCCGCCGGTCGCCTCGACGAGGTCACCCCCATCGAGCCCGCCACGATGCCGGGGCGCACCGTGATCCAGTGGGACAAGGACGACTGCGCCGGCCTCAAGATCATCAAGGTCGATCTCCTGGGCCTCGGCATGCTCGCGGCGCTGCAGGAGGCGGTGCCGCTCATCGCCAAGAGCGAAGGGGTGACGGTCGACTACGCCCACCTGCCGCACGACGACGCCGCGGTCTTCGACCTGCTCTGCCGCGCCGACACCGTGGGCGTCTTTCAGGTGGAGAGCCGGGCGCAGATGGCCACCCTGCCCCGCTTGCGGCCGCGCCGCTTCTACGACCTGGTCATCGAGATCGCGCTCATCCGTCCCGGGCCGATCGTCGGCCAGATGGTGCACCCCTATCTCAACCGTCGCGCCGGGCGCGAGCCGGTCACCTACGCCCACCCGTCGCTTACGCCGATCCTCGCCCGGACCCTGGGGGTGCCGCTGTTCCAAGAGCAGCTGATGCGGGTCGCGATGACCGTGGCCGGCTTCTCCGGGGGCGAGGCCGAGGAGCTGCGCCGGGCGATGGGTTTCAAGCGCTCGCGCGAGCGCATGGCGGAGATCGAGGTCCGGCTGCGCGCCGGCATGCGCGCCCGCGGCATCGCCGAGGAGGCGCAGGCGCAGATCGTGCGCGGCATCACCTCGTTCGCGAGCTACGGCTTCCCCGAGAGCCACAGCGCCTCGTTCGCGCTGATCGCCTATGCCTCGGCCTATCTCAAGGTCCACCATCCGGCGGCGTTCTTGTGCGCCCTGCTGAACGCCTGGCCGATGGGCTTCTACCACCCGGCGACCCTGATCAAAGACGCCGAGCGGCACGGCGTCGAGGTCTTGCCGATCTGCGTGGCGCGCTCCGCCTGGCGCTGCACCCTCGAGAGCCGACGCAGCGTGCGCCTGGGGCTGTGCTACACCCACGGTCTCAAGGTCCAGCACGCCGACGCCATCGTCGCGGCGCGCGCCGCGCGCCCGTTTGCGTCGCTCGTCGACTTCGAGCGCCGCTCTAAGCTCGCCGACGCCGACCTCACCACCCTGGCCGAGCTCGGCGCCTTCGCCTGCTTCGGCCTCAGTCGCCGCCAGGCGCTCTGGCAAGCCTCCCGCCTCGCGGAGCGCACCGTCGGCCTGCTCGGTCAGATCGAGGCCGACGCCGACGACAGCCCGCTCGCCGAGCTCGGCCCCTTCGAGGTGGTGGGCGCCGACTTCCGCAACAGCCAGGTGACCACCGGCCCCCACCCGATGGCGTTCTTCCGCCCGCGCTTGGACGAGCGCGGGGTGTGCTCGGCCGAGCGCCTGCGACAGCTCGCGCACGGGAGCCGCGCCGCCACCGCCGGCCTCGTCACCGTGCGCCAGCGGCCGATGACCGCCAAGGGCTTCTTCTTCATCACCCTCGAGGACGAGACCGGCTTCGCCAACCTCATCGTCGCGCCGCCGCAGTTCGAGGCCTGGCGCGCCCTGCTGGTCACCGCCCCGGCGCTCTGGGTCGAGGGGGTGGTGCAAAACCAGGAACAGGTCGTGCACCTCAAGCTGCTCTCCGCCGGGTCCCTCGAGGAGGTGATGACCGACGACGCCGCCTCCGTGAAGGTCGAGCGCTACGCCAGCCACTGGTGACGCCACCGAGATTCTAGCGCCGGCGGCGACGCATCCAGAGCACGATCGCCAGCACCCCGAGCCCGGTCGTGGACGTGGCCGATCGACAGTGGCAACCACCGCCGTCTTTCGCCGGCTGATCGCCGTCGCCGCCGCTCACAACGCCGAGCGCCAGCCGCAACGCCGCCACCGGATCGACGATGCCGTAGCCGTAGAGCGGATCGTGGCCGTTGGCGTCGGGGGTGGCGCGCGGCGCCCGGCGCGCGCTGTCGATGAGGAGCGCGTAGAGCTCCGCCGCGGTCTTGTCGGGCGCGGCGCTCACCAAGAGCCCGGCGATCCCGGCCGCCACCGGACACGCCGACGAGGTGCCGCCGAAGTTGGCGGTGTAGTCGCCGAAGTCCGCGCCCTCGCTCCCGGAGACGTCGGTGGTCACGGTGCCGGCGGGGGCGGCGAGATCCACCGGGCTGCCGAAGTTGGTGAACTGGGTGGCCTCGTCGTAGACGTTGACGGCGCTGATGCACAACACGCCGCGCACCGCCTCGAGCTCGTTGGTTCCGAGCTCGCGGCCGTCGTTGCCGGCGGCGAACACCACCAAGGCGCCCCGGCCTCCCCGGCCGCTGTCGAACACGGCGTTGATCGCGTCGGCGAGCGGCTGCGGCACCGGGGTCGGGTCGACGAAGCCCCACGAGTTGCTGACGACGTCGGCGTCGACCTCGAGCGCGAACTGAAAGGCGTCGACGTCGGCGGAGACCGGCACGGCCTCAGCGTCGGCGCCGAGCATCCGCACGCAGCGCAGCCGGCACTCCGGACATCCCCCGGCGATGCCGACGCCGTTGTTGGTCACCGCGCCGACGAGCCCGGAGCAGGCGGTGCCGTGCTCGTTGCCCGGCTCTCCCGGGACGTAGCTCGGGTCGTCGTCGGGGGTGACGACGTCACGCCCCTGATCCATCTTCGCCGCCAGGTCGGGGTGCTGCAGATCACAGCCGTTGTCGACCACCACCACGGTCGTATCGGGGCTGCCTTGGGACAGCGCCCAGGCGTCCACCATCTTCAGCCGGTTGAAGTAGGACTGGCCGGAGAACAGCGGGTCGTTCGGCGCGGCGCGCAAGCGGTGCGCCAGATAGAGGTCGGGGATCGCCTGGCGCAGCGTGCCCTCGCCGGAAAGCCCGACCGCGAGGTCGGTCGCGAGCGCCAGTCCGTCGCGCGCGCCGCCGGCGTCCTCGACCAGCCACAGGCCGATGCGCGGCATCAGCGCCCGGATCGCGACCAGCCCGAACGAACGGAGCACCGCCTGCGGCTCTTCGAGCTCCGGATCGATCTGAACGATCGCACGCCGGCCGACGCCCGCGACGCTCGTTTGCCCATCGGCATAGGTCAGACGAACCGCCGCGAGGTCGGGGCGCGAAGCGATCGCGCGACCGAGACGCACCGCGGTCACCGGCTTGCCGCCGTTCAAGAATGTCCGCGCCGCAGGTTCCGAGGGCAGGCCCGAGGCGCTCGGCGACACCGGCACGCCGCCCACCTCGCCGGCGACCGCCGCCGAGCTGCAGAGCCCGCAAGCGAGGGCAACCATCGCCAGACTCGTCCAAAAGCGCGCACGCCAGCAACGCATCATCGACCTCCTCGATTGTCGCGCCACGCTACGGCATCTGCCCCGCCGACGGTAGCGTTGTGCGATCAGAAACGGTATGGTACCGCGCCTTGCCGGTGGCCGCGACCGTGCGTGCCAGGGCGGACGCAAAGGAATCCTCATGAGCCTGTCTTCGCTGCGATCTCATCGTCTTGGGTTGTCGGCCGCCGCGGTGCTGTTGGCGCTCGGCCTCAACGCCGGCTGCGGCTCCGACGACGCGGGCGACCCCAACCCGCTGCCGTCCGGGAACCTCTGCGATACCCCGGTCGTCAGCCCCTGCATGGACCAGGCGATCACCCAGGCAGGTCTCAAGGGCACGGTGGCGAAAGGCCTCATCACCAACGCCAGCGAGGGCAACGGCGTCTGGGCGTCGGAGATCGACGCCACCGCCGGCGGGCTCACGCCGACCGAGAGCTACGTCTACGCCGCGTTTGGCGACGCCGGGCTCGTGAAGCTCAACCTCGACGACGAGAGCGCCTTCAACGACATGGTCTGGGACGTGGCGTTTCGCCGTTTCGTCATCCGGATCAACAGCGGCGACTCCGGCCCCTCCTGCGACGTCGCCGCCGTCCTCGGCAGCAACGTTCGCTTCGACAGCGTCACCCTGGTACCGACCAGCCTCACCTACTACTCCGACGACTTCATGTCGGACCCGCCGGCCTGCACGATGAACACCGACGCCTCCGGCATGAACTCGCCGGCCGTGTTCATGGGCGGCTTCTGGCACCACGTCAACAACGCCTACGGCGGCTGTCTGCAGATGACCGACCAGGTCTACATCCTCCAGGTGCGCAGCGGCCGCCACGTGAGGTTTACGGTCACGCACTACTACAACGCCACGCCGCAAGAGGCCTGCGACACCGACCCGGCGAGCTTCAACGCCATGGGGCAAGGCTCGGGCCACGTCGGCGTGCGCTGGGCCTTCCTCGACTGAGCGCCGCGATGCGCCGGCTCACGATTCCATGGTCGGGGGTGTTGGCCGCGGTCGGCCTCGGCCTCACCGCCTGCGGTGCGCTGCCGGCAGACGGGCTCGATGGCCCGGTCTTGGCGACCGAGGCCCTCAGGCCCGACAACCCGGCGCGCGAGTCGTTCGGTTTCGACCCCGGCGACACGGTCGAGATCCTGGACTCGCCGGGTGGCGATTTCCGGGTTCATTACGCCCGCGCCGGGCGGTGCGCGGTACCGGACACCGACCTGGACGGCAACCTGATGCCGGACTACGTCGAAGACACCGCGGCGGTCTACGACGACGTCTTGACCTTCTACCGCGACGCCCTCGGCTTTCGGGCGCCGCTCGCCGACGACGGCATCGGCGACAACGGCGGCGACGGCCGCTTCGACGTCTATCTGGTGGACTTCGGCGGCAACTCCGACGGCATGCTCGGGGTCGACGGCTGCCTGAACGCCAACCCGGATCAGTGCGTCGGCTACATGCTGCAGGAGAACGACTTCGCCCGCTCGCAAGACTACCGCTATTCGTCGCTCCACGTCGCGACCCAGATCCTCGCCAGCCACGAGTTCTTCCACGCGGTCCAGAACGCCTACGACGGCTATCAGGGCTCGATCTTGAGCGAAGGCACGGCCACCTGGGCGTCCGAAGCCTACAACGCAGCGCTGCCGGATTTCGAGAAAGCGATCCAGGCGTACATGGACAACCCCGACCAGCCGATCGACACGCCGATGCCGGGCATGTCGTTCAATTACAGCACCGCGATCTTCTTCGAGTTCCTCGCCGAGCGGCTCGGACAAGACGCAGTCCGCAAGATCTATGAGGCGTCCGAGAACGGCGCCAACGGTGTGAGCGATCCGAGCTGGTTCGCGGCACTGCCCGACGTCATCTCGAGCTACGGCCAAGGCGCCTTCGACCGGATCTTCGTGGACTTCGCCACCTGGAACTTGTTCACCGGCAACCGCGGCGACCCGGCCCAGAGCTACGCCCTGGGGCGCAGCTACCCGCGGGTGCGCCTCGACGTCGTCAGCCCGCCCTATGTCGATGCGTTGGTACGGATACCCCACGCCGCCACCAAGTACTTCAGCGTCGTGCCGTCGGGCCGGACCGAGATGACCGCGGCGCTCGTCGGCCCCCCCGAAGAGCTCGCCGATCTCCACCTGCGCCTCACCGTGGAGCGTGGCCCGGCCTTCGAAACGCCGCTCGCCGTCCAAGATCTCCAGGCCGGCACCGAGGTCGTGAGCACCGACCTCGCCCGGACCTTCATCGTCTTCCTCGTCAACACCTCGACCGGCGGCACGAGCCGGCGCCCCGGGTTGTGCATCGGCACGCCCGCCGAGGTCACGGCGTGCAAGGCACAGCTCAACCCGACGCCGCCGCCACCACCTACGGAAGAAGATCCGGGCGGCTGCCTGAGCGCCACACCGACCGGGCCGCTCGCCGTCGTGTCCTCTGTCGCCCTGTTGTGGCGGCGACGCCGCGGCCGGCGTCAGTCGTAGCTGCCGAGCACCCACCACCGCGCCTTGTCGGGCGCGCCCGCCAAGCGTAGCCGCAGACCGCCCTGCAGCTCGACGTCGTAGAGATCGCAAGCCGGACCCGCGACCTCGGGCGGTTGCCACCACTCCTCGCCACGCCGAAACGGGCCGCGACAGGCGGTGATCGAACCGCGAAAGCTGCGACTCGCGATCGCCGCCGGCAACGCGCCCTGAACCAGCACCTCGACCTCGCAGGGCGGGCGGAGGCGCCGCAAGCTCGTCACCGGCGGGGTCACTTCGCCCCGAGGTGTTGGCGCCCGCGTCGAGGTCGCGACCGGCGTCAAGGTGAAGCGATCGTCGCCATAGGTGTCGAGCAGGCGCGGCGCACCGATGCGCTCCGGGCCGCACAGCGCCTGCAGCCGGGCCACGGTGAGCGCGAGCTTGTCGGGCGCCGGGCGCGGGGCGGAGAACAACGCCAGCTGCACCGGCTGCAAGGACGCCGGCGTCGCGACGACGGCCACCTGGATCACGGGCGCCGGCAGCGGTGCCTCGCTGAGGTGCAGCCGGCAAAGGGCCAAGAGCGCCGGGCGCTCGCGGCTCGGCGCGCTCACCCGGACCAGACGCTCGAAGCGCTCGCCGCCGTCGGCGACGAAGGAGAGGCGGAGGTCGCCGCAGAGATAGCCGCGCGCCGCCAGCTGCACCAAGAGCCGACCGAGCAGCTCGTCGAGCACGGCGAGCAAGGGCTCGAGGTTGTCGAGCGCGTAGTCGAGGCTGAGGTCGGCGCCAATGACGACCGGGGTCGCGGCCGGCTGCAGACCACCCCCCTCCTCCTCGCCGCGCGCGCGGCGCAAGAGCGAAAGCCCCGAAGGTCCGAGCTTGTCGCCCACCCGTGCTGCCGGCAGCGCCAAGAGATCGGCGACCGTCGTCAAGCCGAAGCGCCGCAGGCGCAGCGCGAGGGCGGGCTCGGGTCGCAACGCCGCGAGGGGCAACCCGGCGACGAAGGCCTGCTCGGCCGCCGTCGTCTCGGCGACGATGCAAGTGTCCGCCGCGACATCGGCCGCGAGCCGCGCCAAGGTCTTGGTGCGGGCCACGCCGACGGTGACGACAAGTCCCGCGTGCCGCGCCTCGCAAAGCAGCAGCCGCGCCACCTCCGCCGGCGGGCCGACGAGACGATCGAGGCCGGCGACGTCGGCGAACAGCCAGTGTTCATCGCCGGCGGTCTCGCGCTCGATCCGGGAGGAGTAGTGTTGCATCAGTGTCAGCAGCACCTCGGCGGCAGCCGCCTCCAAGACCGGATCGCGGGGGATGACGGTCAGCGCCGGGACGACGGCGCGCGCCTGGGCCACGGTGATCGGGGGACGGATCCCGAGGCGCGCGGCGGCCGGCGACGCCGCCCAGATCCGATCACCGCCGCCGGTGAGGACGGCGCCGACGATCGCCAGCACCTCGTCGCGCCGCGTCGGCGCGGTGCGCCAAAGCGCCTGGAGCGAGAAGGTCGGGGCGCGCAGGGCAGCGACGCGCGTCATGCGCCGCCTCAATCGACCGCCGCCGCCAGCGGCAAGAGCACCTCCGCCCCCGGCGTGCCGTGCCATTGGCGCGTCACCCGCACCCGCAGCCGCGCCACCTCCGGCGCCCAGGCGCACTCGAGGCGCAGCGCCGCCATGGCCCCGGCGCGCGCGTCCCCCGACAAGAGCAGCAACACCGTGCGGCTGCGCTCGAGGCGATGCTTGAGCCGCACCCAGGTGCCGAGGTGACAAAGCGGGGCGCGGCGGCCGCCCTCCGCGACGTCGAGCGCCAACGCCGCGAAGCCGCCCGCCGCCACCACCTGGCCGGTCGCCGCCAGCGCCTGCGCCACGGCGTCAGCGCCGCGCGGCCGGATCCAGAGCAACTGTTCGAGCACGACCCCGGAGGCTTGGGCGCTCAACGGGTCCAAGGTGTCGAAGGGATCGATCCAGGCGACGAGGGCGCCGGCCGCGGTCACGGCCGCCATCGCCCCCAGCGCCAACGACGTCCGGCCGCTGCTCGCCCGCCCGACGATCTCGGTGATCGCGCCGCACGGGAGCCCTCCCTGGAGCAGCGCGTCGAGGGGCCGCTGACCGGTGCTGAGCCTCTCGGCACGCAGCGCCGGCGCCGGGCGCAGCGCCGGGTGGGCTTTGAGCCACGCCAAGATCGAAGGAGAAGAAACTGCCATGGCACGCCAACCCTGAACACCCGTACAGTATCAAGGGCGCCGCCCGTTGCCAAGGCCCAAGGGCGCGGCTATTCGCCCACGTGCTCGATGCTGAGACACGCCGCCTCGCCGTCTCGGAGGGTCACCACGAAGAGATCGCCATACTGCTGGTCCTCGATGCTGACCGACGTGCCGACGCCCAGGACCGCGAGGATCTCGGGGATGGTGTTCGAGTGCCCGACCACCAGCACCTGAGCGCCCCGGTGACGCTCTCGCAGGATCTGCACCAGACGGGTCGAGTCCGTCGCCGGCAGCTCTTGCGGCGTGAGCCCGAGCCGGGACGCCAGCGGCGCCGCGGTCTCTCCGGTGCGCTGGTACTGGGTCACGTAGATCGCTGCGAGGCCCACGGACGCCAGGCGCTCCTCGAGTGCCCGGGCCCGCGCCCGGCCCTTTGCCGACAGCGGCGGATCGTCGTCCCCGTCTCGCACCCGCGCCTTCTCCGCGTGCCGCACCAGGTAGACGACGCTGACGCCGCCGGCCTTGCGGCGCGACGCCACCTCGCGGCGCTCGTTCTGCGCCGGCGCGCTGCAGCCGATCGCGCACAGCAGCAGCAACAACAACGACACGGCGTGCGCCCTACGCGACATCGTGTCGCTCCCGTTGGCGCGCGCGGCGGCGCTGCAGGCGCTCGAGCCGGCGGGTCCGCTTCGCCGCGCCCTCGGCCGCGAGGGTGTGCTCGGCATGTGAGACGGCGCGGTCGAGATCGCCGAGCCGATGCTCGTAGAGCTTGGCGAGCCCGAGATGGATCGACGCCGCCGCCGTCCCGTCGGGGGCGGCGTAGGTCAAGGCGCGGTGCAGCGCGTCGGCCGCCGCTTGATAGGCGTGACCGCGCACCTCGAGCACCGCCACCAGCCGCAACGCCGACACCGCGATCTCCGCTCGGCCCGCGAGCGCCACCTCGGCGAAGCGCCGGGCACGCGCGCCGTCATCGTTGCGCAACGCCAGCCGCGCGAAGCCCAGGGCCTCGTGAGGCGCGATGCGCTCGTTCACCCCGGCAAAGCCGGTCGCGAGCCGGTTCAAGAGCGCCGGCAGCGCCAGGATGTCCTGGACGTTGTGCTCCAACACCGGCTGCAACAGGCCGCCGTCGCCGGTCTTCAGGAAGCGCCAATAGAGCGGCGGGATCGAGGCGCCGTCGATGTCGTCGGCGCGCGACAGCCCCAGGACCTCCTCCTCGACGCTCTTCAGCCGCAGGCTCAAGAGGTGGCGGCGATAGACGCGCCGGACGGTGTGCAGCAGATCCAGGTGCGCGGGCCTGGGCGCCGCGAGGCGGTTCATGATGAAGCGGGTGCGCAACAGCGGCCAGTCGAAGCTCTTGCCGTTGAAGCTGACGATCGCCGAGGCCGCGGCGAGGCGCGCCGCCAGCCGACAGAGGAGCGGCCCCTCGTCACTGAGGCGGGAGAGGAGGAGCTGCTCCACCACGAAGGCGCCGCCTTCGAACCATCCGAGCCCGACGAGAAACGCCAGGGTCCCGGTGCCGCCGGCGAGCCCCGTGGTCTCGGTGTCGAGGTAGAGGAAGCGCTGCGGATCGAGCGCCGCCAACGCCGGATCCAGCGCCAGCGCCGCGACCAGCGGCCCATCGCCGACGCCACCCACGGCGATCTCCTGCCGCCCGTGCCGGTGGCTCGCCGGGAACGCGTGCCGCACCACCTGCACCGCGCCTTCGGCTTCGAGCTCGAGCGCCCCGGGGAGGTCGTGGAGCTCGGCGGCCCGCGCCGGCCGATAGGTCCGGGTCTCGCGCGCCACGCCCTTCGCGGTCATCTCGGCGAGACGGGCCTTGAGGCGGCCGAGGCGCTCCGCCTGCGACAACGGCGCCAGCGTCTCCGCGACGCAGGCCGTGGCATCCCCCGGCGCCGCGGCGCCGGGACTAGCGGGACCCGGCGGGCCGAGGCGCGCGAGCTTCTGCCGCAAGTCCATGCGCCTACCTCACGCGGTTCGCGGCACGCCGAGAGCGCCGAGAAGCGCCAGCGCGATCTCTTTGCGCGAGCCGCTCGTGGTCTCGCCGCCGTCGACCACGACGCCCACCGTCGGCCCGACGCAGGCGGGGCAGCCGCCGTCACAGGCGCAGCTCTCGATGATGGTGCGGGCACGCACCAAGAGCACGTCCTTCTCGACGAACAGCCGCTCGGCGAGGCCGACGCCCCCGGGGACGTGGTCGTAGAGGAACAGCGTCGGGTTGAACCCGGCGCCGCCGGCGTCCTTGTGCGCCGGAACGCCGTCCCCTTCGCCCTCCCCCAAGGTCCAGCCGAGGTCGCGGCCGTCGGTCATCAAGCCGACCGTCGCCACGGTGTGCAGCGCGTGGCCGATGCCGCGGATCGCGTCGATCACCGCCGGCCGGGGTGCCGCCTGGGCGGCGACCGCGCTCTCTGCCACCGTCAGCCAGAAGGCCGTGGTGTGCATTTGGATCTCGGGGAGCCGGACGTCGCCGTAACCGACGTTCTCGTGCGAGTGGAACTTGATCTTCTTGTAGCCGACGACCTTCTCGACGACGCTGACGTCGCCGGCGCCGGCGCGGAGCGCCTCGGCGCACCACGGCAGCGGCGCGCGGTTGTCCTCCTTGATGACCGCGACCTTGGTGTAGGTCATCGCGGTGGTGTAGTAGTCGGGCTCGACCTTGCGCACGTAGGCCTTGTGGTTGTCGAGGTCGAGCTTCTCCACCTGATACTGCTCGCCGTCCTGCTGGTAGATCGCCTGCTCGTGCAGCATCGTGTGGCTGCTCTTCCAATCGAGCTCGGCTATTGCGAGGTCGCGCTCGACGTCGATGATGACGATGTTGTCCCAACCGACGCTGCGCAGCGACACGTGGTTCGCGGGATAGCTCTCGGAGGACCAGTGGTACAACGCCTTGCCGGTCGTGGTCGCGGCGCGGTGCAAGAGCTCGTGCTCTGTGAGGTACTGCAACGCCGCGCTGACGTCGTCGGGCGACAAGTCGCGAAAGCCGTCGCCTTCGGCAAACGGCAGCTCGAACGCGGCGCACTTCAGGTGCTGCACCAGGATCTCGACGTTGTCCGGGTCGATGCGCGCCTGCTCGATGGCGGCGCCGACCAGGGTCGCGGGGAGGGTCGCGAAGTATTGGTCGAGGGGGGCGCTCGAGGCGACGAGCAGCGCCAGCGACCGCTCGCCGCGGCGGCCGCCGCGGCCGAAGCGCTGCCAGAGCGCCGCCATGCTCCCCGGATAGCCGGCGCAGACGACCGCGTCGAGCATGCCGATGTCGATGCCGAGCTCCAGGGCGTTGGTCGCGACCACGCAGCGGATAGCGCCGGCCCGAAGGCCGTTCTCGATGTCGCGCCTGGTGCCCGGCAGGTAGCCGCCCCGATACCCCTGGATGAGCGCCGGATCGATCGAGTCGGTGGCCGCCGCGTCGCGCAGGTACTTCAACATCACCTCGACGGTGCTGCGGCTCTGGGCGAACACCAAGGTCGGCACCTTGGCGCGGATCAGGTCGGTCACGAGGCGGACGGCGCTCTTGACGTAGCTGGCGCGAATGCCGAGCTCGCGGTTGACGATCGGCGGGTTGTAGACCAACACCTGGCGCTCGCCCTGCGGCGCGCCGCTCTCGCATATCAACAGCGCCTCGCGGCCGATCAGCCGTGCCGCGTGCTCCCGGGGGTTGCCGACGGTCGCCGAGGCCATCAAGAACACCGGCGCCGAGCCGTGGAACGCCGCGACCCGCGACAGGCGCCGCAACAGGTTCGCGAGGTGCGAGCCGAGGACGCCGCGGTAGGTGTGCAGCTCGTCGATCACCACGTAGCGCAGGTTCGCGAACAGCCGCGCCCAGGCGGTGTGGTGCGGCAGGATGCCGGTGTGCAGCATGTCGGGGTTGGTGAGGAGCACGGCGCACTTCTCCCGCGCCGCGCGGCGGGCGTCGCCGGGGGTGTCGCCGTCATAGGTGATCGCGCCTTGGTCGAGCCCGGCGTCGGCCAAGAGCGCCCGCAGGCTCACCTCTTGGTCCCGGGACAGCGCCTTGGTCGGAAACAGGTAGAGCGCCCGGGCGTTCGGATCTTCGGCGAGCGCCTGCAGCACCGGCAGGTGGTAGCACAGGCTCTTGCCCGACGCGGTCGGGGTCGCGATCACCAGATCGCGTCCGGCCACGGCCGCCCGATAGGCGCGCGCCTGATGCGAGAACAAGCGCTCGATGCCGCGCCTCGCCAACGCGCCGACGAGCGCGGCGCTCACCCCCTCGGGGATCGGATCGAGCACCGCCGGCGTCGCGGACAGCGCCAGGTCCAGCACCAGGTTGCCTTTCACCTTCGGCGTGTTGCGCCAGTCACGAAGCACCGCGTCGACCCCGTGCGCCCCGGCCCACGGTGTCGGTCGCGGCCGCTCGAAGCCCCACTCACCCGCTCTGTCGTCCGTCATGCGCGCCACTGTACGGATGTACACCTGCCCTTGGCAAGTCTCTTCGTGACGCCTCAGCCGGAGCCGGCGCGGCGCGGGGTCTCGAGATCGGCCGAGTCGATGACCAGGGTCACCGGACCGTCGTTCGTGAGCTCCACCTGCATCATCGCGCCAAACTCGCCCTCGAAGACCGGGACACCGGTGCCGCGCAGCACGGCGCTGAAATGCGCGCACAGGCTGCGGGCGCGGTCCGGGGCCTCGGCGTCGCCGAAGTACGGTCGCCGGCCGCGGCGGACGTCGGCGAACAGCGTGAACTGACTCACCACCAAGATCGCCCCACCGATCTCGGCGAGCCCGAGGTTCGTCCGCCCGGCGTCGTCGGCAAACAGCCGCAGGCTGACGAGCTTCTCGGCGAGCGCCTTGGCGCGCGCCTCGTCGTCGCCCTTGGCGACGCCGAGCAGCACCAACAGGCCGCGCTCGATCGCCGCGACGACCCGCGCCTCGACGAGGACCCGCGCCTGACTCACCCGCTGCACGACCGCGCGCATCTCGCCCTCCGGCTCCGGTCGCCTCGAGCCAACCAGCTTTGGCCACCGCCGGCAAGCGCCTCGGCTTGCAATCGTCAGGCGCAGTCGGTATCGAAAGCTCGAGAGGTCACCCGTGTCGTCGCGCCGCCTCGCACCATGGCTCGTCATCGTCGTCGGGGTCGTCCTCGCCGCGAGCGGCTGCGCGGCGCTCGAGGAGATGTGGGCGAGCATCGCCGGCCCGCCGCCGCAGGGAGACGCGCAGCGGGAGGTCACCGACAGTGAACGGCGCGCGCCGATCCTGCTGTTGCACGGCATGGCGGGCTTCGACGCCGTCATCGGCGTCGAGTACTTCTACAAGGTCCCGGAGGCGCTCACCACCGACGGCCACGCGGTCGTCGCCGCCGTCGTCGATCCCTTCAACTCCGTCGCCCGCCGCGCCGAGCAGGTGGCGACGCAGCTCGACAAGGTCCTGCTCGCCACCGGCGCCAGAGGCGCGCACCTGATCGCCCACAGTCAGGGCGGCTTGGACGCGCGCTACCTCATCTCGACCTTGGGCTACGGTGACCGGGTGTTGTCCTTGACCACGATCGCGACGCCGCACCACGGCACGCTGATCGCCGACGCCGCGCTCGGCTGGGTGCCGAACCTCCCGGCCGAGGCCGACTACGCGTTCGCGCTCATCGACAAGCTCGGGCACGGCGTCACCGGCACCGACGTGGATCTGCAGGCGCAGCTCTGGGGTCTGACAAGACGCTATGTCGAAGGGACCTTCAACCCGCAGAACCCCGACGATCCGCGGGTGCGCTACTACTCCTACGCCGGGGTCACGCAGGCCTGGCCCTTCGTGGATCGCGAGACCGTCGACATCGTCAACCCGGGGCTGCTCGCCTCCTACCTCACGCTCAAGGCGCTCGAGGGCGAAAACGACGGGATGGTGTCGGTCAAGAGCGCCCGCTGGGGGGCCTTCCTCGGCGTGCTCGCCGCCGACCACATGGACGAGGTCGGCCAACCGATGGGCGCCACCAGCAAGGCCTTCGACCACCTGGCCTTCTATCGCGCGCTGTCGCGCTTCGTGACCGGCGAGGGTCCGGCGCCGCGGCTCAGGAACCTCAAGGCGCCGTGACCGTGAGACTGCCGGCCTCTGCCGGCGCGTACTGCTGCAGGTTCATCGCGCCGTCGGCGTCGCAGCACAGCCAGGTGGTGCCGCCGTCCATCGAGAAGCGCCACGCCCAGTCGTAGGTGCCGGGGACGTCGGGCGCCACCAGGATCGCCAGGTGCTCGTCGTTGACGCTCGATGCCGGCCAGAGGTTGAAGACCCCCGAAGCACCCCAGCTCCAGTCGCCGGCGGTCGGCATCGAGGCGGGCGGGCCGTAGCCCACCTGCGACAACGGCGTCGGGCCGGCGCCCGCGGGCCCGGTCAGATCGACGCTGCCGGCGCGGCTCGCGAGCGCCGCGTGCACCTGTCCGTAGACGACCGCGGCCTCGCCCCGCCCGAGCGTCAGATCCTTGGACGGTGCCGGCAGCAACCGGCACCAATCGACGACGGCGCCGGCAGCCGGCGTGACGACGTCCAGGTTGAGCGCCAGCGACGCCTGGTAGGGATCGCCGTTCACCGCGCTGCCGCTGGTGTCGGCGATGAGCCACGGCCCGCCGTTCAGGCGCGCGCGCGCCGCCAGGTCATAGGGGTTGGCGATCACGGGCGCGACCCCGCGCCAATCGTATTGATCGTCGGCCTGCACGCCGCCGCCGTCCACGTCACGAGCGTATTGCGCCGCGCTGTAGCTCCACGCCACCGTGCTCGGATCAGCACCCCGCGGGCCGACGCCCACCTGCACCTCGATGCCCGCGCCCTGACCGCCGCCCGGCGTCGAGCCGGCCTCGTAGATCTGCACCCGCGCCCCGATCGGCGCGCCGGGGCTGACGCGCGCCGCGTCCGGCGGCGTCACGATCCGCACCCAGTCGACCACCGGGGCGCTCACCAGGGCGTCGCCGAGCTTCGCGGGGTCGAACGTCATCGTGACCTCGTCGGTGTCGAGCCAGAGCCAGTGGGCGCCGGCGTCGAGGCTGGCGCGCGCCGCGTAGGCGTAGTGCCCGGCCGCGAGCGCCGGCAGCGCGACGACGTAGACGTCGTTGCTCGTCGCTTGGGCGTCACGCGCGTAGCCGGCGGCCTCGAGCTGCCAACCGCCGGCGTCGATCGTCGGATCGGTCGCAGGTGGTCCGACGCCTACCTGCACCTCGATCCCCGGCCCTTGACCCGCGGCATCGGTGACCCCGGCCTTGTAGATCTCGATCTCGATCTCCGGCCGCGCGCCCCCGGTCTCGAAGGCGACGGCGGGCGGGCGGAGCACACCCCAGTCGACGAGGTCGGTGACCACCGCGACCGTGAGCTTGCCGGCCTGGGCGGCCGTGTAACCCGAGAGCGCCGATCCGTCGCGATCGCAAAGCAGCCAGGCGCCGCCGCTCGCGAGCTTGAAACGCGCCGCGAAGTCATAGGGGCCGAGGACACCCGGCGCGACGAAGGTGGCGGCGAAGACATCGTTGTTGCCGTCGTCGCGGCCGAAGGAGAGCGGGCTCCAGGTCCAGCTGAGCTCGTCGGGGGTGCTGTCCCTCGGACCCACGCCGAGCTCGCCCACGAGGCTCGTCGGCGCACCACCGTCGGTGACCCCGGCCTCGTAAACGCTGGCCGCGGTCGCGACCGACGCAGCGCCCGGAGCCAACGTCTGGGCCGGCGGCCCCTCCAGCCGACACCAATCGACCGCCGGCACCGGGGGCGGCGTGACCGTCAACGTGCCGCTGTCGGCGATCGCAAAGCCGTCACTCGTCCCAGCCCCGAGGTCGGCGTAGACCCACGGACCCGAGTAGAGCGCGAAGCGAAACGCGTAGCGGTAGGTGCCCGGCACCGCCGGCAAGGTCAGCGTGAGCTGGTACTCGTCGTTGGCGCCGTTGTCGACGTCGACGTTGAAGGCGGCGGGGGCCCACGCCCAGGCCGCGACCGGATCCGCCGCGCTGCCGAGCCCGCCTTCGGCCGTCACCCCCTGACCCCGGCCGGCGCCGTCGGTGATCCCTTGCTTGAAGACCCGGCCGTAGATGACGACGGTGCTCTGGGTCTCGCCGCTGTGGCTCTCGGGGTGCTGCAATCGGGCCCACTCGATGCTCGGCACCACGACGGCATCGCCCGCGGCGCCCGAGTCGCCGGCGCGCCCGTCACCGTGCGGCCCCGGATCGGTCCCGGCGTCGAAGTCTCCGGGTTGAACCTTGACCGGCGGCGAATGGTCGCCGCTGCAACTCCACGCGAGCGCGACCACGACCACGAGGGCCCACGAGCCACGGCCTGACATCGCGCACCTCCTTGCCCGGGCGCCGCCCTGGGCCGCCGGGGGTCGCCACCCTATCACCAAAGCCTGCCGATGGCTCGCGGCCGGGATCTTCCCTATACTCACCCCGGCATGCCGCCCGCCGATGGCCAACCGCTCAGCCGCATCCTCCGTGGCCAACCGCTCCCGGCCGGGACCGCGATCGCCTGGGGCCTCAAGCTGGCGCAAACGTTGGCGCTCATCCACGACCACAGCAAGCTGCACCGCGACGTGCAGCCCTCGAACATCGTGATCGGCCGCGACGGCTCGATCCACCTCTTGGCCTCGAGCGTCGCCTCGGTCTCCGAGAGCCTCGAGGCCCCGACTCCGAGCGACGCCGGCGCCGCCCGCGCCGCCTGGCATCCGGCGGTCGACACCCCGGTCTTGATGGGGGCGCCGCCCTACATGAGCCCGGAGCAGGTCCAGGGCGAGCCGCTCGACGCGCGCAGCGACGTGTTCTCGCTCGGCGTCGTGCTCTACGAGATGACCACCGGCAAGCGCCCGTTCTCCGGCGCCACCAGCGCCGAGATCTTTCGCGACATCGCCCGCGCCCAGCCGATCCCGCCGGCCGCGCTCGCGCCCGGGATCCCGCCGTCTTTGGAGCGGGTGATCCAGAGAGCGCTGGCGCCTGCCCGCCACGACCGCTTCCAGGACGCCGGCGAGATGGCGCACGCTCTCGAGGAGTGCGCTCGCGCCCAAGAAGGCACGCCGTCGACGCAGCGCGGCCGCCGCCTCGGCGACCGCCCGCAACCGCCCGGCAAGCGCGCGCGATCGACGTTGCTCGCGACCGCGATCGGCGTCGCCGTCGCCGTCGCCGTCGTTCTGGCGGTCGTGATCTTTGGACTCACGATCCTCGAGCCCGGCGCTGACGCGATGACGGTCATGCTCTTCCCCATCGAGGTGCGGCACGAATCGGCGGGCGCCGACCTGCTGGGCCGGTCGCTCGCCGAGGCGATCGCCGTCAACCTGGCGGAGGCTCGCCAGCTCCGGATCCTGCCGGTGCCGCAGGCCTCCGAGATCGAGGGGGTCGGAGCCCTGGGCCGCGCGGCGACCGCCCGCCGCCTCACCGCGGGGCGCTTGGTGTCGGGCGCGGTGACCCGGGAGCGCGGCAACGTTCACCTGACGCTGAGCCTGGTTCACACCGTCGAGAACCGCATCCTCTGGGGAACGCAGATGGACGGCAGCGACGACGATCTGCCGGCGCTCACCGCCGCCGCCGCCCGCGCCGTCGCCCGCGAGCTCGGCGCGACCTTCCCGAAGCTGTACGACTACGTCGCCAACCTCTCCGGCGGACCGACCATGGCGGCGTCACCGGCGACCAGCGTCGCCCTGGGGGCGCTGCGCCGCGGCGAAATCCCGCCGCTGCTCCAAGCGACCGCGACCCTCGTCTCGACCTTCCCCGAGGAGGCCGACGCCCTGGCGCTCCGGGCGCACGCGCTCTTGCTCTCCTATGACGCCGACCGCCGCACCGCGAACCGCGACGCGCTCGAGGCCGCGCTCGCGGCGCTCGACGCCGTCGATCCCAAGAACCCCTACACCGCGTTCTACCGCGCCTACCTCTTCGCCCACGACAACCGGCCCGCCGACGCCATCAACCGCTACGCGGCGCTGCTCGGACGCGCCGACCTGACACCCGCGGCGCGGGCCTGGATCCTGCGCTATCGGGCGCTGGCGCGCACCAGCGTCGAGGGCCAGGCGGCGGCGCTCGAAGATCTGGAGACCGCGCTGCACCTCGACCCGGCGAGCGCTCGCACCTTCAACATCATGAGCGAGACCTTGCGCACCAACGGCCGCATCGAGGAGGCCGCGGTCCGCGCCCGCCAGGCGGTGGCGCTGATGCCGTCGTTCTGGCGCAACCATCAGAGCCTCGGCCTGGCGCTGTCGCGCCTCGGGCGCTGGAACGAGGCTGAAGAGGCCTTCGCCGCCGCCTGCGAGCTCGGGGACGCGCAGGCGCCCTGCGCCCTGTTGGCGCTGGCGCTGTTTCGCACCGGCAACAAGACCCGGGCGCAGGAGGTCGCACAGCGCGCCGCGAAGCTCACCGAGGAGCCGACCGGGGCCTACAACCTCGCCTGCTACCACGCGCTCGCCGGCGACCGCGAGGCGGCGCTGCGCCTGCTGCGCCGCGCCAACGCCCTCGGCTTCGTCGATCCGAGCGCCGGCCAGGATCCGGATCTGGAGAACCTGCGCGCGATCCCGGAGTTCGCCGCGGTGCTCCGGCAGATCGAGGGCAAGACCCCGGCGCGCTGACACCCCTCCGGAACGCGGCCCCGACCCGCCCTTGCGGCTGTGGCGCTCGTCGGCCAGTCATGGTACATGATGCCGCGAGCTCGAGCGGCGTAGACCGCGGGCTCACCCTGGGGAGGACACGAGGAGATTGCACCCATGGCCATGATCATCAACGATACCTGCGTCAACTGCGCCGCCTGCGAGCCGGAGTGCCCGAACGAGGCGATCAGCGAAGGCGACGGCATCTACGTCATCGCGCCCGACAAGTGCACCGAGTGCGTCGGCCACTTCGACGCGCCGAAGTGCGTCGAGACCTGCCCGGTCGACGAGTGCATCGTGAAGGATCCGGCGCACGCCGAGACCAAAGAGCAGCTGCAGGCGAAGTACGACAAGCTGAAGAACTAGGGCTTCGCACCGCCTCTAGGACGACCACCCTCCGCATTTGCGTCGGGCCGCGTGGGATCCACCTGGCCTTCGTAGTCGAGTCTAGCCCTCGTACTGGGCGCGCTCGGTCTCGAGCAGCGCCACGTGGTCCTCTTCCTCGGCCGCGAGCTCGAGGTAGACGTCGCGCTCCGGCCCGACCGGCAGCGCCGCGGCTCGCGCCTTGAAGTGATCCCGGGTGCGGCGCTCCATCGCGATCGCCTTGTCGTAGACCTGGGTCACGTGGCCGGCGGCGTTCTTGAAGTCGATCCCCTCGAAGATCCACGTGGCCATGATCTCGTCCTTCGCGGCCGACGGATTCTTGGCGTCGCTCTCGAGGTGGAGGTGGTACTTGGACTCGAGCTCGCTCAGGTGATCCTGCTCTTTGCCGAACATGTCGACCAGCACCTCCTTGAGCTCGGCGTCCGCGGTCTTGGCGGCGGCAAGGCGGTAGAAGTGATACATGTCGAGCTCGTACTGCACCGCCTCGTTGACGGCCTTGATCTGCTCGGCGCCGGCGCCGGAGTAGCCCTTGACCACCTCGTTCTGGCCGCCGCACAGGTAGCAGCGGCCGTAGGGCACCGCGAAGCCGGTCGAGAGCTTGCCGCACGCCTTGCACTTCCAGGTGTACTTGACGTCGGCGCAGCAGATGGTGTCGTCATCCAATAGCTGGTGACACTTGGGACAGGAGGAAGCCACGATCGCAGTCCTTTCGCGAGAGTTTCCGACTCAGGCGTCGCCGGCGCCGGCCACGGTCTTCGGCGGCAGCGGCGCGGGCCCGAGGCCCATGTAGTGCAGCATCCCCTTCGCGGCGCGCCGGCCGTCCCCCATCGCCAGGATCACCGTCGCC
Source organism: Deltaproteobacteria bacterium (assembly GCA_016218825.1). Taxonomy (GTDB): domain Bacteria; phylum Myxococcota; class XYA12-FULL-58-9; order XYA12-FULL-58-9; family XYA12-FULL-58-9; genus JACRCV01. The sequence continues at coordinate 178,470 of JACRCV010000056.1, forward strand.
GCGCCGCGGACGATGTCGCCGCCGGCGAACACCCCGGACACCGACGACATCTGCGTCGTCGGGTCGACCTCGATGTAGCCCCATTTGTTGGTCTTCAAGCCCGGGGTGCTCTGCGCGATGACCGGGTTCGCCGAGGTGCCGAGCGCCGAGACCACCATGTCGACGTCGAGGACGTGCTCGCTGCCCTTCTTGACGATCGGCTTGCGGCGCCCGGATTCGTCGGGCTCGCCGAGCTCCATGCTGACGACCTCCATGCCGGTCACCCAGCCCTGGCTGTTTCCGAGGATGCGGGTCGGGTTCGTGAGCCACAGGCACTCGACGCCCTCTTCGATGGCGTGGTGCAGCTCTTCGGCGCGGGCCGGCGACTCCTTGATGCTGCGGCGGTAGACCAGATAGACCTTCTCGGCTCCCATCCGCAGCGCCACGCGACAGCCGTCCATCGCGGTGTTGCCGGCACCGATGACCGCCACCCTCTTCCCCATCCCGACCGGGGTGTCGTAGAGCGGCTGCCTGAAGCCCTGCATCAGGTTGACGCGGGTCAGGAACTCGTTCGCCGAGACCACGCCGTTCAGCGCCTCGCCGGGGATGCCCATGAACTTCGGGCTGCCGGCGCCGGTGCCGACGAACACGGTGTCGTTCTTCTTGTCGGTCAAGAGCTGCGGGATCGTGAAGATCTTGCCGATGATCTTGTCGAGCTCGAAGCGCACCCCGAGCTTCGCGAGGCCGTCGATCTCGATGTCGATGGTGTCGTTCGGCAGCCGGAACTCGGGGATGCCGTACTTCAACACCCCACCGGCGACGTGCAACGCCTCATAGACCGTGACCTCGACCCCGGCCTTCACCAGATCGCCCGCCACCGCCAGCCCCGCCGGGCCCGAGCCGATGACCGCGGCCCGCTTGCCCGAGGGCTTGGCCTTCACCGGCGCGTCCCAGCCCCGACCGACCGCGAAGTCGGCGGCGAAGCGCTCCAGACGACCGATCGCCACCGGCTCCAGCTTGTTGCCGACGATGCAGGTGGCCTCGCACTGGGTCTCCTGCGGACAGACGCGGCCGCACACCGCCGGCAGCGCGTTGGCGTCCTTCAGGACCAGATAGGCCCCCTTCATGTCCCGGCGCGCCATCGCGCCGATGAAGCTCGGGATGTCGATCTCCACCGGACAGCCGGGGACGCACTTGGGCTTGGTGCACTGGATGCAACGGTCGGCCTCGGCGAGCGCCATCTCCAGGCTGAAGCCGAGCGCCACCTCTTCGAAGTTGCCCTTGCGAACCGCGGCCGGTTGCTCCGGCATCGCGGTGCGCTTCGGCGCCACGGTGCTGAGCTTCTTCATCTTCCGTGGCGTACCGGGCGCCGGCGTCGGCGCGGTCGGCGCCGGCGGCTCGACGCGGCTCATCGCCCGTGCTCGCGCCTCGACCACCGCCGGGTTGCGGCCGCCGTGGCCGAGCTCCCGCAGCCGCTGGCGCTCGGACTCGAAGCGCTTCAGGCACTCCTTCTCCTCGCACTCGAAGCGCTTCTGGCGCAGCATCAGCTCGTCGAAGCTCACCAGGTGGCCGTCGAAGTCCGGGCCGTCGACGCAGGCGAACTTTACCTTGCCGCCGACCGTCACCCGGCAGCTGCCGCACATGCCGGTGCCGTCCACCATGATCGAGTTCAGGCTCACCATCGTCCGGATGTTCTTCGATCGCGTCAGCTCGCTGCAGGCCTTCATCATCGGCAACGGGCCGATGGCGATCACCTCGTCGATGTCGTCGTGCTCCTCGAGGACCTTGCCGAGCACCACGGTCACGAAGCCCTTGGTGCCGAACGAGCCGTCGTCGGTGGCCACCTTGAAGTCGTCCGAGAAGCGCTCGAACTTGTCCTTCCAGAACATCAGCTCCCTGTTGCGAAAACCGATGATCGAGATGGTCTTGGAGCCGATCTCCTTGTGACGCCGGAGCTGCGGGAACACCGGCGCGACGCCGAGGCCGCCGCCGACCACCACCACCTTGCGCTTCTTCTCCAGGTGCGACGCGACCCCGAGCGGCCCGATGAAGTCGAGGACCGACTCCCCTTCCTTCATGTCCATCATCTGATGGGTGGTCTTGCCCACCGCCTGCACCACGACGGTGACCGTGCCCCGGTCGCGATCGAAGTCGGCGACCGTGAGCGGAATGCGCTCGCCGGTCTCGTCGAGTCGGACCATCAAGAAGTGCCCCGGCTCACAGGCCCGGGCAACGTCGGGGGCCAGCACCTCCCAAAGAAAGGTGACCGGTCCGAACTGCTCGCGCTTCACGATCTTGTACATGACTGGCCAAAACTCCCTGAGACCTACCCACCAAGGCCGCGTATAGCAGACATGCGGCGGCCCGCGCTACCCGCGCCGCACCGGGGTTGGAGCGATCGAGATCTCGCTTCTTTGATTCCCGGCGGGCGCTTCGCGCCCCAGCAACCTGGCGGGGGGACCGCCCGCCGGCACGTGGTCCGAGGGCGACACTGGAGGTGACGCGCCGGCTCTGCGTCCCCCCGTGCCCCCGCACCTCGCACTGGCAAAGCCAGCTGCTCGGTGCCCGACCGGGTGGGGCGGGGCAACATCGGCCCATCCCTGCCTCGCGACCGCCTACGCCTTGTCGCCGACGATCTGCTGCGCCAGGTAGTTCTGCAGGCCCACCTGGGCGATCTGGTCGCGCTGCGCCTCGAGCCAGTCGACGTGCTTCTCTTCGTCTTTGAGGATCTTCTCCAAGAGCTCGCGACTGCCGTTGTCGTTGAGCTCGGCGCACAGGGCCACGCCCTTGTTGTAGTGGGCGACGGCGCCGTACTCGAGGTCGAGGTCGGCCTTGAGCTGCTCTTCCACGGTCTCGCCGATGTTGATCTTGCCGAGCTTCTGGACGTTGGGGACCCCCTCGAGATACAGGATGCGCCCGATCAACGCCTCGGCGTGCTTCATCTCCTCGATGGCGTCCTTCTCCCGGAGGTCGTGGAGGCGATCGTAGCCCCAGTTGCCGCACATCTCGGCGTGCACCACGTACTGGTTGATGCCGGTCAGCTCGGCCGACAGCGACTCGTTCAAGCAGTCAATGACCTTCTTTTGTCCTTTGGGCATGGCTCATCTCCTCGCCTGGCGCCGGCGGGCTTCGGGTTCGCGGCGCGCCATCGGCACGCCAACCCCCGTCGTGTCCCTCGGTCCTTGCCGCTGGTCAAGCATCGCCTGGAGGGTCGCGCGACACGCGCCGCACGCGGTGCCGGCGCCGTCGAGCAGCTGCGACAGCGCCTCGACGTCTTTCGGCGACAGGGCGACAGCGGCCTCGGCCTGAACCTCAGACACAGCCTTGCACATGCAGACGATCATTCGGCCCCTTTGCCCGTCTACAGGTAATGACGGCAGGCCGGGGCGTCAACCCGAACGGTGACTCAGCGCTTCGCCCGCATCGCCGCGAGCACCCGCTCCGCGGTGAACGGCGCTCTGCGCAGGCGAACCCCGACCGCGTCGTAGATCGCGTTCGCCAAGGCCGGCAGCGGCCCGTTGATGCCGATCTCGGAGACGCTCTTGGCGCCGTAGGGCCCGCTCGCCTCGTAGGTCGGCACCAGGATGGTCTTGATGACGATGGGATCGGCGGTCGAGAACAGCTTGTAGTTGCGGAAGTTGGGGTTGCGCATCCGCCCCTGGTCGTCGAACAGGTACTCCTCGAGGAGCGCGTACGACAGCCCGTTCATCACCGCGCCCTCGCACTGCCCCTCCGCGAGCTTGGGATTGATCGCGGTGCCGCAGTCCGCGGCTATCACGTAGCGGCGGACGAACACCTGGCCGGTCTCGGTGTCGACGTCGACCTCGGCGAAGTGCGCCGCGAACGGCGGCGGCGACCTGTCGGTGACGTGCGAGACCATCGCCCCGATCTGGTGTTGATCGTGGGCGTAGAGGCTGCGGAGCGCGACCTCGGCCAAGGTCACCTTCTTGCCGCCCTTGCCGTGCACCGCCTTGTCGCCGAGCCGCAACCGCTCCGCGGGCTCCTGCAACATGTCGGCGGCGACGCGCTTGATCTGCGCCGCCACCTCGAGCGCCACCTTCTCCACCGCCTTGCCGGAGAGGTAGGTCGTGCTCGAGGCGTAGGCGCCGACGTCAAAGGGCGTCAGATCGGTGTCCGACGAGTAGACCACGATGTCGCCGACGTCGACCCCGAGCACCTCCGCCGCGACCTGCGCCAGCACGGTGTCGGAGCCGGTTCCGAGATCGGTGGCGCCCATCAGCAGGTTGAACGAGCCGTCCTCGTTCATCTTCAGGCTCGCCGCCCCCATGTCGATCTTCGGGATCGACGAGCCCTGCATGCCGATCGCCATGCCATAACCGCGCTGCACCGGCGGCGTCGCGGCCGCCTTCTGCTGCTGCCGCTCGCGCCAGCCGATGAAGGCCGCGCCCTGCTTGATGCACTCGTCCAGGCCGCAGGAGCCGATGGTCTGCTCGACCCCCTCGGTCCCCTCGCCGAGCATCCGGAACACCGGCGAGCCCTGACCCGCCTGGATGTGGCTCTTCAAGCGCAGATCGGCCGGATCCACTTTCAGCCTCTCCGCGGCCTCGTCCATCAAGCACTCGACCGCGAACGCCGCCTGCGTCGCGCCGTAGCCGCGGTAGGCCCCGGCGATCGGGCTGTTGGTGTAGACCGAGTCGGCGAAGAACGAGACGTTGTCGCACGGATAGAGCGGCAGCACCTTCGAGCCGCAGTTGGAGATCACCGTGAGCGCGTGCGCCCCGTAGGCGCCGGTGTTGGTCCGCACCTTCATGTCGATGGCGGTGAGCTTGGCGTGCTTGTCGAAGCCGAGCGCCACCTTCACCACCGCCGGGTGCCGGGTCCTCGACGAGATGAACTCCTCGGCGCGGCTGAGCTCGAGGCGGACCGGCCAACCGCTGCGGAGCGCGAGCATCGCCACTACCTGCTCGAGGAAGACCTCCTGCTTGGCGCCGAAGCCGCCACCGATGCGCGGCTTGATCACCCGCACCCGCGACACCGGGATGCCGCAGACCGCGGCGACGATCCGCCGGGCGTGGAACGGCACCTGGGTGCTGGAGCGCAACACCAGGCGGCCGTCGGTGTCGAAGTACGCCAGCACCACGTGGGTCTCGAGCGGACAGTGTTGGCCGTAGTGGGTCTCGAACTCTCCTTCGACCTTGAGCGCCGCCGCTGCCAGCGCCGCCGCGGTGTCGCCGACGCCGGCGTCGACCTGCGCCGCGACGTTGTGTTTCGGCTCGTAGGCGACCGGGATCAGCACCCGAGCGTCCTTCTCGTCGTGAATGACCGGCGCGCCCTCGGCGTCGGCCCGGCGGATGTCGAACACCGGGGGCAGCGGCTCGTAGTCGACGACGATGCTCGCGAGCGCCGCCTCCGCCACCGCGCGGGAGGTCGCGGCCACCGCCGCCACCCGATCGCCGACGAAGCGGACCTTGGCGTCGAACAGCGGCGTATCGTAGGGCGACGGCTCGGGGTAACCCTGGCCGGCGGTGGTGTGCAGCACCCGCTCGGTGTTCCGGTGGTGGATCACCGCGCGCACCCCCGGCATCGCCTCGGCGGCGCTGGCGTCGAGCTTGGTGATGCGCGCGTGCGGGTGCGGGCTGTAGAGGATCGCGCCCCACAGCGCGTCGGCGAGGCGGACGTCGTCGGTGAACACCGGCGCCCCACAGGCGAGCGCCAGCGCGTCGATCTTGGCGACGCTGTGGCCGACCACACGCGTAGACTTCGACTTCGAGGTCATCGGCCCCTCACCCTCTCGGCCGGCGTCGCAACGACGCCGCCGCCTTTTGCACCGCCGCGAGCTGTTTGACGTAGCCGGTGCAGCGACACAGGTTGCCGTCCAACGCCAGGCGCAGCTCTGCGTCACTCGGATCGGGGATGACGTCCAACAGGCTCTTGGCGGCGACCACGAAGCCCGGAGTACAGAAGCCGCACTGCACCGCGCCTTCCTCCACCATCGCCGTCTGCAGCGGATGGGGGCAAAGCACGGTGCCGATGCCGGCCGCGGTCAAGAGCGACAAGCCGTCGACCCGCGCCGCCAGCACCAGGCAGCTGTTCAACACCCTTCCTGCGACCTGCACCGTGCAGGTGCCACAGTAGCCTTCGTCACAACCGCGCTTGACGCTGGCGACGCCCTCGCGCCGCAATACGTCAATCAGCAAGTCGCCCGGCCGGGTAGCGAAGCGCCGCGCGGCGCCGTCGACCTCGAGGTGCAACACTCGGCCGCTCTCCGGACTGGTGCGCAGCCGCGGCCATGGCGGCGGCTGCATCCGGCGCGGTACCTTCAGCTTCTCTTCACCGCTGGCCCGGTGCCAGGCGGAGATCAGCGCCCGGCGCACCGCGGTCGCGAGCAGCTCGCGACGATACTCCGGGCTCGCGCGCAGGTCCGCGTGGACCACGGCCCCCGCGGCGACGCGCTTCGCCGCCTCACCGATCAGGGTCTCGTTGAGCTTGGCGCCGACGAGCAGCGCCTCCGCCGCCGGCGCACGCGCCGGCCGCGGCTGCACGGTGCCGAAGGCGATCGCCGCCGCCTTGCAGACCCCGGCCTCGACCGTGAGCAGCGCCGCGGCGTTGGCGAGCCCGATGTCGACGGCGGTGCGCGCCATCTTGACGAACGCGCCCCCGGTCCCGGGCGCGGGCTTGCGGACCGCGACCGCGGTGATGATCTCGCCGGGCTCGAGGACCTTGCGGGGGTGCTCGACGAAGAGCTCCGCCAGGCTCAACCGCCTCTTCGTGCCCGGATCGCGGGCGATGATCGCCGTGGCGTCGAGCGCCAACAGCGCCACCGGCAAGTCGGCCCACGACAGGTGCCCGGTGATGTTGCCGGCCACGGTGACCTGGTTACGCACCGCCTGCGGCGACACCGCGGCCGCGGCCTCGCAGAGCATGCCGGCACCGAGCCCGTCGAGGCTGGCCGAGCCCGCGAGCGTCGCGGCGGTGACCGTCGCGCCGATCGTGATCTCGACGGCGTCCGCCTCGATGCTCTCGAGCCCGCAGCGGGTGATGTCGACGAGGATCCCGACGCGCGACGGCAGCCGCAGCGACTGCACCGTGCCGCCGCTGACAATCGCCGCCCGACCGCCGCGCTCCTTGAGCAGGCGCAGGGCTTCGTTGACCGTCGTCGGGATCAGGTACTCGCTCAGGTGGATCGTCATCGCGGGCCTTCCTTCGCTCTCGCCTGGAGGAAATCGCGACCGGTGTGCGCCTGGGCGCCGCTCACCATGCTCGCGGCGATGTCGTTCGCGAGACCGATCAGCTCGTCCTCGTCGGCGCCGACCAGGCGGCCGCCGGCGACCGCCACCTCGCCGTTCACCACCACCAGGTCGGCGCGCCGCGCCGCGGCACAGAACACCAGCGCCGCCACCGGGTCGTGCATCGCGCCGGCGAAGCCCAGATCGTGGGTGTCGAAGACCGCGAAGTCGGCGGCCTTGCCGGGCTCGAGGCTGCCGATGTCGTCGCGGTTCAAGACCTCGGCGCCGCCCCGAGTCGCGATCTCCAACACCGAGCTCGCGGTGGTCGAGCCGACGCCGCTCTGGATGCGGTGCACGAGCAGCGCCATCCGCACCTCGGCGAGCATGTTGGAGGAGTCGTTGGAGGCGCTGCCATCGACCGCCAGACCCACCGGCACCCCCAGGGCGCGCATCTTCGGCACCAGGGCTATCCCCGAGGCCAGCCGGAGGTTCGAGGTCGGACAGTGGGCGATGCCGGTCTTGGTGGCGGCGAGCAGCCCGAGCTCGTCGTCGTTGAAGTGGATGCCGTGGGCGTACCAGACGTCACGCCCGACCCACCCCTGCCGCTCCATGTAGGCGAGCGGCCGCAGACCGACGGTCTTCAGACAAAAGGCCTCCTCGTCCTTGGTCTCCGCCAGGTGGGTGTGCATCAGGACCTTGTGGCGGCGGGCCAACAGCGCGGTCTTCTCCAGGAGCTTGTCGGTGACCGAAAACGGCGAGCACGGCGCCAGCGCCACGCGGCACATCGAGAACGGCGCCGGATCGTGGAGCGTTTGGATGACGCGCTCGCAGTCGGCGAGGATCGCGTCCTCGGGCTGCACCAGATCGTCGGGCGGCAGCCCGCCACCGCTCTTGCCCCGGCTCATGCTGCCGCGGGTCGGGTGGAAGCGGATGCCGAGCTCGGCCGCGGCCCGCGCCTGCACGTCGATCAAGCGGCCGTCGACGTCCTTCGGGAACACGTAGTGGTGATCGGTGGACGTGGTGCAGCCGCTGAGCAGCAGCTCGCCCAGGCCGACGAGGGCGCCGATGCGCACCGCCTCCGGCGTCAGCTGCCGCCAGATCTCGTAGAGGTCGGTCAGCCAATCGAAGAGCTCGACGTCCTGCACCCGCGGCACGGCGCGGGTCAGCGTCTGGTAGAGGTGGTGGTGGGTGTTGACGAGCCCCGGGATCACCACCTTGCCGTGTAGATCGACGCTGCGATCGTGCGCCAGCGCCGACAGCCCCGGCCCGACCGCGGCCAACGCCTTGCCTTCGACGAGCAGGTCGGCGTCGTACAAGACCCGGCGCGCGCGGTCCATCGTGACCACGACCTTGGCGCGACGATAGAGGGTTCGTGTCATGGTCTCGCCTCTCGCTTGCCCCGGCGCGCACCTGTCGGCCGGCGTCCGCCACGCCCATGCCGCGGCTCGTTGCCGACGCTACTTGGCGCTCGACTCCACGGTCGGCTGCGGCGTGGTCTGCGAGATCCGGCTGTTCGCCGGCACGTCCTTGGTCAGCCAGACGTTGCCGCCGATCACCGAGCCCTTGCCGATGGTGATCCGGCCGAGGACGGTGGCGCCGGCGTAGATCACCACCTCGTCCTCGAGGATCGGGTGACGCGGAATGCCCTTGATCGGATTGCCGTCGGCGTCCAACGGGAAGCTCTTGGCGCCGAGGGTCACGCCCTGGTACAGCCGCACGTTCTTGCCCAAGACGCTGGTCTCGCCGACGACCACGCCGGTGCCGTGGTCGATGAAGAAGCTCTCGGCGATCGTCGCGCCCGGGTGGATGTCGATGCCGGTCAGGCTGTGGGCATGCTCGGCGATCATCCGCGACAACAGCGGCACCTCGAGGCGGTAGAGCTCGTGCGCCAGGCGGTGGTTGGTGATCGCCATGATCCCGGGGTAGCAGAGGATGGTCTCGTCGGGCGAGGTCGCCGCCGGATCGCCCTCGTAGGCCGCCTGGACGTCGGTGCCGAGCAGACGCTTGACCTCCGGCAATCGGGCGAGGAACGCCTCGGTGGCGTTGTCGGCGCGCTCGGCGCAGTCCGGACACTCCAGGGCGCCGACGTCGCACTCGCAGACGTAGCGGAAACAGCGGTGGATCTGCTCGGCGAGCACGTGCCGCACCCGGTCCAGCGTGCCGCCGACGTGGTAACACACGCTCGCCGGTGACAGGTCGGTGGTCCCGAAGTACCCGGGGAACATCACGCCGCGCAGCTCCTCGACCGCGGCGATGGTCGCGGTCCTGGACGGCAACAGCCGCTGGCCGCGCGCTCCGTGGTCGGAGCGCTCGGGGCTGGTGTGGGTGCTGCACCGGTAGTCGACGAGCTTGCCGAGATCGGCGATGTGATTCTGCTTCCTTCTGACTGCCACGGTACGTCCTTTCTGCCTCCGGGCGCGCCGCGCGGGCGCCGGCGCCGCGGGAGCCAGGGTTACACTTGCTTCAACGCGTCGTCGAGCGCCTGGGTGAGATCGGCGATGTCTTCGATGCCGACCGACACCCGGATCAGGCCGTCGGTGATCCCGACCTTCTCGCGCTTCGCCTTCGGCACGCAGGCGTGGGTCATCGACGCCGGGTGCTGGATCAACGAATCGACGCAGCCGAGCGACACCGCGAGGGTGAAGACCTTGATGCGATCCATCAAGGTGCGCCCGGCCTCGACGCCGCCCTTGATGTCGAACGACACCATGCCGCCGAACTTGCCGCTCATCTGTCGCGCCGCGAGCTTGTGCTGCGGGCTCTCGGGGAGCCCGGGGTAGTAGACCCGCTCGACCTTCGGGTGCTTGACGAGGAAGCCGGCGATGGCCGCGGCGTTCTCGCAGTGGCGATCCATGCGCAGCGGCAGGGTCTTGATGCCGAGGTTCACGAGCCAGGCGTCGAAGGGGCTCGGGTTGCCGCCGGTGTCCTTGATCACCATGTAGGTCTTGTCTTTGAGCGCGTCGCTCACCGTCGTCATCGTCCCGCCGACGACGGTGCCGTGGCCGCAGAGATACTTGGTGGTCGAGTGGACGACGACGTCGGCGCCGAGCTCCAGCGGCCGCTGCAGGTACGGGGTCGCGAAGGTGTTGTCGACGATGACCTTCATCTCCGGGTTCGCGGCGTGCGCGAGCTTCGCGACCTCGGCGATGTCGGTCACCGCGAGCGTCGGGTTGGTCGGGGTCTCGAAGAGGATCGCCTTGGCCCGGGGGTTCTTCTGCACCGCGGCCCTGACCGCGTCGAGATCGGCGGTGTCGACCTCCACGGTCTTGATCCCGAGCTTGACGAGCACGTTCTGCGCCAGATGTTGGGTGGCGCCGTAGAGCACGTCGCCGAGTAGCAGCGTGTCGCCGCTCTCGCACAGCGCCAAGAGCGTGGCGCTGATCGCCGCCATCCCCGACGAGAACGCCAAGGTCGAGACCCGGCCGCCGGGGTTCTTGAGCTTCACCTCTTTGCCCTCGAGCGCGTTCATCTTCGCCTCGAGCAAGAGCACCGTGGGGTTGCCGAGCCGGGTGTAGACGTACCCCGGACGCTCGCCGGCGAAGATCTCCGCCCCCTCGGCGGCGCTTTGGAACACGAAGGTCGAGCTTTGATAGATGGCCGCCGCGTGCGAGGTCGCTTCCGGCTGGCCGACGTGCTCGCCGGCGTGCAAGGCGCGCGTGGCGAAGCCGCAGTTCAAGAAGAACTTATCCAGGAAATCGGGGGATTTTGAGTCTTCCACGGCCTTGATCCTTTTCGCGGTTGTCGCGACGCGAGCCGTCCTACCACAGCTGTGCCGCTCAGGTCACCTCGCCGCCGCGGGCGTGTAGACCGTTTTCGCCTTCATCTGATTCCCGCGCCGCCGATGCGGCGTCGCTCCCCACCCCCACCCCCCTGAATCCCCCGCCCCCGAGGGGGCCGGATCACGTCCACCTGAAGACGGTCTACAGGTCCTCGGGCACGCAAGGCAGGATGGTCCAGGTCAGGTCGCTCTTCTCCAGCCCGAAGATCACCGAGCGATCGAAGCCGTGGCCGTTCCAGGTCAGGCGCACGACCTCGTCCTGGTCGTCGGCCGCGACGTAGAGCTCCGGCTTGCCGTCGCCGTCCAGATCGGCCGCGCCCGCGGCGTTCTCGAACCCCGTGGCGCTGTCGTCGACCAGGAGCTTGTCCCAGCCCTTGCCCTTTGCGGCGGGCGGGCGGAGCCGCCAGACGCCGGCCTTCATCGTCGAGATCACGAGCTCGCGCTTGCCGCTCCCGGTCAGATCGGCGGCGAGAAGCACCCGCGCCTGGACCGCGCCGGGGAGGCTCGCGAGGGTCTTCGCCCGCCACTCGCCCTGTCGGCCGCGCTCCAGCTGCCGCACCTCGACCGGGCTCGCCTCTTCACCCTTGTCGCCGCGCACCGCCTCGACCGCGGCGTAGAGCTCGTCCTTGCCGTCGCCGTCCAGGTCCGTCGCCAGGATCTCTTTGGCGTGGCTCCGGCCGAGCTTCGCGACCACCTCGCGGCGGTAGGTCTTCCGGGCGGCGACGTAGTCGAAGCCGAGGATGTTGCCGCTCTGCGACGCCTCCGCCTTGTTGGGCTTCGAGGGCGTCACGAAGATCTCGAGGACGCCGTCGCCGTCCACGTCGCCGAGCTCGACCTCGTGGATGAAAGTGTCGGGCTCGCGGTAGATCTCGCGCGCCCGCCAACCGCTCCCGGCGCGCGCCAACACCGCCACCACCCCCTGGTCGTGGGTGCCGATCACGAGCTCGCGCTTGCCGTCGCCGTCGACGTCACCGATCTCGAAGTCGCGCAGGCGGTCCCACTTGCCGCCGAAAGTCGCCTGCCAGAGCGCGGTGCTGGTCCAGGCGCCGCCCTCGACCCGCCAGAGCTTGAGATAGGCGCCGGTGCCGCCGATGGTCAGCAAGCGGCTGGCGCCGGCGTCGGTCACGCAGACCGCCTTGTGCAACACTCGGCTGTCCTCGTCCTGCAGCACCTCCACCTTCCAGGTCGGGGTACCGGGCGCCAGCATCACCAGCTTCGCGGGACCGGGCTTGACCGAGCGCTTGCCGTCGGCGCCGTCCTCCCAGACGAACTGCGCCTGCGCCAACAGCAGGGTCTTCGGGCTCGGGAAGGTCGGCGCCGCCGGAGCCGGCGCGGCGCTCGGCTCCTTCACGAGTGGAGGCGGCGCGGGCGCCGGGGTGCAGGACGACGCGAACGACAGCGTCGCGACGAGAGCGGTGCACAGAGTTCGCATGGGCGTCAGTCTCCTGGGGCGGCAGTTATCGCCGGCCCCGACGCAGGGTCAAGCGTCTCCTCGGCCGCCCGCCGGCGCGGGTTCACGGTCCGGTGACTTGGCGCGGCCGCCGAGATATAGCAGCGCCGGCCGGACGCTGCATGCACAGACCCCACCTCATCCTCGTCGTCGCCCTGGGCTCCGGTCTGACGACCTGCCGCTCGCCCGCCCCGGTCGACCGGCCGCCGGACCCGACGTTGGGCCGCACCTGGCAAGACGAGGTCATCTACCAGCTCCTCACCGACCGGTTCGCGAACGGCGACTCGACCAACGACGCCGGCGCCGAGCCGAGCTGCGGCGGCTGCTATCACGGCGGCGACTGGCGCGGCGTCGCTTCCCGCCTCGACTACCTGCAGACCCTGGGGGTCACCGCGATCTGGATCTCGCCGGTGGTCGCGAACATCGACACCCCGAGCCGCGGCCAGGCGTACCACGGCTACTGGCCGCTGGCCCTCGACCGCGTCAACGAGCGCTTCGGCACCCTCGACGATCTGCAGGCGCTGGTCGCCGCGGCCCACGCCCGCGGCATCAAGGTCATCGCCGACGTGGTCTTGAACCACCTCGGCCCGGTGGCGTTCTACGACCTCAACGGCAACGGCGTCCTCGACGAGACCGGCGGCGCCGGCGACCCCGCCAACGAGCTCTCGCCGCCCTTCGACCCCCAAGGGGTCAAGGACCAGCAAGGCACCCTCGCCGCGCCCTTCCTGTTCTTTCCCGCGGCCACCACCACGACCGCCGGGATCTCGCCCGCGGTGTTGCGGGCGCCGGCCGCGTTTCACCGCCGCGGGCTGATCCTGGACTACAACGAGCCGGCGCAGTCGCTGACCGGCGACTTCAGGGGCGGGCTGCGCGACCTCGACACCTCGGACCCTGCGGTCGAGGAGGCGCTCGTCGACCTGACCCTCGCCTGGGACGAGCTGGTCGGCTTCGACGGCTATCGCTACGACGCCGCCAAGCACGTCGAAGACGCGTTCTGGCGCGTCCTGCTCCCGGCGCTCAGGGACCGCCGCGGTCCGCCGCCGGACGCCGGCGACGGCCTGTTGCAGTTCCCCGAGGTCCTGGACGGCCGCCCCGACTACTTGGCGACCTTCACGAGGCCCGAGATGTTCGACACCGTGCTCGACTTCGCGTCCAAGTTTCGGGTCTTCGACGAGGTGTTCAAGCACGGCGGGCCGGCGAGCGCCGTCCTCGCCACCTGGAGAGAGACCACGGCGGCGTTTCCGAGCGAGCCGCAGATCGCGGGGATAAGCACCGCACCGGCGGCGACGCTGCTCCGTTTCCTCGACAACCACGACCTGCCCCGCTTCCTCTCCGAGAACCCGAGCATCGAGGCGCTGCACGCGGCGCTCGCCTACCTCGTCCTCGGTGACGGCGTCCCGGTGATCTACTACGGCACCGAGCAGGCGTTCGCGGGCGGCACCGATCCCGGCAACCGCGAGGACTTGAGCCGGTCCGGCTACGCCACCGACGGCGCGACCTTCCGCTTCCTGCAGACCCTCATCGGCCTGCGCCGCACCTACGTCGCGTTGCGCCGCGGCGACACCCGCTTCGTCTGGGCCTCCGAGCACACCGGCAACGAGACCGACGCCGGCGTCCTCGCCTTCGAGCGGGTCGCGGGCGGCGAGCGCCTGCTGGTCGTGATCAACACCCACGCCACGAAGACGAGCGACACCACCTACCTCGGCGAGACGCTGCAGGTCGGCTTCGCGCCGGGCACCGTGCTCGTCGATCTCTTGGCCGGCGACCACACGAGGTACGTGGTGGCGGCCGACGGCGGCCTCCGCCTCTCGGTGCCACCGCACGGCGCGCGGCTCCTCGCGCCGGTGTCACCGTGAGCGAGCCCGCGGCCGCGCGGGAATCAAGTGAGGCCGAGGGCGTTCTACTCGCCGGTCGCGGCCTCGACGCTGCCCCGATCGGCGTCCATGTCGTGCGGCAAGCTGCCGCGCGGCGCGCGCAAGTACGCGAACGGCGTGCAGGCGCCGAGGTTCGAGACTCGCGAGGTGTAGATGTCGGCGTAGCGCTCGATCTGGCGCGCCAGCAGGCTCTTGTCGTTGCCGGCGCGCATCAAGAGCCCCCAGCGCGGATTGGCCAGCTCGCTCGCGCGGCGCGCCAGCGGCGCGATCTTGTCGTCCATCTCCGAGAGCTCGGCCCGGAGCGCCTGCAGCTCCTCTTTGAGGGCCGCCGCTGACGCCTCGGAGACGCCGTCATAGCCGCCCTCGCGCCGCAGCAGCTCCAAACGCAGCCGGGTGTAGCGGCGCTCGATCGCCTCCTTGTCGTGCATCAGACCATCCAGGGCCCGCTGCTCGCCCTGAAACGCCGCGAGCGCCGCGACCTCGTCCTCGATCTCGCGGACCACGAGCGCGGTGCGCCAGCGCAGCAGGCTCTTCGACACGTGGACGTCGGAGAAGATGTGATCGCCGACGTACAAGATCTCGGCGCCGGACAGCCCGAGGTGCTTCTCGACCGTCGCGGCGTCGCCGCCCCAGTAGACCCCGCCCGCCGCGAGCCCGCCGGCGGCCGGCCGCAACAGCCCCTCGGGGCTGACGACCTCGAAGAGCGGATTCGGCTGGCTGAAGAACTCCGGCTTGCGCGCCGACACGATCACCATGTCGAACAACGTCCGCCAGCCGCGGCTCGCGTCGGGCGCAGCGCCGAAGACCAACCCCATCATCGCCTGGGTGTAGGCCCAGTCGGAGTTGGTGATCAGCAGCACCTTCTTGCCGGCGGCCCGCAGGTCTTTGAGCGTCAGTGCCAGCGCCGGATCCGCCTCGACGAAGGTCGCCGGCGCCGCGATGATCTCGGCCTTCAGCTCGCCCTCGGCGTGGACCGCGTCGAGGCTGCGGCGGACTTTGTCGTACAGGCCGCCGTAGCCCATGATCCCGGGCAGGCGGCGGGCGTCGAAGAGATCGACCGTCTGCGCGTACAAGCAGGCCTCGGACAGCGCGAACAGCGTGCTCATCAAGCGGAATCGAGGCTCGGCGAGATCGACCAAGACCCCGGCGTACACCTGGCGCTGCTCCTCGAACGACAACATCCGCGTGCCGTGCATCGCGCGCTTCACGTAGCCGAAGCGATCCGCCTTCACCAGGTTGCCGCTCTCGGTGTCGAACACCAGCCCCAAGGTCGCGAGCTCCGGATCGAACACCGCGTCGGCGAGCGGCCAGCCGAGCGCCAAGAGCCGCTGTCGGGCATGCTCGTAGGCCCGCTCTTCCCACGCCTCGGTGCGGTAGTGCACCAGGGTGTAGTCCATGTCGAACCCGACGGCGCGGATGGCGCGCAGGTTCAGGGTGCGGTTGCAGAACACGCGCCGCCCCGGCACGGGGCGGTCGCTCTCCTCATGGTTCGTCATCGGGCCTCCGGACATGCCACATCGATCCGAACGTTGCCGGTGCCATCCGCTCCCGCCTGCCATCCGGGCCGGTCGCGGTCAAGGAGATAAGGGCCGTTCACGACCGAGACCCAGGGCGATTGCCCTGGACCGAGCCCCGGCCCGCCTTGCGGGAGCCGGGGACCTCTGTTATCGCCCCCCCGAACTGGAGCGGTGGACCTTGGGATGAGCACCATTCGGCCCGCGCTGTTGGCAGACCTGCCGCTGTTGGCGGCGCGCCTGTCGCCGTTGCCACTCTTCACGCGCTACGGTCACACCGCGACCCGGCTCGAGCAGCTCCTCGGCGGCGCGCTCGGCCGCGGTGAGCAGTTGCTGGTCATCGACGCCGACGGCCCGCGGGGTATGGCGTGGTTCCTGACGAGCGGCACCCTGGGCATCGGCGGCTATTTGCGGCTGATCGCGGTCGACCCGACCTTCCAGAACCGCGGCACCGGGGCGGCGCTGCTCGCCGCCTTCGAGACCCACACCTTCGCAAAGAGCGCGCACGCCTTCCTCTTGGTCAGCGACTTCAACGACGGCGCCCAGCGCTTCTACGAACGGCACGGCTACGTCCGCGTCGGCGCCCTTGCCGGCCTCGTATTGCCGGAGGTCAACGAGCTGTTGTACTGGAAGCGCCGCCCGCCGGCCTCTTGAGCCCCCGAGCCGTCAGCTGCAGATGAACACACAGGCGTCAGGGTCGCAGGCTGCCGGTTTGCCGCCGCCCGCGGCGCGGGCCTTCGCACCCCGAGCTCTGCGCCTGCGCCGCAACCTCGCCTACAGCATGGCCGACGCGTTCGCCTTCAGCTTCATGGTCGGCGGCGGCGAGGTGTATCTCCCGGCCTTCGCGCTGGCGCTGCAGATGGGAGAGACGGTCGCCGGGCTGCTCGCGGCGCTGCCGCTGTTGGTCGGGGCGCTCTTGCAGCTCGTGTCGCCGTTCGCGGTGCGAACCCTCGGCTCCTACAAGCATTGGGTGATCCTGTGCGCGTCGATCCAGGCGTGCGTCTTCGTGCCGCTCGTGGCCGCGGCCGTCCGCGGCTCGCTCTCGGTCGCCGCGGTCTTCTTGTTGGTCGCGACCTATTGGGGCGCGGCGCTCGCCACCGGCCCGGCGTGGAACACCTGGATCGAGCAGCTGGTGCCACGACCGATCCGCGCCCATTACTTCGCGCGCCGCAACCGGCTGGGGCAGATGGGGCTGCTCGCCGGCATCGTCGGCGGCGGCGCGCTGCTGCAGCTCGGCAGGGGCGCGCGTCGCGAGCTCGCGGCGTTCGCGGTGCTGTTCGCGGCCGCCGGCGTCTCGCGCCTGGCCTCGGTGCTCTTTCTCACTCGACAGCATGAAGAGCGCCGGTCGATCCGCGCCGACCGTCAGCTGTCGCTGTGGGTCTGGGCCAGGCGGCTCAAGAGCAGCAGCGACGGCCGACTGCTCGTCTACCTGCTCGCGATGCAGACCGCGGTGTACGTCGCCGGGCCCTACTTTACCCCCTACATGCTGCACCAACTGAGCTTCTCGTATGTCACCTACATGGGGCTGTTGTCGGTCTCTCTCGTCACCAAGATCCTCTGCCTGCCGGCGATCGGGCTGTTGGGCCGCCGGATCGGCGCGCATCGGCTCCTGTGGTTGGGCGGCGCCGGCATCGTACCGATGTCAGCCACCTGGTTGGTCTCAGACAACCTGGTCTACCTGTCGCTGATCCAGGTCGCCTCCGGCGTAACCTGGGCGGCCTACGAGCTGGCGACGGTGTTGATCTTCTTCGAGACCATCCGCGCCGACGAGCGGGTGAGCATGCTGACCTTCTTCAACCTGGCGAACGCCGCGGCGCTCGTGGTCGGCTCCGCGATCGGCGGTCTGCTCCTCCACGGCCTCGGCGAGACCCGCGTCGCCTACGGCGTGCTCTTCGCGCTGTCGTGCCTGCTGCGCGGCGCGAGCCTGCTCTTGCTCCCCAAGGCCGACAAGATCCGGGCGGCGCAGGTCCCGATCGACGTCACGACGTTGACCGTGCGGGCCGACGTCGGCGGCATCGCGCGCCCGATGCTGCCCGGCCTGAGAGACACGCCCGACCGAGAGCGCGGCTAGCGTCGCACCCACACCGCCCCACACCGAGAGGATCTTTGCCACCGCGCCGTCTTTGTTGCGGCGCCCTGCGCCGCCGAGGGTTACACTGTGAGTGGGTTCCGCCAGCGCTTGGTTCTAGCGGCCCTGTTGGAAGTACGGGCGACAGGGCGGACCGCAACAGCGAGGCGCGAGCTCCATGTCTTCAGTCGACCGTTTCGTGATTGGCGTCGAGTCCACCGACGTCGCCGGGCAGATCCACACCGTCGGCATCAAACCGCGGCTGCGCGGCGTCCCCGACGTCTTCGCGACCATGCTCGCGGTGCCGGCGGCGGCGCTGCTCATCGCCCATGCGGCCGACGGCGTGGCGCGCACCGCCAGCGTCATCTACGGCGTCGCCCTGGTGCTGTTGTTCGCGGTGAGCGCGACCTACCACACCCCCACCTGGCCGATCCGCGTCCGCAATATCCTGCGGCAGCTGGATCACTCGACGATCTACGTGCTGATCGCGGCATCCTATACCCCGCCCTGCCTGCTCGCGCTCCCGCGTCACGAGGGCCTGGCGCTGCTCACCGTCGTCTGGATCACCGCGGCGGCGGGCTTCATCAAGTCGGCGGTGTGGCGCAAGGCGCCGCGCTGGCTGAACGCCGGCGTCTACGTGCTCATGGGCTGGGCGGTGTCGCCGTTCGTGGTCGAGCTCTACCACGGCCTGGGGTTCTTGGGGGCGCTGCTGCTCCTCGGCGGCGGCGTCATCTACACGGTCGGCGCCGTCATCTACTCCCGGCGCTGGCCGAACCCCTACCCCACCGTCTTCGGCTACCACGAGCTGTTCCACGTGTTCGTGGTCGCCGCAGCGGCCACCCAGTACGTGGCGATGTGGAACTTGGTCGGTTGACCACGGCCGTCAGGCGCCGAGCGACCGGGGCTCGGCGTGCACCGCGACCCGGGTGAGCTCCGGCACCGCGGCGCGCAACGCCGCCTCCAGCCGGTCGGTGATCGCGTGCGCCTCGTCCATCGGGGTCTCGGCGGCGAGGAAGCAGTGACACGAGAGGTAGATGCCGGTCGCGGTGCGCGCGAACATCAGGTCATGGACCGCCGCGTCACCGACGACCCTGCGAGACACCGCCTCCACCTTGGAGGCCAGCGCCGCGCGCGTCCCGGCGTCGATCTCCCCCGAGACCTCCGCCTCGTCTTGGGCGAGCTCGAGGTGAATGTCGACGCGGGAGAGCTCGGGCACGTCCCGGCGTACGCGCCTCTCGATCCGATCGGCGATCGCGTGACCTTCGCCGAGCGCCATCCGCCGCGGCAGCTCGATGTGCAGGTCGGCGTGACCCGCCGGCCCGTCTCTGCGCGCCGTGATGTCGTGCGCCTGGATGCCCTCGGAGGCGACGGCGATCGCGATGCGGTCGTGCAACGACAACGAGCCCTCGACCTCGGCGTTCAACTGCACGGTGATGTGCGCCGCGCCGCCGAGCACCTCGCCGATCCGTCGCCGCACCTCCGCCGCCAGCCGCTCGCCCTCGGCCACCGGCAGGTTCCGCTGCATGCCGACCTCGACCTCCGCGAAGTATTGGTCGCCCGCCTGCCGCAGGCGAAGCTCCGGCGCCCCGGCGACGCCCGGCAGACCGGCGAGCGCGGCGCGGATCGCATCGAGCTTTCCGGCCGGGGCGCGATCGAGGAGCATGTCGGCGGCCCGCCTCCCGAGGTTCCACGACAGCACCAGGACGATGAGCGCCACGATGCTCGCCGCGATCGGATCGGCGAGCGTCAGCCACGCGACCCCGGACGTCCGGGCGACGACCACACCCACGAGCCCGACGATGACGACGGCCGACGACGCGATGTCGGTCGAGAAATGCAGCGCGTCGGCCTCGAGCGCCTGGCTGTTGCTCATCCGCGCCACCCGCGCCAGATCGCGGGAGCGCACCAGATCGATCACGATCGAGGCGCCCATCACCGCGAAGGCGTACCCGCTCGGCTCCACCTCCGGGCCCTGGCCCATGAAGCGCTTGCCCGCCTCGTAGAGGATCCACACCGAGGTCGCGGCGAGCAGCAAGCTCTCGACGAGCGCCGAGAGGTTCTCGATCTTGCCGTGACCGTACTGATGCTCGGCGTCGGGCGGCCGCCACGAGCTCCGGACCGCGAACAAGGTGACCGCGGCCGCGCCAAAATCGAGCGCCGAGTGCGCCGCCTCGGCCAGCAGACCCAACGACCCGGTCGCGAGGCCGGCGATGAGCTTGATCGTCGTCAGGAAACCACCGGCGAGAACGCTCGCCAGCGCGGCGCGGATCTTCTCGCGGATGAGAAGCCGCCGCTCCCCGTCGATCGTCGGAACCGTGGTGTTCGACACAGGGCCCCCGCTCTCGTTGTCCGGCCGTTGTACCAGAGCGCGGAGCCGAGGCAAGTCAGGCCCCCCCTGCGCGAGAATTGTTCTCGCCAGACCGTGCGTGATAGGTATTGCAGGTGAGCTCCACTCCCCTGCCCACCGCGCCGGCGTCGGCGCTCGTCTTCGTCGTCGACGACGAGCAGGGAAACCTCGACCTGGTGGCGCGGACGCTGCGCGCCACCTGCCAGACTCGGACCTTCGTCGAGAGCCGCTCGATGCTGGAGGCGGCCGAGAAGGACGCCCCCGACCTGGTCCTCGTCGACTTCCGGATGCCGAACACGACCGGCGTCGAGGTCCTGCGGGCCTTGCGGCAGAAAGGGATCAACTGCCCGGCGCTCTTGGTCACCGGCTTCCCCGACATGGAGGAGGTGAAGAGGGCGCGCGACGAGGGCCTGATCTTTCGGGTGATCACCAAGCCCTGGTCGCCGCCGGCGCTGGTCGCGAACGTGACGTTGGCCTTGTCGCTGGCACGGCTCGACAAGACCATGGAGACGATCGGCAAGGCCGAACGCTAGGAGCACAGCGAGGGAGCAATGCAAGGCACGCCGAAGCCCGTGATCCTGATCGTCGACGACGAGCCCGACAACCTCGATTTGCTGGAGCGGGCCCTGCGCTCCGAGTACGTCGTCCACCGCGCCGCGAGCGGTCACGAAGCCCTGCAGCTCCTCCCCGATCTCCCCGAGTTGAGCATCATCATCACCGACCAGCGGATGCCCGGGCTCGCCGGCACCGAGATGCTCCGCAAGGCCCGGGTGCGCCGCCCCGAGGCGGTGCGCATCATCCTCACCGGCTACACCGAGCCCGCCGACCTCATCGACGCGATCAACAACTCCAACGTCTACCGTTACCTCACGAAGCCCTTCCGTCCCGACGAGCTCCGGCTGCTGTTGCGCCGCGCGCTCCGGGTCAACCGCGCCGGCGGCGGCTACATGGTCGACGAGGTGACCGGCCTCGCGAACCGCGGCCTGCTGCAACGCCAGTTGGCTCGGGAGCTCGCCCGCGCCGATCGCCTCGCGGCGCCCCTGGTGGTGGTCGCGATCCGGGTGAACGGCGTCTCCGAGTGCATCGCGGCGCTCGGTGAGCCGACGACCGAGCTGATGATCGCCAACGTCGCCGAGAGCCTCGAGAAGCAGATCCGCGCCATGGACATCTTGGGCTACTACGACCCTGGGATCTTCCTCGCCATCCTCCCCGGCTGCAGCGAGCCGGAGACCGCGGTGCGGCGGTTGGTCGAGCTCGCCGAGCAGGCCTCCGACGCCCAGACCATGCGGACGCGAGTGAGCGCGCTCGGCTTCTCCGGGACCTTCGTCAAGGTCGCCGCCAAGGCCGGCATCGACGAGGTTCGCCGCGCGCTGCAGCTACCGGACTGATCGTCGAGGCGGCCGCGCCGCCGGCTCAGGCCACCGCACCGGCGCTCGCGGCCACCGAGTCGGCCGACGGCAGCCACACCGTGAAGGTGGTGAACTTGCCGACCTCGCTCTTCACCGAGATCTTGCCGTTGTGGGCGTTGACGATCGAGTAGGTGATCGAGAGCCCGAGCCCGGTCCCCTCACCCACCGGCTTGGTGGTGAAGAACGGGTCGAAGATCTTCAGCTGCAGATCCTCGGGGATGCCGACGCCGTTGTCGGTGATCTCGGTCGCGACCCCACCCTGCTCCTCGTGGACCACGATCTCGATCTGCCCCTTCTTCGGGATCGCCTGGACGCCGTTGATCAGGATGTTCATGAACACCTGGTTCAAGCGCCCCTCGTTGCCCCACACCTCCGGCGCCGTCGGGTTGTAGTTGCGCACGATCGCGACCCGGTCCTTGGTGTTGTGGCTGATGAGGTTCAAGGCGCGCTCGATGCACTCCGGCAGCCGCACCCGACCCATGTTGTCGTCCGAGCGGTGACAGACCTGACGCAGATCGCGGACGATGCCGGCGACCCGCTCGGTGCCGAGCCGAATCGACTTGGTGAGCTTCGCCAGGTCCTCGCGCACGTAGGCCAGGTCGACCTCGGTCTCCACCGCGCGGATCCGGGCCGCCTGCTCTTCGGGCAGCTCGAGCCCGTCGTGGGCGCCGATGACCTTCAAGAGCGCGGCGACGTGGCTGTCGAGGAAATCGAGGTTGCCGTAGATGAAGTTGATCGGGTTGTTGATCTCGTGCGCGACGCCGGCGACCAATTTGCCCAGCGACGACAGCTTCTCCGATTGGATCAGCTGCGCCCGGGTCGAGCGCAGCTCGTCCAACGACTTCTGCAGATCGGCGGTGCGGGCCTTGACCTGCTCTTCGAGCAGCTCGGCGCGCCGGCGCTCGTTGTCGAGCAGGACCTTGTAGCGATCCTGGATCCGCGCCTCGGCGGTGACGTCACGGTAGGTCTCGAGCACCGCCCACACGTTCCCCTGCGGGTCGCGCAGCGGGATGGTGCTGACGATCAGGGTCTGCTGGTCGTCGTCCTTGTTCTTGACCCGCTGGCCGTGGATCTCGTGCACCCGCACCGACCGCCCGTCGTTGAAGGTGCGCGCGCCCAGACAGCCGGAGTCACAGACCTCCAGGCCATAGAGATCGCGACAACGGGTGCCGGGTCGCTCGGCCTCGCGCGCCAGGCTCTTGGCCCCGAGGCCGACGGTCTCGGCGTAGGCCGCGTTCCACGCCAGCGGTTTCAGGTCGCGGGAGACCACGACGGCGGCGTCGGTGATGCCGTCCAGGAGAGAGCGCAGCTGCTGCGGATCGTACTGGGTGGGTGGCGATTGCTCGGCTGCCATGGTTGCGAACGCTTCAGCCCCTTCTCAGGAAGGCAAAGTAGCTGTCCTCGAGGTCGTCGAACTCCATCTTGCCGGCGCAGTGCGGACAGGCGCGGTTCGCGAGGTCCGGGACGCGCCCGGACTCGACGCTGACGACGACGCGCTCGGAGCGGCCACACTTGTCACACATGAACGGCGCCTGCACCGACACCACCCGCGCCAGGCCGACGAAGTTGCTGATGGTGTTGATCTGGTTGACCATCGGCGGGCTGCACTGCTCGAGCTTCACCTTCAGGTTGTTCGGCAGCTTGCGCATGAAGTTGACCCACTCGCGCACGCCGCACGAGTTGACCCGGTTGATGCCGCCGAGGTCCATGCTCACCTGGTTCTTGCCGGCAAGCGCGGTCACCAGCGGCGCGAAGTCGGCGTCCTCGTTGACCGGGCCCGACAGCTTGACGCCGGCTTCGGCGCCCTTGGCATCGATGACCCACTCCAATCGACTGCTCATCCGTTACTCTCCGTGGTGCTGCCTGGCAGCGGTCACGACTTGGAGGGTGACTTGACCTGCTGCAACAGCCGGAAGAACCGCGATGCCTTGTCAGAGTCGCTCGCCAACAGCGCGTCCACCAGGCTCGAGGCGCCGCACCTTCTGACGAACTCGTTCTCGAAGCGAATGACGTGCGGGAACAGCTTCTTCAACCACGCCGCGAGGTCGGTCTCGCCCTTGAGCTTGGTCAGCGCGGCGCGCAGATCGGCCTCCATCTTGCCGGCGTCCGAGTACCGGTGCGCCGGATCCTTCTCCAGGCTCTTCTCGATGATCGGGAACAGGCTGCGCGGGATCTTCGAGGTCCAGCCGGGACGGTCGATCTTGTCGTTGACGATGGCATAGGCGGTCTGGTCGACGGTGGCGCGGCGGAACGGGTTGGCGCCGGTGAGCATCGAGATCAAGAGCAGCCCCGCGCCCCAGAGATCGGTCTGCGGCGTCGCCTCCTTGCCGAGGAAGATCTCCGGCGCCATCCAGAACGGGTTGCCGAGGATGGTGTCCTTGTCCCAGTTGCGGCTGCGGACGTAGCCGGCGAGGCCGAAGTCGACGAGCTTGACGACGCCGTCGAAGCTCACCAGCACGTTGCCCGGCGTGACGTCGCGGTGCACCAACATCCGGCCGCTGGTGTCGGGTATGTGGGCGCGCGCCAACCCCTTGCAGAGGTCGGCGATGATGGTCGCGACCACCGTGGGCGGCACGGTCGCGCCGTGGCCGACCACCTCGCTCATGATCTCGGTGAGGCTGCGGCCGTGGACGAACTCCAGCACCATGAAGAACGAGCCCTCGACCCGCTCGAGATCGAGGACGCGGATGACGTTCGGGTGATCCATGCGCGCCGCGAGCTTGGCCTCGTCCAAGAACAGCCGGATCATGCGGTCGTCGGTGGACAAGTCGGCGCGCACCTGCTTCACCACCGCGAGGCGGCGGAAGCCCATCGCGCCGTGCTGGCGCACCAGGTGCACCTCCGCCATCCCGCCTTCGCCGAGCTTACAGACGAACTCGTACTTGTTCGCGAAGCGCTTCTTGGCCTCTTCGACCGTCGCCTTGGCCACCGCCGCCTTCTGGGCCACCGCCGGCTTCTTGGGCGGCGCCGCCTTCGCCGGTGCGGGGCTGCTCGCCGCCACCGCACGCCCGGGCCGCTGCTTGCTCACCGCGGCGATGAACTCGCGGTAGTCCTCTTCGCGCTCGGCGATGTCGATCGGCACGCCGCACTCGGCGCACGACGGGCTCGACGCCAGCCAGCCGTCGAACGAGCCGACCGCGATCGAATACCAGGTCGCGCGCCGGCAGGTGCCGCAACGTCCGGGGAATAGGATGCTCGCTACCGTGGCGCCGGAGAGCAGCGCCGGGTCGTCGGCGAAGCGCCGCAACGCCACCGCCGAGCAGTTCACCAGGCTGGTCGCCACGTTCTGGGTCAGCGAGTCCATTGCCGTCCGCCAGCGCTCGAAGCCGCTGGCGTCGAAGTGCGCGACCCGCTGCATGTCGATGGTCGCCGACGGGCTGTCGGTCGCGGCCACCTGCCGGCCCGGGAACGTGCCGTCGATGATCCCCGCCAGGCGGATGTTGGTGTTGTTGCCCTCGACCGACTGCCGCGTGGTCAGCCGGACCCCCGGCACTTCGGGCAGCCAGCTGTCGGGGCGCCGCATGGTGCCGAGCACCGCCGCCGGCGGCGCCGCCGGGGTCACCGAGCGGACGTACTCGAACAGGATCGAGGGATCGTCGTCGAGCTGCGCGTCGCGGCCGCACACCGCGCACTGCCGGACCGGGGCCTCCGGCGCGGCGAACGCCGTGTGGTCGAGCTGCGCGTCGAAGAGGTGCGTGGTCTACTCGCCGCAGGAGTCGCACTGGTAGTACGACCGGAACGACAACAGCGAACCGCCGCCGTCGAAGCCGACCACCATGTTGAACTGGTCGCTCATGCGCGGCGAGGCACGGACGAAGAACAGCCCCTCCACCTGCTGGCGGACGGCGCGCACCGCGTTGATCCAATCGCGGACGCCGACCGACGACAGTTGCTTGATGTGGGCGACGTCGAGGACCAGGAACTTGGCGCCGGCGGGCTGGAGCACCGCGGCGTCAAACGAGTCATCGAGGCGCCCCGACAGGGCGCGGAGGAGGACCGTACCGTCCTTCAACTCACGCAAGACCCGCATGTTGGCTGCCATTCGACACAGGAGATATCAACTCGAGGAATTCAGTCAAGCGTTTAGCTCCGGCGACCGCGCCGGCCGATTCGTTGACTGCCTCGAAGCGGCCTGCTACTGATCGTTAGGTTATCCTTACGCAAACTCATATGGCTCCCAGAACGAATCGCCACGACTGTCCGACCCCAGGGAGTGATCGTCAGCTCCTTGCATCCGCACGAAAGGCAGACGAAAGACCGGGGCCTCATGACTGACACGATCGCGACGCACCTCCTCCGCGTGGCAAAGAGCCACCCCGACCGCCCCTTCCTCCAAACCCCAACAGAAACGTTGAGTTACAGCCAGGCGGTGATCCGCGTCGCCGGCACCGCGAAACGCTTCGCCGACCTCGGCTTGCGCCGCGGCGACTTCATTGCCTGTTACTGCGAGTCACAGGTGGCCGGCCTGTTCTTCAGCCTCGCGTGCGCGACCACCGGTATCCGGCCGGCGCCGCTGTCCCCGGTGTTCTCCGTCGACTACCTGATCTCCGGCATCGCCGGCGCCTTGAACGCCCGCGCCATCTTCTGCGACATCGATCGCACGCCGCTGCTCGTCGAGCACCGCTGCCGGCCGCTGTGTTTCGCGCCGGCGCAGACCGACGTCCCGGGCGCCGAGATCATCGAGGAGACGTTCGACCTGCAGTTCGGCGAAGCGCTGGAGTATCTCGAGCGCGCCAGCCACGGGATTGGCCCGGACGACGTCTTCATGATCCTGCCGACCGCCGGCTCCACCGGGACGCCCAAGCTCGTCGTCCGCCGCCACGTCTCGTTCACCCGCTATCTGAAGTACCTCGGCCAGGAGCTCGGCCCGGGGCTCGAGGACGGCACCCCGCATCGCTTCCTGATGGTCTCGGCGCTCACCCACGCGTTCGGCTATCACCTGCTGACGACCGCCATCGGGCTCGGCGCGACCCTGGCGCTTACCTCCAAGATCGACACCGAGGCCGATCTGGTCGAGATCCGTGCCCTCGATCCGACGGTGCTGCCGTTGTTGCCGCGGGTACAGCGCTCGCTGTTCCGGCAGCACTTCGCCAAGCCCGAGACCGAGCTCGCCACCAAGGCCCAGATGTTCTCGGCGAGCGCCCGCTTCGTCTGCAGCGCCGGCGGCATCCCGAACTACGATATCCTCAAGTACCTCATGGACCAGGGCCTCGACATCGTCGAGTTCTACGGCTCCACCGAGGCGTCCTTGATCGCGATCACCAAGCGCGGCACCTGGAAGCCGGGCTGCTCGGGCAAGGTGGTCGACGACGTCGAGGTCAAGCGCGACCCGGACGGCGAGATCCTGGTGCGCTCCGCGGGCGTCACCCCCGGCTACTTCGGCGACGACGAGGCCACCCGCGCGGTGATCACCAACGACGGCTACTTTCACACCGGCGACCACGGCGAGCTGGCGCCCGATCGTTCGCTGTCCATCGTCGGCCGCAAGAAAGACGTCTTCAACACCTCCGAAGGCACCAACATCTTCCCGACCCGCATCGAGCAGATGATCGAGCTGTTGCCCTGGGTGCACCAGGTCTGCCTGGTCGGCGACGCCCGCCCCTTCTTGACCGCGCTCATCGTCGTCAAGGACGAGGGCAACCTGCGAAACCCGCGCGAGTACGGCTTCCTCGAGGCGGCGTCCAACGTCGAGGTCTATCGCCGCGCCGGCTCGGATCTCTCCGACATCAACCTTCGCCTGGAGCGCATCGAGCACATCGTCCGCTTCGCGCTCTTCGGGCGTGAATTCCCGACCGACATCTACGCCAAGGTGTCGGCGGGTAAGATCCGCCGCGACCGCAAGGTGTTCAACGAGCGCTTCCGCGCCGTCATCGAGATGCTCTACACCTCGCGGCCACAGCCGATCCCGGATCCGTCGTTCGTGCCCGGCACCGATCGCCGTCTGCGCATGCGCGGCAAAGATCGCCGCCTCGCGCCTCGCGCCGGCAAGCGCTGACAAACCCGCGCCCTCCCCATGCTCAGGACATCGTGGCGCAAGATCGTCCCGGTGCTGGTGCCCACCGTCCTGGCCATCATCCCCGCGCCCACCGGACTGCCGCAGCACGCCTGGTGGTATTTCGCGATCTTCGTCGGCGTCATCGTCGGCCTGGTGCTCGAGCCGTTGCCGGGTGGCGCCGTGGGCTTCATCGGGGTCACGCTCATCGGGGTGCTGGCGCGCGTCGTGCTCTTCAGCCCCGCACAGCTCGCGGATCCCGCCTTCCGGGCGACCGCCGAGGCGGTCCGGTTCACGGTGTCGGGTTTCGCCAACACCACGGTCTGGCTGATCTTCACGGCCTTCATCGTCGCCACCGGCTACGAAAAGACCGGCCTTGGGCGGCGGGTGGCCTTGCTTCTCGTCAAGGCGATGGGGCGACGCACGCTCACCCTGGGATACGCGGTCGCGCTGGCCGACCTCGCGCTCGCGCCGTTCACGCCCTCCAACACCGCGAGGTCCGGAGGCACGCTGTTTCCGGTGTTGAAGAGCCTGGCGGCTCTCTATGAGTCCAAACCGAACGACCCCTCCGCCCGTCGGATCGGCGGCTACCTCATGTGGACGGCGATCGCGGCCACGACGGTCACCAGCTCGATGTTCGCGACCGCCATGGCGCCCAACCTCCTGGCCCTGGAGATGGCGCAAAAGACGGTCAACGTGACGGTCACCTGGCTCGAGTGGCTCACGGCGATCACGCCGGTTGCGCTCCTCCTCTTCCTGGCCACTCCCCTGCTCGCGTACCTCCTGTACCCACCGGAGGTGAAGACCGGCGGCGCGGTGCCGCAGTGGGCAGGTCAGGAGCTCGAGCGGATGGGTCCGTTGAGCGGGCGCGAGCGTACGCTCGGTGGGCTGGTGCTGACGGCGTTGGCGCTGTGGATCTTCGCCGGCGACCTCGTCGATGCCACCGCGGTCGCGATGGTCGTCGTCGCGCTCATGGTGGTCACCGGCGTCGTCGGTTGGGACGACGTGCTCGGCAATCGCCGGGCGTGGAACACGCTGGTCTGGTTCGCGACGCTCGTGGCGCTGGCCGACGGTTTGACGCGCGTCGGCTTCATCAAGTGGTTTGCCGAGACCGTGGGCGGCGCGCTGCGTGGCCTCGCGCCGATGACCGCCACGGTGGCCACGGTGCTGGTGTTCTTCTTGTTGCACTACCTGTTTGCGAGCGTCACCGCGCACGTGACCGCCCTGATGCCGGTGATGCTCGTGGTGAGCACCGCCATCCCCGGCGTCGATCCCGCCACGGTCACGCTGTCGCTGGTCGCGACTCTCGGGATCATGGGTGTGCTGACACCGTATGCGACCGGCCCGAGCCCGATCTACTTTGGAAGCGGCTACATCAGGGCCTCGGACTATTGGAGGCTCGGTGCGATTTTTGGCGCGATCTACATCGTCGTGCTCACTTGCGTCGGTATCCCTTGGATCGTGATGACCCGCTAGCCATCGCCGCACGCCCCTATGGGGCTGGCCTTGGCTTCGCATTCGAGGTAGGCGGATGCCTTGCCTCAAGGAGACTTGCCATGATCAAGGTGTTGCGTGAGCGGTACTGCAGTGCGGCCAACGAGAAGACGGTCCGCGAGATCGAGAAGGCCACGCGGGAACAAGCCAAGAAGCAGCCCGGCTGGGTGTCGGGGGAAACGCTGCGAGACAAGGCGGACCCCACCCACACCGTGATCGTGGCCACCTGGGAGTCGGAGAAGGCGTTCGCGGCCTGGGAGAGCTCGGAGGGCCGCAAGAAGGTCATGAAGGATATCGCCAAGCTCATGGCAAAGCCCGAGAAGGTCACCGTCTTCGAGCTCCTGTCGAAGTAGGCCGCGGCCGCGCCGCCGCGCACACGCTGCACGGGCGTCGGCGGGGCGCCGGCGTGGAGGTGTCGTCCACCCCTTCCGGGCCGGTGGCCGTGTCAAGGACGGCAGGCCGAGCGGGTCCGCGGGATCTCGCTTTCTTCGCCGACGTTGGGCATATTCTACGACCTGCATCGGGGCGTGAGGAGCCTGGCTCATGAAGCGACGGGATTTCGTCCTCGGTATGTTGGGGCTCTCTGGGACCTCCCTGGCGCTGACCAAGTGGCTCCTGGCTTCACGCCGGGTCACCCCCGCGGAGTGGCTCGGCTCGCCCTACCCGCTGGTCAAGGTGCCGGGCGCCGGCGAGATGTATCAACTGTGGGATCGCCCGCCCCTCTACGAAACGCCGGTGTCGAAGCTCGTGGGCACGAAGAACCCGCCCTTCACCGACACTGATCACTACTACATTCGTTGGCGGGAGGCCGACCTCAAGCCGCTGGACCCGGATGCCTTCAGGCTCACCATCACCGGCGAGGGTGTGCCCAAGCCGGTGACGCTCACGCTCGCCGACATCAAGAACTTCCCCAAGATCGAGCGCGGCGCGGTTGGCATGTGCGGCGCCGCCGGCTTCGGCCTCATTCGCCCCCGACGACCGGCGCCACCGTTCACCAAGGGCGATCTCTCGTGTGCGCTCTGGGGAGGCGCCAGCTTGCGGGCCATTCTCGAGGACGTCGGCGCTCGACCGGAGTTTGGAGTGCTGACCGCCAAGTCGGCGGTGAAGATCATCTCCAACAAGCACCCCACCTACATCAGATCCGTCCGCATGGTGGACGCCACCGGAGCGAACACCCTGCTGGCCTACGAGATGAACGGCGAGGCGCTGCCCTTCTGGCATGGTGCGCCCCTGCGACTGGTCATCCCCGGGGTCATAGGACCGAACTGGGTCAAGCAGCTGGTAGAGCTGGAGGTGCGACGGACCCTGGCGCCCCGAAGTTGGTACCAGAAGGCCACCGGCTTCGGCCCCGATGTTCCCAAGATGGGCGTCAAGACGTTCTCGCTGGTCCTCTCGCCGCTCGACGGCGAGCGGGTGCCGGTGGGTGCGCCGGTGGACGTCATGGGCATCGCCTTCGACTCGGGGCAGGGGATCGACCGCGTGGACGTCAGCGCCGACAACGGTTGGAGCTGGCAGGGCGCGGAGCTCGGTCCCCAGCCCGACGCCTACGTGTGGCGGAAATGGAAGACGTCGTTCACCCCCACGACGGCCGGTCGAATCAACGTCATGTCGCGGGCGACCTCCACGAACGGCGAGACCCAGCCGCTCGACGCCTGGCCGAACATCCAACACGAAGGCGGGCACCGTAACAACTCGAGCCGGACCTTCGCGACGACGTTCGAGGTCGTGTGATGGGCGCCCAATCTCCTGCTGCGCGTCGCCCTCTGGTCGCCGCGGTCCTGGTCGGATCGCTGGGCATCGCCGGGGGATGTCGGGAGTCGGATCGCCCGGTCTCCGGCCCGCCCCCCTACGTCCGTGAGCTCAAGCCCGGAGAAGGGAAGCTGCATGTGGAGAGCGCGTGCCTGTCGTGCCACAACGCGCGCACCATCATCACCCTGGAGGGCATGACCAAAGACTGGTGGCGGTTCGACGTCTGCAAGATGCGCCACACCTTCGGCGCCGAAGTAAGCGACGTCGATACCGCCAAGATCATCAAGTACCTCGAGGACAACTACAGCTGGCCGGATCCGGTGGAGGACCGCGAGCGCACCGGGACCGACGTGATCGAGCGTGTGTGTTACCAGACCCCCGAATCGGTGCTCTACCACGCCCCTGAGGACGTCTATCTGGTCTCGAATATCAACGGCAGCCCGCTCGGCGTCGACGGCGACGGCTTCATCAGCAAGATCGCCGCCGACGGCACCGCCCTCGATCTCACGTGGATCAGCGGCGAGCGCGAAGGCACGGTCCTCAACGCCCCGAAGGGCATGGCGATCCAGGGTTCGACCCTCTACGTCGCCGACCTCACCGTCGTGCGCAAGTTCGACCTCCGGACCGGTGGGCCGACGGGCAACATCCCCATTCCCGGAAGCACCTTCCTCAATGACGTTTGTGAGGGGCCGAACGGTAGTGTCTACGTCACCGACACCGGGTTGAGCGGAAACACCGAGGGTTTCGTGAACACCCGGACCGACGCGGTGTACCGCATCGAAGCAGACGACCGTTACCGGGCGATCGCAACCGGGACCGTCCTCGGGCAACCCAACGGCTGCGTCGCGGTGCCCGGCGGCCTGGTGGTGGTCACCTTTGGGTCAGGAGAGGTCTATCGGCTCGACGACGACGGCACCCGCCACCCGATGCCACGACCGCCGCGCGGCGTCCTCGACGGCGTCGTCGCGCTCGGTGACGGCCGCTTGGTGATCTCCAGCTTCGGTGGCCAGGCGATCTACATCCTCCGCCACGACCAGACCTACGAAGCGCTGGCGCCGCTCGTCGACAACCCCGCCGACATTGCCTGGGACCAGAAACGCGGCCGCATCGTGGTGCCGCAGTTCATGAAGAGCCGGGTGGTCTACTTCAACCTCGACGGCGCGACCGCTGGAGCGACCCCGACGGGACCGTAGCCCTACTCCACCACATCGACCAAGAGCATGGTCATGTCGTCTTCCTGCGGCGTGTCCTCGGGCCGCAGGCGATCGACTTGATCCATGATGTGCTTCGCGGCGTCCTCGATGCCCATGCCCGCGGTCTCGAGCAGGAAGGCGCGCAGCGCTCTAATGCCGGTGGCCTTGGTCTTGCGGATCGCCTCGAACTCGTACAACCCGTCGGTGAACATGAAGATCCGGGTGCCCGGCAGCTTCGGGATCTCGAGGTGGCCGATCTGGAGCTCGGGCGCCAACGCCAGCGGCGTACCGCGAACCGCCCTGCCCTGCACCCGCCGGTCCGGGTCCAACACCAGGAGCATCGGCGCGCCGCCGTTCCACCAGTGGATGACGCTCTCGTCGTGCGGCATGTCGAGCAGCGACATCGTCATGTGGTAGTGACCCTGGGCGGTCACCAGCAGCTCGTCGTGCATCTCTTTGAGCTGCTCTTCGACCGACAGCTCCGGCATCATCCGCCGCAGAATGCGGTAGACGCTCTCGGTCGCCGCGGTCACCATCGCCGGCCCCGGGCCGTGGCCGGAGACGTCGCCGACCGCGACCCGCACCGAGCCCTGGTGGTCGTCGAACCACCACCAGTCACCGCCGCACTCGTCGGCGGCGCGGCAGAAGCCATGGATGACGAGCCCCTCGGCCCGCATGGTCTTGTGCTTGGGCTGGAACATCTCCTGGACGGCGGCGATCAGCGCCATGTCCTTCTTGTAGGCGGCCTCGAGGCTCTTCTTGCCGGCCTCGACCAGCTGGGTCATCGCGAGCTTCTCCTGGATGATCGCCTGCAGCGTGTTCTGCAGATCGTCATAGGAGCGCGCCAGGTTGGTCAGGGTGACGTTGCCGTGGCCCATGAGCTCGCGGTAGGTCACCTGCGGCGGCACCGGCAGGCCGCAGGTCTTCGCGACCCGCGCGACGCCCTCGGGGATCGCGGTGAACAGCTGCTCGGCGCCGTCGCGAGCGATCCCCAGCAAGTCGCAGGCCTTGAACGCCGCTTGCCGGGTTTGCTCGACGTCGCCGGGCTCGAACATCGCCGCGATCCGCTCCACCACCCACGCCACGAGCGCCAGCGGCTCGCCGCCCGGAGGCTCATCGTCGTGGTGATGCAGAACGGCCTCGACGACGCCGTGTGGCACGTCCCAGTCGGTCGCGAGCTCCATCACCCGGACGCCGTGCTCGACTTCATTCGCCGCCCGTTCGCGGATCGGGCGCGACTTCGACGGGCTCAGGCCGATCTCCAGCGCCCCGGTCGGGTCGTGCATCGCCCGCGCCAACAGGCCGGCATCCATCAGGAAGCCGGCGGCGACCGCGAAGTTCAGGTCGACGTCCCGCACCCAGTTGCACACCAACGACGCGGTGACCGCGCGCCGCAGCACCAGCGGCAACAGGTACTCGACCGCGGGGTTGGTCTCTTTGACGAGGTCGAGCACCGAGAGCGCCATGGTGACGGCCTCGACGCCGTCGATCCCGAGCTCCTCGATCACCGCGTCCGGGTCCTTGGTGACGTCGGTCACCGAGAACAACCGGCTCGCGGTCAACGCCCGGAAACGATTCTCGAAAAGCTTGTCACCCTTCACCAGCTGCTTCTGCTCGTTGAGCTCGGCGGTGTCGTGACGCGCCGGCTCCGCCGCCGCCCCCGGCTTGCGCTTCACCGCGAGGTTGCTGAGCGCGGTGGACAGCGCCGCGAAGTTGACCGGCTTCGGCAGCATCAGATCGCCGCCCACCGCCTTGAGCTCGTCCTCGGAGTAGCGCGCGCCGTAGCCGGTCACGAAGATGATCGGCAGCTTGTCGAGCAGCGGCACCGCCTTGGCGTACTTGGGCTTGCGCGCCTCCGGCAACGTGCCGCGCGCCAGCTTCGTGAGCTCGATGCCGTCCATGTGCGAGCCCTTGAGCTCGATGTCCATCAACACCGCCGCGAGCTCCTTGCCGCTCTCGGCGAGGATGGCGCAGGCCTCCTGGTCGTTCTTCGCCCACTGCATCGCGAAGCGCCGCTTCAACACCAGCTCGGTGACCTCCCAGTTCTCGGGCACGTCCTCGACGTAGAGGATCCGTTGGCGCTCGGTCTGTGGCAGCGGCGCCGCCAACGCCCGGCGCGCCCCGGCGCCGGCGACCGACGCCGGATCGCTCGCGTCCGGGGTGCTCTTGCTGACACTCCATTTGTGGAGCTTCTTCATTTATGCTCCCGGCGCCCCGCCAAGGTATCGCGAGGCTCTCGCCTGCTCCGCTGGAGTCGTCACATCTCGGGACCGCGCGGCGCCTCGAGCTGTTCGCGACGCTCGAACTCCTGCACCACGCGCTGGTAGGCCGAGTCCTCCTGCATGCACAAGGCGCTGTAGGCCACGGTCCAGTTGTGCATGAAATACTTCAGGTCGGCGGCCAGATCCGCGCGCAGCTCGGCGAGCGTCGGGCTCTCGAACTCGACGCCGACGCCGGCGCGCACCTTGCGCATGCCGGTGTTGCGCGGCGGATCACCGAAGAACGCCCGCCAGCTGCGCTTGACGGCCGACCCGAAGCCGGTCCCAGGCTCCTGACCCCGGACCTCGATCTCGTAGGGCATGACGTACTCGGTGGCCTGCAGCCCCGAGCCTTGATCGTTCCGGAACACGCCGCGCTCCCGCCCCTGCTCGTGCGCCTGCTTCAGCGCCGCGCGGAACCGCGCCGAGCCGCCGACGTCGGTGTCGACGTTCGGGAAGAACTCCATCCGGACTCCCGCCCGCGCCGCGAGCGCCGCCATGCTCTTGTTCATCACCGCCGCCAAGTCCTGGGTGGTGGAGACCTTCTGCAGACAGACCGCGAAGCCCTCCATCTGCCGTCCCAAGGCGATCAGCATCTCGATGTCCAGAGACGCCCGCAGCCCGGCGCGCACCAAGGTGTGGAGGCGATCCGGCGTCGCCTCCGACTTGGCGAGGTAGTAGTCGATGTCGTAGTCGTTGAGGATCTTCTCTTCCGGCGCGACGCCCGGCTGCCCGGTGCGCAACACCAGGCGCAGTGACCGGTCGCAGTGGGCGCGGATGTGGCGACACAGATCGAGACCGGCGTGATCCGTCTCCATCACCACGTCGATGAACGCGACGTTGAAGCTCTTGGTGGCCAGGATCTGTTGCGCTTCTTTGCCGCTCGCGGCGCTGGTGATCGTGAACTTCTTCTGCCGCCAGCTGCGGTGCTTGAGCGCCAGCTGCGTGATCTGGTGCACGTCCGGTTCGTCGTCAACTACGAGGATCTGCCAGTTTTCCATGGTCGCTCCAAAGCTACTTCCGCAAGCTGAGGGCCGTCGGCTGCACACTCGCGCCTTGCACGGGTGCGGTCTTCGGCAGCAGGAGGGTGAACGTTGCCCCTTGTCCCGGTTTGCTGTCAACCCTGATCGAACCGCCCAGGAGATTGGTCACGATGTTGTGCGAGATCGCCAGCCCGAGCCCGGTGCCGCCCTTGTTGCGCCCCGAGGTGACGAAGGGCTCGAACATGCGCGGCATCATCTCGGCCGCGATCCCCTTGCCGAAGTCGCGGTACACCAGCTTCAGCATCGGGCCCTTGTCGCCGTTGGCGTTGCTGAGCGTGATCTCGATCTTGCCGCCGCTCTGGCCCTCGTCGTAGCCGTAGCGACAGGTGTTCTGGATGAAGTTCACCAGCACCTGCGACAAGTGGCCAGGGTAACCATCCCACTCGAGGTTCGCGTTCGGCTCCTCCACCACCGTCGCCTGGATGCTCTGCTTCTTGAGCACCGGCCCCATGGTGTCGACGCAGGTCCGTGCGACCTCGCCGATCGGCGCCAGCACCCGATGATCGGAGAGCTGCGACGCCGAGAGCTGCTTGAAGTTCTTGATCAGGTCCTGGGCGCGCACCAGGTTCTTGGTGAGCAGATCGGCCGATGACGTCAGGTCCGCGGCCATCTCCTTGCGCTGCGTCGGGTCGACGTTCTCCCCGGCCAGCTGCTGGGCGAGGTCGACCACCATCGCCCGCGCGGTGTTCGCGACCCCGAGGGGGGTGTTCATCTCGTGCGCCACCCCGGTGACCATCGTCGCGATGCTCTGCATGCGCTCGAAGTACATCTGCTCGCGCAACATCCGTTCCTTGGCCAGACGCTCTTGAAGCCGCAACGTCGAATACGCGATGCGCCAGTTCTCGATGAACAGCCGGGCGTCGGAGGAGAAGTCGTTGATCGCCTTCTCCGAGAAGTACTCCGGCACGATCTCGGCGTAGAGACCGCCGTTGCCCACCGTGACCTCGCCGGCCTGCCCCTCTTCCTTGCCGGGCTCCTCGACCTTGGTGCAGAACAACTGCACCAAGCTGTTGTTGGGAAATCCCACCGCCGGGCCGCGGCTGAGGCTGATGTCGGCACCGGGCTTCGCGGTTTCGTGCAGGCCCTTGAGCTTGGCCTGGACTGTGTGAGATTCGACCGACGTCTTGCCGGAAAACTGGATCGGGATCGGCGTGTCTACCGAGAGGTCGTAGTAGAACAGGCTCGAGGCGTTGTGCTTCAAGTCCAAGAACGCGATGCCCTCGCGCATGAACACCAGCAGATCTTCGAGCGAGGTCACGCGCTGCAGCGCGCGGGTGAAGCTCTGCAGCTGGCGGCCGAACGCCAGCAGCGTCGAGATGTCCTCGGAGCTGCGCAGGCACGAGCGGATGACCGAGTACAGCTTCTCGGGCGAGGCGTCGGTCTTCTCCATATAGAAGTCGATGTCGTAGTTGTTGAGCACGGCCTCCTCCGGCGCCATGCCCGGCTGGCCGGTGCGCAACACGATGCGGGCCGACGGCGGACAGTTGCTGCGAATGTACTGACAGAGCTCGAGGCCGGCGGTGTCGGTCTCCATCACGACGTCGACGATCGCCACCCGGTACTGCGCCGGGTTCTTGCTGATGATCGCCTTGCCTTCCTTCAGGCTCTTGGCGTGCGCGATCTCGAAGCCCTTCTTCTTCCACTTCTTGCGTCGCAGCGCGAGCTCGGTGACGTTGTGAACGTCTTCCTCGTCGTCGACGACGATCAGCTGCCAGTTCTGGCCTTCATCCATTGTCAACCACCGGTTTCACGTCTTGAGGCAACAACAACGATTCTCGACCGCAACCAAGCTAGCCGACCCGCCGGGTGGATTCAAGACCGGAGTGGAGCCGATCCTTTGCGCCGCCGTGCCGCCAACCGGGCCGTCAACACCAGGCACAAAACACAGGGAACCAGCAACACCCCGTTCAGGAGCTCGAAGCCCAACGCCTCGAACATGCCGGCGGTGGTGAGCACCGCGGCGGCCGACACCCCGAAGGCGACGGAGTCGAAGAAGCCCTGAGCCCGCCCCCGTTCCGCGGCGGTGTGGGTCTCGACGAGGAGGCGCGACGACGCCAAGAAGAGAATGCTCCACCCCACCCCGATCAGGATCATGCCCACCCAGAGGACGGCGATCGACGCCCCCATGAGCAGCACCACGAGGGCGGCGGTGAGGAGCCCGGCGCCGACGACCATCATCCTCAAGATCCCGAAGCGTTGGAGAAGCGCGCCGGTCACGAACGACGGCGCGAACATCGCGAACATCCGCCACATCACTATAAAGGAGATGTCTTTGAAGGGAAATCCGAGCTTCTTCATCGCCAGCGACCCGCCGATCATCGGCACCTGCAGCACGAGCCACGAGACCGCGCCGCCCACGGCGGCGACGACGTAAGCCTCCTGCCTGACGATCACTCCCAGCGGCCGACCGCCCGCCTTTCCCTCTTCGCTGCCGGCAGCGGGAATGCGCAACCCCCCCAAGAGCGGGATGGTGAGGGCGGTACACACGGCGGTGGCGGCGTAGCAGCCGCTGTACATGATGGGGTCGAAGGTAGCCCGCGTGAGGTTGGCGAGCGCCGAGCCGGCAAAAGGGGCCACGACCCCTCCGGCCAGAACCAAGGACATCGCCTTGCTCTTGAACAGCGGCTTCGCGGCGTCCACGGCGGCAAAACGGTACTTC
This sequence comes from Deltaproteobacteria bacterium, assembly GCA_016218825.1. Classification (GTDB taxonomy): domain Bacteria; phylum Myxococcota; class XYA12-FULL-58-9; order XYA12-FULL-58-9; family XYA12-FULL-58-9; genus JACRCV01. The sequence continues at coordinate 216,464 of JACRCV010000056.1, forward strand.
TGCGCGAACGCCAGATAGGTCCCCACCGTCGCGTTGCCCAGCATCAGCACCGCGAAGCTCCGCCAGAAGATCGCGCCCGCGATCAGCGCCGCTCCGAGGGTGCCGATGGCGGCCCCGGTCATGAAGCCGCGCCGTCGGCCGAGCCGCTGCATCAGGTTCGAGGCCGGCATCGAGGTGAAGGCGTTGAACAGCACCGTGAGGCCGTTCGGGATCGTGGCCAGCCAGACCGCCGGCGCCAGCTCGACGCCGACCAGCGGTCCGGTGCTCCACATGACGGTGTTGCTCGTCATCATGATCGCTTGGCAGAGCGCGAGCACGAGAACGTTGCGCTTCTGGTGCTGGAAGATGTCGCTCGGTTGCATGAGACTCGCGTCAGCGGCCGTGGCGGCGTGGGCAGGATCTCAGCCCCGCGCCGCCGACACCAGGTGGCGCTGACCTCGTACACCCACGAGATCCGCCGATCAACCGCCATCGTCCCGTGTCTTCCCATGGGCCCCGGCCCCGACCCCGGCCATCACTCTCGAAAGCTCAACCTTGACACGAACTCCGTCATTGGACAGGCTCTGGTCCCATGGCCCATGTCCGATACCAACTGAGTGCCCTCCTGATTTTGCTGAATCTCTACGCCTGCGTCCTGGTGACGCCCGACCAGGTGCAGCCCGGGCCAACCCCGGACGCGCCGACCGTCATCATCTTGAAGAGCAGCGACAACAGCCTGTTCGACGGACCGGTCAAGGAGTTCCTCGGCGCGACCGCGGCGCAGGTGGTCGTGTTCACCGTGGCGGCGGCGCCGAAGGACGAGCTGGTCACCGAGATCCGGTTCCGCAAGCCGGCGTTGCTCTTCACCCTCGGCACGCCCGCGACCCTGCTCGCCAAGGAGAACTTCCCCGACGTCCCGGTCATCTTCGCGATGGTCGTCGACCACTCGCGCTTGAAGCTCGACGCCGCGAAGAACGTCGCCGGCATCTCCCTCGAACCGCCGGCCACCAGCGAGTTCACCCAGTTCAAGATGGTGTTGCCCGAGGTGAAGCGGGTGGTCGCGTTCCACACCCCGAGCTCGGCGCAGATGGCGACCACCGCGAAGGAGCAGCTCACCGGCATGGGCATCGAGCTGGTCGCGGTCGCGGTCGCGTCCCCGGCCGAGGTCGGCCGCGCCTACACCGACAACGTCAAGCCCGGCGACACGGTGTGGCAGCTCAACGATCCGGTGCTGACCACCCAGGAGACCTTTGAATACCTGAAGAACCAGACCAAGGCGTCGCGGCTGCCGTTCCTGTCGTCGCTCTCCGAAGACTTCGCCGCCGCCGGGGCGCTGATGGCGGTCTCGGTCGATCTGACCTCGCTCGGCGCCCAGGCCGCCGACATGGCGCGCCGGCTCCTCGACAAGTCGAAGGCCCCGGCCGATCTCGGGGTGCAGCCGCCGATCGGCGCCTACCTGGCGCTCAACCTCGACGTCGCCCAGGACATCGGCCTGCACATCGACGACACCGCGCTGCAGTTCGTCAACAAGCTGCTCGCCAAGACCGCGCCGGTAGCAGTGGCCGCGGCGCCCGGAGAGAAGCCGGCGGAGATCGCCGCGGTGGCGGAGGTCAAGCCCGAGGAGAAGCCCGCCGAGGTCAAGCCCGCGGAGGTCAAGCCGGAAGAGAAGCCGGCCGAGGAGAAGCCGGCCGAGGTCAAGCCCGAGGAGAAGCCGACGAAGGGCAAGAAGAAGGGCAAGAAGGGCAAGGAGGTCGCCGCCAAGGTCGAGGAGAAGCCGGCGGAGACCAAGGTGGTCGAGGCCAAGCCGGAGCCCAAGCCGGAGCCCAAGCCGGAGCCCAAGCCGGAGCCGCGGAAGGCCCGCAAGGGCGGCGGGGTCGTGGCGTTCTACGATCCGGACGCCAACCTGCGCGAGATTCTGAAAATCACCGCGTGGTTCACCGACTTCCTGCACACCATCGATCCGGAGCTCAAGCTGCAGCCGGTGTCCAACGCCGCGGCGCTCGAGAACCTGGTGTCGAATCAGAAGGTGGAGTTCGCGGTGGTCTCGGCGAAGTACTTGAGCGGCAAGTCGAAGAAGCTCAAGCTCACGCCGCTGCTCGTGCCGTCGGCGAACGGCGACACCTTCTACCGCACCATCCTCGTGGTGGCTGACGAGAAGCGGGGCAAGAACCTCGCGGGCGCCAGCATCGGCGCCACCGTGGTCGGCGGCGACACCGCCTCGGTCCTGAAGATCCTCGGCGGCGCCGGCATCAACACCAAGGGCGCGATGATCATCCCGGTCTCCAAGGACATCGACGCGCTGATGGCGCTGACGATGGGACAGGTGGACGCGGCGCTGGTGACGCCCTCCAGCCTCGACGTCTTGAAGACCATCAACCCGGCGGCGGTCGCGTCGCTGAAGAAGGCCGCCGAGACTCAGCCGGTGCTGCGGGCGCCGTTCTGCGCCGTCGGCGAGAAGGGCAGCGACGTCGGTGACGTCACCCGCGCGATGCAAGCCATGGCCTCGCACGCGGCCGGGCGCCGCGCGATGAAGACCCTCGGCTTCGACAAGTGGGTGCCGTACAGCCCGGCGATGTCGAAGTAGCTCGAGGCGCGACGTGAATCCGCAGAGGAAACGGTTATGAGCCTTCGCACCCAGATCCTGGTCCTGTTGGTGGTCCTGGTCGCCGCCGGCGTCGCGTTGACCGGCGGCACGTTGGTGACATGGTTCCGGACCGATCTCAACAACGAGATCGAGGCGACGGCGAGGACGCTGCGCGAGGAGTTGGTCGCCAAGGGCACCGCGGTCGCGCTCAACGCCGCGCTCGCCTCCGAGGCGGCGATCGAAGGCACCGACTTCGTCTTCCTCACCGAGATCCTGAGCTCGACGGTCACGAACGATCCGGAGATCGCGTACGCCTTCATCGCCAACAAGACCGGCCGCATCGCGGTGCACTCGGATCCCGCGAAGGCCGGCTCGAACGCCGAGGGCGGGCTGCAGAAAGAGGCGTTGGCGAAGAACAAGACCATCAGCGGCGCGGCGCAAATCAACGGCCAGCCCGGCCTCGAGGTCGCGGCGCCGGTGAACGTCGGTGGCTTCCCCTGGGGGACCCTGCACCTCGGTATTCAGCTCAAGGCGTTGAATCAGGCGATCGAGACCGCGACCGTCGCCACCCGCGCCCGCGTGGTTCGCGGCACCACCGCGGTCGGCATCGCGGCGCTCGTGGTGCTGGTGGCGGTGCTGGTCGTCGGCGTGTTTCTCTCCAAGCGCACGACGCGGCCGCTCGGCGTCCTTCTGGCCGGCATCGCGAAGATCCGCGCCGGCAGCCTCGAGCACGTGGTGCGCCTGGGCGGCAGCCGGGAGTTCGTGGCGCTCGGCATGGCGGTCAACGAGCTCTCCAACGAGCTCCGGGTGCGCACCAAGAAGGTGCAGCAGAACGTCACCAAGCTGCACGAGGCCTTGAGCGGCCTGAAGACCGCGACCCGCCAGCGTGAGGAGTTTCTGGCCAACGTCTCCCACGAGCTACGAACGCCGTTGAACGCCATCCTCGCGGTGCCGCATCACCTGGTCGAGGATTTCCAGCAGGGGCCGGTGTTGCACTGCAAGAAGTGCGACAACTACTTCCAGACCGATCGTGCCGAGGCCTCCGGCACCCAGCTGTGCCCTGACTGCAAGGTGCCGGTCGCGACCGAGATCCGGTTGTTGTTCGTCGGCAACGCCAACGACCACGTCCACTTCATCCAGCGGCTGAAGACCTCGACCGCGACGATGCGCACCATCGTTCGCTCGCTCGTGGACTTCTCGAGGCTCGGCGGCCAGGGGGCGCAGCTGCAGCGCAAGAAGGTCGACGTCCGCACGCTGATCGACACGGTGCGCGGCGCGATCGTCGATCTGGCGAAGCCGGCCGACATCCGCACCTACTTCCCGAAGCTCGTCCTGCCGCTGGTGCTGGACGTCGACGACACGATGTTGTCGCAGATCCTCTTGAACCTCCTCGGCAACGCGGTGAAGTTCACGCCGGCGGGCGGCGCGGTGAGCTTCGAGGTGGAGCCCAAGGTCGACCAGGGCCGCAAGGTCGTCGAGTTCCGGGTGACCGACACCGGCGTCGGCTTGGAGAAGAACCAGCTCGAGGCGGTGTTCAAAGACTTCTATCAGGTGGACAGCGGCCACACCCGCGCCAAGGGCGGCACCGGCTTGGGGCTCTCGATCGCCAAGCGCATGGTCGAGCTGCACGGCGGACGGATCTGGGCCGACAGCGCCGGCCTGAACCAGGGGACGACGTTTGCCTTTCGTCTGCCGGCCGAGGCCGGCGGCTCGACAGCGAGTGGATCATGAAACGGGCGCGCAGGCAGTTCCGACTCGGGTTGCGCGGGCGATTGGGCCTGACGATCTTCGTCTTGGTGGGCGCGGCGGCGAGCCTCCTCACCCAGTACTTCGTCCGCATGCACACCGTGGCGCTGCGCGAGGTCGCGACCCAGCGCTCGAAGGCGGTGCGCCAGAGCCTCGAGGATCGCGCCGAAGCGCTGGCGCGAAATGGTGCGATCAGCTCGGCGCCGGCGGCGGTGATGATGGACTTCACGCTCTTGCAGCGCGCGGTGTCGGCGACGGTGCAGGCGGACTCCGACATCGCCTACGGTCTGATCACCGACGGCCAGAACAAGATCGTGGTCCACAGCGACAAGAAGAAGGTCGGGCAGACCGCGGCGGCGGCCGACGCCAAAGGCGGCAAGGGCGACCAACCGGTGGTGCGGGAGCTGAAGGTGGACGGCAAGGGCGTCGTCGAGGTCAGCGCCCCGATCAAGGTCGGCGACGAGCGCTGGGGGACGGTGCGCTACGGGCTGTCGTTGCTGTCGGTGGACCAGCAGCTCGCGGCCACCGAGAAGCACCTGCGCGCGGTGCGCGCCAAGACCACGCGCTACAGCCTGTTCGCGACCTTGGTGGTGATGTTCATCGCGCTCGTGGTCACCACGATCACCACCAACCGGATGACGCGCACCGTGCGGGTGCTCGAGGAGGGCATGCGCGCGGTGCTCGCCGGGCGCCGCGAGACCCGGGTGAAGATCACCAAGCCGGTGGAGATCAAGCAGCTCGCCGAAGGCTTCGGGGCGATGCTCGAGACCATCGAGGAGCGGGACAAGGCGCTGCTCGCGGACGAAGTTCGGGCCGACGTCGCGGTCGAGCAGGCCAAGAGGACCGACAAGACCAAGGAGAACCTGGTCTCGCGCTTCACCCAGGACATGCTGCAGCCCATCGATCAGATCGCCAAGCTCTCCGAGGCGATGCAGAAGGCGTTCACGGCGACCAACGCCCTGGTGTGCCCGAAGTGCCAGGAGAGCTACGAGGCGCCGCCGCCGGGACAGCCGGTCGGCAATTGTCCGACCTGCAAGGTGGCGCTCGCGCCCTCCGAGGTCGTGGTGCTCACCGACGACCCCGGTGCGCAACGCGGCCGCCTGCAGGAGGTGACCGGCGTCGCCACCAACCTCCTGGCGCTCATCAACGGCGTCCTCGATCTGGCCAAGGTCGACGCGCAGAGCAAGCAACTGGAGGGGAGCGCCCCGGTGAAGCTCGCCGACCTCGCGGTCGGGGCCAAGAAGTACGTCGACGGCGTCTGCGACGACGCCGAGCGGGTGTTCTGGCCGATGCTCACCCAGCCGCTGAGCGTCGAGGGTGACGCCGCCCGCCTGCAGCAGGCGTTCGGGATGGTCGCCGAGCTCGTGGTGCGCCTGACGGCCCGCGGCCGCGGCACGGTGCGGGTCGAGGTCGACACCTGTGCGTTCCGCGGTGCTCCCGGCGTGCAGATCGTCTTCCGCGAGGAGGGCCCCGGGCTCACCCCGGAGGTGCTGGAGTCGATCGACGGCGGCCGGACGCCCGACATTCGCGCGACGATGGCGGTGCTCTTGGTCCGCCAGGTGACCGAGCTCCATCACGGCGAGTTCTCGCTGCAGAGCGAGGTCGGGCGGGGCATGAGCGCGCGTCTGGTGTTGCCGCAGCGGCAGCAGACGACAGGTGCCGCCCGAGCCGCGAGCGCGCCCGCGTAGCCTGGCGCCGCCCTAACGGCGGCCGGAGCTCACCCCGTCGGTCCGGAGGGCAGCTGCCCGGGTACGAGGGCGGGGATCTCGACCGTGAACATCGTGCCTTTGCCCTCGTGGCTCTCGCAGCGGATCGTGCCGCCCAGCATGTTCGTGACCACGTTGTGGATCACCGCGAGCCCGAGGCCGGTGGCGCCCCGATCGCGCTGCGAGGTCACGAACGGCTCGAAGATGCGCGGCCGGACCTCGGCGGGGACGCCGCGGCCGTAGTCCTCGATTTCGATGCGGTAGCGCTTAGTGCCGTTGTGGTCAGCGGCCGAGAGGCGGAGATCGAGGCTGCCGCCACCCTGCTCGGTGTAGGCGTGGCGGATGCTGTTCTGGATCAGCGCCTCGATGATCTGCTCGAAGGAGTCGGGGTGGCCGCGCCACGGAAAGGCCTGGGTGCCGTTGGTCTGCACCCGCACCGCGATCTTCGCGGTCGCCAGCGCCGGCCCAAGCGCGTGGATGGAGCTCTGCACCAGCTCCACCAGGTCGCAGTCGATCGGATCCGCGACCATGTCGAACGCCGCCAACCCCTTGAACTCCTGCACCACCTGCTCGGCCCGAGACAGGGAGCGCAACAACAGCGCGCAGGAGTCGAGGAGATCCTCGCGCACCTCCCCGGCCATCGGCTCGACGCTATCGGCGGCCACTTGTTTGATCGCGGTTCGCACCACGGCGCAGGCCGACTTGGCGACGCCGAGCGGGGTGTTGAGGGCGTGCGCGACGCCGGCGACGGTGCGTGCCAGGCTGTGGATGCGCTCGCGGTACATCGCCTCCCGCATGCTGCGCTCCTTCGCCAGGTGCGCTTGGTTCTCCTGGAGCTCGCGGTTCGAGCGCTGCAGATCGGCCAGCAGCCGGTCGTGCTCTTGGCCGAGCTCATAGCGCTCCAGCGCCTGGCGCAGGATCGAGCGCAGCTCGTCGATCTTGAAGGGCTTGACGATATAACGGTAGACCTCGCCGCGGTTGACGGCGTCGATCAGATCCCCGAGCTCGGTGTGCGCGCTCAGCACCAGGCGCATCGTCTGCGGACTGCGCTCCTTCAGGAGGGCGAGGAACTGGATGCCGCTCATCCCGGGCATGCGTTGGTCGACCAACGCCAGATCCACCTGCCGCCCGGCTTCGATGGCGGCGAGCGCCGCCTCGCCGCTGGCAAAGAGCGCGCAGTCGTACTCGGGTTGCAGGATCCGCGAGAGGAGCTCGAGGTTCTCGGGCTCGTCGTCGATCACCACCACCCGGTGCCGGCCGTGGCTCTGGCTCACCGGTGTCGGGCCCTCGGGCATCCAGCGCTCCATTCTCGCGAGCTCAGTGCCGCTGTCGGCCGGGCGATCCGGCGGCATCGCGTCTCGCAGGTCGCGGACGGCCGCGACGTCAGCCGCCGGAGTAGCAGGGCTGAGGTCGGCATTGCAAGTCCCGGCGCGCGGTGCGGCACGACCTACTTCTTCCTGCGAACGACGAACTGGACCTTGTCGCCGGGTCGGGCGGCGTCGCCGCGGTTGTCGATCACCAGACCGACGCGGGTGCCGCTGCCGGTCTCGGACGCGGTGGCCAGGCGGCAAGGGACGGCGCCCTCGAGCTCCTGCACCTCGCAGCCGACGACGGCGTTGGCGTCGACCGTGCCCGCCGGGACCACCGCCAAGAGCTGCGCGACGTCGGCGCCATCGACGAGCTTGGTGCCGCGCTTCACCGAGGCGCCGACCGCCTTGTGGACCTTGAGGATGCGCCCGGCCTCCTTGGCGCGCACCGTCCAGCCGCCGTCCTTGCGCTTCAGGGCGTCGAGCTCCTTCTTCGCCGCGAGGTAGAAGTCCTCGTAGTCCGGACTCTGCTTCGCCATCGCCTCGAGGGACTTCACCTTGCGCTCCGCCGCTTGACGGCGCTGTTGGCCCTTCGGATCTTCGCCGCTCAGCAACACCTCGCCTCGCTCCACGGCGTCCCCCTCGTGCTTCTCCAGACGCGCGACGACGCCACCGGCGGGGGCGACGACCGACCACACCGAGAGCGGCGCGACCGAGAGCACCATGCGCAGCTCCAGGACCTCGGCGTCGGGCAGCGCCGCCGCAGCCGGCGGCGGCGCGGCAGCCGGCTCCGGGGTCGGGACCTTCGCCGCGGCCGCGCTTGGGTTGGCGCCGACCTCGGACGCGGCGCGGCGGGGCTGCTCCGGCGGGTTGCCGCCGCCACGGCCGCGGAGGAGCTCCCAGCCAACGACCGCGACCACCGCCACCGCCAGAGCGCCG
>JACRCV010000057.1 GCA_016218825.1 Deltaproteobacteria bacterium
GCTACACCTAACCGTCCGACCATGGATCTCTATCGGCAACCACGCAGTCGAGGCAGGCGACGATGCGAGTGCCGCGGCCAGCGCATGAGATATCCGCGCCAAGTCCGTCGCCAAATCTTCACACACTCCCCGGGGGCGGGGATTCAGGGGTGGGGGTGGGGAGCGCCGCGGCAGCCGCGGCGCGGGAATCAAAGCAGGTGCAGAGCGCCTTAGTTGGTGACCGGCACGCAGGTGGCGAGGAGGCAGCGCTGGCTCGGCCGGCAGTCGCCGTCGACGCTGCAGCCGGAGCACAAGTGCAGGAAGTTGCAGCTGTGGCCGGGGCGGCAGTCGCTGGCGTCGACGCAGGTGCCGTTCGCCGGGTAGCAGCTGCCGTTCGCCGGGTCGCAGATGTCGCCTTGGGTGGCGCAGGTGACGGTGTCGCAGACGTTGCCGTCGAGGCGCGGGAAGCAGGTGCCGACCATGCACTTCTCGCTGGCGCGGCACTCACCGTCGCCGGTGCAGCCGACGCACAGGCCCATCAGGCACTGTTGCAAGAGCGGGATGGTGCAGTCAGCGGCGGTCTCGCAGCCGAAGTCGGCGACACAGTAGTTGCCGATCGGCAGACAGCGTTGGTCGGTGGCGCACTCGGCGTCGGCGGCGCAGGTCTTGGTGCACTGGCCGGTCGCGAGGACGCACTTCTCACCGGCGCTGCAGGTCTTGTTGAGGCACTCGCCGGCCGGGCCGAGGTCGGCGACCACGCAGGTGCCGTAGACGCACTTGCCCCCCGGGCCGTTCAGGCCGCACTGCAGATCGTCGACGCAGCCCAGGCAGATGCCGAGCTGACAGGTCATCATCAGCGGGCAGTCGCCGTCGCCGGTGCAGGTCAACACCACGTCGCCGGCGCGGGAGACACAGCCGCCGCCGGCGCAGCGCTCCAGGAGGCCGCAGTCCTGGTCGACGTTGCAGACCCCGGGCGCGAGCGGGACGCAGTCTTGTCCCTGACCGGGGGGCGGGCAGCCGCTGCCGGGTTGGCAGGTCGCCGGATCGCACTCCAAGACCGGCGGCGCCGCGACGCAGACCCCGAGATCGAGGTTGCACACCAGGGTCGGGTCCTGACAGTCCTCGGTGCGCTGGCAGGTCGTGACGCAGCCCCCTTGGGGGCGCGGGATCTGGCTCGGGCCGCAGGCCTGAAGAGCGTCGCCGTGCGTCGGGTCGCCACCGGCGCCGGGGTCGCCGCTCGCCGAGGCGGCGGGGTTGCGGGCCGAGCCGCAAGCCAGGGTGGTGGCCAACAGGAGACCGGAGAACAGATGCCGCATCGAGCGCCTCGCAGGGGTCCTGGGGTTACGGGCGGGAGCATCCTGCGCTCTCGGTGCGCGCGGTGTCAATGCGAGGCTCGGCGGCGGGGCGCGGCCTCGGGCGGGCTCGGAAAGTGGCGCGTCAGGTAGTCGATGAACGCGTCGAGGACGCTCTGGTCGAGGAGGCGGCGGCCGTCTTTGTCGGCCTTGTTGAAGATCCGGCCGGCGCCCTCGCCGCCCATCCCGAGGTAGTCGTTCGTGACCAGCCGGTAGGTGCGCAGGTCCTCGAGGGGCGCGCCGTCGGCGAGCGTCACCTGGGGCTCGGCCGGCGAGCCGCGCACCGCGAGGCCGGCGACGAACGGCGGCAGGCCGTCGCGCCTCTCGACCAACAGCTCGACGAGCTCGCGCACCTCTTCGCCCGTGAGGTCGTAGACCACGAGGCGGTTCTCGAAGGGCAACACCTGGAAGGCGTCGCCGAAGGTCAGCTCGCCGGCCTTCAAGTCATCGCGCACCCCGCCACGGTTCTGCACCGCGAGCGGCACCGCGGCGCTCTCCGCCATCGCCCGCGCCACGAGGTCGCCGAGGCTCGGGCCGTCCCCCTCGCGCGTCAACGGCCGCGGCAGGCGGACGCCGATGGGCTTCGCGGCCAGGTCGTGCACCTGGGCGCGATAGGGCGCGAGCGCCGCTTCGACCTCGGCCTGGGGGTGGATCTCGGTCCCGAGGAACTTCGCCGGCACCACGCGGGCGGCGTGCGGCCGCGGGCCACAGCCGCCGTCTTCCCACTCGTCCAGGCAAAGGCTCACCGGCGCGTGCAGCGTGGAGGCCTGCCGGTCGATGCCGCCCGCGGGCTTCAAGCAGGCCTCGACGTAGCCGAGCTGCCGCCCCTGGGCCAGCGGTTGAATCGCGGCGGCGCCGTTCACCCAGTGCGCGACCTTGCTGTGGGTGTGGCCGCCGAAGGCGACGTCGACGGTGCCCTTCGGCAGGCTGGTGAGCAGGCGGTGGAGCTCGGAGTCGGGGTCGCAGCTCGACAGGTCGTCGGGGTCGTCGACCTTGGCGCACTTGCCGCCGAGGTGGGCGAGCAAGACGACGAGCATTACCCCGTCGGCGCGCAGGCGCCGCGCCTCGCTCGTGACCACCGCCACCGGATCGAGGAAGTCGAGGCCGGCGACGAGCTGCGGCGTCGTCACCTGGGGAGCCTCAGGGGTGATGACGCCGATGACGCCGACCGGGGTGCCGCCGACGTCGATGATCTCGCTCGCCTCGAGGTTCTGCCACGACGGCCGCCGGCCGGACTCGCGGTCGATGACGTTCGCCGCCAGGAACGGGAAGCGCGCCTGGCGAATGCGCGCCTTCAGGACGCTGTTCACATCGGGGTCGCCGTCCTCGCCGCCGTAGTCGAACTCGTGGTTGCCGAGCGCCGCGGCGCGATAGCCCATCAGGTTGTAGGCGGCGATGATCGCCGCGCCTTTCGAGACCTTGGCGACGAGCGTGCCCTGGTAGATGTCCCCGCCGTCAACCAGGAGCAGCTTGCGGCCGAAGCGCTGGCGCAGGGCGCCGAAGTAGCCGGAGAGCGTGGAGAGACCGCCGTGGCGCACCGTGACGCCTTCGACCGCGAGCGTCTGCGGATCGACGACCCCGTGCAGATCCGTGCTGCCGGCCACGACCACACAAGTGGCTGGCACCGGCGTCGTTTTGCGACAGCCGAAGCCCGAGATTTCAACGAAGAGCAGAAAAAAAAGACAGCGGTGTTTCATCGTGGGTTTGGATGGTCGCACGCGCCGGAGGCCGATTCAATAGGGTCGGCGCGCGTTTCCGCTTTCGGCCAGGGCGCCGGATCCGCCCGGGATCAGTGCGAGATCCGTACAAGAGTATTGACACAGTACATTGCGATTGCTAATGGATGTGGGACAACCTCCCACCGTCCCGGACCCAAGCACCAATTACTTTGAAAACAAAAGGCAAAATGGGCGAGCGGCGGGGGATGATGGAAGGAATAGGCTGTTTTTGTTGTGCTTTTTCGTGGACGGTTACGTGGTCGTACTCAGCTGAAATGATGTAACAAACTAACAAGAACACATCTCAAGCGAGCCAAACACCATGGATTGGGGCCAATTCGACCAAGAAGGCGCAATGCGGCAGCGGTACCTCGACCTGGACGAGCGTACGGACGACCTGAAGAAGACGGTCGCGAAGCTCCCGGGCGGGTTTGCGGCGTTCCGCGAGGTCTACGAGATCAGCTGGATCTTTCACGAGAACGGTCTCGAGGGCGTGGTCCTCACGTATCCCGAGATCAAGAGCGCGGTCGACAACAAGATCATCAGCGACGTGAGCCTGTTGCCGACCTACCAGTACATCAAGAACCAGAAGGCCTGCGTCGATCTGGTGCGCGAGAAGGCCGACAGCAAGCGCTTCAACGTGACCATCGGCTTCCTGAAGGAGCTGCACGGCAAGCTGGTGGCGAGCGCCGAGGACGTCGGCGTGTACCGCAAGGACATCCCGATTCACCGGACCTACTTCCACGAGATCGCGCAGCCCGCCAAGATCCACGCCAGCCTGCAGAAGGTCCTCGAGTACATGAAGACCCGGCAGGACAAGGACATGCACGCCATCGAGCTCGCGGCCAACGTGCATCACCGGTTCATGCGGGTGTTCCCGTTCTCGGACTACAGCGGCGTCATCGGCCGCCTGATCGCGAACTTCCTGATGATGCGCGCCGGCTACCTGCCGGTCATCATCCACGCCTCCGACCGGCAACGGTACTACGAGGCGCTGCGCGGTCCGGAGCGCGACTTCCGCCACTTCGTCGCCGAGGCGATGGAGAACTCGCTGGAGAACGCGCGCCGCTTCTACTTCGGCGTCGAGGCCGGGGACGACTACCGCCGGGTGGCGACCTGAGCTGACTGCGTTTCTTTGATTCCCGCCCCGTAGAAGTGCCGTAGAAGTGCCTGGCACCTCTTCGGTGGCACCTCTTCGGTGTCACTCGGTCACTCGAACGCGGCCGCGCGAGCAGCGCAGTGGGGGGCCGCGAAGCCGACGGTGGCGCGCCAGTCGAAGGCACCGAGATCGCATTCGGTACTTAGCGTCGCTCGAGGCGCCGCCAGGTCGAGGTCGCCCACGGAGGCGAGGGGTGCCCCCCGAGCAGCGCAGTGCGGCCGACTCGAACGCGGCCGCGCGAGCAGCGCAGTGGGGGGCCGCGAAGCCGACGGTGGCGCGCCAGTCGAAGGCGCGAAGCCGACGTCCGGCACTTAACGTCGAACGAAGCACGGCCAAGTCGGAGCCGCCCACGGAGGCGAGGGGTGCCCCCCGAGCAGCGCAGTGCGGCCGAATCGAACGCGGCCGCGCGAGCCGCAGAAGTGGCCGCAGAAGTGGCTGGCACCTTTTCGGGGAAGTGGCTGGCACCTTTTCGGGCTAACGCGGGATCGCCTTCAAGATCGCCTTGCCGTCCTTGACGGCGACGGTGAACTCCACGCGCTCGCACTTGTACTTCTCTTTGATCGCCGCCATCTGCTTCTTCACCGTGGCCGCCATGGTCTCGATCGACAGCGGCCGGGTGTCGCCAGTCTCGGAGCGCGCGGCGACGAACGCGGTGTACAGGCTCTGCAGCGCCGCCGGGTAGCGGCTGAGGTCGGCGGTCGGGGCTGCAGCCGGCGCGGCGGCGGTCGGCGATGGCGGCGGTGCGGGAGCCGCCGGCGGCTGGTCTTCGGGGGTTTGCGACAGCTTGCGCTCGAGGCGGAGCAGGTCGCGGCGGTAGGTGCCTTCTTCGATCTGCTTGGTGATCCGGTTCCAGTAGCTCTCGTAGGTGACCAGGCTCGCCTGCAGGCTCTGCAGGCGGTAGCGGTACGCGGTGTTGGCGGAGCGGACGGTCATCAGGCGCCGCAGCGTCGTGCGGACGTGGTCGCGCTCCTTGAGCGGCTCGAGGCGCTCGACGCCGGCGAAGTACTTCTCGTAGCCGGTGCGCAGCTTCTTGAAGGCTTCTTCGAGGCCTTGGACCTCGTCCTGCTGCGGCGCGCTCACGGCGCCGGCTCCGCGCGAATCGTCCGGCTGACGACGGGGGCCGCCGCGGTCGGCAGGTTGAAGCTCACGGACGCGAGCAGGTGGCCGAGCGCGTCCTGGACCTTCCAGACGTCGGCGATCGGCGCCGCGTAGTCGTTGACGAGGATCGAGAACGCCAGCGGCTCGCCGCTCTTCGCCGGCACGAAGCCCGACAAGGCGCTGGCGATCGACAGCGTCCCGGTCTTGGCGCGCAGCAGGTGGGCGGCGTCGGTGTCCCGCATCCGGTCGGCGAGCGTGCCGCTGCCCGCGGCCACCGCGAAGGAGGCGGAGAACTCGGGCCAGACCTCGTTGCGGCGGTACATCGTCGCGAGCACGGTGACCAGCTGCCGCGGCGTCAGGCGGTTTACGTCGTGCAGGCCGCTGGCGTTCGCGAGCAGGTAGCTGCCGGGGTGGATGCCGACGTCGCGGGCCAGGAAGGCTTCGATCGCCAGCCGGCCCTTGTCCCAGGTGCCCGGCGCCCCGTAGAGCTCGGCGCCCATCGTCAGCGCCACCTGCTGGGCGACGAAGTTCGAGGAGTTCTTGTTGACCCGCAAGAGCAGCTCCGCGAGGCGCGGCGAGTCGAGGCTGACGAGGAGCTTGGCGTCGGTTGGCGCGAGGCCGGTCCTGACCTTGCCCTTGATCGTGACCCCCACCTGCGCCAACAGCTTCTTCAGGACCTCGCCGCCGAACAGCGGCGGGTTGTCGATGCGACGCCAGAAGCCGCGCCCTTCGTCCTTCGCGTGGATCTGGCCCGTGACCTTGATCACGCTGCGGTCGTCCTGCGGCTCGACGTCGACGCTGAGGCTGGTGCGGCCGCGGTGGACGGTCTTCGCCTTGTTGTCGATCTTCGCGTAGTCCGAGGCCGGGTCGACGAGCACCCGCGCCTCGCCGTTTGGCCCCGGCAGCACGTGGATCATCGCGGCGTTGAAGCCCACCGAGAACGCCCCCGACGGCGCCATGTAAGCCGACGCGGTCTCGTCCTGCTCGAAGCCGGTCGCCAGCCGCGGCCCGTCGAAGAAGCTGTCGTCGACCACCAGGTCGCCCTGGACGACGCGCGCCCCGAGAAAATAGAGGCGCGAGGCGAGGTACCACAGGCGCTCCGGGACCAGGCCGGGATCGCCGTAGCCTTTGACGGTGAGATCGCCGCGGAGGGTGCCGTCGCTCGCCAAGTCGCCGTAGATCTCGGTGCGGAAGCGGTAGTCGGGCGACAAGGTCGCGAGGGCCGCGGCGGTCGTGAGGATCTTGACGTTCGACGCCGGCACCATCAGCACGTCGGCGTTCTTCGCGAACAGCTCGGTGCCGTCGTCGAGGCGCATCACGTAGAGGCCGACCTTGGCGCCCTTGAGCTCGGGGCGGAGCAGCAGGCGTTGGATCTGGGTCTCGAGGTTCTTGCGCGCCTGCTCTTCGACCGAGGACGGGGCATCGGAGGGCAGGCCCACGGCGGCCAGGGTAAGGGCGGCGAGACCGATCGAGGTCAACATCCGAAGCGCTATGCTACACGAGTCGGATGGCGGGTGCTACCAGCGTCCGCGGCGCATCGCCTTGCTCATCCGGCCGCCGATCGCGACCTGCTGGTAGTCCATCGGCGGGCGCTCGAGGTGGAACTGGTACCACTGCTCCTTGTAGGCCTTCATCTTGATCTTCTTGTCGTTCTGCACCGCGAGCAGCGCCTCTTTGACCTTGTCGTCGTTCTTGGTCTTCTTCACCGCCTCGGCGAGGAGCTTCTGCGCCGCCTCGCGCTCGCCGATCTGGCACAACAGGTAGGCGTACAGGGTCCACGCCAGGCCCTGGTCCTTGGCGCGCTTGATGACGATGTCGAAGGTCTTCTTCATCTCGGCGTGATCTTTGCGCTTGTAGTACACGACGCCGAGCATCGCGCCGGCGATCCAGTGACCGAAGCCGAGCGCGCGCTGCAGGTACGGGGTCGCCTTGTTGAACTCTTGCTGCAGGAAGTAGATCACGCCGATCTGCGCGTCCACCTGGCTGCGGATGCCGATCTGGTAGGGCGCGAGCGCGTACGCCTTCTCCATCGTGCCGATTGCCAGGTCGAACTTCGGCGGCATGCTGGTTAACGACTTCGCGGCCTCGTTGAAGATGGTCTCGACGGTCTTGAAGCTCCGGCGCGCGAGCACGAAGTAGGCGACCAGGGTCGCGAGCGCGCCCGGCACGATCGACTCGCCGAGCCGCAACAGCCCGGGGACGAAGAGCGCCGCGAACACCAGCACCCCGATGCCCAACGCCATCATGATATTTCGCATGGCAGATCCTCGGATCAACGGGTCTTCAGAGCCGCTTTGAATAGCAACCGGGCGCTACGAAGTAAAGCTGAGCGGGTTCTAGTTCCGGATTCGGGCAGGGAGGTGGGGTGTTCTTTCGTATCTGTATCCCTTCTGGCGCTGCCAAAGCCCGATCGTCTGGGGGTGCCCCCCGCGCGCGGCGCGCGGGGGTCGCCCTCCCTCCGGGCTCGGCCGTTCGGCCTCGGCCGCGCCACTCGTGTGGCGCGTCTTCGCGGCGCTCGCGCGCCGCTCACCCTCCGGTCCGGCTCACCCAACACCATCATGGGCCGCTCGGACGCATCATGGGCCGCCCGGACGAGGCACTCTGCTCGGCAACCGCGGATCAAGGCGCAGGCGGGATGCGTCGAGGAGCGCGTCCGTCGCGAGTCGGCATCCGTGAGTGGCGCGTCGTGGGCAGCCAGAGCTCGAGCGGCGAACCTCGGCTCAGAGAGCTCGCGACGGTGGCGCGACGAGAGGCGCCCGCCGAGCCGCCGCGGTTGCCGACCGAGCCAGGTTCTTGTTGTTGTTGTTGTTGTTGTTGTTGGTTTTCGCGGAAGGGTGAGGCATTACTGCCAGTTGCAAATGCAGCCCTTCGAGTCCATGCCGCGACAGGTCGCCCGCCAGATCGTGGGTGTGTTCACCGACATCGACGGCACGCTCACCGACGATGGCAAGCTGTCGGCAAACGCCTATCTGGCGTTGTGGCGCCTGGCGGAGGCGGGGCTGAAGGTGGTGCCGGTGACCGGCCGGCCGGCGGGGTGGTGTGACGCGATCGCGCGCCAGTGGCCGGTGCACGCGGTGGTCGGCGAGAACGGGGCGCTGGCGTTCTACGAAGAGAACGGCCGCCTGGAGCGGATCTATCACCGGGCGGTGGCAGCGCGAGATCCGAAGCGGCTCGAGGCGATCCGCGCGGTGATCTTGAGGGAGGTCCCCGGCGCGCGGGTGGCGAAGGACCAGCCCTACCGGCAGTTCGATCTCGCGATCGACTTCCGCGAGGAGCCGCCGGACTTGGGCCTCGAGGCGGCGGCGAAGATCAAGGCGGTCTTCGAGCGACACGGCGCGCACGCCAAGATCTCGAACATCCACGTCAACGGCTGGCTCGGCGACTACGACAAGCTGTCGATGGTGAAACAGCTCGCGGCCCAGCACTGGGGCGTCGACCTCGATCGCCGCGCCGCGCGCTACCTCTTCTGCGGCGACTCGCCGAACGACGAGCCGATGTTCGCGTTCTTCCCGAACGCCTGCGGCGTCGCCAACGTCCAGAGCTTCAAGACGCAGATGACGCGCTTGCCGAAGTACGTCACCCGCGCCCCCGGCGGCGCCGGCTTCGCCGAGATGGTCGACGTGTTGCTCGCGCGGCGGTAGGCCTAGACGCGCCTCGAGGAACGAACCTGCGGCCAATCGATCAAGGCCGCGCGAGCAGCGCAGCGGGGGGCGGCCGAATCGAGCAAGGCCGCGCGCGCACCGCAGTGGGGGTGCCGCGAGTCGACGGTGGCGCGCTTGTCGAAGCCTCGGCCTGCCGTTCGGCACTTACCGCCCGATAGAGGCGCGACCTCGTCGAAGCCGCCCGCGGAGACGAGGGGCATCCCCCGAGGAGCACAGCGCGGCCGACTCGATCAAGGCCGCGCGAGCAGCGCAGAGGGGTGCCCCCCGAGCAGCGCAGTGCGGCCGAATCGAATGTGCAAGTGCAGAGCGCCTTAGAACGCCAAGTAGACGCCGGCCCGACCTTCGATGATGTAGGTCATGGTCTTGTCGACGCTGCGGGGCAGCACGCCGACCTCGCCCATGAGCCCGAAGGTGTCGAACACCTCGCCGTCGATGCCGATGGCGCCGCCGTAGGCGATGACGCGCTCGTGCAACAGGTTCGTGACCGCGAACACCGCGCGGAGGTACAGCGGGATGAACGGCGGCGAGAACACCAACATCGGTCGGACTTCGAGATCGAACTCCTTGTTCTTCACGTCGGGGAGCGACGACACCAGCCCGAGCTCGGCGCGCATCAGGGTCCCGAAGCCATAGCCGGGGGCTATCATGATGTTCGTCGGGATGCGGGCGACCGGCGTGGGCTTGACCTGCGCGCCCGAGCCCGCCGTGCCCTCGACGATGAAGCCGGCGTTTGCGGTCGTTGGAACGGCGAACAACAGGACGAGGCCGAGACTCCAGGTGAAGCTCTTCATGTCGTTCTCCTCAGGTGGTGACGCGAGCGCGAGCCAGCGTGTAGACCAGCAGTCTTGACGATAGCCGATCCCGGTTTGTTCAGCCATAGCCGGTGACTTGCTAAGCGCGCAGCCGTTGTGCTAGCGGGGTCACCAGAACCAACAGCGAAGTCGTTCGCGTCGATCTCGAGGAGCTCCCATGTCCGGCCACAGCAAATGGGCTACCATCAAACGCAAGAAGGGCGCGGTAGACGCCAAGCGCGGCAAGATCTTCACCAAGGTGGTGCGCGAGATCACGACCGCGGCGCGCATGGGCGGCGGCGATCCGAACGGCAACCCGCGGCTGCGCGCGGCCATCCTCGCCGCCAAGGCGGCCCGCATGCCGGCCGACAACATCGAGCGCGCCATCAAGAAGGGCACCGGCGCCTGGGACGGCCCGCCGGTGGAAGAGACCGCCTACGAGGCCTACGCGCCGGGCGGCGTCGCGCTCTACATCGAGGCGCAGACCGACAACAAGAACCGCACCACCGGCGAGGTGCGCACCGTGCTCACCAAGGCGAACAGCGCGCTCGGGGCCTCGGGCTCGGTCGCCTGGATGTTCCACAAGAAGGGCCGCTTCGTGTTCGACGCCGGCAAGTACACCGAGGAGGAGCTCACCGACGCGGCCATCGAGGCCGGCGCCGAGGACGTCACCCGCGAGGGCGACACCTTCGTGGTGCTGTGCGAGCTCCGAGCGTTCTCGGCGGTGGCCGAGTACTTCGAGAAGCACAACCTCAAGGTCGAGGAGGGCGAGCTGACGATGGTCCCGGAGAGCTACGTCAAGGTCAAAGGCGAAGACGCCGAGAAGCTGATGGGCCTGATGGAGCGCCTCGAGGACCTCGACGACGTTCAGAAGGTGCACGCCAACTTCGACATCGACGACGCCGATCTCGAGCGCATCGCCGGCGCGAGCTGATCGCGTGCAACCTCTCGCGGTACGGGTGGGCGTCCTGGCGCTGTTCGCGGCGGTGTCCTCGGGGCTCTGCGGCTGCAGCGGCAACGTGCCGACCTGCAGCGCCGGGCAGATGAAGACCGACGGCGTCCTCGCGGAAGAGCTGCGGGTGATGGCGCGCGGCTGCGCCACCGCCTGCTGGTCGTTCGCGTTCGACGACGTCTGCGGCCCCGGCTGTGTGCCGATCGACTTCACGGCGCCGTCCGGGGTGCTGGTGGCCGATCGGCGCCTGATGTTGGTCATGGTCGACGACGCCGACAACCGCGCCGGCACGGTGTACCGCTTCGGCTTCGAGGACGAGGCCGGCGGCCAAGCGCCGGACGGTTGGGGCTTCATGGCCAACGGGCCGGCGAGCTACATCGCCGACACCGTCACCAGCACGGCGCGCTTCGTGATCGAGGCCGGGCAGACCCACCAGGATCGGGTGAACGGCGAGCAGAGCTTCAGCAAGGCGCACCGGTCGGAGCCCGGGCGGCTCGAGATCCTGATCGCCGAGACCGACCGTCTCGCCGGGCGCATGTTTCTCGGGTTCAACAGCCCGACCGCGCAGCCGGGCAGTGAGATCCTCGGGTGTTTCGACCTGTCGGTCAAAGACGGCGTCGATCCGCTCTACAAAGTCCTCGCGACCAACTGACGAAAGGCGCACCATGAAGATCCTCGGCGTCGATCCAGGTTCGCACCGCACCGGGTGGGGGCTCGTGCTCGCAAACGGCAGCAAGCTCACCCACCTCGCCTCCGGCACCATCACCACCGGCGACGGCCAGCTCGCCACCCGCCTGAAGCGCATCGCCGACGAGCTCGATCAGACCTTCGTCTCGCAGGCGCCGGCGGCGGTGGCGGTCGAGACCATCTTCCACGCCAAGAACGCCCGCTCGGCGCTCTTGCTCGGTCACGCGCGCGGCGTGGCGCTGTTGTGCGCGGCGCGCCATGGGGCGCCGATCTTCGAGTACACCGCCGGCCAGATCAAACAGGCGATGACCGGCTTCGGCCGCGCCGACAAGCACCAGGTCCAGGAGATGGTGCGCTTGATCCTCGGGCACGACGAGCGCATGTCGCTCGACGCCAGCGACGCGCTCGCCGCGGCCATCTGTCACGCCCAGTGCGAGGCGAGCCCGACCGCGAAGGCCCTCGACCAGCTGATGCGCGACGCGGAGCGCGCCCCGAATCCGCTGCGGGCGTTCGCGATCGAGGGCCGCTCGTGATCGCGAGCCTCCAGGGCCGAATACTCGCCAAACAGACCTCGGGTGCGATCATCGAATGCGGCGGCGTCGGCTACGGCGTCTCGATGTCGCTCGCGTCGCTGTCGAAGCTGGGCTCCGAGGGGAGCGACGCGCGGCTCTACGTCCACACCCACGTCGCCCAGGACGTCTTGCGGCTCTACGGCTTCGTCGACCCGGCGGAGAAGGAGACCTTCGAGGTCTTGATCGCGACCACCGGCGTCGGCCCGAAGCTGGCGCTCGCGATCCTCTCGGCCGTCAGCCCCGAGGACCTCGCCGCCGCGGTCGCGACCGGCGACAAGGCCGCGCTCACCCGCATCCCCGGCATCGGCAACAAGACCGCCGAGCGCCTGCTCGTCGAGCTCAAGCATCGCCTCCCCGAGCGTCCGGTCACGACCGTGCGCGCCGCTTCGCCCCGGCCGAACATGGGCGACCTCGTCAGCGCCCTCGTGAACCTGGGCTTCAAGCTCGCGGTCGCCGAGGCCGTGGCCCGCGAGACCATCGAGCTCCACCCCGACGACAACGACGTCGCTGTCCTCGTGCGGCACGCGCTGCGGGCTAGCACGCGGTAGAAGCTCGTTTCGCGCGGCCTTGATCGAGTCGGCCGCGCTGCGCTGCTCGGGGGGCACCCCTCGCCTCCGTGGGTGGCTTCGACCTGGCTGTGCCGCACGCGACGTCAAGTGCCGGACGGCGGCCTGAGGCTTCGACTTGCGCGCCACCGTCGGCTTCGCGGCCCCCCCTGCGCTGCTCGCGCGGCCTTGCTCGAGTCGTTGTGGCGCTGGTGACGACTCACTGTCATGTGTCACCCGGCTCAGGTATAGAGCGGGGATGGACGCGGTGCCGGAGCGGGTGATGGCGGCGGGCGCCTTGCCGGGCGAGGAGCGCCAGGACGTGACGTTGCGGCCGCACAGCTTCGAGGAGCTCATCGGCCAGCACGAGCTGGTGGCGAACCTCAAGGTGTTCGTGACCGCGGCGCGGGAGCGCCACGAGGCGCTCGACCACGTGCTGTTGTGCGGGCCGCCGGGGTTGGGCAAGACGACGATCGCGCACCTGATCGCGCACGAGCTCGGCTCGGAGATCCACGTGACCAGCGGCCCGGCGCTGGAGCGCAAGGACCTCGCGGGGGTGTTGTCACACCTCGGGGAGCGGGACCTGTTGTTCATCGACGAGATCCATCGCCTGAGCCCGGTGGTCGAGGAGATCCTCTACCCGGCGATGGAGGACTTCAAGATCGACCTGGTCTTGGGCGGCGGCCCGCGGGCCCGGACCCTGGAGATGCGGCTGCCGCGCTTTACCCTCGTCGGCGCCACCACCCGCACCGGCCTGCTCACCGGCCCGATGCGGGACCGCTTCGGCTACACCGCGCGCCTGCGTCATTATACGACCGACGAGCTCCATCAGGTGGTGCGGCGCTCGGCGTCGATCCTGGAGACCGCGGCCGACGCGGACGGCACCGAGGAAATAGCGAAGCGCTCGCGCGGCACGCCGCGTATCGCCAACCGCCTGCTGCGGCGGGTGCGCGACTTCGCCGAGGTGGAGGGCGAGGGCAAGATCACGTTGAAGCTCGCACAGCACGCGCTGTCGCGCCTGGGCGTCGACGAGCGCGGCTTCGACGAGATGGACCGGCGGCTGCTGCACACCCTGGTCGTGAAGTTCGGCGGCGGCCCGGTCGGGGTCGAGACCCTCGGCGCGGCGCTCGCCGAAGAGGCCGACACCCTGGAGCACGTCTACGAGCCCTATCTCATCCAAGAGGGCTTCGTGCAGCGCACCCCGCGCGGCCGGGTCGCGACCGCGCGCGCCTACGAGCTCGTCGGCGTCCCGGTGCCCGCGCGGCTGCCGGGGCAGGGGGATCTGTTCTAGGGCTCGTTGGAGTCCAGCAGCGTCGACCGCGCTGCGCTGCTCGGGGGGCACCCCTCGCCTCCGTGGGCGCCTTCGACTTGGCGGTGCCCCGAACGACGTTGAGTGCCGCATGCGATCTCGGTGCCTTCGACCTGCGCGCCACCGTCGGTTTCGGGGCCCCCCTCTGCGCTGCTCGCGCGGCCGCGTTCGAGTCATCGGTTCCCCGGCGATAAGTGGCCGGCACGTTGCGCCGGGCGATGAGTGGCTGGCACCTTGCGCCGGGGGGGCCGGCGCGACGACGCTACGCAGGCCGACATTCTTGTCCGACATTTCGGGGCAACTCGCTCGGAACTCGGCCGAGGATCCTAGTGGGGAGCCCTGGAAAAAAAGCGAAATAATCTTGAGTCGTTGGCAAGCCTATGGTACCTCGCGATCGTGTTCTTGGGGGCTTTTGCACCGAGCTGGGCGACGGCCGATCGTGACGCTGATGTCGCGATCCTGGGGCAAGCGAGTCGTCAGATCAGGCACAGAATCGACGGTCACATCAGCAAAGCAAAACAATAACGGTACGCTACGAGAATGATTGCGAATGGCATGAGGTTTGAAAGGGGGTGGCCACGACATCCACCGCAAGGATGTGATTTGGGGACCACCACTTCGGGAGCAAGGATGCTACGCCAGCGCACCATTCGAGAAAAGGCCAGCTGTATTGGCGTAGGGTTGCACAGCGGCCGCAAGATCAAGCTCGAGATTCTGCCGGCCCCCGAGGGCAACGGCATCACCTTCGTCCGCACCGACATGCGTCTGCACGCCGAGCTGAAGGCCTGCATCGAGCACGTCGCCGACACCACCCTCGCCACCACGCTGAGCGCCGGCGTCAACGGCTCGCGCGCCACGGTCGGCACGGTCGAGCACCTGTTGGCGGCGCTGTCGGGCCTGGGCATCGACAACGCCCGGGTGCTGGTGGACGGGCCCGAGATCCCGATCATGGACGGCAGCGCCGCGCCCTACGTCGAGATGCTGCAGGCCGCGGGCCTCGAAGCGCAGCGCAAGCTGAAGCGCTTCCTGGTCATCAAGAAGGAAGTGAAGGTCAGGGACGGCGACAAGCTGGCGCGCATCGCGCCGGGGTCGGGCTTCAAGATCCGCTGCACCGTCGACTTCGACCACCCGCTGATCCCGCCGCTCCCCTACCTCTTCCAGTTCTCGGAGCGCTCGTTCCTGCGCGATCTGGTGCGCGCCCGCACCTTCGGTTTCTTGAAGGATGTCGAGGCGTTACGCGAGCGGGGCCTGGCGCGCGGCGGCTCGCTCGAGAACGCGGTGGTCATCGACGAGTATCGGGTGTTGAACCCCGAGGGCTTGCGCTACTCCGACGAGTTCGTGCGCCACAAGGTCCTGGACGCGCTCGGGGACCTGTCGTTGCTCGGGATGACGGTGATCGGCCACGTGGAGCTGGTGCGAGCCGGGCACGCGCTGAACACCCACCTGGTGCGCAAGGTCTTGAAGGATCCGAAGGCGTTCGAGATCGTCGAGCCGGCGGCCGAGGAGCTGGAGCAGGCGATGCAGGGGGCCGACAGCCGGTTCCCGCAGTTCGAGTCGATTGGCAGCGTGGTGTAGCAACGTCGATAGGATCGTTGGTCTGAGGTTGGTCTGTCGTAACAATGGGTCCAATTAGTTTTGGGGTTGCCGAATTGGCGCGGGCCTGGTAGATCGGCCCGCCAAAGCTCAATGAGAGCCCTCGGGCGTTTGGGTACGCATGCCGTGGGCAGGGAGTGTGAGATGAAGAAGCTAGTATTGTTGTCGATGGTTGCTCTGGTCACCTCCGCCTGCGGCGGCTCGGAGAAGAAGCCGACGGACACGGCGAACACCTGCACCGCGGCGCAAAACGGCCAGGCCAAGTGCGAAGGCACGGTCTGGAAGACCTGCAACGGCGGCACCTGGGCGACCACGAAGGACTGCGCCGCCACCCAGCAGCTCTGCCGCGACGTGGTGGGGCTCGCGGGCCAGGTCGAGTGCTACACCGTAGAGGTCAAGAAGAACGAGTTCGAGACCTGCACCGGCAGCGGCGCCGGCAACTGCGCGACGGGCATGCAGTGCGTCAGCCTGACCGTGCCGCAGGCGAACCTCGACATCGCGGCTTCGATCTGCGTCACCGACTGCTCGGCCAACGCCGGCGTCTGCGGCGCCCGCACCTGTGACGACATCTTCGGCTGGTGCGTGACCGCGACCGGCGCGTTCGGCGACCCGTGCGGCTTCGACGGCACCGGCTGCTCCGGGACGCTCGCCTGCGACCGGCCCGATCCGGTGGTCTCGGCGTTCTACTGCGCCGCGACCTGCGACGGCGCCTCCGTCAACACCGGTGTCGCCGGCTGCCCGGCGGCCGGCACCATCCCGACCGAGTGCCTCGCGGGCGCTTTCGTCGAGACCCAGAAGAACGGCACCGCCGACGTGACCTGCACGACGCTCGGCACCGACGCGGCCTGCAACGCGACCGCGAAGTACACCTGCCGCGACGTCAACACCGGCGGCGCTGCCCCCGAGCGGCTCTGCGCGCGCATGGAAGGCCGCTGCGGCGCGCCGGTCGACGCGATCCAGGACCTCACGACCGCAGGGGTCGACAATTGGCTCGGGGCCACGATCAACGTCGACCACCTGTGCGGCGTCCCGGGCCAGATGTGCAAGCCGGCGACCGGCTTCACCGCCGAGGCCTCTTGCACCGAGCTGCCGTACGTCGGCCTGTCTGACAGCACGGCGTCCTGCGCCACCGACGCGGACTGCGAGTTCACCGCCGGGTTCACCTGCATGGATCTCGACGGACTGACGTGCGCGACGCCGCTCTCGAGTTGCGTGCTGCTCTGCGATCCGCTCGAGGCCGGCGGCCCGGACCTCACCTGCCCCGGCGGCACCACCTGCAAGCAGATCAAGGTGGACTGCGCCGCTGGCGACACCAACTGCCAGTTGACCGGCAACAAGTACTTCTTCCCGTTCCCGGAGGTGCAGTTCAACGGCAGCAACCCGGTCACCTGCCCGACCGGCACCGGCTGCGACACCACCAACGGCTTCGCCTGCACGACCTATGGCACCAGCAAGTACTGCCTGAAGGCTCACAAGGTGTGCGCCCTCTAGTCTAGCGACCAGCGTCAGAAGGCTGTGAAGTGAGAGCGGCGGGCCTAGGTGCCCGCCGCTTTTGTTTCGAGCTCTATTACCGGAACCGGACAGCCAACCCGGCGCTGCCGACTGCGACCACGTTGCAGTCGCCCGCTGCCCAGACCGCGGCCAAACTCCCGGAGCTTGTCGCGACCACCGTCGTCCAGCCGTCGCCGCTACGATATTCGTCCACGGTTGTTGCCCGTCCGACTCCAAAGACGATCGAGGAGCCTGCGGCTAGGCTGGAGACGGTCCCACTTTGGCTCGGGTCGTCCGTCCAGACGCCTGTGTTGAGCCGCCAGATCTCTCCGGCCTTGGTTGGCGGGAACGCGGTCAGCAGGCCACTCCACGTACCGACCAGCAACTCGCCGTTCAGGACGGCGGCGGTCATCCCGCACGCGCCGGGGAACCCCAGGCTTGTCCACGTGCCTGCGCTCTGGCGTTGGAGCACGATTCCGAGGTTGCACGACTGGCCCGTGTGGATATCGCCAACCGCATATACCGCGCTTCCCGATCCGGTCACGGCGCGCAGCTCTCCGGATCCGCCGGGTTCCGACGTCCAGGTCGTGCCGCCGCTCCATTTGAGGATGGCGCCGTTTGCACCGACCGCGTAAGCCAACGTGCTCGACGCGGCCCAGACCCCGAAGAGGTTTTGCGGGTTGTCGGCGGTCCATGTCACCCAGCTGGAGCCCGAGTAGTACAGGATCGTGCCGCTCATGCCGACTACGATCGGGTGGTTCTGGAAGCCGTGAACGGCGTAGAGATCCGTCGTTGTCGGTACACCCGGCACGGTGGTCCAGTTGTTGCCATCGAAATGGATCACCGTTCCGCCATAGCCCACCGCGTAGACGTCATTCGGTGCGGAGCCCCAGACGCCGTTCAGCCGCTCGGTCGTCGGCGAGGACATGCTCTCCCACCCCGCTCGGCACTGGGCTTCGCAGCAAACGCCCGAGGCGCATTGGTAGTTTGCCCCGCAGGTGTCGCCGAACTGCTGCGCCCAGCACACACCATGTTGGTAGGCGTCGCTCCGGCACGCGGTAGGTCCCGCGCATTCGTCCGCCCGCTCCAGCCCGTCGTTGATGAAGCCGCAGAGACCCGTGGTCTGGTTGGTGCCGACTCCATCGCAGGCGGAGCAAAGACCGCTGCACCCGGTGAGGCAGCACACCCCGTCCACGCAACTGCCGCTCGCGCACTCGTAGTCGTGCTGGCAAAGGGCTGCGATCGGATTGTCGTAGCACGCGCCCGCCCCGTTGCATGCGGTCGCCGCGGTGCCGTTGCACTCGTTGCGGGGGTCGGCGCCGTTCTCGATCGGGCTGCACACTCCCGGTTCCAGCCGGGTGTAGTTGGAGTTGCACGACATGCAGGTGTTGCTGCACGGACCCGCGCAACATACCCCATCGCCGCAGATGCCCGACGCGCACGTTCCGCCGGTTAGGCAGCTCGCCGCCGGCGATGCCTTGCAGGCGCCGACCGCGTCACAGGCGCAATCCGCGGCGCCGCACGCTCCGGTCGTGTTGTCACAAGTGCCCACATCCGTGGCATTCAAGACGCTCGCACAGGTGCCGGTCGACGCAGGCCCGTCGCACTGCTCGCAGGTGCCATCACAAGACCGGTCGCAGCAGACACCGTCGGCACAGTGCCCGCTGACGCACTTGTAGCCCGCGGCGCCACATTCGGCGCCAAGGGGACTGTCATAGCAACCCCGGGCACCATCGCACGTGGCCTCACCCGTGCACTCGTTGACGGGGTCCTGCATGTCGGGGATGGGCTCGCAGGTCCCGGTCGCGCAGGTCTCGCACACGCCGCCGCAGGCACCGTTGCAGCACAGGCCATCGGCGCAGGCGCCGGTGGTGCACTCGTAGCTCTGCTCGCAGGCCTCGCCCTGCAGCGCCGCGAAGCAGCCTCGGTTGCCGTCGCAGGCGGTGGGTCCTGGACAGTCGAGGTCGTACGGGTCTTGACCGGCCGGGATTGGCGCGCACAACCCGTCGTCGCCGTCCCCTGTGTCGCTGCCCGCGACGCAGGTTTCGCAGAGCCCGTCGCAGGCCGAGTCGCAGCAGACGCCGTCCATACACAGCCCCGTCGCGCACGCGACGTCGACCGTGCCGCAGGGGTTGCCGAGCGGGAGCCTCTTGGCGCAGGCGTGGTTGCTGCAATACCAGTCTGCCACGCAGTCCGGGTGGTCCGAGCAGCTCTGGGCGTAGGGCGTGCACGACGAATCCAGACACGCCTCGGCAGGCGCGCAATCGGCGCTCTTGGTGCAGACCGCGCGGCAGACGAAGTCGACGCACGTCTTGCCGGGCGGGCACTGGATGTTGTCGATGTCGCTGCACTCTGGGCCGTTTGCTGGTTTGCCGGCAGGGCACGCCGCCAGCAACCATGGCAAGGACAAACAAAGCAGCAATGCGAACATTGCTGGCCATGCATTTGCGGTCTCGCGCAAGTCGGTCGAGATGCTCATGTTTCCCCCGGGAGTTGCAGACTGAATCACCGTGATTCGTGTCTTCTCTGCGTAGTTGAACAGGCGAGGTAGCGTCAAGGCCGCTGTGCGCCCACCACCACCGGCAGCGCCCCGCCGATGCGGCCGGCATGGAAGCGCAGCTCGCCACGAGCAATAGCCTGTTGCGCTTCTGCGCCGTCGCCTCGGAACAGCTCGCCCCGGGCGTCGAGCACGCACCGGCCGAGCTCGGTGGCCGGCAGGGCATCGATGACCGCGTCGGCCTGCACCAAGAGCTCGTGCCAGCGTGCCGCCAACGCCGCGGCGTCTGGACCCGCTCCGGCATATGACAGCTGCTGCACCTCGACGGCACTATAATGACTGGAGCGTCGCGCCTCGCAGAGGATCTTCGCGGGACTGTAGCCCGGGTCCTTGCCGCACGCGGCCCAAGCCAAGTAGCCCAAGGGTTGATTCGCCCGTAAAAACCCCTCCCGCTCCCGCCTCAAAAAGATCCATCGCCGCCAAGTTGGTGTATGGCGTGCATGTTCCGACCCACCTCTCCCCAGCGTCCCCTGTTCGGTGTTGAGCATCGTGTCGACGA
>JACRCV010000010.1 GCA_016218825.1 Deltaproteobacteria bacterium
CCAGCGGGCGTCTCCCAACCTCGCCGTTCCGAATTCCTCGACCGCCCAGCCGTGTCCAGTTTCTTCGCCCATCCCGATGGCAAGATCCAAAAACGGTGTGGATTCAAGAGGCTGCATCAACTGAGATCAATGGTGAGCCCGAGTGGGGCGAGGGGCGAAGATCGCTTGATCGCGAAAGTGCCTCAGGCGCGCCCTGGCGCCGCGCTGCAAAGCGTCGCATGATCCATGCGACCGGCCATGTATTACCTGATCTACCTCACCGAGCGCTGCAACCTGGCGTGCCAGTACTGTGACTCGCGGGAGTCGCGGCAACGCTTCCTGCAGGACATCGACTACCCGCTCGCGGCGCTCGCGGACTTCCTCGGCAAAGACCCGGAGTGCGCCCTGCAGTTCTACGGCGGCGAGCCGCTGCTCTGCGCCGACCTCTTGGCCGAGATCGTCCGCCTGGCGCATCCCAAGCACGTCGTGGTGCAGACCAACGGCCTGTTGCTCGACCGCTTGCAGCCGCCGCTCTTGCACGCCGTCGATCTGGTCTCGATCTCGCTGGACGGCGACCGCGAGCTGACCGATCGGGGCCGCGGCGCCGGCACCTACGATCGGGCGATCGCCCAGGCCCAGGCGCTCAGGGAGCGCGGCTTTCGTGGTCGGATCGACGTCCGAATGACGATCTCGCCGGGCACGCGGATCTACGACGCGGTCAGCCATTTCGTCGGCGCCTGCGCGTTCGCCTTCGACGGCGTCTACTGGCAGCTGAACGTGCTGTTCCACGAGATCGACTGGCGTCGCGACCGGCGCTTCCTCGAGCACTGGGTGGCGCGCGCCTACAACCCCGACGTAAGCCGCCTCGTGGACCTGTGGGCGGGCGCCCTGACGCGCGGCGACAAGCCCTTGCGCCTGGTCCCGTTCGCGGCCCTGATGCACGACATCCTCTCCGGCGACCGGGTCTCCGGGGTGCGCTGCGGCGCCGGCCAAAACATGTGGACGATCACCACCGACGGCCAGGTCTTCCCGTGTCCGGTGATGCGGGGCGGCAAGGACCACAGCGCCGGCCACATCAGCACCTTGCACCCTGCGGCGCTCGGCGCGAACGCGGTGCTGCTGCCGCCGTGTGACCGCTGTGAGGTCCTCGGGTTGTGCGGCGGGCGCTGCCTGTGCGCCAACCAGCAACAACGCTGGGGGGAGGAGGGCTTCCGCCTGGTCTGCGACACCGTGAAGCACCTGATCGCCGAGCTGCAACGGGTGGCGCCGTCGTTCGAGGCGGCCGTCGCCGCGGGTCGTCTGGCCCTCGACGATCTGGCGGTGGGCTCGGACTACGAGGTCATCCCGTGATCGTACCATTCCGGAAAGACGATCATTTCGGCGCCGGCGGCTTGACGGTCAACACCAGCGACCGAGTCAGGTGCGCGGGGTAGTACGACAGCTTGGCCTTGCGCAGCCCCGGCAAGCCGAGATCGTCCTCGCGATTGATCAGCTTGAAGCCCTGCGCCAAGAGCGCCCGCGCCGACTCCTGGTTCACCACCTGGTGGGCCCCCTTCACCGCCCGGATGGCGCGCTCGAAGTGGATGACCGCGAGGTCCGGGGCCTGGGGCTCGAAGATCGCGAACGCCGCCGGGGTCAGGTCGGCGTAGACGATGATGCCCTGCTGCTCGAGCGCGGCGAACGACTCCAGGGCGGCCGCCAATGCCGCATTCTCGTTCTGAAACGAGATGTTACCCGGGTTTCCGATCTCCTGTCTCACCGCCTCCGCGATCTCGACGCAGGTGCTCAAGACCGCGGCGGTGATCGGCTGCGTCGTCCACCGGCGGCTCGCCCGGGCCTGCGCCAGGTGGTTGCGCTTGCGGGCGTAGGCGCCCCCCTGCAACAGCGCCAGGTCCTCGGCGCGGTAGATGTAGTCGGCCCGCGCCCGGTCCTCTTCGATCGAGAAGGCCGCGGCGAACCACGGATACCGGGTCACGAAAGCCTCGCCGACCCCCTGGATCCGCAGCGGATATGGGAGCCGGCGCGCCGCCTCCACGAGCTCGTGCTCGGCCGCCTCGCTCATGACCCCCACCGGTTGGACCAGATGACGCTCGGGGTGCGGCGGCAACCGGCAGGACACCAGCAGCAGGTCCGGAGACGGCATCAACCACTCGTACCCGAAGACCCCGGCCCAGGCATACAGGCCGGCGAAGGTGAAGCCGGCCAACCCCTGGGGATGCGCCGCGAGGAAAGGCTCGAGCTTGTTCTGATCTTCCAGCACCAACGGCTTGAAATCAGGGTGGAAGAGGATCGACCTCACGACGCCTTTCCTTGGAACAACATCGGCTGGTAGCCGACGAGCGGCTCGAAGCCGAGACGGCGATAGAAGCGCGTGGTGCCCGGCTCGGCGACTAGGCCGATCCAGCCGACCTTCCGGCGCCGGAGCTCACGCACGAGACGCGAGATGATCCGGGCGCCGATCCCATGCCCCCGAAGCTCGCGCATCACCACGACGTCCTGGATGTAAGCGTCACTCGCACCGTCGGAGATCGCCCGCCCCATCCCGACGACTCGCCCTTCACGGGTGGTCGCAGTGACGAACACCAGGCTGCCCTCGATCATCTTCGGGATCTGGGCCCGCCACGCCCTGCTCTCCTTCCACCAGCCGCCGGCTTGGTACAACGCCACCACCGCCGCCGGGTCGAGGCGCTCCACGATCTCGAGCCGTACCCCGTGCGAGGTCGCCGCCGCCCGCCGTACGCCTTTCGTCATGGGAGCCTCGAATCCCCCGCCCGCGAGTGGGGCGGGGGCCGGATCACGGCCACCTGAAGACCGTCTAGCCACGCCGGTCTCCTGCCGGCGGGGGGTCGGCGAGGGTCTGGGTCGCCTTCAGCGCCCACTCGATGGGCCGCACCGCGACAGAGAACGGCCGCTCCGCGAGGCCCTGGTGCGGATCACGGATCATCGCCGCGGCGTCGCCCTCAAGCCGAGCCGAACCCCGCGAACAGCACGCTCGACAGATAGCGCTCGCCGGCGTCCGGCAGCACGGTGACGATGGTCTTGCCCTGGTTCTGCGGCAGCTTCGCGACCGCGATGCTCGCGACCACCGCGGCGCCGGACGAGATCCCGCAGGTGATCCCCTCTTCGCGGTGCAGGCGGCGCGCCATCTCCACCGCGGCGTCGTTGCCCACCGTCTGGATGTCGTCGACGATCGACATGTCGAGGATGTCGGGCTTGAAGCCGGCGCCCAGCCCCTCGAGCTTGTGCGGGCCGGGCTTCGGGGTCTCGCCCCGCCGGATCTGGGTGAGGACCGGTGAGCCTTCGGGCTCCACCGCCACCAGCGTGACCGCCTTGCCCTTCGCCTTCTTGAAGTAGCGCCCGACACCGGTGATCGTGCCGCCGGTGCCCACCCCGGCGACGAAGACGTCGACCTTGCCCTCGGTGTCACCCCAGATCTCCGGCCCGGTGGTCTTGAAGTGGATCTCCGGGTTCGCCGGGTTCTTGAACTGCATCGGCATGAAATAGCGCCCCGGGTCGGACTTGACGATCTCTTCGGCCTTGGCGATCGCCCCGGCCGTGCCCTTGGCGCCGTCGGTCAGCACCAGCTCGGCGCCGAACGCCAACAGCATCCGCCGGCGCTCGATCGACATGATCTCGGGCATCGTGATGATCGCCGGATAGCCGCGCGCCGCGCAGACGAACGCCAGCGCGATGCCGGTGTTGCCGCTCGTCGGCTCGACCACCACCTTGTCGCGGCTGCCGGGCTTCAGGTGGCCGTCGCGCTCCGCGGCCCAGATCATGTTGGCGCCGATGCGGCACTTCACCGAGTACGCCGGATTGCGGCCCTCGATCTTCGCGAGAATCGTCGCCTGCAACCCCTGGGTGACCCGTCGCAGCCGGACCAGCGGCGTGTTGCCAATACTCAAGCTGTTGTCGTCGAAGATCCGCATCGCTCGCCCCTTTCCGACCGGCCCGCGGGGGCCACGGCCGCGTTTGTAGTAGGCTCGCCGCTAGATGTCAAAGTCCGCCAGCCCCCGGCGCGTCTGCGCCCGGCGCAACAGCTCGTCGAGAGTCACCGCCTCGAGCACCCGGCGCAGGGCGGCGCTCGCCTCCGCCCACAGCTCCGCCGTCGACTCCGCGAGCTCGCGCGCCCCCTTGCCGCGCGGCTTGGCGTCGGCGGTCAGCTTCAACGGCCCCTCGACCGCGGTCACCACCTCCGCCGCGGTGATGGTGGTCGCTGCCCGCGCCAGTCGATGCCCACCCTCCGGCCCGCGCCGGCTCTCGACGAGACCAGCGCGCGACAGCTCGACCATGATCGCCTCGAGGTACTTCTCCGGGATCTCGGCGCCGGAGGCGATCTGCGCCGAGCGCATCCACCCCGACCCGCTCCCGCGCCGGGCGAGCTCGAGCATGGCCCGCAACGCATAGGTGGCTTTCTGACTGACCTTCATGCGGATTTCATACCTATCAGATATGAATACAGGGCAGGGTCGTCGCTGTCAATGCAGGCCGGCGGAGAGCCGCGTCGACGCCGCTAGGCACCCGCCTTCTCGCGGCGGTACAGCGTCGACGGATCGACGCCGAGGATCGCGGCGGCCTTCACCTTGCTGCCGCCGGTGCGGTCGAGGACGTAGTTGATGTAGCGCGCCTCCAGGTCCCGAAGCGGCGGCAAGTCGACCATCACCTGCTGCAGGGGGTCCTGCTGCGCCTCGGCGGCGAGGAACTTCAAGTCCGCGTCGCCGATGATCTCCCCGGTGCACAGGGTCGCGGCGCGCTCGACGGCGTTCTCGAGCTCGCGGACGTTGCCCGGCCACGAATGGCCGAGCAGCACCGACACCGCCGGCGCCGACAGCTGCCGGGCGCGCAGGCGGGGGTTGGCGGCGATGGCCCGCTGCAACAGGCGCTCGGCGAGGATCGGGATGTCCTCCTGGCGCTGGCGCAGCGGCGGCACCTCGATCGGCACGACGTTCAGCCGGTAGAAGAGATCGGGGCGGAAGCGCCCGGCCTTGACGCTGTCGGAGAGGTCGGTGTTCGTGGCCGCGAGGATGCGGACGTCGACCTTGCGGGTCTTGTCCGAGCCGACCGGGCGGACCTCGCCCTCCTGGAGCACGCGCAGCAGCTTGGGCTGCAACTCGAGCGGTAGCTCGCCGACCTCGTCCAGGAACAAGGTGCCGCCGTGGGCCTCGACCGCCAGGCCGGGCCGCGGCTTGTGCGCCCCGGTGAACGCCCCGGCCTCGTGGCCGAAGAGCTCGCTCTCGATGAGGGTCGCGGGGATCGCGGCGCAGTTGATCGGCACGAAGGGACCATCCTTGCGGGCGCCGCGGAAGTGGATGGCGCGAGCGATCAGCTCCTTGCCGGTGCCGCTCTCGCCGGTGATCAGCACCGCGGCCGGGCTGTCGGCGACCCGATCGACCAGATCGAAGATGCGGCGCATGCTGCTCGACCGCCCGACCATCGACTCGAAGGTGTAGCGCTCCTGGATCTCCTTGAGCAGGCTCGAGTGCGAGCGCTCGAACTGCCGCAGGCTCAGCGCCCGCTCGAGGTAGATGCGGACCTCTTCGGTCTTCAAGGGCTTGGAGAAGTAGTGAAACGCGCCGCGGCGGATGGCCTCGATGGCGTTCTCGATCGAGCCGTAGGCGGTCATGATGAACACCGGTAGCCGCGGGTCGCGCTCGTGCGCCGCGTGCAGCACGTCCATGCCGTCCAGGTCCTTCATCCTCAGGTCGGTGATCAAGGCGTCGTAGCTCGAGGCCGACAGCATCTGCACCGCGTCGCGGCCGTTCACCGCGGTGTCGACCTCGTAGCCGTGGTCGCCGAGGTAGTCGGCGAGCCCCTCGGCCATCTCCGGGTGGTCGTCGACGACGAGGATCCGGGCGCCGGGCGTCTTGTCAGTGCTCATGCTCCCACCTTCTCAAGGGCGGAGATCGCCTGCGGCCGGTTGCGGTCGCTCGCGGCCTCGTGTTGCGGGTCTTGAACATGCCACCAGGTCACGGCGTGGGTCCCGGCGCCGCCGCTCTTCAGCTCGACCTTGCCCTCGTGGCGCTGCATGATCTCGCGCACGATCGTGAGCCCGAGGCCGGTGCCCTCGCCCGGCGGCTTGGTGGTGAAGAAGGGCTCGAAGATCGAGGGCATCACCGCCTCCGGGATCCCGGGCCCGGAGTCGGCGATCTCGACCGCGACCCGGCCGCTGTCGTCAGGCGTCTCCAGGGCGCGCACCACCACGTGGTCTCCCGGGCGACAGGCGTCGCCGGCGTTCACCAGCAGGTTCAGGCAGACCTGCTGGAACTGATCCGGGTTCGCGAACACCTGCATCTGCTCCGGCACCTCGACCGTCAGCTTGATCTTCTTGGCCTCGTAGCGCTGCGCCACGAGCTCCGCCACCTGGCGGGTGGCGTCGCGCACCGACAGCGGCTGCATCCGCGCCGCGGTGGGCCGGGACGAGTCGAGCAGCGAGCGGATGATGCGGTTGATGCGATCGATCTGCTCGCGCATCACCGTCAGCGCGCTCTTCTGCTTGTCGTCGGTCGCCCGCTCCAGCATCTGCTCGATGCGGATCGCGATCACCCCGAGCGGCGTGCCCATCTCGTGCGCGACCCCGGCCGCCACCTGGCCGATGGTCGACAGCTTCTCGAGGTGCAAGAGCTGCTCGCGCAGGGTGTCGATCATCGCCAGCGACTCGAGGCGCTCCTTCAGCTGCACCTGGCGATTGGCGAGGTAGAACAGCAGCGCCGCCACCGTCAACACCCCCATCAACACCAAGGACGCCAAGAGCAGCGCCACCGCCGCGACCGCGTGCACCTCGCCGGTCACCGAATCGAGCGGCGCGGCGACCGCGGTCGCCCACGGGAACGGCTGCCCGGCGACCGTGCGCCACGCCAGGATCTGCGACTCCAGGCCCTCGGTCGAGAACGGCCAGAGCGACGGCGAGGGCCCGAGGCGGGTCTGGCCGTTCGGCGGCCCGCTGCGGATCGCCGCCAGCACCTCCTTGTGCCACGGGCTCTCCGGATCGACGAGCACCGAGCCGTCGAGATCGACGACCCACAGGTCCAGCCCCGGCAACGTCGCCCGCGCCTGCAGCGCGTCGAACACCGAGCGCATGTTCACCAGCAAGACGACGGTCGAGTCGCCGCGGCGGTTCGCGAGGCCGAGCAGACGCAACGAGTCGTAGGGCGAATCGATCGGCACGCTCGCCTGGAACCCGGCGATGCTGTCGGGGTTGGCGCGCGCCTGCTTGTCGATCTCCTTGAGCTCGGCCGGGGAGATCTTCGGCAGCGGCACCTCCGAGAGCCGAAAGCCCGACACCTCGGTGACGACCTTGCCCTCCTCGAGGTACCACAGCCGCAGGTAGTGCCGCGTCGAGCGGTTGAGACCGATCAGGTGCGAGCGCACCAGCTCGAGGGTGCGCTCCCGCGAGTGACTGGCGTACTTGCTGGCCTCGATCACCCGGCTCATGTCGTTGCGCATGTCGCGCTCGCGATCGTGGACCATGGTCGCGACCGACTCGGCGACCGAGACCACCTCGCTCTCGGCGTGCTGCAGGAGAATGCGGCGCCGCTCCGAGACTACGCCGACCGCGGCGGTCGTGGAGACCACCGCCACCCCGATGACCGCGACGACGATCGCGACTATCCACCACCAGCGTCGCACCCGCATGCCGGACCGTGCCCTCCGTTCGGCCCATGGCATATCGCCATGCGAGCCGCAATGGAAAGGGCGCGCGGCGCCGGCGGCGGGTCAGAGGTTCTCGAAGATACCCTTGCCGAGGTAACGCTCGAAGGCGTCCGGGAACAGGGTCACCACCGTGGCGCCCTTGCCGAGCCGGGCGGCGACGATCTTCGCGGCGTGGGCGGCGGCGCCCGACGAGCCGCCGACGAGCAGCGCCTCGCGTCGCGCCAACTCCTTCACCGCCGCGAACGAGTCCTCGTCGCTGATGGTCAAGATCTCGTCGATGAGCGAGCGCTCGATGACCGCGGGCCAGAACGGCTGGCCGATGCCTTCGGTCTTGTGCAGCCCCGCCGGGCCGCCGCCCCACACCGAGCCCACGGGCTCGACCAGCACCGCGTGCACCTTGCCCCGCTCCTTGAGGTAGCGCGCCACCCCCGAGAAGGTGCCGCCGGTGCCGGCGCCGAGCACGACAGCGTCGGGAACCTTCCCCAGCTGGGCGTAGATCTCGGCCCCGGTGGTCTTGTAGTGCGCCGCCGGATTGGCGACGTTCTCGAACTGCTGCGGCATGAACGAGCCGGGGATCTGGGCGACGAGCTCCTTGGCCCGGCTGATCGCCCCGAGCATCCCCTGCGCGGTCGGCGTCAGCACGATCTCGGCGCCCAATGCCCGCATCACGACGGACTTCGCGCCGGTGAACTTCTCCGGCATCACCACGATCACACGGTAGCCACGCATCACCGCGACCAGCGCCAGCCCGACGCCGGTGTTCCCCGAGGTCGGCTCGATGATCGTCGCCCCCGGCAGCAGGTGCCCGGTGGCCTCGGCGGTCTTGATCATCTCCAGCGCCGCGCGGTCCTTGACGCTGCCGCCCGGGTTCAGAAACTCGAGCTTGGCGTAGAGGTCGGCGCCGTCTTTGGGTTGAAATCGAGAGAGATGCAGCAGCGGGGTGTTGCCGACGAGGTCCAGCACGCTCTCTGCGGCGTTCGCTGTCCTGGCCGGCCTTACTTGCAAGGCAGGGCCCATGGTCCGAAGACGCTAGCGGGAGTCGGGTCGCGAAGCAACTGCTCGCCGCCGGCGACAGAGCCCGAGCGAAAGCGCCACCGCGAGCGGCGAGACCCACGGCGTGCCACGACAATGGCAGCTCAACCCGAGCCGATCCTCGAAGTCACCGACACGCACGCCAACGCCGTCTCCGGTGCGTGCATCGCCGGCGCCGTCTTTGCCGGGGTCCGCCACCGCCGGCTCCGCGGGTGCGGGATCGGCGCCCGGATCACCGCCCGCGGCGCCGTCCGTCGCCGCCTGACCGGTGATCACCACCTCGAACGTGCCGGTGGCGCTACAGTCCTCCGGCCCGTCGCCGGTGAACGTCCCGGAGACAAACGCCGCGCTCGCCTCGCCCGAGAAGCTGAACAGCAGCCGATAACCGGTCCCCTGCTCTACGGTGTTGAAGCGCACCGCGGCGCCGGAGACCGTGCCGTGGAAGCTGAAGGTCGTCCCTGGCGGCACGTCGACGGTCTCGACCAGGCTCAGCGTGTCGGGCAGTCCCGCCTGCGGCGCTTGCCGCACCTGCAGCGGCACCATCCCGTCGAGCGAAAAGTCACCGTCCAAGACCTTGTCGGCGCAACCGGTGCGACTGCCGCGCCCCGAGAGCAGCCAGGTGCCTGAGACATCGGCGTCGTAGACCGGCGGCCCGCCGCCGCCGGACTCGCCGGGGCTCGTGCCGCAGCCGGTCACCGACAAGAGCGCGAGGAAAGACGTCCTTCGGCTGATCTGGCCCATGGTTCTCGCCTCCAGCGCTAGAAGACAAAGCCCAGCGCCACCCGCAGCCCCTGGGGACGGTCGTCCTCCCCGAAGTAGGCGAGCTCGTAGTCGAGGCTCACCGAGCCGCGGACCGACGCGTCGCGAAAGAACAACACCCCGGCGCGACCGTAGCCGCCGACGCCGTAGCCGTCCTCCTCGACGACCCGGCGCGCGGTGGTCCGCACCACGTTGCCGAACACGAAGGTCTCCTGGTGCTTGCGCCGCAGCCAGCGCGCCCCGCCCCCGGCGCCCACGAACGGCGTCGTCGGTCGGTGCAGGACCAGCCAGTGGACGCCGACGTCGCCGACGACCTCGAGATAGTCGGCCTCTTCGTCGGGCCGGACGTCCCACCGCATGCCGAAGCGCGGCTCGATGGCCAACGCGCCGAGCTCGTGCCAGTACACCGCGTCGAGGGCCAGGCCCGAACGCCGGGTGGCGAGATCGCCGTTCGTCGGCTTGAACGCCCCGAGCGCGACGCCGAGACC
The DNA here is from genome assembly GCA_016218825.1 of Deltaproteobacteria bacterium. Classification (GTDB taxonomy): domain Bacteria; phylum Myxococcota; class XYA12-FULL-58-9; order XYA12-FULL-58-9; family XYA12-FULL-58-9; genus JACRCV01. Next base: position 9,909 of record JACRCV010000010.1, read on the forward strand.
GACCACCGCGCCCGCCCCCGAGGGGCGAAGCGCCGCCGCCACCGTCGTCGTCTGGCCGGCGCGGACCACCGCCTGGGTCTCGAGCGTGGTGTAGCCCATCGCCTCGACCCGCACGCTGTAGACCCCGGTGTCGAGATCGGCGCTCGTCGGCCCTTGGATCGGCTGCTGGCCGATCCGCCACTCGGCGCCCGGCGGTGCGCCGGCGAGCGCGATCTTGCCGGGGGCGCGCGCGGTCGGCGACACCAGCAGCAGCTCGGCGGCCGCGGCGAGGAGGCTCGCAAAACCGGACTCGGCGCCGCGCCACTCCAGGGTGACGCGCTCCTTCACCTTCGCGTGTTGGACGTCGATCAGCTGCAGGCTGACGACGAGCTTGTCGCCGGCCTTGGTCAGGCTGCCGGCGACCAGGCGCTCGATGCCGGCCGCGATCCCGATCTCGACCAGGCAGGTGACGTCGTCGCAGCCGAGGGCGTCGTTGCGCTTCTCGGCCTCGAGGAGAGCGTTCAGCTCGCTCGCGGTCACGACCTCGCCGGCGTTCATCTTGCCGATGGCGCTCGCCAGCGCGTCGATCCCCGCCTCCGCCAGCGCCGGGTTCAGACCGACGACCTTGAGGTTGAACAGTCCGAGGCGCGCCTGGTCTCCGGCCGCGGCCGGGCTCGCCGCCAACAACAACCACACGAACCCGCAGCGCATGTTTGCCCCCGCGTCGGGCGCCGGCGCACGAACGACGTCGCGGCGCGACCGGGCCGACCTGCGGCGAGTATCAATCCGCCTCCGGCGTTGGTCAACAGCGACCGCATCGCGCCGCCAGGGTCGGGTCGACGGCCGAGGGTTTGCGTCGGCCCGCGAACCCTGTTTGGATGCATCGGCCTACGGAGGATCGACCGATGATGACCGCAGACGCGAACGCGGACCGGACGCTCACGAGCGTCTGCGAGCCGCTGATCAAGGCAGCCGGCAAGCCCTGCAAGTGGGAGTGGGACGACTACTCGAGCGCGGTGTTGACGGTGCTCGGCAAGACCGACCTGGAGCCGGTTCGCGCCCTCCTCGGCCGCGCGTTCGTGTTGCGCTTCGACGCCGTCAGCATCGGCGGCGCGCCGCCGGCCATCGGCGCGCTCGCGAAGCGCACCGGCGGCTTGCGCAAAGGCCAGGAGCTGTTCGCGAGCGGCGCCGGCCCCGGCACGGTGGTCTACGCCACCTGGTGGCCCTGGGGCGACCTGCAGCACGTCTCGGTGCGGGTGAGCTCGACCGCGGTCGGCGGCACCGATCGTGACGCCGAAGGTCTGGTCGCCCTTCTCCGGCGCTCGTTCGGCCTGTAGCGGCCGCTAGGGCGCCGGTCGCCGTACCCGTTTCGCGGGCTTCGGGGCCGGCGGCGCCTGGCCGGGCAGGTCCCCCACCAACGTATTGACGACGTGGGCGGCGCACGCCAGCCCGAAGGCGCCGGTGACGAACCCCGCGGTGCCGTCGATCAGCGCCCGCTGCTCACAGTTGTGCTTCGGGTGCTTGTTCGGACACAGGCAGCGGAAGCCGGCGTCGCCGTCGTAGGGCAAGCGCCGCGGCCAACGGCGCTCCTCGTCCGAGTACACCGCGGTGATCCCGAGCGCGCCGCGCCCCTTCGGCAGGCCGTGCTTCTGGCGCAACGACTTGCGCAGCTGCTGCGCCAGGCGGCAGATGTCGGTCTCGCCCAGATCTTTGATGCGGATCCGGGTCGGGTCGGTCTTGCCGGCGGCGCCCATCGCCGAGACCACCGGGATGCCCTGGCGCTGACAGCACACCAGGAGGTGCGCCTTCGATCGCAGGTTGTCGATGCAGTCGACGACGAAGTCGTAGTGCGGCGACGGCCCGGGCCACGGTGCGGCGAGCAGCGCCTCGCTGGTCTCCGGCTCGAAGAACGCCGCCTGCGCCTCGATCTTGGCCTGCGGGTTCACCTGCCGCAGGCGCTCGCACAGCAGCGCCGCCTTCGACTTGCCCACCGTCGACGCCAACGCCTGCAGCTGACGGTTGCTGTTGGTGATGCACACCTCGTCGAAGTCGACGAGCATCAGGTGGCCGATCGCCGAGCGCGCCAGGGCCTCAGCCGCGAAGCCGCCGACGCCGCCGAGTCCGAAGACCACCACCCGCGCCGCGAGCAGCCGCTCCACCGCCGGCTGACCGTAGAGCCGCGCCAGGCGGTCGAAGCGCCGCTGCAGCCGAAACGGGGTCTCGGCCGGAAGGTCGGCGTCGATGATGCCGAGACGTCCGCTGCGCTCGTCGCCGTGGGTGTCAACGCGGGTCATGCTCGCCTCGCGGCGGGAGCTATCAAGCGCCGCCGGCGATGGCAACCACGGCCGGGGTCGAATCTGGTCGAGTCACGGGCGCCGAAAACTTGTCGAGCGGTAACGGTGCCCGCACAATTGGAGCGGCTCCTGCGCGGGAGTCGTGACTCGAGATCGGAGGATGCGATGCCAGGCTTCATTCCCGGAACCACGTCGTTGGCCTTGAACTGCAGCGAGACCATCGCGCGCATTCGGGCGCGCTACGGCGACCTGCTCGGCGAGTACACCGCCCTGCTCGACACCCCCGAGGGGATCGACCGGATCCTCGGGCTCCTCGAGGCCAACGCCCTCCCGGGGATGCCGCGGCGCCCGTAGCGCGCGCGGCCGGCCGCTACTTCTTGCTGCCGAAGTACTCGGAGAGCGGCTTCCAATAAGCGTCGGGCCACCCCGCGCGGCAATCCTTCGCGGCCCGCGACGGCACCTTGGACTGCACCATCGAGATCTCGGTGCCGCCGGCCGTGGGCTTGAAGGTCAGCTCCAAGGTCGAGGGCGGGTAGTTCTTCGGCCACTCGACGGTCTCCCAGGCCTGGACGATCTTGCGCCCCTTCTCGAGCTTGAGGTTCTTGGCCTTGATGTAGCCGCCCCAGGCGGTGAAGCGGCCCCCGACCCGGTTGCTGCCGGTCGCCTTCGAGCCCGTGACCCGGGTGTGGAGCTTGGGGTTCATGAACGCCTCGTAGACCGCGTCCGGCGGCGCCGGCACGACGGCCTTCTGGCGAATGGTCGTGGTCTTCAGGCTCGAGCTTCTCATAGCGCCCTCCTTCTCGGGTGTGCCGCTGCAGGCTTGAGTTGGGGCGCCGGGCGCCGTCCGTCAAGGGCCGGGCGACGTCGGCCTCAGCGCGGAAAACGCAGCACGCGGTGATTGCCGGCGTCGGCGACGTAGAGGTAGTTGGCGTCGCCGCTCATCAGGCCGACGTCGCTGAGCGCGCCGACCGGTTCGACCGAGCCGTAGCCACCGTCCACCGCGCCCCCGGTGCACCACCCGGGCGTCAGCTCCCCGACCGCGGCCGCCGTGCACCCCGGATCGCCGCCGGTCGGCGGCTCGGCCACCCGCCCGCGCCAACCGACGAACGTCACCGCGTCCCCGGCGAGCGTCAGCTTCTGGATCGTGTTGGCGCTGTCGGTGACGAAGAGGTCGCTGCCGTCGACAAAGACGCCGTTCACCCAATCAAAGCCCGGCCGCAGGTCCCAGTACTGTGAGGTCCCACCGAAGCACCACCCGGGCGTGAACGCGCCGGCGTCGGTGCTGGTGCAGCCGGCGGCGCCACCGGTCGGGGTCGTCTCCACGGTGCCGATAAAGCCGCGGTAGGCGCCGCTCGCGACGTCGTAGCGCACGACGCGCGCGTTCCAGTGATCCGCCACGTACAGATAGCCACCGGCGAGCGACAGGCCATAGGGGCTGTCGAACATGCCGTCGGCGGCGCCGAGCTGGGCCGTGCCGCCGACGCACCAACCGGGCGTGACGTCGCCCGGGGCCAGCGCCTCGCAGCCGACGGTGCCGCCGATGCCCGCGAGCCCGTCGACGGTGGCCACCGCCCCGACCCAACCGGCGAACGCCCCGCTCGCCGCGACGTGGCGGGTGATCCGGCCGTTGTCGTTCGCCACGTACAGGTACGTCCCGTCCGCCGCGAACCCCGTCAGCCACGGCGTCGCGACGCCGCCGTCCCCGAGACCGTAGCTGCTGCCGCCGCCCCGACACCAGCCGGGCGTCGACAGAGTGGTCGGCGCGGTGCAGCCCGGGGCCCCGCCGCTCGGCAGGTTGCCGTAGTCGAGCCAGCCGATCCACCCGATGTAGGCCCCGGTCGGCGCGTCAAACTTGAGGATGCGGTTGTCCTGATAGGTGGCGACGAAGACGCTGCCGCCGTCGGCGAGCACGCCGACCGTGCCCCACCCGCCGGCGCCGCCGGTGCTGCCACCGATCTCCGCGGCGCCGCCGGTGCACCACCCCGGGGTGTCGTCGCCCGGGATCGCGGCCGCGCAGCCGGGCGCCCCACCGGTCGGCGGCAGGCGCACGGTCCCCACCCAACCGCGGCTCGCGCCGCTCCAGAGGTCGAAGCGCAGCACCCGGCTGTTCCAGTCGTCCGCGACGTAGATGAAGCCCGCGTCCACCCCGACCGCCCTCGGCGTGTCGATTACGTAGTCGGGGCTGATCCCGAACGCCGGCAGGCCGCTCGTCGCCCACGCCGCCGGCGCGACCACCTGGCCGATGTGCCCGGTGAACGCCCCGGTTCCGGCGTCGAAGGTCGCCACGCGGTGGTTCTTGGTGTCGGCGACGAACAGCGTCGTGCCGGCAACCGTCATCGCGGTCGGCCCGAGCAGCATGCCGTCCGCCACCCCCCCCTGGCCCGAACCGCCGGCACACCAACCGGGCGTCACCGCGCCCGGCGCTCCGGCGCCGCAGGTCGGCGACACCCCGTCCGCGGGCGTCAGGTCCACGCCCCCGACCCAGCCCGCAAAAGCACCCGCCAGGCTGTAGCGCTCGACGCCGTTGAAATCGTCGAAGTACGAGGCCGTCAGGTAGAGGTGGGTGCCGTCGCTCTGGATGCCGCGCGCGTAGCCGATGGTGCCGTCGGTGGAGCGGCCGTACCACGCGCTGCCGCCGAAACACCACGCGCCGGTGAACGCGCCCCACGCGGCGCTGGCGCAAGTGGCGGCGGTCCCGGTCGGCTTGGTCGAGCCGGCGGCTCCCAGCCAGCCCGCGAACGCCCCGGTCGCGCGATCGAAGCGATGGATCACCTCGACGTCCGCGACGTAGAGGTACTGGTCGGCCCCGGTGACGTCGAAGGGCTCGCTCAACGCGCCGTCCAGGCTCGAGATGCCGATCGGCGGCGAGGCCGACCGACCGCCCTGACACCAGGTCGACGAGACGGTGTTCGTGGGATCCACACACCCGCTCGGCGTCGCCGCGCCGATGGCGCCGATCCAGCCGGCGAACATGCCGGTCGCCCGATCGTAGCGCTGCACCCGGCCCACCGCGGGGTTGGCGACGTACAGGTAGCTGCCGTCCAGCCACAGGCCGGCCGGGCCCATGCCTTGACCCGGGAGCCCGAGGCTGCCGTCCACGACGCCGTCGGTCGCCGCCGGCTCCGCAAAGCCGCCCCGGCACCACCCGGGCGTCTGGGTGTGCGCTGCGGCGGCGTCACAGCCGGTCGCGCCACCGGTCGGCGTCACGGCGACGCGACCGATCCATCCGGCGGAGGCGCCGCTCCCGGCCTCGACCCTCTGCACCGAGCCGCCGTCGCCGTTGCTGACGTACAGGTACACCCCGTCGCCGGTGATGTGGCGCGGGCCGTCGAAGCCGCCGTCGGCGCGCGAGCCGACCGACGCGCCACCGACACACCACCCGGGCGTCACGTCGCCGCTGACGACACCGGTGCAGCCGCTCCACCCGCCGGTGGGCGTGGCGCCGACCGCGCCGATCCAGCCGACGTAGCGCTTCTCGGTGAGATCGAACTTCAACACCCGATTGGTCGGGCCGCGAGTCGAGACGTAGAGGAAGCCGGCCGGGTCGACGTAGATGCCGCCCGGCTCCACGACGTGGCCGTCGCCGGTGCCTCCGCCGGTCGGACCGGGGGTGAAGTAGCCGGTGGTCGGCGCCGCACCGACCCAGGCGGGCGCCGTCGCCACCTCGCCAATCGCCGTCAGACCGTCGGTGGTCGTGGTGACCGTGCCGCCGATGACGCAGGCCCGGGTGATCGTGCCCCTCTTCTCCCCGGCCGTGAGCGGCCGCGCCCGCACGGTCACCGCACAGCTGGTGCCCGGCGCCAGCTCCGCAGCGCCACAGGTGTCGAGGACGATCGCGAAGTCAGCGGCCGCATCGCCGCTGATGGCAGGCGCCGCACAGCCGCTCGCCGCCACCGCGCCGCGGTTCGCGAGCGTGAAGATCACGGCCGCGGTCGGGGTCCCGACCTGCGTGGCGCCGAACGCGTGGGCGAGAGGATCGAAGTTCAACGACGGCGCACCGGCGTCACCGCACCCGGCGCCGTTGCAGCCGTCGCCGCTCCCGGCATCCGCCGCCGCGTCAGCCCCGGCCGGCGTCGAGCTCAAAGGGAGCGCGCTGTAGGTGCAAGCCGGAAGAGCTTGGCCGACCGCCAGCCCAACGAACACCAGGCGCAGCCGCACCACATCGCACCCCCGCGGCGCGCGCCGCAATCCCCGTCGTCCGTGCCCGTGCCGCATGTAGGTGTAACTCCTACCAATTCCCTCCCGCGATTGTCGATATCTATTGTCAGCCGATTTCGAGCGTACTAGCTTTTCGGCGCCGGCGGCCACCACGGTTGCCTGCCGCCGGCGGATGGACTGAGCGAAGGAGAGGTCGCCGATGAGCAGAGCCACGAACCGTGCGAGCAAGCTCGGGGTGTGCGCGGTGGCGCTGATGTCCGCCTGGGGCTGCGGCGGCGCGAACCGCCCGGCCAAGAAGGCGGCCCAGAACGCGACGACGAACCGCACCGACACCACCCCCCCGACCGGCACCTCCGTCCCGACCGACGACGACCCCGCCCCGACGTGCATGGACGACGACAGCCGCTGCAGCAACAGCGTCCTGCAGGTCTGTGTCGGCGGCACCTGGAGCTCCGGCACCAACTGCGCTCCAGGGGCATGCGTCACCGATTCGAGCATCGATGCGCACTGTGACACCAACGGGGGCGGCGGTAGTGACGGTGGCGACGGTGGTGGCGGTGGTGGTGGTGGCGGCGGGACGGTGGCGACGTGTACGCCCTGCACCAGCGATCCCACCTGCGGCGACGGCGTGAGCGCGGGTTGTTGGATCCCGGACGCGAGCGGCGCGCCGGCGTTCTGCGCCCAGGACTGCACCGCGTCGCCGGTCTGCCCGACGGGCTCGAGCTGCGTGCAAGACGCCGCCGACGCCTACAAGACCTGCCTGCCGGACACCGCCTGCGATGGGGGCGGCGGCGATGGGGGCGGCGGCACCGCCCAAGACGTCACGGTCGAGGGCGTTACGCTCACGGGCGCCGAAGTGACGGCGATCCTCGATCTGTGCAACACCGCGACGGAGACGGTCCTCGACGTCGACGTCGGGCTCGACAGCCGGGCCGCGGCCAACATCGTCGCCGCGCGGCCGATCGCGACGATCGAGGAGCTCGCGGCGGTCGCCTACGTCGGCACCGCGGCGATGACGAAGCTCAAGACCTACGTCGACACTCACTAGCGCGCGAGTTTCCGTTCACGGGGGACCGCCCGCCATCGGGCGCGGCGCTCGACCTTGGCGCGGGCGCAATCGTGACTAGTGTAGTGCACGATCACGCCGGGAGGCCGTCATGTGCCAGCGATCCGCGCCCGCTTCGACAGGGCTCGCTCTAGCGCTCGCCCTGCCGCTGTTCGCGGGGTGCGGCCATGGCGCGACCGAGGGACACCCGGCCCCCGGTCCAACTCCGGCGCCGTTGGCCGTGGTCACCGCGGCCGCAGAGATCGCGGCGCTCGGGACGAGCGGGGTCCACGGCAGGTTGACGCTCACCCGGGTCGATGCCGGCGTGAAGATCGAGGGCCGAATCGAGGGGCTGCCGCCGACCAGCGCGCACGGGTTCCACGTGCACGAGAAGGGCGACTGCAGCGCCGCCGACGGCGCCTCGGCGGGCGGCCACTTCAACCCGATGGCCACGATGCACGGACCGATGGACGCCGCCGACTCCCACGCCGGCGACCTCGGCAACCTGACGGCCGACAGGCTGGGAGTCGCGCAGGTGGCGTTGACGAAGCTCGGGGTGTCGCTCGCCGACGGCGGCCCGGCCGATCTGGTCGGTCGCGGCGTCATCGTCCACGCCTTGGTAGACGACCTGAAGACCCAGCCGACCGGCGCCTCGGGGGCGCGGATCGCCTGCGGCGTCGTCAAAGCCTCCACCCCTGACGCGCCGGCGCCGGCGATCGCGACCCCGTCGCCATGAGTGATTGTCGCTTGACCGAGAGGCCCGGGTTGTGGCTCTGTATGCCGCGAAGTCGGAATAGCTATATTGGCGCCAGCGGCGTATGGTCGTGGCCGCGGGCGTCGGTCTTCTGCCCTGGAGGTAGTCATGAGCGTGACGATGAGTAACCGTCGGGACGAGCCTCGCGTACCGGTAGAGTGGCGGGCCGAGTGCAAGCTCGGCGCGAACCTCACCCAGGGGCTGGTCCGGGACGTGAGCGGCGGCGGCGTGTTCTTCACCCCGGTGTTGCCGTCGACCAACGGCGACGACGCCCGGATGAAGGTCCTGTCGTTCATGGAGCCGGGCGACACCGTGGTCTTGACCTACCGCCCGGAGTGGCGGGAGCAACCGATGATGGTGCTCGCGACCGTCCAGTGGGTCGGCTACAGCCACGACAACGAGATCGACGGCGTCGGTCTGCACTTCCAGCGCGACTGACCGCCCGCGCCGCGACCTCGGCGTCCCTCCCCTGCCTCGCAGCCTCCCGTCCCCCCCCGTGTCGCACCCGTTCGCTTCCACCGGCCTCGACATCGACGACCGGCTCGCGGCGTGCTTCGGCAAGGACGGCATCGAGGCCCCGACCCCGGTGCAGCAGCGCGCCATCCCGCTGGTGCTCGCCGGCAAGGACGTGATCATCCAATCGGGCACCGGCACCGGCAAGACCCTGGCCTACGTGCTGCCGCTGCTGCAACGGGCCGGGCGCGAGCCTGACTTTCGCGCCGTGATCATCGCGCCGTCGCCGGAGCTGGCGATGCAGATCCTGCGCACCGTCGAAGCGTACAAGGCGCAAGGCGTCCGCAGCACCTCGCTCGTCGGCAGCGGCAACATCGAGCGCCAGAAGGAGAAGCTCAAGGCCCACCCGCAGATCATCGCCGGCACGCCGGGGCGGGTGCTGGAGATGATCTTCGCGCGCAAGGTCAAGACCAAGAGCATCAAGGCGCTGGTGCTCGACGAGGTCGATCAGATCCTCTCGGACCAGAACGACGCCGAGCTCAAGGAGGTGTGCTCGCGACCCGAGTTCGAGGCCCAGATCATCCTCGCGAGCGCGACGATCGCGAAGCGCGCCGAGGCGTTCGCGCGCGAGGCCATGCACGAAGAGCGCCTGCGCCCGAGCGTCGACCGGTCGCCTTTGCCGCAGAACATCGAGCACCGCTTCATGGTGTTTGCCGCCGAGCGCAGCGAGAGCGCGCTCGTCCGCCTGATCCGCGGCCTCGACATCGACCGGGCGCTGGTGTTCGTGCACAAGGGCTACACGGTGCCGAAGCTGTTCCACGCGCTCGTCAACCACCAAATCCCCTGCGCCACGCTGAGCGCCGAGGCCGACAAGCGCCAGCGCCAGCAGGCCATCGAGGCGCTGAGGTCCGGGGCGGCGCGGGTGCTGGTGGCCACCGACGCCGCGGCGCGCGGCCTCGACATCAAGGACCTCAGGTGGGTGATCCACTTCGAGCTCGCCAACGACAAGCAGGCCTACCTGCACCGCGCCGGCCGCACCGGCCGGGCCGGCAAGCGCGGCACCTCGATCGTGATGGTGACCAAGGACGAGCTGCCGGCGCTCGAGCGCCAGGCCCGCGAGCTGCGCTTGGAGCTCGCCGAAGTCGGCCTCGACGCCGCGGACCGTTGAGCCCGCCCGGAGCATCGCGATGCCTTCGAGAGCCCGCTCCTGATGCCGCGCCTCTTCGACCACCTCCGCGCCTCGGGGCTCTCCAACAAGGAGATCCACGCCCTCCTCGAGACCGGCAAGGTGTTCTACGACGACGTCCCCACCGCCGACGGCGGCCGCGACGTGGACGTGACGCGCCTCGCGATCAAGCGCTCTGCGACCCGGCTCAAGCCCAACGTCGATCTGGCGATCATCCACCGCGATCCGCACCTGGTGGTGGTCTACAAGCCCCCGGGGATGCTGGCGGTCGACGCGGCAGGGCGGCCCGGCGATCGGAGCGTCGTCGCCACCGTGGCGCGCTTGTTCGGCGCCGCCTACCCGGTGCACCGCCTCGATGAGCCGACCTCCGGCCTGATGATGGTGGCGCTCACCGAGGTCTGCCAGCGGCGGATCAAGGAGATCCTCTTCGAGCATCGGATCGAGCGCCGCTATCTGGCGATCGTCGCCGGGGCGTTTCCCGACGCGGCCTGCACCGTCGACAGCACGCTGGTCCGCAACCGCGGCGACGGCCTCAGGGGCACCGCGTGGGAGGAGGGCGACGCAGACGGCCGGCAGGCGATCACCCACCTCCGTCTGGTCGAGCGCCTCGGGCCGTCGGCGTCGTTGGTCGAGGCGCGCCTCGAGACCGGGCGCACCCATCAGGTCCGCATCCACCTGACCGAGAAGGGCTATCCGGTGCTCGGCGATCCACTGTACGCCCCGGCCGGCGTCACCCGGGCCGCACCGCGCCTGGCGCTGCACGCCTACGCCCTCGGCTTGCGCCAGCCGCTGACCGGCGCCGCGCTGTCATTCAAGGCACCGCTCGCCGACGACCTGGAGCGCCTGCGCCGCCGCTTGCTGCACCACGAGAAGGAGCACGCCGACCTGCGCCGCCCGGCCCCAAGGGCGCGAGCGCGCCCGGCGCCGCTCGCGGCCGGCATCTACCTGGTCCACAAGGAGCCCGGCCCGACGAGCCGGGCCGTGCTGCAGGCGCTGACGACGACTGCCGCCAAGGGCAAGCTCGCGGTCTGCCACGGCGGCGCGCTCGATCCGTTCGCCGAAGGGCTGCTGCTCTTGCTCTGCGGCCCGGCGACGCGGCTGATGGACCTGCTGCACACCGTGCCGAAGACCTACGAGGCCGAGATCTGCTGGGGCAAAGAGACCGACAACGGCGATCTCTTCGGCCGGGTGCTCCGGGAAGGCGATGCCGCGGCGCTCACCCCGCGGCGACTGGAGGAGGTGCTCGCAGGGTTCTTGGGGTGGCAGCAGCAGATCCCGCCGGCGCACAGCAACAAACGCATCGACGGCGAGCGGGCAGACGCCAAGGCGCACCGGGGCGAGCCGGTGGCGCTGCCGCCGTCCCGGGTCTATCTGCACGAGGCCCGGTTCGTGTCGCACGCGTTGCCGCACGCGAGCACCCTCCGGCTCGTGTCTCGGGGCGGCTACTACGTCCGGGCGCTGGCCCGCGACCTCGGCCGCGCCCTCGACTGCGGCGCCCACCTGACGGCGCTTTGCCGCACCGCCATCGGGCCGTGGCAAGACGTCCGCCCCGGCGAGCGCCTCTACCTCCAAGGCGAGGCGCTCTTGCCGTGGTGTGCGTCACGAATCATCACCGCGCGCGAGCTCAAGGGCCTCGCGGGAAAGAAGGCGCTGCCGCGCGGCCGGTTGCTGGCGCCGACCTGGCGCCTCCCCGAGGGCTTCCCCGATCCTCGAGCTCCTGTTCGTGGGCTTTGCGACGGCCGGCTCGTGGCCATGCTCCGGGAGGATGGGGATTCCCTGGTGCCGCAGATCCTGTTGGGCTCCGGGGTTTGATTAGACGCTTAACCTCGCGCCGCCGAGCAGGTAGCCTCCTGCAAATGAGGCGAAAGAGAAGGCGGTCCCGACGTCTTGGCGCGCTCCTGTGGCTGTCCCTCGGGCTCAGCCTCTGGGCGGCGGCCTGCGACGTTCAAACCACGCTACCCGACAACGTCCGGGTGAGCTGCAGCCAGGACGCCGACTGTCCGGATGGCTTCCGGTGCCGGCCGGCAACCGGCCTTTGCGCCTCCCGCGCCGGCGATTTGCAAGCGCCGGCGATCGTCGACGGCTCGGTCAGCTTCGGCCCGACCCCGGCCGCTCCAGGGCGCACGGTCGAGCTGCGCTTCACGGCCAGCGAGCCGCTGTTCTCACTGCCGGCGGTGCACCTGGCGGGCGAGTCGGAGCCGTGGCGCGGCGCCGACGAGGGCGGGTCGACGTTCTCCTTCACCTACGTCGAGCCGGCCCAGGGGGCCGACCGCACGGTGCCCGTCGTGGTGACCTTGGTCGATCTGTCGGGCAACGTCAGCAGCGACGTGAGCGTCGGCGCGAGCCTGACGCTCGATCACTCGCTGCCGGCGCTGACGGGCGATCCCAGCGTCACGCCGAGTCGCTTGCGACCGACGGCCGCCTTCGGAGTCGAGATCACCGCCACCGAGGTCCTCGCCGCCGCGCCCGCCCTCACCCTGATCCTGGCGGACGGCACGCCGGTGGTCCTCACCTACCGCAGCGACGACGGCGCCCTCACCTACACCTACGATGGGATCCTGCCGCCCGACGCCGCCAACGGGCCGGCGCGCCTCGAGGTGCTGCTCGAGGACGTCGCCGGGAACCTCGGCACCACCGACCGCCATGATCTGGTGGCCGTGGATTCCGAGCTGCCCGGGATCGCCCCCGGCAGCTTGAGCCTCGACATGGTCGCGCCGGACACCGGTCTCCTCGGCAACGTCAGCCGCGCCGCCAGCGGCACCGACGTCATCGCGCGTTTCAGCGTCACGGAGCCCCTGGGCGCCCTGCCGCTGGTGACCGCCGCCGGCCTGGTGCGCCCGGTGGTGAGCGCCGGCGAGGCCAGCTACGTCGCGACGGTTGCGGTCGGGACGCTCACCCCCGACGGCACCATGGCGATCCACGCCACGCTGACCGACGTGGCCGGCAACGTTGCGGATCTCGACATCGCGAGCGTCGTCGTCGACAACAGCGGGCCACCGCTCCCCGATGTCGACTCGCTGACCGCCCTCGTGCACCGCCGCGCCCTGCGCGACGCTACCGCGGCCAGGAAGGATCGGCACCAGCTCATCGGCGCCGCCGGCGCGGTGAGCGTCGAGGCGCACGAGCCCCAGGAAGACCCCTTCGTAGGCCCCAACGGCAAGCCGCCCCCGGCCGCCCTGCTCCTCGTGTTCGGCGACTCCGGTGCTGACGCCATCGAGATCGGTCGGGTCTGGGTCGAGGCCGACGGCAGCTTCCCCGCGATCGAGCTGCCGCCGAGCGATCTCGAGGCGGTCTACGTCGTCGCGGTGGACCGGGCCGGCAATCCCAGCGGCGCCGCCGGCGGTGACCGGACCCTCCATCCGGTGCGGGTGCGCAACGGCGTCCTGGTCGTGGGGATGCGCGGCAACATCCTCCCCGAGCTCGGCAGGGTCTACGAGAGCCGCGCGCTCCTCGCCGGACGAACGCAAGGCCCCGGGGCACCCCTCAACCAAACGGCGTGGGCCGCCGCGGACGGCGACACCCACCCGACCCTCACCGGCCCCAGCTTCCTGCGCCTCCCGACCGCCCAGCCGCTGCCCCCCTTGAGCGGGACGGCGGCGGCCTACGACGAAGGGCGTGACCGCGTGGTCGTCTTCGGCGGCGCCTCGGGCACCGCCGCGACGCGGGACACCTGGGAGCTCACGCCAACCGGCTGGGTCCAACGCGCTCCCGCCCACGCGCCGGCGGCGCGCCTCGATCACGTGATGGCCTATTTCCCCGGCCGCGGCGTGGTGCTGCACGGCGGCTGCGGCCTCTCGACCCCCGGCCCCTGCGCCGCGCCCCTCGACGACCTCGCGGTCTGGGACGGCACCGACTGGAAGTGCCTCGACGGCTCGGATCTGCCCTGCGCCATCGCCAGCGGCGTCGCCGACCGCGACCACGTCATGGTGTACGACCCGTTCGGGCCGCGACTGGTGCTGATCACCTCGGGCGGCGCGACCTATCGCCTCGGGATCGCGGCCGACGCCTGGATCGCGATGTCGCCGGCGGGCAGCGGCCCCACCCACGGCGGCGCCAGCGCCACCTTCGTCCCCTTCGACAATCCCAACCCACGCGCCGTCATCGTCTTCGGCGGCAGCGGCTGCAACGGTCTGCCCTGCGCCGCCACCTACCAGCTCGACTTGAGTGGTGGGGGAGCGTGGAGCGACCTCACGCCGGTCGCCCCTGCCCTGTCGCCCCAAGGGCGCAGTGGCGCGCGGCTCGTCTACGACCCCCGGACCCGACGGGTGCTGCTCTTCGGCGGCCTCGTCGATGAGACCCCCGGCGAACCGAGCTGCGACGGCTCAGGGGCCAGCATCTGCCGCAGCGTCTGGGCCTTCGACCGGAGCCAAGGCACATGGCGCCGCGTCGAGATCGACGATCCGGAAGGGGATGGCGATGCCCCGGCCCGTCACCGCTTCGCCGCGGTCGCCGACACCTTGCGCAACCGGACGGTCGTGCTCGGCGGTCTCGGCACCGCCGGCACCAACCTCGCCGACACCTGGGCATACGCGGCCCAGAGCGACGGTCGCCCGGCGCAGATCTACGAGGTGCGGCTCGCCGCGGCGGGCACCGAGCTCGCCAACCGCCTCACCTTCGGCATCGACTTCCAGGCCAGCGAATCGACGCCGGCCGCGGGCTACACCGCCGACACCGGCGAGCCCTATCCCGTCCAGCGCGACGATTTGATCTACGGCTGGGACCTCGACCAGACGGCCACGGCGCGCGACCGCGACAGCCCCTTCGCCCCCGACGACCGCGTCGATTCCAGCAACACGTTGAACACCGGTCTCGCGTCACGGCTATGGGAGATCGACGTGCCGACCGGCCAGTGGGGAGTGTACGTCGGCTACGGCGACGGACTGGCGGGCTCCGCGCCGGCGCCGATCTGCTTGCGAGCCGAGGGCGGCCTCGTCGCCGACGACGTCATGACCCTGGCGCACCGCTTCGGCGCGCGCGAGGCCGCGGTCCGCGTCACCGACGGCCGTTTGAGCCTCGACTCCGGCTGTCCCGGTCCTTTGGAGAGCCGCATTGGCTTCGTCGACCTGTGGCCCGAGACCACCCTGGTCGAGGCGCTGACGGTCGAATGGATCGCCGGCGCGCGGGGTCAGAACCTCGACCCGCCGGTGCATGCGGTCGTCCTCGACCACGTGGCGATCGGCAGCGGCGCCGTGATCCCGGTGCCCGATCTGGTGAGCGCCGCCGCGCCGCGGAGCGCCAACCGCCGCTGGTCGCTGCGCTTCGTGCTCGATGCGGGCGCGGCCGGCACCGACGCTTGGACCGCCTGTCTCGTGATCAACGGCGCGCCGAGCTGCGCCGCCGCCGTCGCCGTCGAGCCCGGCGCCGAGGCGGTGGCGACCATCGACCTGGCCGGCGCGGCGCTGGCGCCGATCACCTCCTTCGGCGTGCAGGTGAGCTTCGCGACCTTCTTTGACGGCAGCTGGGAGCTGTGGGGCGACCCGACCCAACCGGGGACGGTCAACGTGGACGGCACCGCCCTGTGGGCCCTGGCGCCCGCAGGCTGGGAGCTCCTCGCCACCAACAACGCCCCGCTCTCGGCCCCGGCGGGCCTCGGCGTTGCGGCGGCGTCCGCCGCGACCTGGGCGGCCGGCTCGCCGTCCGGCGTCACCACCACCGACGGGCCCACCATCTCTCGCCTGATCTACGGTCCCGACAACACCCTGCGCTTCGCGGCCACGCCGGTCGGGGTGATGGGCTTCAGCCCCGACTACGCCCGAGTGGCGAGCGATTGGGCGCGGGTGACGGTGCGCTACCGGCTCTCTGGACCCTGACCTCAGAGTACCCCGCGCATCGGCGCCCAATCTCGCGAACGGCGCCCGTGAACGGTTCCGCCCTCGACCTTGCGTCCGCGCCGTTTGTCTCACAAGCTGTGGGCAATGCAACCACGATGCGGCGTCTATTCGATGTTGTTGGTGGCGGTGATCACGACCGGCAAGGCGCAGGCCCGCACGCTTTCGGTGGACCAGTTTCGCTACCTGAAGAGCCAGTCGATCGACATCCTCGACACCTTCTTCCACGTGCAACAGGTCCACGAGGAGCGCCTGCCGATCGTCTACTTCGAGGCCGACGCCTATTTTGGCCCAACCCTCGAGGTACCGACCACCGACGGCGTCCGGCAGGCCTCTATCGCCATGGGACAGATGACCCTCGGCAGCGTGCCGTGGACCTGGAGCGAGTCCGCGGGGCTGCGGCTGGGGCTGGACGGCCTGCTCACGAACCTCGCCACCAAGCGCACCGCCTCGAACAGCCTCGGACCCAACGACTACCAGTGGGGGTACAACTACGGGCTGTTGTACGTCTCGGGGTTCGATCGGGCGGCGGGTTGGGCGGCCACCGTCGGCCTCCTGCTCTCCCAACAGCCGCGAGTCGATCAAGTCGGCGACCAGCTGGTGTTCTCGACCGCGCAACCCGAGAACCCCAACGCGGCGGACCGCGCCGCGGGGGTGGTGCACGCGACGCTCCCCTTCGCCGGTCTGACGCTCGGCTTGTTGATCGACGCCAAGGGCGCGCGGCAGATCCAGGGCACGGCGACGGTCGCCAAGTTCGAGTTCCTCGACTCCATAGGCCCGGAGCTGGCCTCGTTCCCGCAACTGAAGAACCACCAGTTCGGGATCCACGCGACGCGCTTTCGCGCCTGGAGCATTCCGCTCACGCTGTCGGCGGACGCGGCGGCGCGCTACGAGACAGAGGAGGCGCTCGCCTTCGACCACGCGACCCTGAGCACCGAGCTGAGCCTGTTCGTGGACGATCCCGACCGGACGTTGAGCTTCCGTGACGAGGCGTTCAGCGCCGACTTTCACCTCCGGGCGGCGCTCTTCGGGTCGTACTACAACGCGCCCCGAGGAGATCCCGAGTGGGGTGGGCGCGCCGAGATCGTCGTCGCCTCGGTTCGCCTGGGCTCCGGCGAAGGCAGCGCCGCCCTGGGCGTCTCCCGCAACTACTACGGGGACCTGCTGCTGTTGCCGCTCACCGATGCGCTGCTCGTCAACGTGAAGCTGTCGATGGGGTGGTAGTCCCGGATCGCCTCCTGCGCCGGCTGGTGCTGTGGCTTGCCGGGCGGCAGCAGAAGGGGCTGCGCTTGCCAACAGCCACGCCCGTGCAGATCGTCACCTGAGGTATTCGCTGTTGGCGGTCATCAATGGCAGCACGTTTGCTCAAGACGACGATCTACATGGGGCTGTCGCTCGACGGCTTCATCGCCCGCAAGGACGACCGGCTCGACTTCCTGGACGACCCGACGGCAGCAGACGTCGACGCGGAGGCCACCGGCTTCTCGGCGTTCTTCGCGACGGTGGATGTCGTGGTCATGGGTCGCAAGACCTTCGACGTGGTGTGCGGATTCGGCCGCGAGCGTTGGCTATACGGCCGGACGCCCGTCGTCGTGTTGAGCCACGGTCTCGATCCAGCGCGGGTGCCGGCATGGGTCCCTGACACGGTCAGCGTGCGGCACGGGACGCCGGCCGACGTGCTGACCGAGCTGGCCTCGAGGGGTGCAAAGCACGTCTACGTAGACGGCGGGTCGACAGCGCGCTCCTTTCTCGCCGCCGGCCTCATCGACCAGCTCGTGATCACCCACGTGCCGGTGCTGATCGGCGAGGGCATCTCGGTGTGGGGACCGTTGCCGGCCGATATCCGGCTGCGGCTCGTCGACAGCCGGGTCGGGCCAGGCGGCTTCGTCCAATCCACCTATGCGGTGCAGCACGTTGCAGGATAGGGACGGCGTGGCGCGGCGGCAACCGACTTTCAACGAATTGGTCAGAGGGGGTAGCCAGAACGGTGGTCAACGCCAGAACGAACGGGTGACCGTCAAGAGGGACGCTCGTTACCGAGTTCGAGGCCACGACCCTACACAGAGCGCTACCCCTCCAGGCGATGATACAGCAAACGATGGCCCCGTCGGGTTCCTGGCTACCGGCTCTCGCCTCCGCTCCGGCGGCCCCCGCGCAGCCTCCACTTTGGACCTCGGCGCGCTGGGGTCTTCTGGGCTGAACCAAGCGGATCGGCCATACCAAACGGCACCTTCTGCCCGCTTTTCGGGGGTGAGTCCGAGCCTTGCAGCGGGCTCGGTCGAGAAGAGAAATCAAGGTAGCGAGTTCGGCGAGCTTCGCGGTCAAGTCCATGCATTCCTGTCGGATTGCCGCCATCCAGATGTCCCGGTCACCGATTCGCATGGGCATGACGTTCGCAACCGGGAACGGCGGTTGGTCGGTGCCGCGCCCTCCCGCTCGGCCGCGTGGAGGAACACCCGGGTCTCCTTGCCGCCCTGAGGCGCGAGAGCTGGGGCTCGACCAGGGGAAAGGTGCTGTTGACGTTCAATCTTGATTCCGCCGTAAGAACCCCACTCGCGTTCGATCACCAGAAGGGGACCGGCTGATGCCTGGAGCCTGAAGGCCCTCCGCGGTGTGGTTCACCAGGGAGCGCGGTGCCGGAGGTCTTGGTTCGAACCCGTCGGAGGC
>JACRCV010000059.1 GCA_016218825.1 Deltaproteobacteria bacterium
ACTTCCTTGATCTCCAACATCGTGACCTCCCGATACGCCATGGTTTCCTCCGCCGGCCTCGTCGGTCCGGCGGCGCCATGGAGGCAGGTCACGCGGGGGGGTCAATGCTCCTGGGAAACTCCGGGCCCAGGGGGGTCAATGCTCGTGAGAAACTTCAGGCGAGGGGGGTCAATGGTCGTGAGAATCGACAATCTGTTAACCGATATCGCACACGAGAAGTTGGATCTTGGAGCGTATTTCGTCTACGCGCACTATGACGACTACCATTATGCGAAAGACAAGTATTGGGCCTCTGGCCTACTAGCTCAGCTTCGCCTGTGGCACATTGCAGTGCTCATTCAAGCAGGCCGAGCCGACTACTTTGGTGAGCGGCAACTCTGGTACGTCAAAGGTGGGGTTGGCGTCTGGATCTGACACTGACGGTTTCGCCGCGGCAACCGCGGCGCGGGAATCAAAGGTAGTGCAAAGCGCCTCAGCGGCAGGCGGGCGCCACGACCACGACCCCGGCGGCGGTGAGGGCCACGGTGTAGAGCTCGAGGTCGACGACGCTGTCCGCCGGCGCCGGCAGCGGCAGGCCGCCGGCATCGGTGACGCTCATGGCGCCGAGGTCGTAGCTCACCTGGGTAAGCTGTGGCCCGGGCAGCAGGTCTTGGGTCACCGGGTCGCCGGTGTTCCAACCCAACCAAGCGCGCCCGTCCTTCATCCACAAGACGCGCACCGGGTCACTCGGATCGGCGCTCGAGAGCGACAC
Source organism: Deltaproteobacteria bacterium (assembly GCA_016218825.1). Taxonomy (GTDB): domain Bacteria; phylum Myxococcota; class XYA12-FULL-58-9; order XYA12-FULL-58-9; family XYA12-FULL-58-9; genus JACRCV01. The sequence continues at coordinate 752 of JACRCV010000059.1, forward strand.
CGCCGGCGCCAGCGCCAGGTCGGTGACCCCGGCCGGGTCGTAGAGCGCCGCGCGCTGCGCCTCGCCGAGCAGGATCGTGTCGCCGTCGGTCGCGAAGCGATCGCGCCGCGGCCGGCCGCCGTCGTGGACCCCGCCGACCACGAACGACGAGGTCGGCGCCGCCCCCGGGGAGAGGACGTCGTAGGTGCTCACCTGGAAGAACGGCGCGGCGTAACACACCCCGGTCGGGGTCCCGGGTACGCCGGGGCAGGCGTAGTCCGACGCCGCGGTCAGGAGCGTCGCCTTGCGCCCGTCGTCTGACAGCCGCAGCCGCGTGGTCCACGCCATCGGGTCGCCGCAGGAGTCGGCGAGCTGGCGCTCGAACACCGTCGGCACCGGAGCGGCCGCCGACACCAGGTCCCACACCCGGAAACCCGCGGGCGGCGTGCAGTTCATGATGTCCGGCGCGAAGGGCGTCATCGCCCAGACGCGGGTGCCGAGCGCCTCGATGCTGCCGCCATAGAGCCCGTCGAGCACGCGCGTCTCGGTCCCGCCGCCGGCGTCCATGATCTCGACGCTGGCGCTGCCGTCGACCGCCAACGCGGTGGGATACCAGGGCGCGGGCTCACTGACGATCACCGCGTCCCTGAGGGCGCCGAAGACGACCCGTGGCCGCTGCGGCGACGCCGCGGTGGCGGTGAGCGACCACGCGGTGACCGACTCCGCGAGCAGATCGATGCGCCCCCAGGCGGCGCGGCCGGCCACGAAGATCTCGGTGCCGCCGCCGTCCACCAGACCGCGCACGTTGCCATGGCGCGCCCCGGTCACGCGGAAGAGCGCCGGGATCTGCGGATTCGGCGCCACGGCGTCCTCGCTCACCCCGGGGCCGTCGATGATCGGCCAGCCGGCGCGGGCGAGCGGCAAGGCGATCGGCCCGCCGAGGAGCAGGTAGCCCGGGCCGTGGTCCAGGCGATCGCCGCCGATGCTGTCTTGCAGCTGCCAGCCGATGTAGATCGGCACGCCCCACAAGTACCCCGACGGCACCGTGGCCTCGACGCCGCGCTCACTGACCACCGAGAGGATCCCGTTTTGAAGCGCGAGATCGTCGGCGAGGTAGTCGGGATAGCTGGCGGTGAGGGAGAACTGCGCCACGGGCTCGGGGATGCACAGCTCGACCTGCATGCCACACGCGTCGCAGTCGCCGGGCCAGCAGGGGTCCACGACGCGGCTCTGGCAGCTGAAACCGAACGGACAGGGACTGGGCACGACGGCTTCATTGCAGGGGAAGTAGCAGCCCGCCGGCAACGCCGGCTCGCCGCAACCCGGCACGTAGTAGTCGCCGGGGCAGGTGTCCGGCCCGACCGCGGGCGGCAGCACCGGCGCGGTCTGCATCGTGTACACCTCGATGCCGTGGGCGCCGAGGACCGCGACCGTGTCACCCTGGACGCTCACCTTCTTCAAGGTGGCGAGGCCGATGTTGGGCGTCTGCGCCTGGAGGCTGACGGCGCCGGTTTGCGACAGCCGCAGGTAGTGCATCGCGGTGGCGCTGACCCAGGCGACGCTCGACTGGTCGGCGTCCAGGTCGCGGACGTCGAGGTCGTGCGCCAGGGTCACGAGCGCCCCCGGTTGCAGGTCGGCGGCGGCGAGCGGCAAGAAGAACGGCCCGTCGCCGCCCTGACTCGGCAGGTAACGCTCCACCCCGAGGCCGGCGGCGCCACCGTATCGGACCCAGTAGACGACGCCGCCCGCGACGCTCGCGAGCTGGGCGATCACCGTGGGACAGCAGTCGGCGAGGTACGGGTGGGTCACCTCCCAGACGAAGCGCGGCGCCGTCGGATCGGTCGCGTCCAAGAGCGCCAGGCGATCGCCCGAGGCGATCACGAACTTCCCCGGCTCTACGAGCACCGGCGCGAGCCCGGTGCGCGCCGGCACCGTCGTCACGTGCGTGAGCCCGGCGCTGCCCGTAAGCAACGCCAAGCGCAACGCGTCGCCGTCGGCGAACAGGAAGCGGTAGCCGTCGGTCGCGACCTTCGAGCCTTCGCCGCCGTAGGTCTCGTAGTAGCCCACGATCTGCGGCTCGCGGATCCGGTACGGCCCGGCTTGGCACTCCCCTCCCTGACAGGTGTCGTCCTCGGTGCAGGGGTTGCCGTCGGTGCAGGGCAGGCCGTCGGTGACGCTCCCGACGTCGAGCGCCCGGCAGTCGCCGGCAAAGCAGACGTGCGCCTCGCTGCACGAGAACATCCCGCAGGGGGTGCCGTCGTCGGCGTCAGGGTGGGAACAGCCGTGGTGCGCGTCGCACTCGTCCCTCGTGCAGGGGTCGCGGTCGTCGCAGACGATCTGATCCGGGGGAAAGACGCAACCCACCGCCGGATCGCACAGATCGAGGGTGCAGACGTCGTCGTCGAAGCACCGCTTGGCGACGCCGCGGCAGGCGCCGTCGAAGCAGCGGTCGAGGTCGGTGCAGGCGTTGATGTCGTCACAGGTCGCGGCGTTGTTGCTGTGCTCACACCCCAAAGTCTCGCGGTTGAAGCGATCGTCGGTGCACGGGTTCAGGTCGTCGCAGTCGGGGAGTGGCTTGGCGACGCCGTGCAGGCCGACCGGCAAGCGCTCCTTACCGCCGACGTTGGTGCTGACCTCGATGATGCTCGCGAGCTCGCCGGCGAAAGCCGGCGCCCAGACCACCTCGACCAAGAGGGCCTCGCCCGGCCCGACCGGCGTGCCGCGCGTGTCACTCGGATCCTGATCGTAGCGGATGGCGACGCTCGGATCGGCCGCCGTGACGCTCACGACCACGACGTGGCCCGTGCCGGTGGCGCGCACCGAGAACGAGGCCGGCACGGTGTCGCCGACGTAGGCCTCGCCGAAGTCCAGCGCGGCGTCGGTCTCGACGTCTCTGGCGGTGGGACGAAGATCGGTGCCGGCGCAAGCCGCGAGGCCGAAGACGCCCAACAAACCCAAGAGGCCGACGGCGAGAAATCGATCCATGACGACCACCCCACAGGCGCCCGCTGCCTATCCGAGTAGAGAGAACCAGGTAGGAGCGAGCAACTTCTGTGCCCGCCGACGTGTCGCGCAACACCTCGAAAACAGGGCGACTCCACCGCGGGGCTGTCAATGACTGGAGACGATTGCCGGTCACCGCGCGTGGTCGGCGACGAAACCCCTTTACAAATGCTGCAAAGTAGGTTTCTTAGCCGCGCTCCGTTCACGGGTGAGGCTCCGGCTCATCCGTCGGCGACCGCAGGCGAGTGTCTCTGGTGTCGCGACGCAGTATCCGGATGAGGGTTGTCTACGTTGATTCAAGATCTTTCGTTGATTCGCAACATCGGCATTTCCGCGCACATCGACTCCGGCAAGACCACGTTGTCGGAGCGCATCCTCTTTTACACCCGCCGGGTCCACGCGATCCACGAGGTGAAGGGCAGAGACGGCGTCGGCGCCAAGATGGACTACATGGAGCTCGAGCGCGAGCGCGGTATCACCATCACCAGCGCCGCGACCCACTGCTCGTGGCGCAAGCACCACATCAACCTCATCGACACCCCCGGACACGTCGACTTCACGATCGAGGTCGAGCGCTCGTTGCGCGTCCTCGACGGCGCCATCCTGGTGTTGTGCGCGGTCGCCGGGGTGCAGAGCCAGTCGTTCACCGTCGACCGGCAGATGCGGCGCTACAACGTGCCGCGCCTGGCGTTCGTCAACAAGTGTGACCGCACCGGCGCCGATCCGATCCGGGTCCGCAACCAGCTGCGCGACAAGCTCGGGCACAACGCGGTGCTGCTGCAGATGCCGATCGGGCTGGAAGACAAGCACGTCGGGCTCGTCGACTTGGTCGAGATGCGCGCCCTGATCTTCGAGGGGCAGTTCGGCGAGACCATTGCCGTGCGGGAGATCCCGGCCGAGCTCTTGGCCGAGGCCAAGAAGCTGCGCGAAGAGATGCTCGACGCGGTGTCGATGTTCTCCGACGAGCTGACCGCGGCGATCCTCGAGGACCGCGTGACCTCCGAGCTCATCCGCGAGGCCATCCGCAAGGGGACCTTGTCGCTGCAGCTGACGCCGGTGCTCTTGGGGTCGGCCTACAAGAACAAGGGCGTACAGCCGCTCCTCGACGCGGTCATCGAGTACCTGCCGAACCCGGTCGACATCCCCAACGAGGCGGTGCGCCTCGACAGCGGCAACCCCGACGACACCGTGCAGCTGGCGAGTGACTCGAGCAAGCCGACGGTGGTCTTGGCCTTCAAGCTCGAGGACGGCCGCTACGGCCAGCTCACCTACCTGCGGGTTTACCAGGGCACGCTCGCCCGCGACACCTTCGTCAGCAACAGCCGCACCGGCAAGGACGCCAAGGTCTCGCGGCTGGTGCGGATGCACGCCGACGAGATGGAGGACATCGAGGACGCCGGCGCCGGCGACATCGTCGCGATCTTCGGGTTGGACTGTCATTCGGGCGACACCTTCACCGACGGCCACGCGCGCTTGGCGATGACCGCGATCCACGTCCCGGAGCCGGTGATCTCGCTCGCGGTGACCGCGAACGACAACAAGTCGGAGATCAACCTGTCGAAGGCGTTGCACCGCTTCACCAAGGAAGACCCGACCTTCAGGGCCGGCGTCGACCCCGACTCGGGGGAGACGGTGATCAGCGGCATGGGCGAGCTGCAGCTCGACGTCTACATCGAGCGCATGCGGCGGGAGTACGCCGTCGCGGTGACGGTGTCGCCGCCGCAGGTCGCCTACCGCGAGACCGTTACCGAGAAGGCCGAGTTCAACTACACCCACAAGAAGCAGACCGGTGGCTCCGGCCAGTACGGTCGGGTCGCCGGCTTCATCGAGCCGTGCAGCGAGGCGGCGTTCGAGTTCTTGGACGAGGTCCGGGGCGGCAACATCCCCCGGCAGTTCATCGCCTCGGTCGAGAAGGGCTTCCGGTCGATGCTCGCCAAGGGCCGCCGTATCGGCATGCCGGTGGTGAACGTCAGGGTAGCGATCAACGACGGCGCCTCGCACGCCGTCGACTCCTCCGACATCGCGTTCCAAGAAGCGGCGCGCGGCGCCTGGCGCGACGCCTACGACCGGGCCCGACCGCGGGTGCTCGAGCCGGTGATGCGCGTGGTCGCCGAGTCGCCGGCGGAGTTCTCCGGCCCGGTGCTGACGACCTTGATGCAGCGGCGCGGCATGATCATCGGCAGCCAGGACGAGGGCGGCCTGTGCCGCATCGAGGCCGAGGTGCCGCTCGCCGAGATGTTCGGCTACGCCACGGTGCTGCGCTCCGCGACCCAGGGCAAGGCCGACTTCACGATGGAGTTCTCGCGCTACATGCTGGTGCCCGGCGCCATCGAAGAGGAGCTGGTGAAGAAGTACCAGGACGAGCAAGCGCACGGGCGGAAACGCTAGCGGGAAGGAGGCTGTCGATGTACCGCAGAGACCGAAACGACACGAGCCCACTGCGCATCCTCGAGCGCTCGATCCACGGCGGCCTGGGGGCCGGCAACCTCGGGGTGGTGATGGCACGCGCCGGGCTCGGCAAGACCGCGTTCCTGATCCAGCTGGCTCTCGACGAGGCGACGCGCGACCGCGGCGTGCTGCACCTGGCGCTCGGGCAGACGCTCGAGCACATGCTCGGCTGGTACGAGACCCTGTTCGAGGATCTGTTGCAGACCATCCTCCCCGACAACCCCTACGAGGTCCGCGCCACCGTCGGCCGGCGCCGCATCATCCAGGCGCTGCCGGAGCGCAAGCTCGACCCGGAGCGGCTCGGGCGGGTCATCGATCTCTACGGCGGCTCGATCGCCTTCCGGCCCGCGGCCATCCTCATCGACGGCTTCGACTGGTCCGAGCGCGAGGCGGCGACGCACGCCGCGGTCAAGGGGTTCAAGGCGATCGCCAAGGAGCTCCACGCCGAGCTGTGGATGAGCGCCCAGACGCACCGTGAGGTGACCTCCGACCACCCGCAAGAGCTGACGCCACCGTGCGCGGCGTTCGCCGATCTGATCGACGTCGCGCTCTTCTTAGAGCCGCAGGGCGGCCACGTCAGCCTGCGGCTGCTCAAAGACCACGACAACGAGACGGTGACCGACACCCACCTCGAGCTCGACCCGGTGCTGCTGCGCCTGATGGACGAGAAGGACCACGCCGCCCACCGCTTGCCGGCCCACGCGTACTCTTTGCTGTCCGCCGGCAGCTCGGGCGCCGAGGCCGAGTTCGGCGCCGCCGCCGAGCGCTGGGGGATCGCGGAGCGCAACTTCTCGTACGCCGGGCGCAAGGACCTGGCGCGCGCGGTGGCCGCGGTCGAGCTCAGCCCCGCACAGCTCGCCGAAGGCGCGGTGAGCATCGCCTACGCCGAGACCCATCTCGGCCGCAAGCTGTCGCGCACCGAAGAGCTGCGGCGGACGCTGCAGCTGGTTTGGCACGAGGTCGTCACCGCGGAGCAGGTCTTCGTCGTCGACGCGGTCCAGGGTGGCAAGCCCGAGAGCGAGCGCGGCGGCTGGGCGGCGGAGTTGGCGCGGCGGTTCTGCAAGCCGCTCGGGCTCTTCGACCAGGCCGGAAATCGCTGGCTCACCTGGGGCGACGGCGCGCTCGTCGAGACCGAAGCCCCCCGGGTCACCAAGCCGCGCTTCTGTGGCACCGGTGCGGCGTCGTTGACCGAGACCGGCAAGGCCGCGATCCACAAGCTGTTCGCCGAATCCTTCGGCCCGCGCACCTGAGCCGCACGACACCAGAGCGCCGCGGCACAAAACCTGGCGGGCAAAGCGCGACTGTGTAACAATTCCTATCGGAAGAGTGGGAGAAGTACGGCGTACCATCGCTGACGAGAGTCCGCGCCCTCCCTACCCCAGCCGTGAGGCCGTGATGAAGGTCGTTGGGAGCGAACGCGCCGGCGGGGTGTTGTTCTTCGTGGCCACCCTGGCCTCCTGCGGGCAATCGAGCGTGATCGTCTATCCGGGGGGTGGCTGTGGGGGTGGCGCCGGCGTCGCCTGCGCCGACAATCAACTGTGCATCGAGGACGCCTGCACCACGCTGTGCAACACCGGCCGGGAGTGCGGTGATCTCGAGGCGTGCTTGAACGGATTGTGCGTGCCCTACGCGGCGACCTGCGTCGACGACGGCGACTGCACCCCGGGCTGGTACTGCGAGCGCGACACCTGCCACAAACCATATCCGAGCTGCGCGGCGTCGGCCGCGGTCACCTGCGATCCGCACGCCGAGTGCGTGGTGATGGCCGCCGGCCCGACCTGCGTCTGCCGGCCGGGGTTCGTCGGCGCCGACAACGGCGCCTGCTTCGACATCGACGAGTGCACGCACGCCGCGCTGGTGTGCAGCGTCGAGTCCAGTTGCACCAACACCCCCGGGGCGTTCGTCTGCGCCTGCATCACCGGCTTCGTCGGCGACGGCCTGACCTGCACCGACGTCGACGAGTGCGGCCTCGGGCTCGCGACCTGCCCGCTGGACGCGGTGTGCACCAACACCGCCGGCAGCTACACCTGCGACTGCGGGCCGGGCTTCGTGGCGCAGGGTGACACCTGCATCAACCTCGACGAGTGCGTCGCCGGCACCGACAACTGCGGCACCGACAGCGACTGCGTCGACACCGCCGGCTCGTTCTACTGCCGCTGCGCCGCCGGATTCACCGGCGACGGCTTCAGCTGCGCCGACGTCAACGAGTGCAACCTCGGCACTCACACCTGCGCGGCGGGCGCGACCTGCACCAACACCCCGGGCTCCTTCACCTGCGACTGCGGCGCGGGGTACACCGGCGACGGCGCGACCTGCACCAACATCGACGAGTGCACCCTCGGCACCGACAACTGCGACACCAATGCCACCTGCTACGACACGCCGGGCTCGTTCTACTGCACCTGCAACGCCGGCTACTCCGGCACCGGCACCAGCTGCGCGGCGTCCGGCGCTTGCGACCCGGCGAGCTCGACCGACTGCGACGCCAACGCCACCTGCGTCAATCCGGGCAGCGGCTACATGTGCGTCTGCAACACCGGCTACTCCGGCGCCGGCACCCCCGGGGCCTGCGCCGACATCGACGAGTGCGCCCGCAACACCGACAACTGCGCCGCCAACGCCACCTGCACCAACACCGCCGGCTCGTTCAGCTGCGCCTGCAACAACGGCTACACCGGCGATGGTGTCAGCTGCGCCGACGTCGACGAGTGCACCGCCGGCACCGACAACTGCGCCGCCAACGCCACCTGCACCAACACCGCCGGCTCGTTCAGCTGCGCCTGCAACGGCGGCTACACCGGCGACGGTGTCACCTGCGCCGACGTCAACGAGTGCACCGCCGGCACCGACAACTGCGACGCCAACGCCACCTGCACCAACACCCCGGGCTCGTTCACCTGCCAGTGCAAGAACGGCTTCGCCGGCAACGGCCTGACCTGCACCGACGTCGACGAATGCCTCGCCGGCACCGACAACTGCTCATCCAACGCCACCTGCGCCAACACCGTCGGCTCCTACGCCTGCACCTGCAACGCCGGCTACACCGGGAGCGGCTTCAGCTGCAGCGACATCAACGAGTGCGTCGCCGGCACTCACACCTGCGTCGCCCCCGACGTCTGCTACAACACCAGCGGCTCCTTCACCTGTGGGGCTGAGGTCTGGACCCGGCTCGCGGCCGGCAAAGACTTCATGTGCGGCATCCGCGCCCCCGGGAAGCTCTACTGCTGGGGGGTCAACGTCGACGGCCAGCTCGGCAACAACGATCCCGCGGGCACCACCCAGCTCAACCCGTTCCGGGTCGGCGGCTCCGAGGATTGGATGCTGGTCTCGACCGGCACCTCGCACGCCTGCGGCATCCGCTGGCCCGGAAACCTGTGGTGTTGGGGCAAGGGCGGCGGCGGCGTTCTTGGCCTGGGGAACGAGACCACGGAGAGGAGCCCGAAACGGGTCGGCACCTCCAGCAGCTGGACCGTGGTCGCCGCGGGCAAGACCCACACCTGCGGGGTGCGCAGCGGCCGGGCCTACTGCTGGGGCGACTCGGTAAACGGCGAGATCGGAAACGGCGCCACGAGCGGCAAGGTGTTGGCGCCGGATCAGGTGGAGGATGAGGACGACTGGAAGACCATCGCGGTGGGCAACAAGAACACCTGCGGGCTCCGCGGCTCGGGCTCGCTGTACTGTTGGGGCGACAACGGCCAAGGGCAAATGGGGACCGGCGCGGTCGACCCGCTGAATCCGCGGACCACGCCGCTGCGCATCGGCACCTCGTCGTCCTGGATCGAGATCGATCTCGGTGAAACCCACGTCTGCGGCATCAGGAGCACCGACAGCCTCTACTGTTGGGGACGCAACTCGGAGGGACAGGTCGGTAACGGCTCGGTCACGAGCCCGGTCGCCACCCCTACCGCGATCACCGGGGCCTGGGCCAATGTGACCTCCGGCCACCGCCATTCGTGCGGCATCAAGAATGACAACAGCTCGTGGTGCTGGGGTGATGACTCGGCGGGCGCGGTCGGCGACGGCTCGGGGAGTGGCGCCACCGCGCCGGTGCACATCGGCGCCGCGTCCTGGACCCTGGTCGACGGCGGCGAGCAGATCACCGTCGGCGTCACGACCGATGGTTCCGGATGGCGGTGGGGGCGGACGCCCGGCGGCGGCCAGGACAGCGCGCCGGTGAGCATTCCGGCGCCCTGACCGTTGCCTCGCGGGCGCCCGACCGGCAAATTGAGCGCGTGCCTGAGCCGCTGCGCAGATCGGTGTCGTTGCTCGTCGCGCTCCTGAGCGTCGCCGCGGCACCCGCGATCGAAGAGGTGGCGCCGCCCGCCGTCCCCGCGCCGCTGGCGCTCATCGCCCGCAAGATGCAGGAGATCAAGTCGCTCACCGCGCACCTGCGCCAGACCAAGGAGATCAAAATCCTCGCCGAGGTGGCGCAGAGCGAGGGGACGCTGACCTTCGTGCGACCGCGGCGGTTGGCGATCGACCTCGAGGGCCCGGGCGGGACGACGATGGTGATCGACGGCGACCAGATGACGCTGGTGTTCAAGGCCGTGCGCCGCACTGAGCGGAAGAGCCTGGCGAAAGATCCCCGCGCCCGCGCGGTGGCCGAGCACCTGTTCTTGCTCCTCGAGGCCGAGCCGCAGGCGTTGCAGCAGACCTACGATCTCAAGGTGGTGAGCGACAAGCCGCTCGCGGTACGGCTCGTGCCGCGCGCCGCGGTGCTCGCGAAGATCCTGCGGCAGGTGCAGGCGCGCTTCGATCCGCGGGGCTTCGTGGATCTGTTGGTCGTCGAAGAGACGAACGGCGACGTGACGCGCTGGCAGTTCGAGGACACCCACATCAATCCGCCGGTCCCCGAGACCGCCTTCGCGGTCCCGCCGTAACACTTTGAAATGCCACAACTTTGCCAGGTTGGGTTTGTTCCGGTACGATCGTCCTCGTCGTGTGGAGACGCTCGTTCGTCATCCTGGCCATCGTCTGCGGCGCCATTCTCGGCGTCGGGGTAGCGCTCAAGAGCCCGCGGGTGGCGGCGAACATCATCGCCGCGCTCGAGAAGCTGGCGCGGGATCGCTACCACACCGCGCTCGAGATCGATCACCTGGAGCTGGAGCTGTTGCCCCCCGGGCTGACGGTTGACGGGGTACGCGTCGGCCGGCTGGAGAGCCCCGAGCCGTGGCTGGCGCTGCACCACGGCCGTTTGCTGATCCGCCCCTGGCCGTCGCCTTCGGGCGCCGTGGTCCTGCACCGCCTCGAGCTCGACGGCCTGCGGCTGGCGCTCGATCTCGATGCACCGCCCCCGGTCGACGCTGCGCCGCCCGACGACGCCCACGACCGCGGCCGCATCAAGGTCGACGTCAACGAGCTGTTGCTCTTCAACACCAGCGCCAGCTTCGCGGTCGCCGGCGGCACCGTGCGCCTGCGCGGCCTCGACGTCGAGGTGCGCCCGAGCCGCAGAGGTCGGGACATCGCGGTCGAGCTCGACGAGGGGGTCCTGCTCAAGGACGGCGTCCAGATAGGCTTCGAGGCCAAGGCCAAGGGCGAGATGGTCGGGAGCTTCGACCGCATCGAGCGCCTGTTGTTGTCGCGCGGCGTCGTCAACCTCGAGAGGGTCGCGCTCGGCGCGCACGGCGAAGTCACCCTCGGCAACAAGCCGGCGCTCGCCTTCGACCTCGACACCCGCGGCCCGGCGAGCCGGCTCAACGACTTCTTTGACGAGCTGCCGCCGCTCGGCGGCATGACGAGCGTCACCATGAAGATCCGGGGCACGCCGAAGGCCCCGAGGCTCGAGGTCGCGCTGACGGTGGACGACGCTCGAGTCGGCGACGCGAACCTGGGCCAAGTGGAGATGCACGCGATCTACCAAGCGCCCCGGATCCAACTGCAGTCGTTCCGCCTGCAGAACCGTGGCGCGGGCACCGCGACCGGCAGCGGCCAGCTGGACCTCGGCCCGAGCCTGCCGCTGACGATGGACGTGCGGCTCCACGACGCCTCGCTGCCGCACATCCTCGAGCTCGCCGGTTTGAAGGACGCCTGGGTGCAGCTCGGCTACGGCGGTGACGTTCAGGTCTCCGGCACGCTCCAGCCGCTGCGCCTGACCCTGGGCATCGACGGCAGCATCGAGCGCTTCGTGGTCCAGGGCGGCAGCTACAAAGACACCGGCGCCACCGAGTACCTCGCGCTCGGCCCGACCGAGATCCGCGGCCCGGCGACGTTGAGCACCACGGGCGTCCAGGTGAACGGCGCGCAGCTGAAGCTCTCCGGCTCCAGCCTGACGGTGGACGGCAGCCTGTGGTTCGATCCGGCCCGGGGCATGGATCTGCGCGCCATCAGTGACCGCCTCGACCTCGCGGCGCTCGGCCCGATCGCCGCGGTGCCCGTCGCCGGCGCCGGCGCGGTGGCGACGACCATCGAAGGTCCGTACGCCGATCCGACGATCTCCGGCACCGTCGACCTCGACGACCTCACGGTGTACGACATCGAGCTCGGCGCCACCAAGGGGACGTTGATCTACTCGAGCCTGGTGCTCGCCATCGACCGCGCCTCGGTCCGCCGCAACGACGCCGCGATCGAGCTCGCCCTGAGCTTCGGCTTCACCGGTGCGGTGCCGACGGTCTCGGGCACGACCACCTTCCCCAACCTCGCGCTCACTGACGTCCTCGCCAACGTCGGCATCGAAAGCGCGACCGCGGCGCGCTTCGACGCCAGGGGCAGCGGCGAGGCCCGGGTCGACGGGCCGCTGGCGTTTCCGGCCGGCACCGCGACCTTCGCCGCCGACGGCCTGAAAGTGGACGGCGCCCGGATCGGCCGGCTCCGGATCGCGACCACCTTCGGCGACCGGCAGACGCCGCTGGCGCTCGATCTGCACCTGTCGCCGGACACCGGGTCGTTGCGCACCGAGGTCCGGTGGCAGGAAGACGGCCAGCTACAGATCAACACCGAAGCCGAAGAGCTGTCGTTGAGCATGGTGCGGCCGTTCTTGGGCGACGTCCCGGTGTCCGGCAGGCTCACCGGCCGGGCGCGGCTGCACGGCCCGCCGCGCGGCCTGTCGGGAAAGGCGCAAGCCGCGGTGGAGAGGCTGACCGCCTACGGGGTCCGGCTCGAGACCACGACTCTCGACGCGGCGCTGGCCGGCGGCGAGGTGGAGATCGCCGGCACCGTCCTCACCGGCGCCGCCGCGGTCAAGGCCACCCTCAACCTGCAGGCGGGGCTGGCGTACACCCTGAACGCCACCTTCACCGGGCTGGAAGCGAGTCGCCTGTGGCCGTTGCCGCGCGATCTGCACTTGCTGTTTTCCGGCAGCTTCTTCTCCCAGGGCGCGCTCGCCGAGCCCCAGGGCATCATGGCCGACGCCGAGCTCGACACCATGAGCCTGTCTTGGGGCGGCTTGACGCTGCGCGCCGCGCGCCCCGTGGTGCTGCAGTACGCCGCCCAGAGCGCCCGGGTGGTGAACATGGTACTGCAGAACGCCGGCACCGAGCTCAACGTCGACGGCTCGTTGAGCACCGCCGGCGTCCTCGCGATACGTGCCCAGGCGACCGGCGATCTCAAGGCGTTGAACGCGGTGACGACCAAGGTGGAGTGGATCCGCGGGCGCTTCGACCTCGCGACCGCGATTCACGGCATGCTCGGCGCGCCCCGCCTCTTGGGCAGCGTGACGCTCAGCGACGGCGCCCTGCGCCTGTCGACCGCCGGCCAGGTCCTGGATCAAGTCAACGTCCGTGCCCAGCTCTCGGGTCGAAGCCTCGACGTCGTCAGCGGCGCGGCGACCCTCGGGGCCGGCGAGGTCGGGCTCTCGGGACAAGTCCTGTTCCCGGGCGACCAGCCGCTGGAGCTGAACCTGCGCACCGAGGTCAAGAACGTGACCCTGAGACCGTCGCCCGACCTCAGCGCGACCTTGAGCGGCGTCCTGTACCTGTCGGGCCCGAAGGACGATCTGCTGTTGCGCGGCCGGCTCCGTGTCCCGGCGCTGCGCTACACCGCCAACCTCGACCTGGAGCGCCTGATCCCGCGTCGCAACGCACCGCCGTTGCGCGTCCCGGCGTTCGAGGCCGAACACGCCATCCGCGTCGCGGTGGCGCTGCAGGCCGCCAACAACCTCGTCCTCACCAACAACATCATCGAGGCCGAGCTCGGCGCCGACCTGACGCTGACCGGGACCACCGAGCGCCTCGGACTCATCGGCAGCCTGACGCCGTTGTGGGCCAAGGCCCGCTATCGCGACAACGTCTTCAAGCTGGAGCGCGGCACCATCGACTTCAGCGAAGAGCACCGCATCTACACCCAGTTCGATCTGCGCGCGACCACCGAAGCCTGCGGCATGCAGATCTCGGTCGACGTCCACGGCAACTCCGACCAGTACAACGTCGTCCCCGGCGGCCAGGACAAGTCCGGCGCGGTGGCCCCCCAAGACGTGCTCGCTTGCCTGCAGTTCGGCATGCGGTTGCGCGACTTCGAAGCCCAGGGCCGCCCCGCCGACGACCCACAGGCGAGCGGCGGTGGCGCGTTGAGCGATCCGATGGTCGCCTCCGGCCTCGACGTCCTGTGGACGGTGTCGGGCGTCGACGCCACGGTGAAGCGCTTGCTGCCGATCAAGCTCGACGAGGTGCGGCTCGAGAGCGGCTGGTCGTCGTTCTTCCGCCGCACCACGACCCGGGTGTTGGTCGGCAAGGACCTGGGCGCGAAGCTGCAGCTCAAGTACTCGCGCGCCCTCGACGAGGTCGACGACCAGACGGTGTCGGTGCAATATCGCCTGTCGAACGTCGCGGCGCTGCGCGGCTCGTGGCTGAGCGCCAGCGACGTCTACGGCGGCGACTTCGGGCTCGACCTGCGCCTGCGGTGGGAGTTCCGCTGAGATGATCGGCCTGGTCTCGACCTTGATCCTCAGCGCGACCTTGCCCGAGGTGACCGGCGACGCGCTCTCGCCGTACCGCGGCCAGCCGGTGCTCGCGGTCGACGTCTGGGCGCCACCGGAAGAGGACGCCGAGAGCCTCCGGGAGCTCATCGACATCCAGCCGGGCTTCCTGTTGGCGTCGGACGACATCCGCGCCGCGATCAAGCGCCTCTATGCGCTCGGCCGGTTCTCCGACGTCGGCGTGACCGCCGAGCGCTTGTCGGGCACGGTCAGCCTGCACTTCTACCTGCGCTTGATTCGCCGCCTCGAGAGCCTGGAGCTGGTCGGGGTCGAGAGCTCCGACCACGCCGCGCTGCGGGCGGCGCTGCGCATCGAGGTCGGCGACGAGGTCGACAGCCGTACGCCGACGACGCTGCAGACGCGCGCCACCGAATACCTGCGGCGCGCCGGCTTCGCCAACGCGACGGCGAAGGTCGAGCTGCGAGCGGCCGGCAGCGCCACGGCGATGGCGGCGACCGTCCATGTGAACGAGGGGCGGCCGACCCGGGTCCGGCGGGTCCGGTTCTTCGGGCGACCGCGTCTCGAGCGCGCGGTGCTCGCACGATTGGTGGGCACACGCCCCGGCGGTGTCCTCGACCAGAATCAGCTCGAGGCCGACGTTCGCGAGCTGTTGGCGCAATATCGCCGCCGCGGCTTCTTCGACGCTCGCGTCAAGCCCGCCGCGGTCAGCATCGACCGGCGCGGCGCCGACGTCAGCTTCGTGATCGACGCCGGCTTCCGAGTGAGCGTCACGATCTCCGGCAACCGGATCTTGTCCCGTGACAGCCTCCTCGCCTTGTGGCCGGACCTCGCCGACACCTTGCGACCCGCCGATCTGCAGCTGTTCGCTGATCGGATCACCGACAGCTACCGGCGCCTGGGATACTTTGCCGCCAAGGTCGCGGCACGGCAGACGCCGATCCCGGCCACCCTGAGCATCGACTGCCAGGTCCGCGTCGACGAGGGGCCGCTGTATCGGGTGACCGACCTGAGCTTCCGCGGCGCCCGCGCCTTCAAACCGGAGCTGCTCCGGGCCCAGGTCCAGGCGCACCTCGCGGCGGTGCTGAAGGACGACTCCCTCATCGAGCCGTTGTCGACCACCGACACCTGCCTGCAGTCGCGCATCCACCTCGGCGCCGGCGGTGTCTGTCCGCTGACCACGGTGCCGCCCGAGTGGCGCTACGTCCCCGAGGTGTACGAGCAGGCCCTGGAGGAGATCGCGGCCGCCTACCGCAACCTCGGCTTTCTGGCGGTGGTCGTCGGGCCGCTGCAGGCGACGATCGAAGGCCAGGAGGTCCGGGTGCTGGTGCCGATCTTCGAGGGGCCGCAGACCTTCGTCGCGGCGCTGTCGTTCGGCGGCAACGAGGCCCTCGACGCCGCGCGCTTGCTCGACGACGTCGAGCGGGGCTCGGCGTCGGTCGAGGGTGCGATCCCGATCCGTCCCGGCGCACCGCTCGCCGCGGCCGGCGTCGAGGACGGGCGGATCGCGATCTTGCGGCACTATCGCGACCAGGGATACCTGTACGCCCAGGTGACGGCCGACACCGTGATCGCTGCCGACGCCAATCAGGCGGCGGTCGCCTACCACGTCGACGAAGGTCCGCAGGTGCGCATCCAGCGCGTCATCATCCGCGGCAACCACTTCACCCGCGACGGCATCATCCGCAGCCGCATCACGTTGGCGCCCGACGAGGTCTATCGCCTCGATCAAGCGCTGCGCGACCAGCGGTCGATCGCGGCGCTCGGGGTGTTCGCGAACGTCCGCGTCAAGCTGATCGACGAAGAGCGCCCGAGCGAGCGCAAGGACGTCGTCGCCGAGGTGACCGAGAAGAATCGCCAGCCGGTGGAGCTCGGCGGCGGGCTGAGCTCCGCCTACGGCGCGCGCATCGACGCGTCTTACTCGCACATCAACCTGTTCGGAACCGCGGCGGCGTTCACCGGCTCGGTGCGCGCCAATCACAAGCTGTTCTTCGATCTCTACGGCCGCTTCGCAGAAACGATGCGCGAACGCTACCGCGAGTTTACGCCGCTCGAGCGCGTCGAGCGCGAGGTGCGAACCGGCGTGCGCTCGCCGCCGCTCGTCAGCCTACCCCTCGACCCGGCGCTGCGCCTCGATCTGGTCCACGAGCGCGAGAACGCGATCCCGTATTCGTTGAGCTCGTACACCGCGATCTTGGGCTTCGACTTCGTCGGCGCCTACGGCTTCGCGCTGAGCGTCGAGCCGCAGATCTCCCTCTCCGACCTGCAGTGCGTGGTCGCCGCGGACGTCGGCGGCGGCTGCAGCGCCGAGGCCCGGACCCGCCGAATCGACGTCGGCGGACGGCAGGCCTTCAAGATCGGTCCGAGCCTCAGCCTCGATCGCCGCGACAACCCCTTCAATCCGCATCGCGGCTTCTTCGCGGCGGCCAAGGCGATCCAGGTCGTCGGCCAGCAACAGACCGGGGCCGCGGCGCCGTTCGCCTTCGCCCGGCTCGAGGGCTCGTTGAGCGCCTACGTCCCGGTCGGTCGCGCTACCCTGGCGCTGTCGGCGCGCGCCGGCAGGAACGTGGTCAGCAAGGGACGGGTGCCGTTGGACGAGCGCTTCTTCTTGGGAGGGCGCAGCACGCTGCGCGGCTTCGTCGAGGGCGGGGCGCTCATCGCCGAGGACGCCTGCGTGGTCGGCAGCGGCGCGGCGGTCCCCGCGGGCTGCCACGAGGCCATCACCCGCCCCACCGCCGGCCCGCCGCTCACCACCGGGGGGGACGTGATGCTGCTCTTCAAGACCGAGCTCCGGCTGCCGGTCACCGAGACCCTGTCGTTCGGCCTGTTCGTCGACGCCGGCAACCTGTGGGTGGCGACGCCGAGTCGCGCCAACCTCCGCGCCCGAGTCGGCACCGGCGCCGGGCTCCGCTACGCCACGCCGGTGGGACCGCTGGCGTTGGACATCGGGGTCAACACCAGCCCGCGGGCGGCGAACGCCGAGCCGTCGCGCCCGCAGCCGCACTTCACCGTCGGCGTCTTCTGATCGGTGCCGGGGATCCACGCGCCGCCGTCGCGGGCTCGCTGCGGCCCGATCAACCGGGACGACCGAGCGCCTCCATCTTGAGGCTTTGCGCCAACAGCATGCCGGCGGTGCCGACCACGGCGACGAGCAACTCCAGGCTCGACGCCGACAGCGGCGCGAGCTCTACCAGGTACAGGGCCCCGAACAGGTCGTCGCCGCCGTGGAACCCCACCAACAGCCCCTCGCCCACGACCAACGGCGCGCCGGGGTGTCGCGCCAACGCCTCGAGCGCGGCGGGCGGCGGCAAGTCCGACAGCGCGCCCTCGCCCTTCCAGACGTGCCAGGCCGGCGCCGCTTGCAGCAACAAACAGCGCTTGGCGCCGAGCGCCTCGCCCAGGCTGCGACACAGCCAGACCCCGAGCTCGTCGGCGCGCCGCGGTCGGATCATGTCTTGCGCCACCTGCGCCAACCGCGCCGCCCGGCGTCCCGGATCTTGCAGGTGCCGGTCGAGGTGATCGCGCACCTGGGCGACACCGGCGAAGAACCGCGCCACCTGTGGCTCGTCGAAGGGACTGCCGCTCTCGCCGCGCCCCTGGGCCTCGCCTGCGCCCGGCGCGCGATCGTGACGCGCCGCCGACGACGCGCCTCGTTGCCGCGGCTGCTTGACGCTCGCTGACACGACACCTATATAGCGCCATTCCCGCGATGCGCACAGCGATTGTCATTCCTGCACGACTCGCGGCGACCCGATTGCCCAACAAGCCGCTCGCGCTCCTCGGTGACACGCCCCTCGTGGTCCGCACCATGCGGCAGGCGATGAAGTGCCGCAGCGCCACGCGGGTCATCGTCGCAACCGACAGCGACGCGATCGCCGCCGCGGTGCGCGCCCACGGTGGCACACCGATGCTCACCCGCGCCGAGCACAGCTCCGGCACCGACCGCATCGCCGAGGTCGCCGCCGACCTCGACGTCGACCTGGTGCTGAACCTCCAGGGGGACGAGCCCTTCGTCGACCCTGGCGATCTGGAGACGGTCATCGACGGGCTCGCGAGCCAGACGGTCGAGATGGCCACCCTCAAGGCGCCGGTGGAGGACGACGACGCGCTGCAGAACCCCAACGTCGTCAAGGTGGTCAGCCGCGACGATCACCAGGCGCTGTATTTCTCCCGCGCCCCGATCCCTTTCGCGCGCCATGGCGGCGCGCCCCTCACCGGCGTCTGGCGTCACGTCGGCGTCTACGGCTACCGCAAGGACGCACTGTTACGCCTGGCCGCGACCCCGCCGCACTTCCTCGAGCAGCGCGAGGGCCTGGAGCAGCTACGGGCGCTGGCGCTCGGGTTTCGCATCCTCGTCCTCGCGGCCCGCGGCCGTGCGCGTGGCATCGACACCGAAGACGATCTACTGTGGGCCCGAGCCCGTGTCAGCGAGCTCGGCGAAGCCGCTTTCCCTTGAGGCGTTACCATGGCGTCACGACAACCGAAGTTCGTGTTCATCACCGGCGGCGTGGTCTCGTCGATCGGCAAGGGGCTCGCGGCCGCCTCGCTGGGGGCGCTGATGGAGAACCGCGGCCTGAAGGTCGCGATGCTCAAGCTCGACCCGTACATCAACGTCGACCCCGGGACGATGAGCCCGTTCCAGCATGGTGAGGTCTACGTCACCGACGACGGCGCCGAGACCGACCTCGACCTCGGGCACTACGAGCGCTTCATCTCCGCGGGGATGTCGAAGCGCAACAACTTCACCACCGGCCGGATCTACCAGCGGGTGATCGAGAAGGAGCGGCGCGGCGACTATCTCGGCGCCACGGTGCAGGTCATCCCCCACGTGACCGACGAGATCAAGGCGGCGCTGCGCGACGCCGCGACCGACTGCGATCTGCTCATCGTCGAGATCGGCGGCACCGTCGGCGACATCGAGTAGCTGCCCTTCCTCGAGGCGATCCGCCAGATCCCCTACGACGTCGGCAAAGAGAACGTCCTCTACATCCACCTGACGCTGGTGCCGTTCATCAAGACCGCCGGCGAGGTCAAGACCAAGCCGACCCAGCACTCGGTGAAAGAGCTGCGCGAGATCGGCATCTCCCCCGACATCCTCCTGTGTCGCTGCGAGCAGGCGCTCGAGCCCAGCGTCAAGAAGAAGATCGCGCTCTTCGGCACCGTCGCGGTCGACTGCGTGTTCTCGGCCGTCGACGTCAGCTGCATCTACCAACTCCCCCTCGAGCTGCACCGCGAGGGCCTCGACGACAAGATCGCCGAGATCCTGAACATCTGGTCGCGCGCCCCGGCGCTCGACCGCTGGCAGCGGATCGTCGACAAGATCAAGAACGCCACCGACGAGGTGCAGATCGCGGTGGTCGGCAAGTACGTCGACCTGGTCGACTCCTACAAGAGCCTGCACGAGGCGTTGACCCACGGCGGCATCGCCGCCGACTGCCGGGTGCGCCTCGACTACGTCGACAGCGAGACCCTGGAGACCGACGCGGGCCTGTTCGAGCGGCTGCGCAAGGCCGACGCCATCTTGGTCCCCGGCGGCTTTGGCGCCCGCGGCGTCGAGGGCAAGATCAAGGCGATCCGCTACGCCCGCGAGAGCAAGGTGCCGTTCTTCGGCATCTGCCTCGGTCTTCAGGTCGCGGTGATCGAGTTCGCCCGCAACGTCGCCGGCATCAACGCCGCCACCTCGCAAGAGTTCGACCCCAAGGCCAAGCATCAGGTGGTCGCGTTGATGGAGACCCAAAGACACGTCGCCGACCTCGGCGGCACGATGCGCCTCGGCGCCTACCCCTGCAAGCTCGTCGACGGGACGCTGGCGCGGCGCTCCTACCAGAAGGCGGAGATCAGCGAGCGCCACCGGCACCGCTTCGAGGTCAACAACAGCTACCGCGACCAGCTGGCGACGGCCGGCCTCAAGTTCGCCGGCACCTCCCCCGACGAGCAGTTGGTGGAGATGATCGAGCTCGCGGACCACCCGTGGTTCCTGGGCTGCCAGTTCCACCCCGAGTTCAAGAGCAAACCGCTCGCCCCGCACCCGTTGTTTGCGGGCTTCGTCGGCGCCGCGCTTGCCCATAAGAAGACCCGCAAGGTGACGACGTGACCGAAAAGGCCGACGCCGCGTCGCTGTTCGCGCCCGACCGCTTGACCATCATCGCCGGCCCCTGCGTCATCGAGTCCGACGCGATGTGCCGGGCGCTGGCCGCCGACCTGGTGGAACGCGCCGCCCGGCATCGGGTGCGCTTCGTCTTCAAGGCGTCGTTCGACAAGGCCAACCGCACCGCGCTCGAGTCCTTCCGCGGCCCCGGCATCGAGCGCGGCCTCGAGACCCTGGCGCGAGTCAGGCACGAGCTCAACGTCCCGGTGCTCACCGACATCCACGAGCCGTGGCAGGCGGAGCGCGCGGCAGGGGTGGTCGACGCGCTGCAGATCCCGGCGTTCCTCTGCCGGCAAACCGATCTGATCGTCGCGGCGGCCAAGACCGGCCTGCCGACGAACCTGAAGAAGGGACAGTTCCTGGCGCCCGAGGACATGGCGCACGCGGTCCACAAGCACCAGGCGAGCGGCGGCGGCCCGGTGTCGGTCACCGAGCGCGGCGCGAGCTTCGGCTATCACACCCTCGTCGTCGACATGCGCGGCCTGGTGGTGCTGCGCGAGACGACCGGGGTGCCGGTGATCTTCGACGCCACCCACTCGGTCCAGGCCCCTTGCGCCAACGACGGCAGCACCGGTGGCGAGCGGCGCTTCGCGCCGGTGCTGGCGCGCGCCGCGGCGGCGGTCGGCGTCGACGGGGTGTTCTGTGAGGTGCACCCCGACCCGGCGCGAGCGCTGTCCGACGGTCCGAACGCTCTGTCCCCTGAACAGTTCGACCAGCTCCTTGAGCAAGTGGTGGCCATCGATGCCGCGCGGCGTCAAACAACCTGAGCGGCACCGCCCGTCGCCGGAGCGGCTGCGCGCCCTCGCCGGCGTGGTTTTCGACTGCGACGGCGTGCTCACCGACGGCGGCCTGTACTACGACGACAACGGCGCGCGCCTGTTGCGCTTCGACGCCAAGGACGGGCTCGGCGTGGCGCTGTTGTGCAGGAGCGGCGTCAAGGTCGGCGTGCTCTCGGGCCGGCCGACGACCGTCGCCCGCCGCCGCTTCGAGGAGCTCGGGGTACACGCGTTCGTCGGCCAGAGCCACGACAAGGGCGAGGGTCTGCGGGCGCTCGCCGAGACGCTCGGGATCGAGGTCGCGGCCTGCGCCTTCGTCGGTGACGACCTGCCGGATCTGCCGGCGTTCGCCTGCGCCGGGCTGCGCGTTGCCGTTGCTGACGCGGTGCCCGAGGTCAAGGCGGCGAGCGACTGGATCACGCGCGCCGGCGGCGGACGGGGGGCGGTGCGCGAAATCTGTCAGGCCATCCTCGAAGCGCGCGGCGCCTGGCCCCGGGGCGCCAAGGCCGCACGCCGACGCCGGACTTCACGCTGAGGGCGGCGGCCGCAGGCCCACGAGCTTGTCGAGGTTCTCCCGCACCCGCGTCGCGACGACGTCCAACACCTTGCGCCGCAGGTCGGGCTTGGCGTCGAGCAGCGCCTGGAAGTCGGCGCCCTCGAGGCTCAGCGCCTCGACCCGCGACGCCGCCACCACCGACGCGGTGCGCGCGATCCGCCGCAGCGCCGCGACCTCGCCGAACAACGTCCCCGGCCCCAAGGTCGACAGCAGGCGCTTGCCGTCGCCCTGGCCGCTCCACACCTCGGCGCTGCCGTCCTTGATCAGGTAGATCTGATCCGACATCTCACCTTCGCGAATGATCGTGGTCCCGGCCTCGACCGCCCGCAGATCGAAGCGATCGATCAACGCCCGCCGATCCTCGTTCTCGAGCAGGCCGAAGACCGGCGACTTGGCCAACACCACGTCGACGATGCGCTCCTTGTAGAACTTCAGGAGCACCGCCTGCGCCGAGCTCTCTTGGCCCATCAGCCGCGAAAACAGCTCCGGATCGATCTCGAAGGCCTCGACCGGATAGAGGGCGGTGACCGTGGCGCTGCGCGGCGCCCCGGTGAAAAAGCCGTTCTCGCCGACGAAGTCGCCGGCGGTGAGCGATGACAGGTAGGCGCGCTCGCCGTTGGCCTTCTCGGCGTGCACCAGCACCCGCCCACCGGCGATGAGGTACATCGTCCGGCCGGCGCTGCCCTGCACGATGATGGTCTCGTCGGGCTCGAAGAACCGATGCGGCGCCATGAACGCCAGGTCCGCGAACGCCTCGCCCCTGAGGTGGTGCAACAATGGCGTGCCGGCGCCGACGACACCGTGACCGGGGTTGGCGTCGGCGAGCAGCTCCGCGAGCAGATCCTCGACCGGGCCGTGGCTCGCGAACAGGTACGGCGCCACCCCGGCGTCCGGCAGGCCGCAGAACGACGGCAGCCGGACCATCTCGGGTCGCACGTCCTCGAAGGGCCGGTGCCGCAGGATCCTGCGGCAGCACAACAGCGCCTGCGCCAAGAGCCCGCGTTGGGCGAACTTCACCGCCGCGACCCGATAGCAAGCGACCGCGGCCTGGTCCTCGCGCAGGTCGGCGCACAGCGCCCCCATCTTCATCAGGTGCCAGAGGCTCGGCGCGTGGCGAAAGGCCTCGATGACGTCGATCAGCCCCGGGGTCCAATCGAAGGTCGGCGCCGGGGCCGCTGTCGACTCGGCCGCCGGGGTCGCGGGGGCCGGCACCGTGGCGGCGCGCGCCGCCACCAACGGCGCCAGGACCAGCGGCACCGAGATCGCCGTCGGGGTCGGTCTGGAGCTCGGCTCTTCGACGATCAACACCGGCGTCGCCTCCGGCGGCCGGTCGAGATCCTCGAAGCCGACGATGCCCAGCGAGGCGCGCTCGGCCTCGATGAACGCCTGCAGCTCGTAGGGGCCGGTGCGCGGGTGCTTGCGCGTCCGGTAGTCCTGGATCGCCTCCCAGAGCTCCCGCGCCGACTGGTAGCGCTGCGACGGATCGGCGGCGACCGCGCGCAGCACCAGGGCATCGAGCTCGGGGTCGAGCTTCTGGTTGCGGCTCGAGGGCGGCGGGATGTCGGCGTCGCGGATGCGCTGATAGAGCTCGAAGCCGAGCTCGCCGGCATAGGCGGCGTCGCCGACCAACAGCTCCCAGAGCACCACGCCACAGGCGAAGATGTCGGCGTGCTGGTCGACCTCTTTGCCGGTCGCGTGCTCCGGCGCCATGTAGGCCATCTTGCCGAGGACGATGCCTGGATCGGTGTGGCTGGTGCGCCCCTTGGCCTTGGCGATGCCGAAGTCGGTCAGCTTCACGCCGCCGTCCACCGAGACCATGATGTTCTGCGGGCTGATGTCGCGGTGCACGAGGTGCAGGGGCTCGCCGCGCCGGCCCTTCTTGTTGTGGGCATAGTCGAGGCCGTGGGTGGCCTCGCTCATGATGAAGAGCGCCAGGCCGGGCTCGAGCCCTTCGCCCTGGACCGAGCCGAGATCCATCAGCTGGTCGAGGTCGCAGCCGTGCACGTGCTCCATCGCCAGGTAGTAGGCGCCGTCGACCTGACCGAAGTCGAACACCTGGACGATGTTCTGGTGGGTGAGCGAGATCGAGATCTTGGCCTCGTCGATGAACATCGACGAGAACTTCTCGTCGGCGCTGTAGTCCGGGCGGATGCGCTTGATCACCAGGTCTTTCTCGAAGCCATCGAGCCCGGCGGAGCGCGCCAAGAAGATCTCGGCCATCCCGCCGACGGCGACGCGTCTGAGGAGCTGGTAGCGGCCGAAAGTCTCCATACCACCCACGCGCCGACGCCGCCCGGCGTCCGGTCGCGCGCTCAACATGTGAAGAAAGCGAAGGGGGAGTCAAGCGAGCCGCGGGCCCAGGGTTGGCTCGAAGCCCGCGCCGCGGCGCATGCGGTCACTGCGGATCACCGCCGCAAGGACTTTGACCGGTGTCGCCGCTGCCTCTACACTCGCGCTGATGACGTTGCAGGTCGGCATCCTCCTGGCGCTCGCGGCCGCGCCGATCACCGACGACAACTGGCGCCAGCACCCGGTGGTCCGCGACGTCCGCCGGGTCCAAGACGAGGTCGAGTCGCTGCGCGACATGGCGCGGCTCAAGCGCAAGCGGCGCACCTTCGACTCGTGCACCCGCTTCCAGGACGACATCAGCCGCACCTTGTACACCGACCGGGGCGGCGTGCCGCGCCTCTACACCCGCTCCGCGGTCTCCGACGACACCGCGGTCAACATCAAGGGCTACTACGACGCCAAGGCGCGCCTGCGCTACCTGCTCGTCGACGCCGGCGCCGCCAACGCCACCGCGATGCGGATCCGGATCTACTTCGACACCGACGGCCAGCGCCTGTGGGAAACTCGCGAGCTGTTCACCGGCCCCGGCTACCCGTTCCCCGACCCCTGGCCCGACAAGTGGATCGCGCGCGACGCCGCCGGCGCCTTTGCGAACCCGGTCGACTGCGCCGCCGCCGCGCCCTGAGCGAGCCCGCGCGCCGCTCATTGCCGCTGTATGGCAAATCGCCTATCGTCCACCCGTGCAAGAACGCCAAGACCGCCACGTCCTCGACGCCGCGCTGCCGGCGCACTGGGGCACCTGGCAGCGCGTGAAGAACACCGCCCTCTACGGCATCATCCGGGCGTCGTTCGCCATCTTCAGACTGATCCCGTTCCCGATCGCCCGCGGCATCGCGGTCTTCGTCGGCAACCTCGCGGCCCTCGTCGACTGGCGAGATCAACGCCGGGCGCTCGCGAACCTGGCGATCGCATTCCCGGAGGCTAGCCGCACCTGGCGCTTCGGGGTCTTTCGGCGGATGTTCGTGCACCTCGCGATCTCGGCGGTCGAGGTCATCCACACCGAGCGCTTCATGACCGGGCCGCACGCCATCGCCGTCAGCGACGAAGGCCGGCGGCTTCTCGACCAGGCGCTCGCCGAGGGCCACGGCGCGGTGTTGGTCGGCGGTCACATCGGCAACTGGGAGATCTGCGGCCAGCTCATCGCCAAGGCCGGCTACCCGATCACCTCGATCGCCAAGCCGCTCTATGATCCGCGCCTGACCCGCCTGGTGCACGTACACCGCAGCGCCTACGGCCATCGGATCCTGTGGCGCGGCGACGCCGGGGTCGCCAAGGAGATCCTGCGGTTGTTCAAGCACAACGGCGTCTTGGGGCTGCTCATCGATCAGGACACCAAGGTGCAAGGCACCTTCGTGCCCTTCTTCGGCAAGCCGGCCTACACCCCGACCGCGGCCGCGAGCTTCGCGTTGCGCACCGGCGCCGCGGTGCTCTGCGCCTGGGCGCATCGGGTCGACGGCGTGCACCAGATCCACTTCGAGCGCTGTCCTTTGCCACAGGCCGACGATCACGACGCCGCCGTCGCCTTGCTCACCGCGCACCTGAGCGCGCGGCTCGAGGCCGCGATCCGCGCCCGCCCGGAACAATGGGTGTGGCTGCACCAGCGCTTCAAGACCAAAGCGACGAGCGTTGACACCGAGGCCGCGGCCTTGAATAACCGGGTGCGCGCGGTCTCCAACGGGCTCGGGGGTACGACACCTTGAATCTGGCGCTGCTCGGTCTGTCACTGTGGTTGGCACAGGCCCCGATCTTGCCGGGCGACGGTGAGCCCAAGGCCGCGCCGCTCGACTTCCGCTGCGACAACATGCAGGTGTTCTCCAAGCCCAACCGCACCGTCTGCCAGACGAACGTCGTCGTGCGGCGCGCCGACCTGCTGGTCTGCTGCGCCACCTTCGAAGGGTTCGCCGACGACCGCTGGGGCTGGCAGCGCTTCGTCTGCACCGAGAACGTCCGCGCCGAGCGCGGCGATGAGACCATGTGGTCGGATCGCGCCGAGTTCGTGCTCGCCACCAACGAGCTGTTGCTCACCGGCCGGCCGCGGCTGAAGCGGGGCAAGAGCCTCCTCGAGGGCGAGCGGGTGGTGGTCGACGTGAAGACCGATCACGCCCGCATCGAGAAGCCCCGGGGGCGCATCGAGGCGGCGACCACGACGGCGCCGGCCGCGGCGGGCCGTGCCCCCGACCAGGGGCTACCCGCCGTCTGTCCGATCCCAGCCCTCGCCGGGCGCTAGCATGGACGCGGTCCTCCAAGCGCTGCACCTCTCGAAGTCGTACCGCCGCCGACAGGTGGTGCACGACGTGTCGTTCGAGGTGCACGCCGGCGAGATCGTCGGCCTGTTGGGCCCGAACGGCGCCGGCAAGACCACCTCGTTCAACATCGTCGCCGGGCTGTTGCCGCCCGACGCCGGCCACGTGCGCCTCGGCGAGCACGAGATGGCGGGCTTGCCGCTCTATCGCCGCGCCCGGCTCGGCCTCGGTTATCTGCCGCAGGAGCCGACGGTGTTTCGCGGCCTCACGGTGGAGCAGAACTTCCTCGCGATCCTCGAGACCCAGGGGACAACCGGCGCCGCGGCGCACGCCAGGGCGGAGCGCATCCTCGAGCGCTTCAGCCTCGAGAAGGTGCGGCGCACCAAAGGCTCGCAGCTCTCCGGCGGTGAGCGGCGTCGGGTCGAGATGGCGCGGGCCTTGATCCCCGAGCCCAAGGTGATGCTCCTCGACGAGCCGTTCGCCGGGGTCGATCCGATCACGGTCGCCGAGATCCGCGGCTTCATCCGCGACATGCGCGATCACGGCATCGCGGTGTTGCTCACCGACCACAACGTCCGCGAGACCCTCGGCACCTGTGATCGCGCCTACCTGATCTCCGAGGGCTCGATCCTCCTCGCCGGCACCCCGCAGCAGATCGTCGACGACCCGACCGCGCGCGCCGCCTACCTCGGCCCCGACTTCAAGCTCTAGCCGTCGCCGCCCACGCCCTTGACTTGGATGGTCGCTTGGCGTCGGGACTCAGCGCAGAAGGTGCGGTCCCGGTTTGCCGGCGTCGCGCTTTGATCTAACATACACAACCCATGGCGCTCGACCTCAGGCTTCAACAGAAGATGGTGCAGCAGCTGGTGATGACCCCCCAGCTGCAGCAAGCGATCAAGCTCCTGCAGCTGTCCCACCTGGAAATGGCGGACGTGCTCCAGGCAGAGCTCGAACAAAACCCGGTCCTCGAAGAGCCGGCCGACGGCGGCGACGACCCACCGACCGAGGGCGGTGTCACCACCGCCGAGACCGAGGCCGCGGCCGAGAGCGACGGGCTGATGGGCCTGGGCAGCACGCCGGAGGCGGACTCGCCCTCGCCCTCCGACCCGGCGCCCGCCGACCCGGTGTCGACCGATCCCGCCGAGCAGGCGCAGATCGCCACCGACATCTCCGTGGTCCTCACCGACGCCCCGGCCGGCTCGACGCCGGAGCCGTCCTCCACCGAGGTCGACCGCGAGATCGACTGGGAGGCCTACCTCGAGACCTACAGCTACTCCTTGCCGGCCTCGGCCGGTAGCCGCGGCGACGAAGAGCTGCCGCCCTTCGAGGCCAACCTCACCAAGGCGACGTCGCTGCACGACCACTTGCGCTGGCAGGTGCAGATGGGCGACTTCTCGAGCGAGGAGTCGCGCATCGCGGCGATGCTCATCGAGGAGATCTCCGACGACGGCTACCTGTCGAAGGACGCCGCGAACCTGGTCGCCGAGGAGCTGGACGTCTCGGTCGACGAGGTCGAGCTGGTGATTCGCGACCTGCAGGGCTTCGACCCCACCGGGGTCGCGGCCCGCGATCTGCGCGAGTGCCTGCTGTTGCAGGTCAAGCACCTGACCCACGAGAACCCGCTCGTCGTCACCATCATCGACAAGCATCTGCATCACGTCGAGCGCCGCAACCTCAACGCCATCGCCCGCGAGCTCAAGGTGACGGTCGAGGAGGTCGGCGAGGCGGTGAAGCTGATCTCGCAGCTCGAGCCACGCCCGGGCCGGATCTTCAACGACCGCGAGCCGCAGTACATCACCCCCGACATCTACGTCTACAAAGTCGGCGACGACTACGCCATCGTCTTGAACGAGGACGGGCTGCCGAAGCTCAGGATCTCGAACTACTACCGCAACGCGCTGTCGCGCTCCGGCGGCAACGCCAAGAGCTTCATCCAGGACAAGCTGCGCAGCGCCGTGTGGCTGATCCGCAGCATCCACATGCGGCAGCGCACCATCTACCGGGTGATGGAGAGCATCCTCAAGTTCCAGCGCGACTTCTTCGACAAAGGCTCGACGGCGCTGAAGCCGCTGATCCTCAAAGACGTCGCCGAGGACGTCGGGATGCACGAGTCGACGATCTCCCGGGTCACGACCAACAAGTACGTGCACACGCCGCAGGGCATCTACGAGCTGAAGTACTTCTTCAACTCGTCGATCAACCGCGTCAACGGTGACAGCATCGCGTCGGAGTCGGTGCGCAACCACATCGAGAAGCTGATCGCCGAAGAGAGCGCCGCCGCGCCGCTGTCCGACCAACAAATCGTCGAGCACCTGAAGAAGCAGAACATCGACATCGCCCGCCGCACCGTCGCCAAGTACAGAGAAATGCTGCGGATCCCGTCGTCGTCGAAGCGCAAGAAGCTGTTCTAGCACCTCTCGATGCAGCGTTGCCGACGGCGGGCAACGACGCCACGCGGCCGCCGTGCACGCCCCCGCCCGGCGTCGGCCCCTGCCCTTGCGCCCTGCCGACGGCCCTCCCACGACGGCCTCCCGGTATTGGTGTGCCGGTGAAGTGTGATAGAAGGTCGGCGGGAGGCACCACGTGAAGCTTGGCGACATCCTCGACGCCGCGAACGTCATGGCCGAGATCCAGGCGCATGACAAAGAAGGCGTGCTGAAGGAGATGACCGCCCACCTGTGCCGGAGCCTCGAGCCGCCGGCCCCGGGCGAAACCGAGATCTTCGCCGCGATCCTCGAGCGCGAGCGGTTGGGCTCCACCGGCGTCGGGCAGGGCGTGGCGATCCCCCATGCCCGGATGGGCGGCGTCCCCGAGCTCGTCGCCTGTTTTGGCCGCAGCAAGACCGGCATCGCCTTCGACGCCATCGACCAACAGCCGGTGAGCCTGTTCTTCCTGCTGTTGGTCCCGGAGGGCGGCGCCGGCAGCCATCTCAAGGCGTTGGCGCGCGTCGCCCGGTTGTTGAAGAACGACGACTTCCGCAAGGCCCTGGCGCGCCTCGCCGACGCCGGGGCGATCTATCGCGCGCTCATCGAAGAGGACGCCAAGGTGTCGCCATGAGGATCCTGGCCCAAGCGCTGTACGAGGACAAGAGCTTCGATCTCCGCCTCGAGCTGTTGGCCGGACACAACGGCTTGGGCCGCGAAATCGCCGAGCGCCGCATCCAGAAGCCGGGGCTCGCGATCGCCGGCTTCGTCGAGATGATCCAGCAGCACCGGGTGCAGGTGCTCGGCAACACCGAGATCAGCTACCTGCAGAGCCTCAACGAAGAGCAACAGCGCCGCGCCATCGAGAACTTCTTCGCCTCGGGCCTGTCGTGCGCGGTCTTGACCACGGCGTTGCCGGTGCCGCCGTACCTCGCGGCCTGCGCCGACCGGGAGTCGGTGCCGTTGTTCCGTTCGACCCACAGCTCCTGGCAGTTCATCGCCCAGATCCACGAGTTCCTCGAAGATCGCTTGAGCCCGGAGATCAGCCGCCACGGAGTGCTGGTCGACGTGTTCGGCGTCGGCGTGCTACTCACCGGCCCGTCCGGCATCGGCAAGAGCGAGTGCGCCCTCGACCTGGTGTTGCGCGGCCATCGCCTGGTGGCGGACGACGTCGTGCTGATCAAACAGCACCACGCGCAGCTCGTCGGCACCGGCTCGATGCTGACCCGCCACCACATGGAGGTGCGCGGCCTCGGGATCATCAACGCCAAGGAGCTGTTCGGCGCCGCGGCGGTGTGCTCCAGCAAGCCGGTCGAGCTGGTCATCGACCTGATCGAAGGCAAGGACACCGTCGACGGCGATCGCACCGGGCTCGACGACCGCTTCGAGACCATCCTCGAGGTCGCGATCCCCAAGCTCCGCCTGCCGGTGCGACCCGGGCGCAACGTCGCCTCGATCGTCGAGGTCGCGGCCCGCAATCACCTGCTGAAGCTCCAGGGCCACAACGCCGCGCTCGAGCTCAAGGACCGCATCGACCGCCAGCTCGCGGCGCGGGTGGTCGCGAAGACCGACGGGGCCTCCTGATGGCGATCGATCTGGTGATCCTCACCGGCCAGTCGGGCTCGGGCAAGTCGACGGTGTTGCGCACCCTCGAAGACCACGGCTACGTCTGCGTCGACAACCTGCCGGTGCGGTTGGTGGAGCGCCTGATCGACGAGGTGGTGCAGGAAGCCTCGGTGCCGCGGCTGGTGGTGGTGATGGACGTGCGCACCTCGCACTTCGTCGCGGAGGCGCCGGCCCTCGTCGGCCGCCTGAAGGCCGGCCCGTGTCGCACCCGGGTGTTGTACCTCGAGGCCAGCGAGGCGGCGCTGGTGCGCCGCTACTCAGAGACCCGCCGCCGCCACCCGCTCGACGACGGCCAGGGCCTGCGCGCTTCGATCACCCGGGAGCGCGAGGTCCTGGCGCCGCTCCGGGAGCTCGCCGACGACACCCTCGACACCTCGGCGATGTCGCCGCACGATCTGCGGAATCGGGTCACCGAACAGGTCGCCGGGGTGAAGCCCGGCGATTCGCTGCGGGTCGCGCTCTTGAGCTTCGGCTTCCGCCACGGGGTGCCGCTCGAGGCCGACACCGTGCTCGACGTGCGCTACCTGCCGAACCCCTACTTCGACGAGCGGCTGCGACCGCAGAGCGGCCAGGACGCCGCGGTGCGCAGCTTCGTCGTCGACTCGGAAGAGGGCCGGCTGCTCGTCGAGCGCGCCGACGAGTTCCTGGGCTTCCTCTTGCAGCGCTATCAGAGAGAGGGCCGGCGCTATTTCACCGTGGCGGTCGGCTGCACCGGCGGCCAGCATCGCT
Organism: Deltaproteobacteria bacterium; assembly: GCA_016218825.1. Lineage (GTDB taxonomy): Bacteria > Myxococcota > XYA12-FULL-58-9 > XYA12-FULL-58-9 > XYA12-FULL-58-9 > JACRCV01. Next base: position 31,898 of record JACRCV010000059.1, read on the forward strand.
CGGTCGCGGTGGCGGTGACCCTCGCCGAGCGGATGCGGGCGCGCGGCATCGCGGTCGACCTGCGGCACCGCGACGTCCATGACGGCAGCACGAATCGAGCGGCGACCTGAGGAGCGAGTGGCGGCGGCGATCGGCCGGTGCCCTGGAGGAGCGGACATGATTGGAATCGTCGTTGCTGCCCACGGCCGGCTCGCGGAGGCGTTGGTGACGACGGCGCGCACCGTCGTGCCCGACCTGTGTAAGATCGAGGCGGTCGGCATCACCGAGAAGGACGACGCCGCCGGCTATGACATCCGCCTGCACGAGGCGGTGACCAGGGTGGCGGGCGAGCGCGGGGTATTGGTGCTCACCGACATGTTCGGCGGCACGCCGTCGAACGTCGGGCTGGCGATGCACCAGACCGGCAAGGTCGAGGTGCTCACCGGCGCCAACCTGCCGATGTTGATCAAGGCGATCCAGCTGGCGGCGAAGAACACCGACCTGGCGTCCACGTCGCGCCAGGTGAAGGAGTACGGCCAGCGCTCGATCGCGGTCGCGAGCGAAGTCCTCGGCGGCGCCGAGTCGACGGCGTCAGGAGGTCGACACGCGTGAGCCAGAGAGCACGGCAGATGGCCCGCGTGGTCAACGATCTCGGCATGCACCTGAGGGCCGCGGGCGCGGTGGTGCAGGTGGCGGGTAGGTTCAAGGCCGAGATCTGGCTGGAGCACGACGGCAACCGCGTCAACGGCAAGAGCATCATGAGCGTGTTGTCGCTGGCGGCGGCGCGGGGGGCGGAGATCTCGGTGCAGGCCGAGGGCGCCGACGCCCAGGAGGCGGTCGACGCCATCATCCTCCTGATTCAACACGGCTTCTCCATGCCATGACCGGCCGACCTCGGATCTTTCGCGGCATCGGCGCCTCCCCCGGGGTCGCGATCGGCACCGTCTTCCTCCTCGATCGCCGCAAGGTGCGGGTGCCGCGCTATCACATCCAACCCGAGAACGTCGCGCACGAGCTCGAGCGCCTCAAGGCCGCGGTGGCGCGCTCGGTCGGCCAGCTCGAGGGCATCCGCCAGCGCTTCGCCGGCGAGGGCATGGAGCACCAGACCATCCTCGAGGCGCACGCGATGATGGTGCGCGACCGGGCGCTGTTCGACGAGGCCGCCGGGCTCGTGACCGAGGAGCTGATCAACGCCGAGTGGGCGACCAGCCGGGTGATCGAGCGCATCCGTGAGATGTTCGGGCGGCTGTCCGACGCCTATTTTCGCGAGCGCCGTGGCGACATCGATTTCATCGGTGATCGCATCATCCGCAACCTCGTCGGTCAGATCGCCGACGTCGCCGACCTCGACCTCCCGGAGGCCGGGACGATCGTCGTCGCCCACGACCTGTCCCCCGCCGACGCCGCGATCTTGTCGCGGCAGCGGGTCACCGCGTTCGTCACCGAGGCCGGCGGCAAGACGTCGCACACCTCGATCGTGGCCCGCTCCCTGGACGTCCCGGCGGTGGTCGGCGTCCGCGGTATCCTCGACGCCGCCGGCAGCGGCGATCTCGTGGTCGTCGACGGCCTCGAAGGCCACGTGCTGTTGCGCCCGACCTCGAACCAGGTCGAGCGCGGCCGCAAGCGCGCCGACCACTACCAGCGCCTGAACCTGGAGCTGCTCGAGGCCAAGGCGCTGCCGGCAGAGACCCTCGACGGCTTCTCGGTGAAGGTGGCCGGCAACATCGAGCTGCCCACCGAGCTCGCCGCGGTCTTGCGCCGGGGCGCCGAGGGCATCGGTCTGTATCGCACCGAGTTCCTGTTCTTGGGCCGCAGCGAGGCGCCGAGCGAAGAGGACCACTACCGCACCTACTGCCGGATCTTCGACGAGGTCGGCGACCAGGAGGTCACGATCCGCACCTTCGACTTGGGCGGCGAGAAGGTCTTCGGCGCGATGCCGACCGAGTCCGAGCCCAACCCGGCGTTGGGGCTGCGGGCCATCCGCTTCTGCCTCAAGAGCCCGGCGGTGTTCGAGCCGCAGGTCGCCGGGCTGTTGCGCGCCGCGGTGCACGGCCGCTTGCGGATCATGCTGCCGATGGTCTCGGGCGTCGAAGAGGTGCGCGCCGCGCGCCAGATCATCGCCACGGTCGTGCGCCAGCTCAGCCGCGACGGCAAGCCACACAAGAGCGACGTCCCGGTCGGCGTCATGGTCGAGGTGCCGAGCGCCGCGATCACCGCGGACTACCTGGCGGCGGAGTCCGACTTCTTCTCGATCGGCACCAACGACATGCTGCAGTTCTTGCTCGCGGTCGATCGCACCAACGAGCGGGTCGACTACCTCTACCTGCCGCTGCACCCCGCGGTCTTGCGGGTCCTCGCGACCTGCGTGCACGCCGCCACCGCGCATCGCATCCCGGTGTCGGTGTGCGGCGAGATGGCCGCCAACCCGCTCTACACCCCGATCTTCGTCGCCCTCGGCGTCGGCGAGCTCTCGATGAACGCCGCCTCGATCCCCTCGGTGAAGCGCCTGATCCGCGAGCTCGCCAAGGCCGACTGCGACGAGCTCTTCGCTGAGGTGCAGCGCACCACCACCCACGCCGAGGCGCTGGCCCTCGTCACCAGCTTCATGCACGAGAAGACCTCGCTGGCCTCGAGCCCGTGGCAGACCGGGGCCTGAGGCCGATGGCCGAGACGCCGGCACCGGACTACAGCGTGCTCCTGGACGACCGCCTGGTCGCCTACCTCTGGCGCTGCGAGGCCGGCGCCATCCGCCGCGCCGGGGCACAGGCCGAAGCGCCGCTCGCGCCGCTGACGTTCGCTGACGTCCTGCTCTTCGACATGAAGCACGCGCCGCGCTTCGTCGAGCTCGGCGCCGCGAGCGCCGACTTCGACGCCTTGTTGTTCAAGATCGGCCTCGAAGGCTTTCAAGTGGTGGCGGGCGCGGCCGCGCCCGACGCCAGGCGGCGGCGGTTCTGAACGCGACCCCGGCGCCACCATCGCGTTGACCTACGACCCATGCTAGGGTGAGCGCCGCCCTTAGCCATGGCCGAAGACAAGCACATTGAAGCGGAGCAGCTGCAGCAGCGCCTGCAGCGCCTCGTGAGCCAGTGGTCGCAGGGCAAGGTGTCGTTGAAGCAAATCGTCGGCCTCAACGAAGAGGAGCTCTACGCCATCGCCAGCCAGGGTTACTTCCTGTTCCTGCAGGGCAAGACCGAGCCGGCGCGGGTCATCTTCGAGGGGCTGGTGGCGATCGATCCGCGCAACGCCTACTACTACCGCGCCCTGGGCGCGATCTATTGGCGCCTGAAAGAGGCGCCGAAGGCGGTCAAGCAGTTCACCTACGCGATCCGCGTCGCGCCGCGCGACGTGTCGAGCTACGTGAACCGCGCCGAGATCTACGTCGCCCAGAGGCAATTCCAGGCGGCGAAGGCCGACCTCGGCCAAGCCGTCCGCCTCGCCGGCGTCAACGAGCGCGCCCTCCTCAACAAGGCCCGCGCCATGCTGCGCATGATCCCGTAGCCCGCACCCCAAGGCAGTTGACCGTAATCTCTGTACTATTCGTTTGGGGGCGGCGGGCGGGCGAAATTCACGAAACCGCAGCGGCGGACGCGCGATAACGATCGAGACAACAGATACGGCGTCAAGGGGCGCTGCATTGCCCGCTTGCGCCGCAAGTGTGATGTGAGAGAATGAAACGCCCGAGAACCTGAAACCCAAAGGAGACACACCATGACGATGATTGGCTCACTCGATTCCTCGGCTCTGAATCAGATGGATCCGGCGTTCTTCGATCCGAGCGGCATGCTCGGCCCCGGCATGACCAACTTCTTCGGCAAGATGCAAAACGACCCGAACCTGCTGAACCGCACCATCGAGCGGTCGCAGAATCGGGAGATCAAGCTGACCACCGGCTCGTTCGAGCGCATCAAGGGCACGAACGCCAAGGGCGAGGTGGCGGGTCACGTCACCTGGGCGAGCCCTCCCTCGGAAAAATACAGTCAGGCCCGCGAGCAGGCGGGCCAGTTCGTGGCGATGCCGCTCGAGAAGGCCGGCAAGATCCACATCGTCGAGGAAGGCGGCAAGGAGGGCTCCAAGGCCAAGGCGCTGGCCCTCGAGCCCAAGGCGTTCACCAAGTGGGTTGACGAACGGATGAACTGCGGCGATCCGAAGATCGTCGGCCAGACCAAGAAGTTCCTCGAGGCCAACGGCATCGTCAAGACCGACTCCGGCAAGTACATGGTGCACCTGATGCCGGAGGCCGGGGCGTACAACAACCTGTTCCCCGGCATGGGCAACAACGCCGTGGGCTCGAACGTCTTCTCGACGCTGCAGAACAGCAGCTGGGTGTTGCCGATGTTGGGCATCGGCGCCGGCGCGGCGGGCGGGTACATGATGGGCGGCAAGGGCGGCGCCGCGGTGGGTGCGCTCGGCACCTTGCCGATGATGGCGGTCGCGGCGCTGGCGCTGAAGAGCACAGCCGGCGGCGGGGCCTTGGCTCCAGGGCTCGTGGGCCTGGGCGGCGCGGGCGCGGCCGGCTACCTCGGCAACTTCGGGAGCGCGGCGGGCTGGGGCCTGGGCGCCACCGCGATGGGCCTCGCCGGCATGGACGGCATGGCCTACAACATGAAGAAGCAGATGCGCAGCTACGCCGACCAGTCGAAGATGGATTCGCTGATCGCGATGTGCAACAACCCCGGCATCCCGATCGAAGACCTGATCGCGATGTTCATGGCGCAGATGGCCGACACCTACGAGAACAAGCTGCGCGAGAAGCTCGAGGAGACCGCGCGCGCCGAGAAGCGCGAGAACGAGCGCGAGCGCGAGAAGGACCAGGGCCGCATGGTCAGCAGCAGCATCTCGGCCTTGGGCTCGATGGCGGCGATCATCCCCGGGGTCGGCACCGGCGTGGCGATGGCGGCGCAGGCCGGCGGCATGTTCTACAACCAGTACACCGACGCCAAGATCGCGGCCAAGGACGCCGCCGGCGGCCACACCAAGTCCAGCACCATCCTGATGCAGGAAGTGCAGATCTTGATGAACACGTGGAAGCAGGTGAACGAGCTCTTGTCCAACCTGGCCAAGACGATGAATGACATGGCGATGACCCCGATCCGCAACCTGCGGTAGACCGGCGCCGGAGCGCGAAGCGGCGGGTTGGCGCGAGTCGGCCCGCCGCTTTTCTATTGGCGCGAGCCGGGCGCACGCCGACCCGGCCGTGGCTGCCGGGGCAATTGTGCCCTTCGTCGATGTGAGATAGGTACGGGGCGTGTCGGGCGCGGCGGAAGCCGCCCGGCGCGTGGAGGACTTCATGGCCGACCTGAAGAAGAACGCCGGCACCGTCTCGGTGGACCAGGCGCTGAAGAAGATCGACATCGACGAGATGCAGCGGATGATCGACAAGGGCGAGGTCGAGCTGCCGACCTCGACGCCGCCGACGATCGAAGACACCTACACCGCGGCCAACATCGAGAAGTTCATCCTCGGCGAGATCACCTGGGCGCAGCTCCAAGGCATCACCATGGAGCAGGCCTACGCGATCGCCGAGTTCGGTTACGGGCTGTACAAAGAGGGCAAGTTCCACGACGCCCAGAAGGTGTTCGAGGGGCTCGTGATCTGCAACCCCTACGACTCCTACTTCCACAACATGCTCGGCGCGGTCTACCAGCAGCTCGACATGAAAGACGAGGCGCTCGAGTCGTACAGCAACGCCGTCGAGCTCGACAGCGACAACCTGCACGCCTTCGTCAACCGCGGCGAGCTGCTGCTGCAAAACGGCGACTTCGACAAGGCCTTGGACGACCTACGGCACGCGATCGGCCTCGACCCGGACGGCAAAGAAGCCGCCGGCCTGCGGGCCCGTGCCCTCGCCACCGCCACCGCCAACGCGATGGAGGCGATCCAGAAAGTCATGGCCGGCGCCGCCAAAGGTACCTCCGCGGCGAAGCCTGCCACGACCGCGAAGGCCGTCACTCCCAAGCCGATGGGCAAGACCGCGAGCAAGTCCGGCGCCAAGCCCAAGCCCATGGGCAAGACCGACAGCAAAGCCGCAAAAGCCAAGAAGAGTCGCTAGAGCCGCTCGAAAAACAACAACAGCGTTTCTTGTTCGGGCGGTCGCGGCAACGACCCGCACGACAGGCCGCTGGCCGCCGTAGGCGGGCCGTGCTGTTTCTTTCTCGGAACGGCCGCACTGTGCTCCTCGGGGGGGCACCGCTCGCCTCCGTGGGAGACTTCGTCCGGGTAGTGCCGCAATCGACGCCAAGTGCCGAACGTGGGCTTTGCGCCTTCGACCGACGCGCCACCGTCGGTTCGCGGCCCCCCCACTGCGGTGCGCGCGCGGCCTCGTTCGATCGCGGTCGCGCCGTAGAAGTGGCTGGCACCTTTTCGGCACCTTTTCGGCACCTTTTCGGGGGCTCGGAACGGCCGCACTGTGCTCCTCGGGGGGGCACCGCTCGCCTCCGTGGGAGACTTCGTCCAGGCAGTGCCGCAATCGACGCCAAGTGCCGAACGTGGGCTTTGCGCCTTCGACCGACGCGCCACCGTCGGTTCGCGGCCCCCC
>JACRCV010000008.1 GCA_016218825.1 Deltaproteobacteria bacterium
ACCGGGAGGCCAGGTTACAGCGCCTTCGTGCATGGATGGGAGCGCCTGATGGACCGCGTGGCCATGCTGGGCGAGCTACACCTGATGAACGCCATTCCCCGGCCGGAGGGGCGCCGATGAGATGCGATCAAGAGTCAGCCCGGGGGGCGAGGGGTCGGGGGAGTGGGGGGTGGGGAGCGCCGCCGCACCGGCGGCGCGGGAATCAAACGCCGGTGAAAGAGGCCTACGGGTTCAAGTCGACGGGCAGCTGGCGATCGAGCTCGATGCCGCGCTTCGTGACCTTGGCGCGGTAGCAGACGACCTCGACGCCGCGGGCGATGGCGTCGCGGAGCGCTTGCCCGAACTCGGTGTCGATGGCGTCGGCGATCTTGAAGCGCTGCACGTCGGCGCGCTGCGCCAGGAAGAACACCATCGCCCGGTTGCCCTCGCGGACGATGTCGACGAGCTCGGCCATCTCGCCGACGCCGTTGTCGGTCATCGCGTCCGGGAACATCGCGACGTCGCCGCTCGCCATCGACACGCCGCGCACCTCGACGAAGCAGGAGCGCAGGCCGTTGCCTTCGAGCAGCAGGTCGACCCGGCGATCGCGGCCGTAGAGGACCTCGCGCCGCATCGTCGCGTAACCGGCGAGCTCGGGGACCACGCCCTTGCCGATGCCCTCGGCGACGACGCTGTTCGGCCGCCCGGTGTGGATACCGACCGGGATGCGGCCGGCGTAGATGATCTCCAGCTGGTGCTTGAACTTGCGCCGCGGATCGGAGGCAACCGACACCAACACCTTGCTCCCCGGCTCGGAGCAACCCATCATGCTCCCGGGGTTGGCACAGTGCACCGTGACCTCGGTGCCGTTGTCGAGCTTCACGTCCGCCAGGAAACGCTTGTAACGCCGAACCAATGTCCCTTCGAGCAGAGGCCGTTCGAAACGCACGGTCGTCCTTTCCTCGGGCCACCGCCTGCACAAGGCGGGGCCTGAAACGCCCCCGCCACGACGGCAGGGGCGATGCGCGCGGCACACCAAGCCAAATACTAAGCAATTCGTCAACAAAATTCGTAAGTTTCGTCTGATCGCCGAGGTCGCCGCCGGCCGCGTTGACGACCGGCTGCCGCCAGGCTACGTTACTTCCCATGAACGCACGGTGGGTGGTGGCAGTGGCGCTCGCGGTCACGAGTGGCGGCGTACGGGCCGAGACCGCGGCGGGTCCGGAGACGATCCAAGCGGCAGCGGCGGCGCCAGCGCCGGCGCCGAGCGAGCCCGCGAAGCATGAGCCGCAGAGCCTGGTGGAGAACGTGCCCGACAGCGAGAAGGCGGCGCGGACCCAGGAGCACATCGCGCGGATGAAAGAGATCCTCGGCAAGGTCATCAAGCACCTCGAGGAGGCGCGCGACGAGAAAGACGTGGTGAAGCTCAACTGCGTCAACGAGAAGCTCACCAACGTCAAGGGGTTGCTGAAGATCTCGGAAGACGGTGACGTGAAGATGCAAGAGGCGCTGGCGCGCCGCAACGTCGAGGAGGCGCTGCACGAGTACGAGAAGATCTCGATCGCCCGCACCAAGTGCGAACAGCTGTTCGCCGAGAGCGAGGCCTGCGTCGGCGAGCTCGCGGTCTACGCCGGCGACACCCAGGTCGAGGTGGTCGTCGAAGGCGAGCCGCCCACCGACATGACCGAGAACGTGCCGAAGATCAGCGTCATCACCCGACCGCCGGCCGCGAGCCCCTATCAATAGCGGCGCTACTTCTTCGCGACCCGCAAGCCGAGCGGCGCTCACTTCGCCTTGCTGAGGTACGTGACCCCGCTCAGCCCCGAGAAGTCGGCGTCGCTGGTCACGAGCTCGGCTCCCAGGGACTGGGCCGTGGCGTAGACGATCGAGTCGGCCATCGCTAGCTTGTGCTCTAAACCGAGGTCCGCGGCGGTCAGCGCGATCGAGTCGTCGAGCGCCACGAGGCGGGTCTGGGACATCTGCGCTGCAGCGATGAGAGCGTCTTCCTCTCCCCGCTCCCGTTTGATCACCTTGTAGACCTCGTGCAAGACGACGGTCGGCGTCACGACGTTGCTGCTCGTCGCGAGATAGCGACCATACTCGGCGGCCAACGGACCGTCGGCGAAGAACTCCAGCCAGCCGGAGGAGTCGACGAGGATCACGCCCGGTCCTTCTTGTCACGAAAGCCCTTGGTCGACATGCCCTTCACCAACCCCCGGACCTTGGCGAGGGGGCGAATCGGCACCAAGGTGATGACGCCGCTCTTCGCGAGGACTTGGACCCGCTGCCCGACCGTGAGCCCGAGCGCGCGCCGGATTTCGAGGGGAATCACCACCTGGTACTTCGTCGACACCACCGCCTGCGCCATACGCCCTCCTACGTCCTCTCCATCGATGCTACTATCGTAATACGCAGAGCGGCGCGCGGCAACGATGCGCCTGGTTCACGTCTCGACCGACTCGCGCCCCCGCGCCTACAGCACCCGGCCCCGCATCCCGGCCTGCGGCGCCAACCCGAAGCGACCGAGGATGGTCGGCGCGACGTCGTAGATGCTGATGGCATCGGGCGCCGGTCGCGGCCCGCTCCCGTCCGCGAGGATGAAGACGCCGTGCGCCGCGTGGTTGGCGGCGTCCGGGCCGGTGTCGTTGTCGCGCACGAATAGCGACTCGTGCCCGACGCTGCCGACCGCCCGCAGCCCAAGACCGTCCAGGTAGGCGATGAGCTCCGGCGGCACGCCGTTCGCCGCCGCATAGACCGCACGGGGCTCGAAGGCCTCGGTCGCGACCGGTCGGCCGCCCGGTGTCTGCAGCGCGCCGAGCTTGGCCCGGATCTCGGCGACCAGGGCCGGGACCGCGTCGCCGGGCACGACACCGTCGGGCTCGCGACCCGCGACGTTGACGTAGAGCCTCGCCGCATAACCCCCGTCCGCCCACGCCCGCGTCCGGCGCCAATCGACGCGGTCGGGCTCGAGCGCCGTCGGGGTCGCCGCGCGCTCTCGCAACGCCAGGTAGCCCTCCTGCGCCAGCCAGTCGTTGATCGCAAAGCCGCCGACCCGGGCCTGGGCGCCGTGATCCGAGACCACGAGCACGGTGTCGTCAGGGCGGAGGCAATCGAGGAGAGCGCCGAGGTGCTGGTCGAGGGTGACGTAATAGTCGCGCAACGGGTTGTCGGCACGAGCGGCGACCGCCTCGGGGGTCAGGAGCGCCTCGTCCCAGAACGAGTGCTGCATGCGGTCCGGCCCCATCTCGACGAGCATCATGAAGTCCCAGTCGTCCCGGCCGGCCCAGGTGTTGGCGAGGCGAAAGCGGCGCGCGGTCATCTCGAGGATGTCGGCGCGGATCTCGTCGCGCGCGCGGTGACGGAAGTCGGTGATGTCGGGCACGTAGCCACCGGCCTCGGCGTCTACCGTCGGGCGCGCCTCCGGCGGATAGGTCAGATCGGCGCACGCGAGCGGCAGCGGCGGCCCGGCCACCAGCACGCCGCGCACCGGCTTCGGCGGATAGGTCTGCGGCACGCCCAGGACCCGGCAGCGAAAGCCGGCCCGCGACAGGAGCGTCCACACCGGGGCGGCGCCGACGTGTAACGACGACGCGAGGCGGCGGCGGCCGTAGCTGCGGTCGGCACGATCGTGAAAGCCGTAGATGCCGAGAGCTCCGGGGTCGAGGCCGGTGACCATCGCGGTCCAGGCGGGGATGGTCACGGGCGGCACGGTGCTCTGCATCGGCCCCGAGACGCCGCGGGCGCCGAGGCCTGCGAGTCGCGGCAGCCGGTCGCGAAAGACGTCGAACACCAACCGCGGCGACAGCGCGTCGAGGCCGATGACCAGAACCCGCGCCATGCGACGCGAGCGTAGCACAGCCCCGCCGCCACGCATCTGGTTGGAGCGCGGCAGAGCGCGTGCGATACATTGGAGTCAGATGTGGTTCCCGTTGGTTGCTGCCTCGTGTTGGCTCGCCCTGCCCCCGCCGCAGCCGCCCCGCACCCCCAAGGGCTTGGCGCCGTGCGTCAGGACCCTGGCGACGAGCACGCCGTTGTCACGGGCGCAAGGGGAGGCGGTGCGCTATCTGGTGGAGGTCGACGGGGTGTCGCTCGGCACCGTGGACTTCAAGGTGGAGCGCCGTGGCGGCTTCGAAGGCAAGTCGGTCACCGAGTACCGCAGCCTCTTCAAGCTCGACGCCCTCGTCGCCACCTTCGTGCCGGTGGAGGGGCGGGCCGCCGCGATCGTCGTCGACGGCGACTACTGGCCGGCGAAGGCGATGGACCGCTATCACCTCGACAAGGACAACCTCGAGGAGGACCTCGCCCTCACCGCGGACGGTCGCGGCTTCACGGTGAAGCAGGTGCGGAACGGCAAGACCACGAACGACAAGCGGACCTTCCCCAACCCGGTGCTCGACTTCGTCACCGGGTTCTACCTGGTGCGGGCGCTGCCGCGGGAGATGAACGGCTGCACGATCATCTACGGCAACCAGCGGGCCTACACCATTTGGATCAAGCCGGACGGCCGGGAGAAGGTGCGGACCCCGGTGGGCTTCAAAGACGCCGATCGTTACCTGCTCAAGTACGGCTCGGAGAAGTCGCCGCGGCCCTATGACGCGGTGGTGTGGATCGGAGATCAGCCGGCGCGGCTGCCGTATCGCGTGCGGTTGTCGGGCAAACACACGCTCGAGGCGCACATTCACCTGTACGAGAACGGTCGCTGAGTGCGCTCGGCGACCAGGCGGTAGATCGTCGGCAGCACGATGAGGGTGAGCAAGGTCGAGGTGACGAGCCCGCCCATGACCACCACCGCCAACGGCTTCTGAATGTCGGCGCCCGAGCCGGTGGCGTAGAGCATCGGCAAATGGCCGATGAAGCTGACGAGCGCGGTCATCAGCAGCGGCCGAAAGCGAAGGTCGCAACCTTTGATCACGGTGTCGGCCACCGACTCGCCCTGGTCGCGGAGCTGGCGGAAGAAGGCCACGAGGACGACGCCGTTCTGCACCGCGATGCCGAGCAGCACGATGAAGGCCACCGCCGCCGACACCGAGATCGGCATCCGGAAGGCGACGACCGCGATCACCCCGCCGACGAGCGCGAACGGCAGGTTGAGCAGGACGAGCAGGGCATTCCAGATCGAGCCGAGCGCCAGGTACAAGAGCGCCATGATCAACAACAGCGCCACCGGCACGACGACGGCGAGCTGGCGCATGGCGCGCTGCTGGTTCTCGAACTGGCCGCCGTACTCGACGAAGTAGCCCGGCGGCAGCTCGCCGACGATGGGCGCGATGCGGGCCTGGACGTCGCGGACGAAGCCGCCGAGGTCGCGACCGCGGACGTTGGCCTCGGCCACCACCCGTCGCATGCCGTTCTCGCGGCTCACCTGCGCCGGCGCCTCGATCACCTCGAGCCGGGCCAGCTGTGCCAGCGGCACCCGCTCGCCCCCGGGCGCGGCCACCAGCAGCCGCTCGATCTCCGGAATGTCCCCGCGCGCTGATTCCGGGAAGCGAACCACCACGGCGAAGCGGCGTTGCTCCTCGATGAGCGTCGTAGCCTCGCGGCCCGCGACCGCGGTCTCGATGGTCGCGTTGACGTCGCCGATCTTGATGCCGTATCGCGCCACCGCCTCGCGATCGATGACCACGTCGAGCTGCGTCATGCCTGACACCTGCTCGACCTTCACGTCCCGCGCGCCATCGACCCCGCCCAGGGTTGCCGCGGCGCGGTCGGCGAAGCTCTTGAGAACCGCGAGGTCGGGCCCGAAGACCTTGACCGCGAGGTCGCTCTTCACCCCCGAGATGAGCTCGTTCACTCGCAGCGCTATGGGCTGCGAGAACGAAAAACGCAGGCCGGGGATTTGGGCCAGCTCCTCTTGGACGGCCTCGACCAGCTCGGCCTTGTCCCGGCCCGTGCCCCACTCTTGGCGGCGCTTGAGCATGATGAAGACGTCGGTCTGCTCGGGACCCATGGGGTCCTCGGAGATTTCGGCCCGCCCGGTCTTGCTGACCACGGTGTCGACCTCCGGGAACTGCCGGAGGCGCTGCTCGATGAAGGTTGAGACCTTGACCGAGCCTTGAAGGGAGGCGTTGGGCAAGCGCACGACGTTGACCGCGATCGAGCCCTCGTCGAGCGGCGGCATGAACTCCGTGCCCATGAAAGGAAGAAGCGCCAGCGAAGCGACGAGCACGCCGCCCGAAATCCCGAGAGTGACGACGGGACGGCTCACCGCCAGACCGAGCCACCGCACGTAGGCCTGGTGAAAACGCCGGATGAAGGCGAACTCCTTCTCAGGAGCCTGCTCGAGGAAGAGCTCCGAAAGGACGGGGATGACGGTCAACGCCACCACCAGCGAGACCATGAGGGCGATGAGCATCGTCGCCGCGAGCGGCGCGAACATCTTGCCTTCGATGCCCTGGAGCGTGAACAGCGGCACCAGGATGATGGCGATGATGAGCACCGAGAACGCGACGGGCCGCGCGACCTCGAGCAGCGCTTCGGCCACGATCGGCCGCCGGAGCTCGTTTTCGGTCCGGCGCGCGAGATGCCGGCGGATGTTCTCGACGATCACGATGGATGCGTCCACCACCATGCCGACGGAGAACGCCAGCCCGCCGAGGCTCATGAGGTTCGAGCTCAGACCCGCGGCGCCCATGAGGATGAAGCTCACGAGGTAGGTGAAGGGCAGCGAGAAGAGGACGATGAGCGCCGTGCGGAGCTCGGCGACGAACAGGAAGAGGATCAGGATGACGAAGATCCCACCCTCGAGCAGCGCGTCGACGACCGTCTTGATACAGGCCTCGATGAGCGAGGTTCGGTCGTAGAAGACGTTGAGCCGCACGCCTTCGGGCAAGGTCGCCTCGATCTTGCCGAGCGATTCCTTGACGCGGCTGACGACGTCCTGGGAGTTCGCGCCCTTGAGCATGATGATCATGCCGGCGACGGCCTCGCCCTTGCCGTCGCGCGAAACCGCACCCTGTCGGGGCTCGGCGCCGATGACCACGTCAGCCACGTCCCGGATGTAGACCGGGGCGCCGTCCTTGGCCTTGACGACGATGCGCTCGATGTCAGGAATGTCTTTGAGCAGACCGACGCCGCGCATGTACATCTGCTCCCAGCCGCGGACGACCACGCCACCGCCGGCGTTGGCGTTGCCCTGTTCGACGGCGTCTACGATGTCGCGCACCGTCAGCCCGTACTTCAGGAGCTTCTCGGGGGACACGAGGACCTGGTACTGCTTGACCTCGCCGCCGAAGCTGTTGACCTCGTTCACTCCGGGAATCGGCTTGAGCAAGGGAGCCACGATCCAGTCCTGGACCGTGCGCAGCTCCATCGCGTCCTTGCCCTCGCCGCCGAGGGTGTACTGGAGGATCTCGCCCAGGCCCGTGGAGATCGGACCCAGCTCTGGATCTACGCCCGGCGGCAGCTGCTCGCGAGCCATGCTCAGCCGCTCGAAGACCAGCTGTCGGGTCCAGTAGGTGTCGACGCCGTCCTCGAAGATGATGACCACCTGCGAGAGTCCGGCCTTGGACAGCGACCGCACCTGCGTCACCCGCGGCAGGCCGCGCATGACCTGCTCGATGGGGTAGCTCACCCGTTCTTCGACGTCGACCGCGGCGAGCCCGGGAGCCTTGGACAGGATCATCACCTGCGTATTGGTGACGTCGGGGAAGGCGTCGATGGGCAGGCGCAGCCACGCGAGCACCCCGGCGGCGACGAGGACCGCGGTAGCGAGGAGCACGAGCATCCGATTCTTCAAGAGAAACATCACCGGCTTCATGGGCGGCGTTCCTTGTCAGTCGGCGCAGCCCGCGCCCATCTTCGAGCGCAGGACGTCGGACTTCATGAGGAAGGCGCCCTCGGCCACTACGATCTGCGATGACTCGAGCCCGTTCTTGATCTCGACCCACCCGGCCCAGGTCCGCCCGAGGACCACGGGCCGGCGAACGTAGTATTCATCATGGTGGTGGACGAAGACGAAGGAGCGCCCCTCGTCCTCAAGGACCGCGTTCTTTGGGACCGCGAGTGTCTCGGTCGTGCCCGGCAGGAAGAGCTTGACCGTGGCGAACATCCCCGCGAGGAGCCGGCCGTCGGTGTTCTTGACCTCCACCCGCACCTTCACCGTGCGCGAGGACTCATCCATCGCCGGACTGACGAGATCGACGGTCCCGGGAAACTCCTCCCCGGGGTAGGCCTTGACCGCGACTGACGCCGCGAGCTTCTGCGCCGCCTGTCCTCGCTTCACGGCGGCGATGTCGCGCTCGTAGAGATCGGCCCACACCCAGACCGCGGTGTTGTCACCCACGGTGACGAGTGACTCGTCGGTCTTGGCCACCTCACCACTGACCGCGTGCATGACCAGGACCGCGCCGTCCATCGGGGCGCGGAGCACGAGACGGCCACCGGCCGTGCCGCCGGTGCCCAGGCGGGTGAGCTTGCCGAGCGCGCCCGCGGTCCGGATCTCGGCGGCCTCGAGCTCCTGACCAGCCAGGAGGAACTCCTTCTCGGAGGCGATGTTCTCGCGACGCAGCGCCGACACCCTCTCGAAGTTGCGGCGCGCGAGCCTGAGCATGCCCTGGGCCTCGAGATAGACCGACTGGCCCTCGCCGATCACGACACTCTCGATCTCGATGAGCGGCTGCCCTTTCTTCACCTGGTCACCGAGCGCGACATGCACCTGCTTGACGATGCCTTCCACCTGGGAGCTCACGTGACCGACCTTCCGCTCGTCGAAGCGGATCTCACCGGTGAGCGCGATCGGTAAGGCGACCTTCCGGCTCTCGGCTTTGACCGTCGTCACGAGTCCGCCCGCGATCAACGCCGCCGCGGCGCGCACCACGCCGACCTCATAGCGGCACGCATCGCACTCGAAGGCCTTCTGGTTGTGCTCGCAGGAGCGGCCGAATAGCTCGTCGACGGGACGGTCCAGATCTGATGGGACCGCGGCCTCGACGCCCGGTTCCGGATCCTCGCTGCCGCGGGAGTCGGGTCGCGCATGCTCATCCGGGCTCGTCTGGGCCGGAGCGGCAGCAGTGGCCTCGACCGGCTTGCTGGTGTTGCAGGACAGACTCGCGATCGCAACAGCGATCGCGCCGGCACGCAGGGTGGTCACGGGGGCGGTCATTCGGGCTCCTCTCCGACCAAGGCACCGAGGCGGCTGCAGTCGATGTGGGCTCGGGTGAGCGCGCCCAAGTAGAGGCGGTGCGAGTCGAGCAGGGTCCGGCGGGCGTCGATGACCTCCAGAAGGCTCCCTTCACCGAGCTGGTACGTCTTCTCCACCGTGGCTGCGGCGGTTTCCGAGCGCGGCACGACGTTGTTTCTGAAGCGCGTCGCGGCGAGGACCGACGCCTGGCAGGCCGCGTGGACGTCGAGGACGGTCGCCTCGATCTCCAGCCCCGTGGCCTCGGCCTGCTTGCGCCCCGCCGCAAGCTTGGCCTCGGCCTGGGCGATGCGCCCGGAGCTCCAGTTCCAGAGAGGCAAGTCCACCGCAAGACCGACGCCGTATGCCCGCCGGTCGAGCTCATCGGTCGTGAAACCGGTGAGGCCGAACGCCGGCACGCGGGCCATCCGCTCCGCACCGACCTCGGCCTCGAGGAAACGTGTCCGCGCTCGCGCCAACGTCAGCGCCGGGTGAGTCGTACGCACCTTGACGACTGCCGCGTCGCGATGAATCGCAACGGGGAGCAGCTCCAGGTCGGCGACCGCCAGGAGCGTCTTGCCCGCGGGTATCCCGAGCCAAAGCCCGAGCTCGGCCTGGCGAGCGGAGAGCAGCGTGCGCGCGGTCTCGAGCTCGCTGGTGACCGTCTCGAGCTCGATCTCGACGCGGGTCGACTCCACGGGGCGAGCCTCCCCGTTCTCCACCCGTTTCCTGACCGTCCGAACCAACGCCAAAGTCTGGGCCTCGAGGGCCGCCAATGACGTGACCCGCGACTGCTCCGCGGCAAGGGTCCAGAACAGCGTCCGAAGCTGCAGCATCACGTCGCGCCGCAGGGCCTGGGCCTCTGCGACCGCCACGTCGAGCTCGGCCTCGGCCGCCTCGATCCGCGAGCCGCGAGGCGCTATCCAGCCAAGGGGCATGCTCAGCGCCAAGCCCCGTTCGACCCGCGAAGCGCCACCCGTCCGCGCGCTCCCCTTGCCGATGCTGGCCTCCAAGGTCGGATTGGGCACCGCGCCCGCCGCGCCCACGCCTCCCCGGGAAGCGTCGATCTGAAACCTGGCGGCGGCGAGTCGGGGGTGCTGATCGACCAGACGGACGATGTCCGCCCAGGTCACGTCGACGACGAGGCGCGCCGCCGGCCCGTCAGGAGGCGCCGACGAAACCGCATCCGCCTGGCCCGGGCCGGCCAACGCCGGGCTCGCCGACACAAGAACCACAACCAGGAGCTGACCGCGCCGCCACCCGGGGGCGCGCATGAGAATACGTCGCATCTTCGGACACCTGTGTTCCAAGAACGCCCGCGACGGGCGTCGAGGTTGCGCCAACACCGAACGCTCGCGTCACGCGAGCGACACGGGACCCATCGGGAGCAAAGGCCTCAGGCGCGCGGCGGGTGGAAGATGCGCTGCAACACGTCGACGGGCGTGCAACGGGTTACGACGATGGTGTCGAGCGCGGTCGCGGTCGGCGCGCCCATGGTTGGCACCCCAGGCAGGAGCGCCACTCTGACCATGTGACCGGGACAACAGGCACACGGACAGCTCGGCCCGCAGGGGCGGCCGTGGGTGTCAGGATCTGGGCATCCGGGATCCGACGCGTCGGCGGCCCCGGGCGTGGCAACGGCCGCGTCGACGCTGTCGCGAGCGAAGAACGACAGCACGGCTGCCGCCGCGATCAGGCACAACACCGGCAGAGCCAGGCGACGTCGACTCATCGCGCTAACATTGGCTGGGCCGGGAGCGAAGTCAATCCGCCATCTTCGTGTGGCGCATCTGCTCGATGAGGCGGCCGTATTCCACTTCCCACTCGGCCGTGCCTTCGCGCAGGTTCTTCAGGCGACCGCGGACCTCGCGATCCAGCTCTTCGTCGACGCCCATGTACTTGGTCATCGCTTCGTTGACGAGCTTGCGGATCTCGTTGTCCTCGGCAAACACCTCTTCGATGTTCTTCGATTCGAAAAGTCCTTGAATTACGAGATCGAGGACGTGCTCGAGGGCGCCCTCGCCGGTCACGATCTTGCGGGTGTCGGCGATCGAGCGCTTCACCCGGCCCAACATCTCCTGCGGCAGATGATGACGCGCCAACGTCTCCTGGGCGTCGGTCTTCAAGCGATCGAGAGAGTTCAGGTATTCAACCAAGACCCCGGCCACGTCCAGCTCGGCCTCGTCCCGGCGCCCGTCTTCCACTTCGATGGCGCGGTTGGCCAACAGCGAGCGGATGACGTCCTTGGCGATCTTCGGGATGACCTTGCGATAGATTCTCATGGCTTCAGGCTCCCGTTCGGCGTTCTGTGCATAATCCGCGCCGTATAAGGGGGGCGCTCGCAGGTGTCAAGCGGAAGGACGAACGCGCGGCTCGGGGGCGTTGGGTGGCGCTGGCGCCGCGAAGTGCGCCGATTTTTTGACCCGGTTCTACTCACCGCCTAGCATCGATTGAGACCACATGCTCTGCGCGGGGTGTGGGGTCGCAGAAGTCGGAGGGCATTTGATCATGGCAAACAAGCGGCGGGCGGCCGCCCCACGTAAAGCCAAGGACCAGACGGACCACAAGCGCAATCCGCGGCGCAACGACAAGCCGGGGATCGGCAGCAAGGCGCTGCACGAGGCGATCGCGGTCTCGCTCGGTTGCAGCGGTCTGCTCACCGTCCTCGCGCTCTGGAGCTACAACGCCGGCGACGCGTCGCTGAACGCCAGCGGCACCGCCGACGTGCACAATTGGATCGGGCCGGCGGGCGCCTACTGGGCCGACATGCTGTTCCAGCTGCTCGGCGTCGGCGCCTACGCGCTCGGCCTCGGCGCCCTGTTCGCGAGCGTCCGCGCCTTCAGCGGCCGGCGGGTGCGCCCCGGGTTCCGCGAGGCGGCCGGCACGGTCTTGATGGTGGTCTGCGTCGGCGCGTTCGCGCACCTGGTCTTGTTCGGCGTCCCGCGGCCCTATCCGGCGGGCGGCGTCGTCGGCGCGATTTTGGCGCAGGTGCTGTTGGAGAAGTTCGCGAAGGTCGGCGCTTACGTGCTCTCGGGGGCGCTGGTGATGACCTCGGTGACCCTCACCGCCGACGGCATCCTCTCGGGCCTGGGTCTGAAGGGCCTCGGGGCGCTGTCGCACACCTTCACCTGGGCGCGGGCCACCGCGGTGCTCTTCGCCGAGCGCCACCGGGCGAAGCGCGAGCGCCTGCAGCAGCTGGTCCCCGAGCTCCCCGAGGCCGCCGACGATTGGACGATGGGTGCCGCCGCCCTGCCGGACAAGGCCGAAGCGAGCACCGCCGCCAAGCTCGAGGAGGCGCGGGCCCGCGGCCGCAAGCTCGGCGAGGCCGAGGCGGTCGAAGAGATGGACCTCGCGAAGGCGCGGGCGCTGCGCGACGTCTCCGAGCCGGAGATTGAGCTCGACCAGAGCGTCGACCTCGCGGCCGAGGAGGACTTCGAGATCGGCGCGCTGCCGCCGCTCGATCAGATCGTGAACCCCGGCGCCGCCGCGGTCAGCGACGAGCCGGTCGTCGAGCTCGAGCCCGACGACGTCGAGATGGACATCGCGATCCGCGCCGCGACCCCGGAGGCCGCCCTGCGCCTTGCGATCTCGGATTTGACGGTGGACGACACCCAGGAGGTCCCGATCCCCACCTTCGACGAGATGATGCGGCCGGCGACCGCGGCGCCAAAGAGCGGGCTGTCGTCCACGAAGAAGAAGCGTCACGCCGAGCCCGAGATCGTCGACGTTCGGCCGCAGGTGGACGCCGCCGCCATCGAGCGCGCCGCGGCGGAGAAGGTCGACGAGACCCCGCGCCAGTTCACCTTGCCGTCGGCGACGCTGCTCGACTTTCAGGAGTCGACCCGCGCCCCGATCGACGCCGAGCTCTTGCGCGACAACGCCGTCAAGCTGACGAAGACCCTGAAGGAGTACGGCATCGACGGGCACGTGCGCGAGATCCGCCCCGGACCGGTGGTGACGATGTACGAGTTCGTCCCGGCGCCGGGCATCAAGCTGTCGCGCATCGCCAGCCTCGCCGACGACTTGGCGATGAGCATGGCGGCGCTCCGGGTGCGCATCGTCGCCCCGATCCCCGGCAAGGGCGCGGTCGGCATCGAGATCCCGAACGAGTCGCGGGAGATGGTCTACCTCAAGGAGATGATCGCCCACGACAACTTCCGCAAGGCCAAGGCCAAGCTGACCCTGGCGCTCGGCAAGGACATCGAGGGCAACGCCACGGTCGCGAACCTGGCGAAGATGCCGCACCTCTTGGTCGCCGGCACCACCGGCACCGGCAAGTCGGTGTCGATCAACAGCATGATCATGAGCATCCTCTTCAAGGCCACGCCGGACGACGTCCGGATGATCATGGTCGACCCGAAGATGCTCGAGCTCTCGGTGTACGACGGCATCCCGCACCTCTTGCTGCCGGTGGTCACCGATCCGAAGAAGGCGTCCTTGGCGCTGCGCTGGGCGGTCGAGGAGATGGGGCGGCGCTACAACGTCCTCTCCGAGCTCGGGGTGCGGTCGATCGACGGCTACAACCAGAAGCTCGAGGACGCGGCGAAGGCCGGCGAGGAGGTCGTGCTGCCGCCGGAGACTGAGGGCGGCGAGTCGCGGGTGCTGCGGCGCATGCCCTACATCGTCGTCGTCGTCGACGAGTTCGCCGACCTGATGATGGTCGCCGGGCGCGAGGTCGAGGCCTCGATCATGCGCCTGGCGCAGATGGCGCGGGCGGCGGGCATTCATCTGATCCTCGCCACCCAACGGCCGTCGGTCGACGTGATCACCGGCGTCATCAAGGCCAACTTCCCCACCCGGGTCGCGTTCCAAGTGGCGTCGAAGCACGACTCGCGCACCATCATCGATCAGAACGGCGCCGAGCACCTCCTCGGCCGCGGCGACATGCTCTACCTGTCGCCGGGCGCCGGCGGGTTGTGCCGTGTCCACGGCGCCTTCGTCTCCGACGAGGAGATCGATCGCACCGTGAAGTTCCTGCGCGCCCAAGGGACGCCGCAGTACGACGAGTCGATCCTGGCGCCGCGCGAGGAGGCCGAGGCCGGTGAAGAGAACCCGGCCGACAAGGACGAGATGTACGACCAGGCGGTGGCGATCGTCGCCGAGACCCGGCAGGCCTCGATCTCGATGATCCAGCGCCGGCTGCGCATCGGCTACAACCGCGCCGCCCGCCTCGTCGAAGTGATGGAGAAAGAAGGCATCGTCGGCCCGGCCGACGGCGCCAAGCCGCGCGAGGTCTTTGTCTCGCCGGCCCCGATGTGACGACCGTCAGACCCTACACCCACTCACAGGAGACCCCATGACCCCCGACCTGCTGCTCGAGATCGCGACCCTGACCGCCGAGAGTGAAGGCTGGCGCCTGCAAGGCAACGTCAGCTTCGTCAGAGAAGTGGGCGCGTCGTTGACGAGCGACGCCATCGTCAGGATCGAGGCGTTGGACCGCGCCGCGGCGCGGATGCGCTTCGTCCGCCTCGACGCCGAGACCGGCGACGTGGTTTCGACCGGCTACCGCGCCAAGACCGACTCCGAGCTCGAGGCGCTGTTCAGGACGCCGCTGTTCCGGGCGGCGTGAGGCGTCAGGCGTTCTTCAGCGCCAGATCGAGCTTGTTCTTGGCCATCTTGCCGACCTTGGTGCGGCCGGCGACCTTGACGACGTCGGCGAGCAGCTCCTCGCCGAGCGGGTGCCCCTCCTCGACGAAGTGGAAGCCGGCGTAGTACAGCACCTCCGGGCTCAGGAGCTTGCTCGCCTTCGCCGCCTTGGCGACGTCGAAGCCGCTCGCCGCCAGCTGCGCCAATGACTTGAGGGCCGGGTCGCGAGAGCGCGAGGTCGGGTGGGTGTCGAGGCGCCCGGTCGCGAGCTCGAGGGCGGCGCACAGGAAGCGGTCGTCGGCCGAGGCCTGGTCGGAGCGACACAAGACCCGCGCCACCATCACCGCCTTGTGCTCCTTCTTCGCCTTCATGAAGCCGGAGACGAGCTCGCGCAGCGCCCCGGCGACCGCGTTCGGATCGGCGTCCTTCACCGCCTGTAGCTGCGCCTCCCAGCCGCGCTTGCCGGCGGCGAGCTTGTCGACCGCGTTCTCCACCAACCGCAGCCGCTCCTTCGGGCTCAACCGCCCGGCGTGCGGCCGCAGGATCTTCTGCAGCAGCCAGGCGCGCTCCGGGTCCTCGACCTTCTCGAGGGCGCGCGCGAGGAGCGGCGCCGCCTCGGGTCGTTTCTTCAACATGTCGCCGGCGAGCTCGGCCCGGGTCCGGTCTTGCACCGCGACGACCCCGACCAGCGCCTGCAAGCCCTCGGTCGACTCCTGGTTGCCGAGCTGCTCGATCGCGAAGCGGGCGCGCTCGAGGTCCGGGTGGGTCGCGAGCTCGCCGAGCTCCGCCGCCAGCGCCGGCGACAGCGCCAGGTGGCCGAGGGATAAGAGCGCCGCGCGCGCCAGGGAGGCGTCGTCGCCCTGGGCCAACGCCAACAGCGCCGCGCCGATCTTGTTCTGCTCGGCCTTCGACGGCTTGACGAAGCGCAGCGCGGTGATCGCCTCTTCGCGCACCCCCATCCCCCACTTGGTCTGGGTGGCATAGCGCAAGAGGAGCGGCGCGGTGTTCGGCTGCTCGAGGAAGCCGACGATCTTGACCGCCGCCAGGACCGCGGCGCGGTTCTCCGCCGCCTTCGCGCTCTTCAAGAACCTCAAGATCTCTTTGTGGTAGCTGGCGCGGGTCTTCGGATCGGCGTCCTTCACCTGATGCCGCACCGCGAGCGCGACGCTCTTCGCGGTGTCCTCGTCGCCGGCGTTCAGGTTCGCGAGGATGGTCGCGAGCGCCTCTTTGCCGCCGAGCTCGGCGAGCACGTGCTCCAGGGCCCGCTTCTCCTCGGCCGCGGCCGACCGCAGGCGGGCCTTGACCTTGCCGACCACCTCGGGGCCGACGCTCGCCAGCGCCCGCACCGCGGCCTCGCGCACGTCGTTGTCGCGCGAGGTCAACAGCGGAAAGATCTGCTCGACCGCCTTGGCGGCGCCGAGCTGGGTGAAGGCGTCGAGGCCGTGCCGGCGCACGGCAGGGATCGGGCTGTCGAGCATCGCCAGCAGGCCCTTGGTGACCGCGGCGCTCTTGACCTTGAGCTCGCCCAAGACGATGGCCGCCGCCACCTGCTTCTCCGGCGCCTCCGAGTGCAGCAGAGTCGCCACCTGGTCGAAGTCACCCATGCTCCCTCCAACGCTCTGACCGCGTGCCGCGGCACCGGGCCGACCTTGACGCTACCCAAAGGCCGGGAGCATAGGGGAAAGCCGTCGGTCATGGCAACGCGCGCTTGCGGCGGGCTGAGGGAGATCGATGCTGCCCAAAGACAAAGAGCGGGTGCTGGTCGAGATCGTTGAGCGGGTGCTCAGCGCCTACCACGACGGCGCTGCCGTCGAGCGCGCGATCTACGACACCCTCTACGAGGAGCGCCGCCGCCTCGAGACCGAGCGCGACCGCAAAGAGGCCGCGCGCCAGCGGGCGTTCTACGACCGGATCTACAGTGATGCGAACGGCGCCGCCCCGGAGGTCCAAAGGCGCCTGCTCAAGGAGATCGTCCGGGCGTTCGCCGCCGAGGTCGCCGGCCACTTCGATCCGCGGATCTACGCCGCCGCCACCCGCTTGATCCCGCCCGCCCTGAGCGTGCTCTTGAACGCCGCGAGCCCGTTGCGGCTCCTGACCGCCGCGACCACCGGCTTCGCCAACCTCGAGGACCAGCTGCGCGTCGAAGGCGAGGTCGAGACCCTGCAGCACCTCGCGACCCTCGGCACCACGGTGCTCGTCCCCACCCACCTCTCGAACCTCGACAGCATCGTCATCGGCTACGCCCTGCACCGCATGGGCCTGCCGCCCTACATCTACGGCGCCGGCCTGAACCTGTTTCACAACAAGCTCATCGGCTTCTTCATGCACCACCTCGGGGCCTACAAGGTCGACCGGCGCAAGAAGGCCCTGCTCTATAAGGACGTCCTGAAGACCTACGCCGGCTGCACCCTCGAGGCCGGCTACCACAACCTGTTCTTCCCCGGCGGCACCCGCAGCCGCAACGGCGGCGTCGAGAACCACCTGAAGCTCGGCCTGCTCGGCATGGGCTTGAGCGCCTACGTCCACAACCTCGCGGCCGGCAAGGCCAAGCCCGACATCTTCGTGGTGCCGTGCACCTTGAACTACCAGCTGGTGCTCGAGGCCGAGACCCTGATCGACGACCACCTCAAGGAGGTCGGCAAGAGTCGCTACATCATCGAGGACGACGAGTTCTCAAAGCCGCGCCGGATCTTGGACTTCATCGAAAAGCTCTTGTCGCTCAACTCCAGGATCCATCTGGTGATCTCGCGCCCCCTCGACGTCTTCGGCAACGAGGTCGACGACGACGGCCACTCCAAGGACAGCCGCGGCCGGCGCCTCGACCGCACCCGCTACGTGGCAAGAGACGGCGGTGTCGGCCTCGACCCGCAGCGCGACGCCGAGTACACCCACGAGCTCGCCGACAGCGTCCGCAAGGCCTACCGGCGCGACACCTTGGTGAGCTCGACGCACGCCCTCGCCTACACCGTGTTTCGCCTGCTTCGCGCCCGCAACCCGGAGGTTGACCTCTACAAGCTCTTGCGCACCGGCGGCAAAGAGACGAGCTTCAGCGCCATCGAGGTCTACGAGCGGCTGGAGCGGCTGCTCGACCAGCTGCGCCGCCTCGCCGCCGACGGCCGGCTGTGGCTCGACGACACCCTCGCCAAGAAGGACACCGTGGCGGTCGCGAACGACGCCCTCGCGCACCTGATGAGCTATCACCGCCACCCGGCGGTGGTGCGCCGCGGTGACCGCCTGTTCCACGAGGACCGCAACCTGCTGCTCTACTACCACAACCGCCTCGACTCGCTCGGCCTCCCCGGCCTCGAGGTGCCCCGATGAGCGCCGCCGGTCGCATCGACGCGCTGGTGCTCGGCGGCGGCAGCTTCGGCACCGCGCTCGCGAACCTCCTCGCCGGGCTCGGGCGCCACGTGGTGTTGTGGGTGCGGCGGCCGGAGCAAGCCGACGAGATCAACACCCGGCACCAGAACCGCCGCTACGTGCCCGACGTCAGCTTGGCGCCGAACCTGGTCGCGACCGCCGAGCTCGCGCCGGCGCTGGCGGCGGCGCCGTTGGTGCTGATGAGCGTGCCGTCGCGGTCGTTTCGCGAGGTGGCGCACGCGGTCGGTGAGACCATCCGCGGCGATCAGATCTTGGTGCACACCACCAAGGGCATCGAGATCGGCAGCGGCAGGCGGATGTCGGAGATACTGCGCGAAGAGACCTGCGCCTTGAAGCTCGGGGTGCTCTCCGGGCCGAACCTCGCCGGTGAGATCTTCGCCGGCCACCCGGCCGGCGCGCTCGTCGCCTCGCGCTACGACGAGGTCGTCCGTGCAACCCAGGGCCTGTTCGCCGGTGGCTGGCTCCGGGTCTACGGCGGCAGAGACGTGATCGGCACCGAGATCGGCGGGTCGTTCAAGAACATCATCGCCATCGCCTCCGGCGTCGCCGACGGCCTCAGCCTCGGCGACAACACCAAGGCGCTGTTGATGACCCGCGGCCTGTCGGAGATGGCGCAGCTCGGGGTCAGCGCCGGCGCCGACGTCTTCACCTTCGGGGGGCTCGCGGGCATCGGCGATCTGATCGCCACCTGCGCCTCGCCGCTGTCGCGCAACCATCAGGTGGGGCTGCGGCTCGGCAAGGGCGAGGCGATTCAGGCGATCTTGAACAGCATGGTGCACGTCGCCGAAGGGGTGCCGACCGCGCGCGCGGTGCACGAGCACGCCAAGACGCGCGGCCTCGACCTGCCGATCGTCGCTGCGGTGTTCGCGATGGTCCACGAGGGCCTGACGGCCAAGGCGGCGGTGGCGACGCTGATGGCGCGACCGGTGGGCGAAGAGCTCGCGCAGCTGAGGTACCGCTGATGTCGGGCACCGCCTATCCGTTGTTCGTCGACGACCAGCGCACGCTCCTTGCCGATTACGCCGGCAACGTCTTCGTCTGGGACGTCGACAAGACCTACCTCTCGACCCACTTCTCGTCGGTGCGCGGTCTGTTGCGCATCCCGATCGAGTTCGCGGTGGACAAGCGCGCGATCCCCGGCATGCCCGAGGTGCTGCGCGGCCTGCGCTACGGCCCCGGCGCGCACTACGCCTGCGTGCCGCTCTACTTCCTCACCGCGAGCCCGCGGCAGCTGCATCGGGTGTTGGCGCACAAGATGATGCTCGACGGCGTCGAGCACGACGGCATCATCTTCAAGGACTGGACCAAGGCGGTGCTCGGCTTGCGGCCCGGACGCCTGCGCGAGCAGGTCGGCTTCAAGCTCGCGGCGCTGCTCACCACCCGGGCGCGGCGCCCGAACGCGGTCGAGTACCTGTTCGGCGACGACACCGAGGCCGACGCCGAGGCGTTCTACCTCTACGCCGAGATCCTCTCCGGCCGCCTCAAGGCCGAGGAGCAAGACCGGGCGATGGCGCAAGCCGGCGTCGCCGCCGATGATCGCGCCTGTGTCGCGGCGCTCGTCAGGCAGCTGCCGCCGCACCCGAAGGGCTCGGTCGGGCGGGCCTTCATTCACCTGGAGCAGCACACGCCGCCGTCGTTCTTCGACAAGTACCGCGGCCTGGTGACGCCGGTCGCCGGTGCCTTTCAGCTGGCGCTGTGCCTGTTCGACCTCGACCTGGTCGCCGCCCGTACCGTCGTCGAGTGCGGAAGGGCGACGGCGGCGGCAAACCCGAGCTGGGATCGAGAGGCGCAGCTGACGGACGCCAGGGAGCGCGGCCTGGTCAGCGCGTCGAAGCTCGAGGCGCTCGGCCGGTGAGGCTCTGGAGGCGCGCCCGGGCCGCGGCGCTCAAGTAACGCACCCCGCGGCGACCGTAGTCCGAGAGGGCGCTCGCGGTCTTGGACTTGCCGTGCTGCCGGGCCCGGATCTGATAGGCGACCTCGACGACCTTGGCGCCGCGCCGCTCGAGCTCGGTCCACAGGCCGATGAAGTACTCGCCGTGGTCGCCCTGGAGGCGGACGCTCACCGCGAGGTCACGGCGCAACACGACGAAGCCGCTGGTGTAGTCGTGGACACCATCGCCGATCAGGGCCGGCAAGATCGCGGCGTTCAGCGCCCAGCTGAGCGCCACCCCGACCCACGAGTCCTCGCTGTTCTGCACGTTCTTGAGCGCCTTCATCCGGCCGCGGAAGCCCTCGGCCTCTTGCCCTTTGATGCCGCCGCCCATGACGAAGCGCGAGCCGATGGCGGCGTCGGCCCCGGCCTCGACCGCGGCGACGAGGCGCGCCAGGTCGGCGGGGGCCATCGCCAGATCGGCGTCCATCCAACCGACCAGCTCGCTCTTCGCGGCGAGGATGCCTTCTTGCAGGGCGGCGGTGAGCGACGGCGGCCCGGAGCGCACGAACAGTCGGACCCGGGGCTCGGCGGCGCTAAGGTCTCTGACCACCTCGTGGGTGCCGTCGGTGGAGCCGTCGTCGAGCACCAAGATCTCGGCGAGCTGCGGCACGGTCAAGAGCAGCTCGGGGATCAGCACCTCGAGGTTGTCGCGCTCGTTCAGGGTCGGCAGGATCAGCGACAGCTTCATGGCCGCAGAGACTAGCCCAGACCCGCCCCGAGACCAACCCTGCGCCGCCGCCCGGGGCGGCGCGGCCGGTGACGGCGAGCTGCCCTGCCGCTTTGGGACGTGATACAACCCACCGCGCACGGAGGGGCGATGAGATCTCACGCAAGCATCGCGATGGTCGCCGGCGCCGTAGGCTTGGCGCTCGGCACGACGGCCTGCGGCAGCGACTCGCTGCACGACGCCTGCAAGTACACCGAGAGCGCCTTCGACATCGAAGAGGTGTCGGTGCTCGAGGACGCGACCGGCTGGCCCGGCTACCACGACGCGGTGGCGCTGACCTATGACACCAGCCGGCTGCCGGCGAACGGGACCTGGCGGGTGTCGCAGGTCGACGTGCTGGTGATGATCGGCGCCTCGGTGTTCTCGACTTTTCCGCCCGGGCTGCAGCTCGGCGTCGAGGTCTTCGACGGCACCACGCCGAGCCCGGCGTACGCAACCACCGTATGGCAAACGCTCGACAAGGCGGCGCTCTCCTTCACGCCGGTGACCCTGACCAACCCGAGCGAGGCGCTGGAGAACGAGCAGATGCGCGCCTGGTGGACCTTCGACTTCGCGGCGGTGGCGCCCGCCGCCGGCATGCAGAGCGCGAGCTACATCGCCGGGGTCGTCTGGCCGGGGAGCGGCGCGATGATCAAGACCGGCTACTCGAACTTCAACCGCGCCTGCAACAAGAACTGGACCGACTACGCCGACGGCCGTGGCTTCGTGATGAACGGCCTCACCGGCGGCGAGGTGTGCAGCTGGCCGATGCTGCGCGTCAAGGTCGAGGTCACCGATCCCGCCGGCAAGTGCCAGCACTGAGGCACGCCAACATCGGGTTGATGCGTTCCCCTCGCCCCCACCCGGGGGGCGGGCACCGAGCAGCTGGCTTTGCCAGTGCGCGGTGCGGGGGCACGGGGGGACGCAGAGCCGGCGCTCCACCTTCGGCGTGGTCCGCGGACGGAGTGCCGGCGGGCGGTCCCCCCGCTAGGTTGGCTGGGGGGGTGGGGAGCGTCGCCGCACCGGCGGCGCGGGAATCAAATGCAGGTGAAAGCAGTCCAGCCCGTGCGTGCCTTTCGCCCCCGGAGCTGCTAGCTTCGGCGGCCGATGACGGTCGCCGAGTCCATCGAAGCCGAAGGCCGGGTGTTGGCCTTCGTGATCCGCGCCCACGCCGAGACCACCGCGACCACCTTCGTGACCTCGCCGGAGATGAACTTCCAGGCGGGCTTCATCGTGCACCCGCAGGGCCACAAGATCCCCCGCCACCGCCACCCCGCGATCCGCCGCGAGGTCGCCGGCACCGCCGAAGCGCTGCTCGTGCGTCGCGGTCGCTGCCGGGTCGACTTCTACGACGGCCAGGAGCGCCCGGTGACCTCGCGCGAGCTGCGCGCCGGCGACGTCATGGTGTTGTTGTCCGGCGGCCACGGCTTCGAGATGCTCGAGGACACGGTGCTGTTGGAGATCAAACAGGGCCCGTACACCGCGGCGTCGGACAAAGAGCGCTTCTGACCCATGATCCCCGTCAACACCCCGCTCTTGGGCGCCCGCGAGCTCGAGCTGGTCTCGGAGTGCGTGCGTGACGGTTGGATCTCGTCGGTCGGCAAGTTCATCACCCAGTTCGAAGAGGGCTGGGCGCGCTACTGCGAGCGCAAGGCGGGCGTCGCGGTCGCCAACGGCACCGTGGCCCTCGAGCTCGCGCTCAAGTGCCTCGATCTCGCCCCCGGCGACGAAGTCATCCTGCCGAGCTTCACGATCATGTCCTGCGCCCTCGCGGTGCTCCGCCACGGCGCGGTGCCGGTCGTGGTCGACGCCGATCCCGAGACCTGGTGCATGGACCTGGACGCGCTCGAGAGCCGCCTGACCCCGAAGACCCGCGCCATCATGCCGGTGCACATCTACGGCCACCCGGTCGACATGGATCGAGTGACCGCCTTCGCCGCCGCGCATCGCCTGGCGATCGTCGAGGACGCCGCCGAGGCCCACGGCGCCCTGTACCTGGCGGCGCGCGGCACCGACGACGAGCGCTGGCGCAAGGCGGGCTCGTTCGGCGACGTCAGCTGCTTCTCGTTCTACGCCAACAAGCCGGTCACCACCGGCGAGGGCGGCATGCTGCTCTTCGACGACGACCGGCTCGCCCTGCGGGCGCGGTCGCTGCGCAACCTGGCGTTCGGCGCGCTGCGGCGCTTCGAGCACGAAGAGCTCGGCTACAACTACCGGATGACCAACCTGCAGGCGGCGCTCGGGGTCGCGCAGCTCGAGCGCATCGACGCCATCGTCGCGAAGAAACGCCAGGTGGGCCACGGCTACCGCGAGCGCCTCGAGGGCTTGCCCGGGGTGCAGCTCCCGGTGGAGCGGCCGTGGGCGAAGAGCGTCTACTGGATGTACGGCCTGGTGTTGGACGAGGCGACCGGCCTCGACGCGACGCGCTGTGCGGCGCGGCTCAAAGAGCGCGGCGTCGAGACCCGACCCTTCTTCCACGGTATCCACGCGCAGCCGGTGCTCAAGGCTCGGGGTCTGTTTCGCGACCTGAGGCTGCCGGTGACCGAGCGCTTGAGTCGCCAGGGGCTGTACCTGCCTTCCGGGCTCACGCTCGCTGAGCGCGACCTCGACCAGGTCGTCGCCGCGCTGCGCGAGGTGGTGCGATGACCGAGGTGTTCGGGGCCCACTACGCCGGCGCCTACGACGCGATCTACGGCCACAAGGACTACGCCGGTGAGTGCGACCTCGTCCTGCGCCTGGTCCAGAGGCACGGGGCGCCGCCCTGCGCGCACCTGCTGGATTTGGGCTGCGGCACCGGCCGCCACGCCGAGCTCTTCGCGGGCCGCGGTTACACGGTGGTCGGCGTCGACCGCTCCGAGGCGATGCTCGCCGCGGCGCGCCGCCGCTGCCCCAAAGGCGCGCGCTTCGTGTGCGGTGACACGCGGGAGGTCGTCGCCGGGGAGCCGGGCACCTTCGACGTCGCGGTGATGATGTTCGCGGTGTTGAGCTACCACACCGAGAACCGGGACGTGCTCGCGGCGCTCCACAACGTCGCGCGCCATCTGCGCCGCGGCGGGTTGTTCGTCTTCGACGTCTGGTTCGGACCGGCGGTGCTCGTCGAGCGACCGGAGCGTCGCAGTCGGACGCTCACCGACGCCGCGGGTCGCACGATTCGGCGGACGGTGACCGCCGATCTGGACGTCATGCGGCACCGCTCCACCGTCAGCATCGACACCGAGATCTCGGCGGCCGACGCGCCGCCCTCCGTGAGCCACGAGGAGCACGCGATGCGCTTCTTCTTCCCGCTGGAGCTCGAGGCGCTCTTGGCGCAGGCCGGGCTGACGCTGCTGCAGCTCGGCAAGCTCCCGCAGGTGGACGAGACCCCGGACACCAGCTCCTGGAACGTGATCGGCGTCGCCCGCAAAGCCAGCCCGAGCTAGCCCACCCCGGCGAAGGCCACGACGCCGTCGCCGACGACAGGAACCGTGGGCGTGCCAGGCAAAGCCCCCAAGGGCCGCAAGACCCGACGCCGGCCGCGTATCCCGACGTTGACACCCGGCGCCGAAGATCGAGCGTAACTGCCCGTGCTCATTACGACGCGCGGGTGGTCCGCGTCTTGCATTGGTGCACCGGCCGAAGGCCGAGCCTCGAGCGTTGAACGCAATACCGGTGGAGGGTGCGATGAGCAGCAAACGGATTCTGGGCGCGCAGGTTGCGATGTTCGTGGTGCTGGTGTCGGGTTGTGTAAAGACCGAGACCAAGGAGGTCATCCAGTACGTGAGCGTCGGCGACCGGCCGTTGCCGCCGCCGGCCGCGGACGGCAGCCCGAGCATCGACGCCGCGATCTTCCCCGAGATCGGCAGCACCGCGTTCCTCACCGCGAACGACAACGAGCTGGTCTCGGAGGGCACCTCGAACGGAGTCCACGGCGGCTATAACGGCGGCGACGTGCTCGGCGGCAGGGGCACGTTTGACGACGCCGCGGAGGCGCCGCCGTCGGCGGGCGCCGAGCCGATGCCGGAGCCGGACCCGACGCGCGAGATCGTCGAAGGCGACCTGTTCAAGGTCGAGGGCGACCTGGTCTACGTGCTCAACCGCTATCGCGGCCTGGTGATCATCGACATGAGCGTCGCGGACCAACCGGTGGTGCGGGGGCGGTTGCCGTTCCAGGCGGTGCCGGTGGAGATGTACGTCCAGGACGGCCGCGCCTACATGATCATCAGCGATTGGTTCGTCTACTGGATGTACGATCCGGACGCCGACCCGTTGGGGTTCCACGGCAGTCAGATCTTGATCGCCGACGTCTCCAACCCCGACCAGCCGACGCGCCTCGGCTCGGTGCGCGTCGACGGCGAGGTCACCGACACCCGGCTGGTCGGCGACGTGCTCTACGCGGTCTCGAAGCGCAACCCGGACTACTGGCGTTACAACACCGTCGACTGGCAGGACACCACCTGGGTGGTGTCGCTCGACATCGCCGATCCGAACGCGATCCACGAGGTCGACCGCATCACCTTCCAAGGCACCTCGACCCTCATCCACGTCGCGCCGCACGCGATCTTCGTCGCCGCGACCGATCCGAACTACTACCTCTACGACGCCGCCCACGCCCAACAGACGCTGTTCACCTACGTCGACATCTCCGACCCGGCCGGCGACATCCGCGAGCGCGGCAGCATCTATCTGGAGGGTCGGATCACCGACAAGTTCAAGATGGACTACTTCGACCACACCTTCCGCGTCATCATGCAGGACTGGTGGACCGCGAGCCTCGGACGCCTGGACGTGGTCGACGTCTCCTACCCGGACGACCTGGTCAAGGTAGGCGCCCTCGCCATCGATCAAGGGGTGTGGGGCAGCCTGCAGGCGACGCGGTTCTCGGAGGCGCGCGCCTACGCGATGACCTCGCGCTACGACTACGCCTTGCAGCGGGGCTACTACGAGCTGCACAGCATCGACCTGACGTCGCCGCAACACCCCTTCGAGGCCGGAACGCTGCGGCTCGACGGCAACGTCGGCTACTTCGACGTCCGCGCCGGCAACACCCGGCTTCTGGCCCTCGGCCAGGTCTGGCAGGGCTCGCCGACCTATACCTCGAGGACCACCCTCAGCCTCTATGACGTGAGCGACGCCGCGGCGCCGGCGCTGCTCTCCGAGGCGCAGCTCGGCGAGGGCTACTCGTCGAGCGCCGCCACCTGGGACTACAAGGCGTTGAAGATCGTCGACGCGATGCAGCTGATCTTGCTACCGCTCACCTACTGGGACCAGGGCTTCCAGCGTTACTTCACCGGCACCCAGCTCGTCGATTGGGTGGGGGACAGCCTCGACGAGCGCGGTCGGGTCGAGAACATCGATCAGGTGCAGCGCGCCTTCCCGGTCGGCGACCGCCTGGTCGCGATCTCGACCTCGCGGGTCCAGGTGATCAACGCCGCGAACCGCGACCTGCCGGTGGTCACCGCCGCCCTCGATCTGATCCGCAACGTCTACGACATCTTCGACATCCAGGGCCAAGAGGTGCAGCTGGTCGGCGACGTCTACGACGGCGGCGTCAAGCTCTACGTCCAGCCCTTCGGCGAGCGTGACGACGCGGCCGCGACCGCGACCCTCGAGCTGCCGTTCGCCGGCGCCCCGGCGTGCTTCCGGCGCGGCAACCTCATCCACATGATCGGCTTCGAGGCCGGCGCCCAGACCATCCACACCGCCGACCTGTCCGACCCCGCGCACCCCGTGCTCCGCGGCGAGCTCCGCCTCGCCGCCGACGTCGAGCGTATCTACTCCGCGAACGGCAGCTACTATTATTACTATTGGAACCCGATGGCGGGTCTGCCGATCGACAACCGCATCCTGCCGTTCACCGTCCGCCGCCTGGTCGAAGACCAGAGCGGCCGGCGCGACTTCGACAGCGAGCTGCGTCTCATCGACATGACCGACCCCGACAACCCCCGCGTCAGCGCCGCCGCGATCCCGATGAACGAATACCCGTTCATCAACAAGGTCACCCACGGCCGGGTGCTGTACTCGACCCACGTCGAGCAGGGGACGACCACGGCCGGCACCACCTTGCTCTACCACGTGCGCTCGTACGTCGACCGCATCGACGTCGCCGACGTCGACCACCCGATCGTGCTGCCGTCGGTGAACGTCCCCGGTTGGCTCGTAGACGTGACCGACGACGGCCAGGTGTTGTTCACCATCGACTACCAGTGGGACGACTTCGGCCGGCGCCGCAACTCGCTCAACGCCTTGCGGCTCGACGGCGACGTCGCCTCGCTGATGGAGGTGCTGCCGGTCTCCGACCAGGTCAACCGCGCGGTGTTCCGCGATCACAGCGTCTGGCTCGTGACCCACAAGTATCCGTGGTGGGGGGTGCACGCCGACACCGTCGAATCACGTCAACCCTACACCGTTCTCAACCGTGCCGACTTCGGCGCCGCCGGGACGCTTGGCGGGCTGACGACCGCCAAGATCCAGGGTTACCTCTTCAACCTGCTGGACGTCGACGGTCAGCTCGCCTATCTCGGCTCGAGCTACCCCTACGGCTTCGTGGTCCTCGACGTCGCCGACGCCTCGGCGCCGGTGTTGATGAACAGCTCGCGCACCATCGGCTACGTGTCGCGCATCCTGGTGCACGACCAGGTGGTGTACTCGCCGCTGTCGATGTTCGGGGTCTGGCGGCTGCCGGCGTTGGGGCAATCGCCGCCGTTGTGAGCCGCGCCGCGGCGGTTTCTAGCGCCAAGGCGGCGCGTTCACCGGGGCGTGGTCGTCAGCACCGCCTGCAGAAACGCGAAGCTGTCCTGCCAGCAGCGGCGCGCCTCCGGGCGCCAGACGAAGGCCTGAAAGGCGTGGGGCTCGCGACCGTAGACCCGCGCCTCCACCTGCCCGCCGAGCTTCGCGAGCGCTCGCTGCAGCCGCAGGGTGTCGTCCTGCAACGGGTCGTTGCCGCCGACGCTGGCGAACACCGGCGGCAGCGGCCGCGCCGGCTGCCCGGCCCTCTCGAGGTACAGCAGCGGATCGACGAGGTCGTCGCGTGCCTGTTCGAGGTCGTCGCCCGCCGGCAGATAGGTGCGGGCAATCTCCTCGGTGCGCTCCCAGAAGAAGCGCGGCGCGGTCGGGAAGAACCGACCTGGGTTGCTCACCTGAAGCATGCCGCAGCCGGCCCAGACCGCGGCCGGAACCCGGCCCTGACGGAAGATCTCTCGCGCCACCGGCTCGTCATGCTCGTAGCAACACGCGATCGCCAGCGCCAGCGCCAGGTTCGCGCCCGCCGATTCGCCGGCCACGACCAGCCGCGCCGGGTCGCCGCCGAGACCCGCGGCGTTGGCGTGGGTCCAGGCGTAGGCCGCCGCGACGTCCTCGAGCGCCGCCGGGTAGCGATGGCGGGGCGCCAGGCGGTAGTTGATGTTGAGCACCAGATAGCCGGCGCGCGCGAACGCCAGCGCCATCACGTAGTGGGTGTCCTTCGACAGGATGCGAAAACCGCCGCCGTGGACGTAGAGCACGATCGGCAGCGGTGCCTGGGCCCGTTGCGGTCGATAGAGATCGAAGCGATGCTCGACCTTCCCGGTCGCCTGATAGCTGAGGTCCCGCTGCACCTCGACGTGATGCGTGACTCCCCAGGAGCGCGGCGACAGCCTGCCGGCGAGCGCCGCGCCGTTCAAGAAGGCGTCGATGCCGAGGCCGCACAGCCGCCGCCAGACGCGCTCCGTGAAGGTCTGCGTCGACATCGCCCGCCATCGTAACCCAAATCCCGGCCGCGTGGCATCAATAGCGCCGCCGGTGTCACTCGCGTGGCCGGCCACGTGCGCGCCCTTGCCGTCTTGGGTGTAGCCCGACAGGGCGAGGCTTGCTAAGCTTCGAGAGGCAATGAGACCACTCGCCGCGACATCGCCTGGTTCTCGACCCCTCCGACGTTCAGGTCCGGCCGCGTGGCTGTGTCTGGGGGTCGTCGCCGCCGGGCTGCTACCGATGGCGGCGCGCGCCGAGGGCGGCGCGCGGGTCGGCATCGTCGTGGAGGGTGAGGACGCCGGCAAGATCCGGCAGCACCTCGCCCGTCTAGCGCCCTCCGGGGTCGTGGTCGTCGACGAGCGCGGCCTCTCTGAGGCGCTGGCGAAGAACGGCCTCGGCGGCGACTTGGGCGGACGCATCAACCAAGCGAGCGCGCGCGGCAACTTCGTAGCGCAGGCAGTCGCGACCGCGAAGACCTTGAACCTCGGCCTGATCATCTTCATCCGCCGCATCGCCCCGAAGGACGTCGCCTGGGTGTTCGCGGTCAACGGCCAGACCGGCGAGGAGGAGATCGATCGCGAGGTCGGCCTGGTCGAGCGCGCCGGCCCCAAGCCCAAGAAGGGCAAGAAGCGGCCGCCACCGACCATCGACTACTCGGAGCTCGACACCGAGGTCCAGGCGCTGTTCATGAAGGCACCGAAGGGCGGCGCTGCCGCCGCCCCGAGCGCCGGCGACGACGAGGGTACCGCGGCGGCCGAACCCGTAACGCCGCGCGGCACCAACTGGGGCGCCGCGGATTGGGGCGGCGGGAGCTCCGGCGGGGGCGCGGGCTCGAGCCCGAGCTCGGGCTCGAGCTCGAGCTCAATCTCGAGCGGCAGCTCGCGGTTGCTGCAGAACGACAAGAGGCAGGAGGTGCCCGAGGCGGCGATCGCGAGCAGCAAGACCCCGCGCCGCAAGCGCGGCACCGACGTCAGCGACGCGTTCATCGTGCTGCGCCCGGTCTACACCCTGTCGATGCGCACCTTCAGCTACGCCAACCGGCAGACAGACAACCTCCGGCCCTACGAGGCGAAGCTGGTGTCGCTGCTGGGCGCCGAGCTCGAGGCCTATCCGGCGGTGGTGGCAGCTATTCCGGTCGTCGAGAACATCGGCGTCAAGGTCGGCTATCGCCAGGCGCTGGGGCTGAAGTCGTCCCCCAAGGACAACAACACCGTAAAGCTGACGACCACGTGGAAGGAGCTGGACGCCGCGTTGTGCTACCGGTTGGTCCTGCACCCGATGTTGATCAACGTCGCGGTGGGCTACGGCAGCCTGGCGTTCACCTTCAACATCCCCGCCGGCGACCCGCTCGCGGGGCAGGCGCCAGATCTGACGTACACCTTCGTGCGCCCCAGCCTCGACCTGCGCGTCACCGCCGGCCCGGTGGTCATCCTCGCCGGCGGCGGCTACCGCTACGTGCTCGGGACCGGCAAGCTCGGCAAGGACTACTTCCCCGACGGCCAGGCGTCCGGCTTCGACGGCAACCTCGGCGTCGCCTACCCGATCGCCAGTCGCTTCGAGGCCTACGCGCTCGGCTTCTACACCCGCTTCACCCACGCGCTGAACCCCGCGAGCGGCGCGACCTACGTCGCGAAGAGCGCCACCGACGCCTACTATGGTGGGCGCCTCGGCGTGCAGTTCCACATCTAGCCATGGGACGCGACGCGACCACCGCGACGACGATCGAGCCGGCTCAGATCCAGGCCTACCTCCGCCACGCCGGCTTCCCGGACGCGATCGTCAAGAGCTTGGCGCCGCTCGGCCAGAAGACCCAAGAAGGCCTGAAAGGCTTCGGCTATGGCCGACCGCTGCGGGTCAGCTTCGCGAGCGGCGGCGCGACGCGCGACCTGGTGGTGCGGACGATGTCCCCCGACCCTTTCGGTCACAACCGCCGCTCGGCGCGCGCCGAGACCCTGATCTTGTGCTTCGACACCTTCAACACCTTCCCCGGCCACATCCGCGCCACCGACATCGGCGCGTTCACCGAGAGCGGCGAGCTGTTGCCGATGGGGCGCGGCGAGGTGTTCCTGGTCACCGAGTACGTGGACGGCGAGCTCTACGCCCGTGACCTGAGCGCGCTGCAGAGCGCCGCGGCCGCGACCGATCGCGACCGCAACCGCGCCGTGGCGCTGGCGCGCTATCTGGCGGCGCTGCACTCGCAACCGGCGGCGCCCGAGGAGTACGGCCGCGCGGTGCGCGATCTCGTGGGGTCGGGCGAGGGCATCTTCGGGCTGGTCGACAGCTATCCAAAGGATCTGGAGATCGTCCCCGCCGCCCGCCTGCGCGCCCTCGAGGCCCTGGTCATCGACTGGCGCTGGCGCATCAAAGACCGGGCGCACCGGGCGCGGCGCACCCACGGCGACTTCCACCCCTTCAATCTCCTCTTTCGAGACGGCGTCGACTTCTCGGTGCTCGATTGCAGCCGCGGCGCCGCCGGCGAGGCCGCCGACGACGTGACCTGTCTGTCGATCAACTACCTGTTCTTCGCGCTCACCGCCCACGGCAAGGTCGACGGCCCGCTGTTGGAGCTGTGGCAGCTGTTCTGGCGCACCTACCTCGAGGCGAGCGGCGACCAGGAGCTGCTCGAGGTCGTGCCGCCGTTCTTCGCCTGGCGGGCGTTGGTGCTCGCGAGCCCGGTCTGGTACCCGCAGGTGGAGAACGCCACCCGTGACCGCTTGCTGGTGTTCGCCGAGCGCCTGCTCGCCGGGACCCGGTTCGAGCCGGCGCGGGTGGCGGAGCTGTTCGCGTGAGGCGGCGCTAGCGGCGAATGCGCGCCGCGTACCACTCGTTCCACAACCGGCCGTTGGCCTGAAAGCGGACGTTGTCGCCGACCAAGATCCGCTCGACGACGCCGCAGTACTCGAGGAGCTCGGCGAACTCCTTGAGCGGCTTGATGCCCAGGTCGCGTTCGACGACCCGGAGATCGACGGCGTCGCCGCGCTCGATGAGGTGCTGCATCAGCGCGTGCTCCGGGGCGGCGTAGGCGCCGCGATAGGTCACGCCGCGCCCGAGGTCGAGCTCGTCCCACAGCCGGGTGAACAGCCGGTCGGTGTGCGGTCGAACCGCGGCGAGGACCAGGTCGGCGTCGACGTTGAACTGGTGCCGCTCGTACTCGGCGAGCAACAGCTGCATCAGGTAGGGGTGCTTGCCGCTCTGCGCCAAGACCTCGTCAGCGAGCGCCATGTCCACCGCGTCGCACGACGCCTCGATCAACGCCCGCGCCTCGCTGTCGCGCAGCGCGCCGAGAAACAGCGGCCGCACGCCCGTGAGCGGCCCGTCTCGTTCGTTGAGCAGCTCCCGCAGCGGCCGCCCCGCGGCCAACACCAACGCCCGGGGCGCGAAGGTCTCGCTCGCCGCCACCAGCGTCGCGACGGGCGCGGCGCAGGTCTCGAGCGCCGGACTCAGCAACCGGTCGGCGTTGTCGACGAGCAGCAGGTACTGACACCAGCCGGCGGTGCCCTGCAACGCCTGCCCGTAGGCGGCGAGCGTCCGGCAAAGCTGCGCGAAGGGGTCGTCGCCGCGTTTGACCGTCAGCTCCGGGACCCGCACCGGAAGGGCGTTGCCGTAGACCTTCGGGTCGGCGACCGCCTTGGTGATCGCGCTGTAGATCGCGGTGGCGAGCGTCGCAGCGCTGTTGATGCTCTCGGGCTCGAGATCGACGAGCGCCGGCACCAGCCGCGTCGCCTTGGGGTCGCGCTTGAAGGAGAGCTCGAGCTGCGCCTTGAGCTGCAGCAAGGTCGAGGTCCGTCCGGTCTTGGCGCCGCCGACGACGGCGAACGAGCGGCCGCGGCCGACACCGGTGTAGAGCGAGCGCCCGAGCTGCTCGCGCCCGAAATACTTTCCGGTGCCGACGACCGGCTGCTCGGAGACGAACGGGCTCAAGGGGACAACAGGTCGACGACCGATCGATAGAGGTCGGCGCCGAGCACGTCGGGCCCGAGCTCCTTGGCCTCCTCGAGGACCGCCTTGGCGCGGCCGTCCTCGCCGTGATCGCGCAGCGCCACCCCGAGGTTGTGGAGGTGAAAGCCGCGCTCCTGGGTAGCGCCTTGCTCACGGGCCTTGGCGATCAGCTGCTCGAGCTGGTGGATCCGATCTTTGCGGATGCGCTTGACCTCGTCGCGGTTGCCGTCGTTGGCGTAGATCTGCTCGAGGAAGGTCAGCGCGGTCACCGAGTGGTGCGTCGGGGTCTCGGGGTAGGCGACCTTGCGCAGCTCCAACAGCGCCCGCTGCGTGCGCCCCTGGTGATAGAGACACAGCCCGAGCGAGGTGCGCGCCGCCGCCGACCAGAACGGGTGCTTGCGCTTCGCGGCGTCCTCGAACTTCTCCACCGCGGCCCCGAGGTCACGGCCCCGGAACAACAGGTCGAGGCCGATCTTGTAGAGCGCCTCGACCGCGGCGTCCGACGCCGGGTGCTCGGTGACGATCTGCTGCCGCACCTTGCGCAGGCCCTCGAGGTCGTGCTGCGCGTCGAGGTTGGCGAGGTCGTTCTGCAGGGACTCCAGGTTCGCCATGGTTGCTCCCTCGTCGCCTAGCGAATCCCGAGCTCCTTCTTGAGCTTGCCCACCAGCTGAAAGTACTCGTTTCGAGAGTAACCGACGTTCAGCAGGTGGAAGTCCTTCTTCACCAGACCCACGCAGCCGAAGCAGTAGGTGCAGTCGGAGCACGAGGTGCACTGAATGAGGTAGGCGCTGCCGGTGCAGTACTTCGAGCCGGTGATATACGCCGAGCTGTGACACGCCTCGCAGCCCCTGGAGTGCGACAGGTTGCTGCAGTTGAGGCAGTCGGCGCAGTGGGTGCAGCGATAGCAGTTCTCCAGCCCTTCGGAGAACATGCACATCGAGCACGCCTTCAGGTTGGTGGAGCTGATGCACCCGGTCGAGGGCGCGTCGTCCTCGAATTCGCGGGTGAGGCGGTTCTGCTCGGCTAGGAATTCGGCGCGGTTCATCGTGAGGACAGGGGATATCCCGGCGGCCTTTCGCGGTCAAATACTCGACTTCCACAAAGGGGTGGGGTAAAAAGCCCGCCTATGGTTGATGTTGAACGCCGCAAGCACGAGCGAATCGCCATCGAGATGCCGACCCGGATGTGGCTGGAGGAGAGCTACAACGGCAAGGCCATCGTCTTCGAGGGCTTTGCCCGCTCCCGGGACCTCGCGATCGGCGGCACCTTCCTTGCGTCGAACTACCTGTTGCCGGTCGGGTTTCCGCTCAACCTCGAGATGCGGATCAACGACAACGAAGTCCTCCTCGCCCGCGGAGAGATCGTCCACAGCATCAGCGAAGGTGACAAGCACGAGCCCGGCATGGGCATCATGTTAACCGAGGTGGACGCCGAGAACCGCGAACGGCTGCTGCGCTTCTTCGTCAGCGCGCGCATCCAGGAGTTCTACGGCACCCGCTTCCTGATCGAATTCCCGCACCTGGAGGCGAAGCTGTCGCTCCAGGACGTCGCGCTGGTCATCAACCTGTGGGAGGACAAGGAGGGGCGCTTGACGACCCTGCACCGCGGTGATGGCGGCAAAGCGCGAGGCAGCGCGCGGCGCGACGAGGCCGCCGCCGCCGAGAAACGCAAACCCAAGAGGTAGTACCAGCCGCGGCGTCGCTTCAGCGTAGCACCGTTCGCACCGACTCTTCTTTTGGGCGACCACGCAAGGATCTCGGTCCGAGAGTCAGGGGCACGGCGCTCGAAGCACCGCGCACCGCTATCGGAGTAGAAGCGCATGGCTCACGTTCTGTCACGCCAGGCCATCATCATGGCGCTGACTCTCGGGGTCGCGACCGCCGCCGCGGCGGCAGAAGACCCCGGGGCGCGGCGCTTGACGCTGAAGGAGTGTCTGGCGCTCGCGGCCGCTGCCAACCCCGATCTCAAGTCGGCCGACTCCGAGCTCGAGGCCGCCGCCGCCGGGCGGCGCGGCGCGCTCGGGTCCTTCGGCCCCAAGCTCAAGGTCGAGGGCAGCTACCTGCGCTGGGACGAGCCGCTCTACATCGACTTCGCGGCTTCGCTCGGGCCGTTGATGCAGGCGATCGGCCCGCTGCTGCAGGCCGCGGGGGTCGTCATCGATCCGGCGTCGATGCAGCCGATGCCGGTCCGCGAGCAGTACACCAAGGCCGTGACCGCGACCGTGACCCAGCCGCTGACCCCGCTGTGGACGATCTACGAGGCCTATCGCCTGCGCGATCTCGGGGTGGACGTGGCCGCGATCCGGCGACAAATGACGCAAAACGACGTCGCCTACCAGGTCACCGAGGCGTTCTACCGCGCGCTGCAGGCCCGAGGTTTGGCGCAGATCGCCGAGAGGTCGGTGGCGCAAATCTCCTCGCAGGTCGACCGCGCCCGCGCCTTCCTGGCCCAGGGCATGGTGGGCGAGAACGACGTGTTGCGCGCCGAGCTCGGCCTCGCCGCCGCCAACCAGCGCCTGATCCAAATGCGCGGCACCGTCACCCTCGCCTCCGGCCGCTTGGCGCTGCTCATCGGCCTGCCCGCCGACACCGTCCTCGAGCCGGTGGCGAACCTCGACCGGACGCCGGCGACCGAGATCCCGGAGAGCGCCGAGATCCAACGGCGCGCGATCGACAAGCGCCCGGAGCTCAAAGAGCTCGCGGCCCGCACCGACCAGGCCCGCGCCGCGAAGACCCTGGCGTGGTCGCGGATGGTGCCGACGGTGGCGGCGCTCGGCAGCTACTCCTACAACAAAGGCTCGATGTTCCAACCGGAGCGCTCCTGGTACGTCGGCGGCGTGATGGCGTGGGACGTCTGGGAGTGGGGCGCGACCTACGCCGGCATCGACGAGGCCGACGCCCGTCTGACGCAGGCGCTCGAGCTCCGGACGAAGATCGAGAACCTCATCCGCCTCGAAGCCCACAGCGCCGTGGTGAGCTTGACCGGCAGCGCCGAGGCGCTCCGCGTCGCCGAGCGCGCCGTCAGGCAGGCGGAGGAGAACTTCCGTATCGAGAACAAACGCTACGAGGCCGCGGCCAGCACCACCTTCGACGTCCTCGACGCCGAGACCCTGTTGACCACGGCGCGGACCCAACAGCAGACCGCGCTCTTCGACCTGCAGATCGCGGCCGCCGCCATCGTCCGCGTGACCGGCGCGGGCGCCGCCGAGGCCGCGCCATGACCCCCGACCTTCACCCTGCGCACCGCCAGTGACTGCGGTGGTTCCGATGAGGCCCGTCATGATTCAGCGTTGCCTACCGTTTGTCGCCTTGACCCTGACCGTGGCCGCCTGCTCCTCCGAGCCCCGAGCGAGCCTGCCCGCGACGCCACCGGCGCCGGCCGCCGCCGCCAAGCCGTTGTTGGCCGGCCTCGAGAGCAGCACCGATGCCGCGGCGACCGCGACTCCGGCGGAGGCCGTCCTCCAGAGCCCGTACTTGACCGGGGCCACCGAGGCCCACCGGCGCAGCGCTCTCGCAGCCCGGGTCGCGGGCGTGGTGGCGAAGGTCTACGTCCGCGAGGGTGATCTGGTGAAGCCAGGCGCGGCGCTGGTAGCGCTCGATCCGGAGGACTTCCAGCTTCGCATGGCCCAGGCGGAGGCCGGCCTGAAGGCGGCGCAGGCACAGTACGTCGCCACCCGCCTGGAGTGGGAGCGGGTCAAGAAGCTCAAGGAGGACCGCGCGGTGCCGGCGAGCCAGCTGGACATGATGGACGCCAAGTTCGAGGGCTCGAAGGCCCAGGTCGCCACCGCCGAGGCGATGTTGACGATGGCGAAGAAGGCGCTCGGCGACTCGACCCTCACCGCGCCGTTCGCCGGCGTCGTCACCAAGCGCTTCGTCAACGAGGGCGAGTACGCGACCGCGATGCCGCCGACGATGCTGGTGTCGATCGAGGAGACCGATCCGATGGACCTGCGGCTGCAGGTACCCGCCAACGAGATGAGTCGGGTGGTCGCGGGTGCGAAGGCCAAGATCCGCTTCCCGGCTACCGGCCGCGAGCTCGAGGCCACCGTCACCCGGGTCGTGAGCTCCCTCGACGCCCGCACCCGATCGTTTGCCGCGATCATCGAGCTGCCGAACGCCGACCGCTCGTTGTGGGCCGGGATGTTCGCCGACGTCCGGATCGCGCCGACCGCCAAAGAGGTGGCGGCGGCACCGGTGAGCGGCACGGCGTCGGCGGCCGAGGGACGCTAGCGATGAAGCTCGCCGACATATCGATCCGCCGCCCGGTGCTCGCGAGCGTCATGGTCGGGGTGCTCGCGGTCTTCGGCCTCTGGGCCTACCCGCGCATCGGCGTCGACCTGTTCCCGGACGTCGAGTTCCCGGTCGTCGTGATCACCGCCATCTACCCGGGCGCCGACCCGGCGACGATGGAGTCGAAGGTCATCCACAAGCTCGAGGAAGAGGTCAGCACCATCAACGGCATCAAGCTCTTGCGCAGCACCAGCATGGAAAACGTCGGGATGGTGATCATCCAGTTCGAGCTCGAGCGGCGCGCCGACCTCGCGGTGCAGGACGTCCGCGACAAGGTCGCCGGGGCGTTGCAGCTCTTGCCCCCGGATCTCGAGCCGCCGGTGGTGCAGCGCTTCGACGTCAACGCCGCGCCGATCATGGCGCTCGCGGTCTCCGGCAAGCTGTCGCCGCGCGAGATCACCAAGGTCGCCGATGACCAGATCAAGCGCCGGCTGCAGACCATCAGCGGCGTCGGCGGCGTCGAGATCTTGGGCGGCCAGGAGCGCGAGTTCCACGTCTGGATCGATCCCCAACGCCTGGAGTCTTACGGCCTCGCGGCCGGCGACGTGCTGCAGGCGCTGGCGGCGCAGAACGTCGAGATCCCGGGCGGGCGCCTCGACGTCGGCAGCCGCGAGCTGACGGTCAAGACCCTGGGCCAGGTGCACTCGGCGGCGGAGCTCTCTCAGATCATCATCACCGCGGCGATGGGCACCCCGGTCCGGATCGGCGACGTCGCCGGTGTCGAAGACGGCGAAGAGGAGCGCCGCTCGCACTCCTCGGTGAACGGCACCGCGGCGGTGGGCCTGGTGGTCCGCAAGCAGTCGGGCGCCAACACCGTCGAGGTGGCGGCCGCGGTGCGCAAGGCGCTCACTGCGATCACGCCGCTCTTGCCGCCCGGCGTCGAGGTCAGCATCCCCACCGACAACTCGACCTTCATCTCCAACACCATCAACGACGTCCAGTTCGACCTGCTCTACGGCGCCATCCTCGCGGTGCTGATCATCTTCCTGTTCCTCTACGACTGGCGCGCCACCTTGATCTCGGCCTTGGCGCTGCCGGTGTCGGTCATCGCGACCTTCGCGTTCATCAAGGCGATGGGCTTCACCTTCAACATGATGACGATGCTGGCGCTGTCGCTCTCCATCGGCATCCTCATCGACGACGCCATCGTCGTGATCGAGAACATCCATCGCCACCTGCGCTCCGGCAAGCCGCCGATGAAGGCCGCCGCCGACGCCACCGCCGAGATCGGCCTCGCGGTCATGGCGACCACCGCCTCGATCCTCGCGGTGTTCGTGCCGGTCGCGACGATGCAAGGCATGGTGGGGCGCTTCTTCAAGCAGTTCGGCCTCACGGTCGCGTTCGCCGTCAGCGTGTCGCTGTTCGTCGCCTTCACGTTGACGCCGATGATGTCGGCGCGCCTGCTCACCGTCGAGGCGCACAAGGGCCGGCTGGGGCACTGGGTGGACGCCCGCCTCGCGACCGTCGA
The DNA here is from genome assembly GCA_016218825.1 of Deltaproteobacteria bacterium. Classification (GTDB taxonomy): domain Bacteria; phylum Myxococcota; class XYA12-FULL-58-9; order XYA12-FULL-58-9; family XYA12-FULL-58-9; genus JACRCV01. The sequence goes on from JACRCV010000008.1 coordinate 38,101, forward strand.
TCGCTTCTATCGCCAAGCCCTCAGTTGGGCCCTCGCGCATCGGGGCCTCACGGTGCTGATCGCCACCGTGATGTTCGTCAGCAGCCTCGGCCTCGGCGCCGTTGTCCCCAAGGAGTTCATGGTCGCCGAAGACCGCAGCCAGTTCCTGGTCAAGCTCGAGCTGCCGGCGGGCACCGGCCTGGCGAGCACGGAGCACTACGCCGAGGGCGCCGCCGAAGAGCTGCGCGCCATCCCCGGAGTGTTGTCGACCTTCGTCACCGTCGGCGGTGGCAGCCAGAACGAGGTCAACCGCGCCGACATCCAGGTGAACACCGTCGGCCGGCGAGAGCGCACCTACACTCAGCTCGAGGCGATGGGCTACGCCCGCGGCCTGTTCGTGAATCGCCCCAACGTCACGGTCGCCGTCGAGCCGGTGAACGCGATGGGCGGCGGCGGCGGCTTTAGGGCCGCGACCGTGCAGTACGTCATCCTCGGCGACGACTACGACGCGCTGAACCGCGTCGCCCAGAGCCTGATCCAACACCTCCGGGGGCTCGGCGGCTACGTCGATCTCGACACCACCTTCCGTGGCGGCAAGCCCGAGCTCGCGGTGTCGATCGATCGGGACCGCGCCGCCGACCTCGGCGTCCCGGTCGCGAGCATCGCGATGACCTTGAGGAGCCTGATCGCCGGCGACAAGGCCACCGAGCTGACGACCGGGGGCGACCGCTTCGACGTCCGGGTGCAGCTCCAGGATAGCTTCATGCAGCGCCCCGAGGACATCCTCGGCTTGAAGGTCCGCTCGACCTCCGGGCCGCTGGTGCACCTCGCCAACGTCATCGCGGTCTCGCCCGGGGCCGGGCCGGCGAAGATCGAGCGCCAGGACCGCCAGCGCCAGGTGACGGTGTTCGCGAACCTCTCCGGCAAGGCGCTCGGCACCGCGATCACCGAGATCGACGACTGGGCGGCACAGAATTTACCGGCGGACCTGACGTCGAAGTGGAGCGGCATGGGCGACATCATGACCGACTCGTTCAAGAACCTGTTCGCGTCCCTCATCCTCGCGGTGATCATGGTGTTCCTCATCCTCGCGGCGCAGTTCGAGAGCGTCCTCTACCCGCTCACCATCATGCTGTCGTTGCCGCTATCGTTGGTCGGCGCGATGGGCGGCCTGGCGGCGACGCGGGCGCCGCTCGGCATCATGGCGATGATCGGCGTCATCCTGCTGATGGGCCTGGTCACCAAGAACGCCATCCTCCTCGTCGACTACACCAACGCCCTGCGCGAGAAGGGCATGGGCACGGTCGAGGCGCTCCTCGCCGCGGGCCCGGTGCGGTTGCGGCCGATCCTGATGACCACCGCGGCGATGATCTTCGGCATGGTCCCGGTCGCGCTCGGGCTCTCCGAAGGCGGCGAGACCCGCGCGCCGATGGCGGTGGCGGTGATCGGCGGCCTGCTCACCTCGACGCTCTTGACCCTGCTGGTGGTGCCGGTGGCGTACGCGATCTCGGACTCGATGGTCGTCGCGCTGCGCCGCCGGCCGCGCCAGACGACGATCTGAGGAGCTGATGTCCGGATACGGCACCCGCATCGCGACCGCCGTCGAGCGCCGCTTGCGCGATCTCGGCACCTGGGCCTTTCGCCGGCCGATCGCCGCGCTCGCCGTCGTTGGCCTGTTGTCGGCGGCGGCGCTCGCCACCGCCAGCCGCCTGCAGGTGAACGCCGATCTCTCCGAGCTGTTGCCACGCACCTTTCCGAGCCTGCAAGCCTTCGACGTCCTCAAAGAGCGCTTCGGCGGCATCGGCTTCGTCGTCGTCGTCGGCCAGGGGGCGGAGCCCGAGACCCTGCGGCGCTTCGCCGCCGACGTCGCGAAGCAGGTCGACGGCCTGGAGACGGTGCGCTACGTCGACTACCTGCGGCCGATGGAGTTCTTCCGCGACCACGCGCTCTACTTCCTCGACCTCGACGACCTGACCGAGATCCAGGCGACGCTCGAGAAACGCCTGGAGTGGGAGAAGCGCCACGCCAACCCGATGTACGTCGACTTCGAGGACGCCCTGCCGCCGTCCTTGGAGTTCACCGACATCGTCCACAAGTACGCCGGGCGCGGCGACCGCCGCTGGGTGAAGGCCCAGCTCGGCGAGCACTTCTACCTCGACGAGGGCAAGCGCCTGGTCGCGGTGTTCGTCAAGCCGGCGCAGGCCTCGACCGATCTCAGCTTCACCCGGAGGCTCGTCGGCGAGGTCAAAGACGCGGTCGGCCGGCTCGATCTCGCCCAGTATCCCGGGCTCGAGGTTGGTTTCACCGGCACCTATCCGAAGCGCATCGACCAACAGGAGATCATCGACCGCGACCTGCGCGTCGCCTCGCTGGTCGCCTTTCTCCTGATCTTCGGCTACTTCCTGATCCACTTCCGGCAAATCACCGCGGTCGCGGTGGCGCTCACACCGATGCTCGTCGGCACCCTGTGGACCTACGGCTTCGCCGGCGCCGCCTTCGGCGTCCTGAACATCCTGACCTCGTTCATCGGCGCGATCATCATGGGCATCGGCAACGACCACGGTCTCCACCTCCTCGCCCGCTACAAGGCCGAGGTCGCCCTCGGCCGCAGCGAGCCGGAGGCCGCTCGCCTCACCTTCGGCAACACCGGCCGCGCCGCGCTGGTTTCGGCGCTGACGAGCTGCGTCGGCTTTGCCGGTCTCGGGCTCTCGGAGTTCCGCGCCTTTCGCGAGTTCGGCCTGATCGCCGCCGCCGGTGGCTTGCTGATGGTGCTCGCCTACATGCTGACGCTGCCGGCGCTGTTGTCTTTGGCCATGAAGACCGGCTGGCGCCTGCGGCTGCTCGCCGACGAGCGCGCCACCCCCCTCGCCGGCATCCTCACGCGCCGCGCCACCGGCATCCTGGTGACCGCGGCGTTCACGGTCGTGGTCGGGCTGCTGCTCATCTCCAGGGTCGGCTTCAACTACGACTTCAACTCGCTCGGCAACACCGATCTGGAGTCGTTCCGCCTCGACACCAAGGTGAACGCGCTCCTCGGCTACTCGCAGACGCCGGTCGTCATGCTCACCGACAGCCTCACCGAGGAGAGCCACGCCGCGACCGCGTTGCGCGCGTCCCAACGGACACGGGGCCGCGACTCCACCGTCGACTTCATCGTCGCCGGCGCCGACCTGGTGCCGCAAGACCAAGCAGCCAAAGAACCGCACCTGCGGGCCATCGGCGACCTGCTGCGCCAGGTGTCGCCGCGTCGCTTGAGCGCCGAGCGCCGCGGCCAGCTCGCGACGATCTTGCGAATGACCGAGGCGAAGCCGTTCGGCCGCACCGAGCTCCCGGTGGAGGTACGACGCCAATTCCAGGGGCTGAACAGCCTCGCCGGTCGGGGCTTCGTGCTGGCGTTTCCGGCGATCTCGACCAGCGACGGGCACGCGGTGATGCGCATGGCGAGCGAGATCCGGGCGGTCACCTCCCTCAAAGGCGAGGTCTACCCGGCCGCCGGCGAGTCGCTGATCCTCGCCGACATCCTGCACATGGTCATCAACGAGGCGCCGATCGTCTTGACCCTCACCGTCATCGCCACCTTCCTGATCTCGCTGCTGCTCATCGGCCGGCTGCGCGAGACCCTCCTGGCGCTCGGCCCGACCGCCGCGACCTTGATCGTCACGCTCGGCTTCTTGCCGTTGATGTGGCTGCCGCTCAACTACCTCAACATCATCTTGATCCCGTTCTTGTTCGGCTACGGCATCGAGAGCGGCGCGCACCTCGTCACCCGCCTGTCGGTCGAGCCCGACCTCGACCGGGTGCTGCCCACCACCGGCCGCGCCATCGTCGCGTCGCTCTCCACCACCGCGTTCGGCTTCGGCGCGATGCTGATCGCCAAGCACCCGGGCCTGCGCTCGCTCTCCGAGCTCGCGCTCGTCGGCCTCGGCGCCAACATGCTCGCCTGCACCGTGGTGTTGCCGAGCTTCGTGGTGTGGTACCGCAGGCGCAGCCTCAACCAATGATCAACGTCTCGTGACTCTTGACCCCGCCATCCTTGAACCGGGCGGCGCGGTTGTCCTTGAAGATCGCGTGCTCCTGGCCCTTGGCGAGGTAGAGGCCGACGTACTTCGAGACCGCCGGCGCCATCATGAAGCCGTGACCGACAAAGCCGTGCACCTGGAAGAAGCCTTCGACCTCGTCGACGTAGCCCAGGATCGGATTGCCGTCGGGGGTGCGGTCGTAGCACCCGGCCCACTGCCGCAACACCTTGACCTCGGCGAGGCGCGGGATCCGCTGCACCAGGGCGCGGCTCATGCGAACCAGGAAGCGCAACGACGAGCGCATCTCGATGCCCTCGGGCTCGTCGGGGTCACCGAGGCCGCCGACGATCTCACCGCGGCCCGACTGCGAAAAGTACAGACCGCTGCCGAGCTCGCTGACGAGAGGCTTCAGGAACGGCTTCAACGATTCGGTGACCAGGATCTCGTGGCGCTCCGGCCGATTCGGGAACGTGATCCCCGCCATGCGCCCGATCTGCGGCGCCCAGGCCGCCGCGGCGTTGATCACCAGGTTGCAGCCGATCCGACCCCGAGCCGTCAGCACCCCGGTCACCCGGCCGGCTTCGACGTCGATCCCGGTCGCCGGGGTGAAGGTCACGATCTTGGCGCCGTGCGCCTTGGCGCCGTTGGCGTAGCCCCACAGGAAGGGCCACGGGAACAGCGTGCCGTCCTCGGGGTTGTAACACGCGCCCTGCAGATCTTGGATCTGGAGGTCGGGCACGATCTCCTTGGCGCCTTTGGGCTCCAAGATCCGCGTCGGCACCCCGAGCCGGTTTTGCAGCGCGACGTTCTTGGCGATCGCCTCCATCTGCGCCGGGTTGCCGGCGAGGAAGAGATAGCCGCCCTGCCGCAGCCAGACGTTGATCCCCAGCTCCACCGCGAACTCGCGACAGATGGCGATCGACTCCTTCATCAAGAGGACGTTCTGCTCCGTCGACCACTGCGCGCGAATGCCGCCGCCGCAACGCCCCGACGCCCCGGAGTTGATGTAGGCCCGCTCCAACACGACGACGTCGTGGACCCCGTTCTTCGCCAGGTGGTACGCGGTCGCGAGGCCCATGATGCCGCCGCCGATCACCACCACCTCGGCGCGCTTCGGGAGCGGCTCTTGGTGCGCGGGCGACCGCGGCATCGGCGGTGGCGGCGTCAGCGCCGCGCCGTCGGCCCCCGGATAGAGCAACGGCAGGTCGCCGCCGACCGCCAACAGGCCGAGCGGCGTGGGGTTGAGGGGCGGCCGGGGCGTCGTCGGTTGCAGGCGCGCGGGCTCGGCGCCGGCGGCCGCGAGCAGGCGCGCCACCGCGGCGACACAGGACTTTCCCTGGCAGATGCCGGTGCCGAAGCCGGTGTAACGCTTGACCGACTCCATGTCGGTGTAACCCCGGCGGACCGCGGCCTCGACGTCGGCGCGGGTCACGTCCTCGCAGGCGCAGACGAGCTCACGCCCGGCCATGGCTCACCTCGGCGCGATGCTTGCCGGCGCTGAACGCCGCCGCCACCGCCGCTCCGACCCTGCTGCCGTCCGCGGCCGCCTGGTCGGCCTCGACGCCGGCAACCTCGCCGGCCACGTACAGCCCTGGGCGCGTCGTGCTGCCGTCGGCGGCTCTCTGAAGCTCGAAGCCCCCGAGCCCGGGGTCGTACGGGGTCTCGAGGCCCATCTGCCGCGGCAGGTCGTAGGCGGGGAGCGGCCGGCCGCACCAGATCAAGGCGTCACACTCGAAGGCCCCGGTGTCGCCCTCGGCGACGACGCGCTTCACCCGGGTCCGGCCGACGATCTCCGCCAAGGCACCCGGCAGCGCGTGCGCGACACCGGAGACCGGCTCGAGCCCGAAGGTCACGCGGACTTCGGCGCCCGCGCCCTGCAGGCGCAGCACCAGCTCTCGACCTTGGCGCCGGGTGGACCGATCGGCCTCGGGATCGACGGCCACGACTGGACGCAGGCCCGGCAAGATCCCGGCGGCGAGCGCTGCATCCGCGGCGCGACGCCCGAGCACCCCCGGCAGGTCGTTGCCGGGGACCCACGGCAGCTGCTCGACACCGCCGGTCGCGATGACGACGACGGCCGCCTCCAGCCACAGGTGACGGTCGGCGCCGACGACGACCAGCGTCCGGTCGTCGTAGAACCCGATCACCCGCATGCCGCCCAAGACGCCCGGCCCCGACCCCAGACGTGGGTCGATGATCACCGTGTCCAGGCCGGCTTGCACCAGCACCTGTGCCACGGCCTGTCCCGCCTGGCCCCCACCCACCACCGCCACCGCGACCCGGCGTTTCTCGGGCGTCAGCGCCAGCGCCCCGGCCGGCGCCGGCGGCAGGCGGCCGAGCCCGGAGAGCTCGTGCACCATCGCCAGCGCGACGCGGTTCAAGGTCTTCGAGCCGGTCATCAGGTGGTGGTGATCGAGGCCGGCGGGGAACAGCCAGTCGATGGTGGACAGGAGATCGACCTCGGCCGAGCCGATGACGTTCTGGCTCGCGATCTTGACGCCGTCGGCGGCGGCGCACTCGCACAGACGCTGGTTGGGCCGATCGTCGACCTCGGCGACGCAGTGACCGCACACGCCGCGGCCGCAGAACAAGCCGCGCGGTCGATGGTACTTGGCGCTGCGCCCGAGCACGAAGACTCCGTGGGCGAGCAAGGTCAGCGCCAGCGGCTCGCCGCGGCGGGCGCTGTAGCGCTTGCCGTCGAACAGCACGGTGGCGTCGGGCGGCGTCGAGAACCGCCCGGAGATCTCGAGCTTGCGAAAGCGCGTGCGCCCGCCCAAGGCGAGGCCTCCAGGCTACAGCAGGCGGTCGAGGGTGAGCTCGACGCCGGTCGCCGGGATCGCGACCAACTCTTTGGTCTCGCCGTAGACGTCGCCCGGGTTCTTGGTCATCGCGTCTTTGTCCTTGTCGACCCGCGCCTCGATCTTGACCTTGCCGGCGAGCGAGGTCTGGGCGTGCATCACGTCGCCGCCGCTCAGCCGGAACGCCAGCGGGAACTTGTCGCCGATCTGGATCTTGGTCACCGCGACCAGGCTGCCGGTGGCGGCGTTCTTCGCCATGATGAACACCGTGTCGCCGGCGGCGACCTTGTCCTTGAGGTTGTCGGCGATCTGCAGCGCGCCGCTGATCTCGCCGGAGGGCAACGCCGGCAAGTCGCCGATCCCGGTCGCCGGGTGGCCGGCGGGCACGGTGGTCGGCGACCCCGCGGCCGCGGGGCCCGGCGTCGGCGCTGCCTGGTCTTTGCAGCCGAAGACGGACAGGAGCCCGAGGGTGATGACGATGACGGCGGTCTTGGTCATGACAGATCCTCAATCAGTGAACGGCGCGTCTCCCCCTCGATCGGCGTCCGCGCGTCGTAGCTCGGATGGTCGATCTGGAGCAAGACCGGCGTCGTGGGTTCAGCGAAGCCCTTCTGCGCCGTGGGGCTGAGCGGAAAGCGCACGTGCTGGTTCGGGGCGATGCCCTCCGTGCCCGACACCGGCTCGAGGACCGCCGGAATCGCCTCCGGCCCCACCACCAAGGCGATGCGCTTCTCCATTCCCGCGAGCCGCTGCAGCTCGTGGCGGACGTTGATCCCTTCGGGCAGGTCGATCACCAGACAGGCGGACAGCACCGAGCTGTTGGGCAGCATCGCGTTGTAGACGTCGCACTCCGCCTGCAGCGCCGCCTTGTCGGTGATCCCCTCGGCGCGCATCGTCTCGTGGAGCTGAAAGAACACGGTGTCGCGGCTCTCGAACACGAAGCTGATGCGGTTACCCACCGGCACCCGGCGCACCTTCTTCAGCGCCACGACCCGCTTGCGCATGTCGAGGCGGACCTTCTCGTACTCTTCAAGGCTCAACAGCTCCGTGACGACAATCGGCTTGGCCATGACTCGAGACCTCCCGCCGCCCTCAATCCGCGGCCTTCAGACCGTACGCGTCGCGCAGGATCTCCACCGGGTGCCGCGCCTGCCGGCCGGTGCCGCGTGCGATCGCGAGGCGCGCCGCCGGACAATCCGAGGCGTAGCTGGTGGCGGCAGTGGCGAGCATGTCGTCACACAGCCCGCGCGCCATGCGCTCGGCCATGCGAACATGCGCCTTCTGCATCCCCCAGATCGGCGCCGCCGGCCGCCCGCTCTCTACGACGCTGACGGTGGTGTCCGGCATCAACGCCAACAGATCGCGGCTCTTCAGGCCGATCTTCTGGGCCTGCAAGTGACTCGCGGCGTGGTACCCCAAGTGCCCGGCGCCGGCGACGAAGTCGGTGCGCAGCTTGCCCTCGCCGTGCAAGCGCATCAGGTACTCGCAGGCCTCGAGGGTGTGCGCCGCGACCCGCGCCGCCTCCGGGGTCGCGAGGAGCTTGGGGTAGTCGTCTTTGAGGGTGAAGGAGCAGGTGGGATCGGGGACGACGATCAGGTAGCCCTGGTCGACGAGGCCGATGAGCGCCCGCACGTTCTTCCGCGCCGCCGCGACCGCGCCCTCGACGTCGCCGACCTGCAGATGCGGCGCGCCACAGCAACGCACCCGCGGGATCGCGACCTCGACCCCGTGGTGCCACAACACCTGCGTCAGCGCCTTGCCGACGCCGACCTCGTGGTAGTCGACGCCGCAGGTCGGAAACAGCGCCACTTTGGCGGCCGCGCCCGCCGCGCCCTTGGCCGCGGTCGGGGCGGGTGAACGGCGGGCCGACGCGAACCAGCGTCCGAACGACAGCGGCGCGAACGGCGCCGGTTGGTGCTCGCGATCCACACCCGCGACCTTCTCGACCACGAACCGAGCGACGCCGGCGCCGGCGAGCGCGTTCGCGAGCGGCGCGAAGAACGAGCCGAGCCTGCCGACGACGTCGGGGCGCGCCCAGACATTCGCCCGAACGTCGACGCCGCGTTGGCGGGCAAGGACGGCGCGGCCCCGGAGCATCAGCCGCGGAAAGTCGACGTCGTGGGGATGGGGTGGCAGGTTTGGGCAATGCACGGTGCAGAGCTTGCAGTCGTCGCACAGCGACACGACCTTCGCGAGGTCGGCCTCGGTGAGGGCGTCGATCCCGACAGCACCGGCGGCGAGACACGGGTCAACGCGATCGAAGACGCTCACGAAGGCAGGGCAGAGATCGAAGCAGAGCCGACAACCATGACAGATGCTGAAGACACGCTTCAGCTCTGCTTCCAACCGTTCGGGTCGAAAGTAATCGCTGGTCGTCACGTCGTACGGCATGAGCTCACTCGAAAGCCGCCCACCACGCCGGCTTTCTCGGCGGTGGGTAGTCTTCGCCCACAAACCTTCGAAACGCGCCGCTAACATACCGTTCGGCCGGGGGAAATCAAGCCGGTCCCGATGATGCGCAGCCGGGAATGGGGATGGCGTTTCCTTGACAACCACGGTAACCAGCGTGATCTGTACAACACCTGCACCCGGGTCAAAACGAATGGTAGACAAGAGCCTGCAGCAAATCCGCGTTCGAGAGCTGGCGTTACCGGTCGAAGAAGCGCTCGACCCCGATGTCCCCTTGCGCCAGCTCACCGCCCAAAAGCTCGGCATCGCCGCGGCGTCGCTGCCGCCGCTCAAGGTCGTGCGCCGCGCCCTCGACGCCCGGCACCGGGCGCTGCGCTACGTCTACACCGTCGAGCTGCGCCTCGACACCAAGACCGCCGAGCGGCTCGCCAGGACCGGCGACATCGAGACCGCGCGCAAGGTCGAGCGCTACAAGTACCAGCTGAAGAAGAAGCCCGACGCCGCCCAACCGCTGGTCGTCGGCTCCGGCCCCGCCGGCCTGTTCGCGGCGCTGTCGCTCGCCGAGGCCGGCTGGCCGCCGGTGGTGATCGAGCGCGGCCGCCCGGTGGCGGAGCGCGGCCGCGACGTCAGCACCCTCTACGCCCGCGGCATCCTCCACCCCGACTCCAACGTCTGCTACGGCGAGGGCGGCGCCGGCACCTACTCGGACGGCAAGCTCTACACCCGCGTCAACGACCCCCGCGTCGACCGGGTCATGGAGGCGCTGGTCGGCTTCGGCTCCGACCCCGACATCCTCGTCGACCACCGCCCCCACCTCGGCACCGACCGTTTGGTGCAGCTGTTGGTCACGATCCGCGCCCACCTCGAGGCGCTCGGCACGGTGTTCCGCTTCTCCACCACCGCCGAGCGGTTCGAGGTCAAGGACGGCAGCCTGAAGACCGTGATCTTGCGCGACGGCGAGCGGATCCCGGTAGACACCACGGTGCTCGCCACCGGCCACTCGGCCCGCGAGATCTGGGAGCGCCTCCTCGACGCCGGCCTGCCGCTCGAGAAGCGCCCGTTCGCGGTCGGTTTCCGCGTCGAGCACCCGCAGTCGCTGATCAATCGGCTGCGCTACGGCGCCACCGCCAACCGCGGCATCCTGCCGGCCGCCGACTACCGCCTGACCTACAACGAGTCGGGTGACGAAGGCCGGGGCGTCTATTCGTTCTGCATGTGCCCCGGCGGCGTCGTCGTCCCGACCCCGACGCAGAGCGAAGAGCTGTGCATCAACGGCATGAGCCACGCATCACGCTCCGGCCGCTTCGCGAACAGCGCCCTCGTCGTGACGGTGTCGCCCGCGGACTACGCCGCGGCCGGCTTCGAGGGGCCGCTCGCCGGGGTGCAGTTCCAGCACGCCGCCGAGCACAAGGCCTACGAGCTCGGCGGCGGCGCGTTCGTCGCCCCGGCCTGCCGGATCACCGACTTCATGAACAAGCGTCCCTCGAGCCAGCTGGGGACCACGAGCTACCGGCGCGGCATCTGGCCCGCCGACCTCGAGGCGCTCTACCCGGCGGCGGTCAACGATGCCCTGCGCCGCGGCATCGCCTCGTTCGAGAAGAAGATGCACGGCTTCTTGACCGAGGACGCGGTGCTGCTCGGCGTCGAGACCCGCACCTCGTCTCCGGTGCGGGTGCCGCGCGGCGAGGACATGCAGGCCACCGGCGCCACCGGCCTGTACCCGGCGGGCGAAGGCGTCGGCTACGGCGGCGGTATCATCTCGTCGGCGGTCGACGGCATGCGCGCCGCCGAGAGCATCTTGCAGTCGGTCGGCGCCGAGCGCGTCGTCGTCGAAGGCTAAGGGCGCTCTGCACTTCTTTTGATTCCCGCGCCCCCACTCCCCCAACCCCTCGCCCCCGGGTGGGGCGCGGGGAGCGTGCCGTCGCGCCGACCTCAGGCGCCGCGGGCCTTGACCTCGCGATACGCCCGGGAGAGCGCCAGCGCCGCCCGGCGGACGTCATCGGTGGTGGTGCTGCGCCCGAGCGACAGCCGCACCGCGCCCCAGGCCGACGCCTCGGGCACCCCCATCGCCAGCAGCACCGGCGATGGTCGCTCGCCGCCGTCGTGACAGGCGGCGCCGGTCGACGCCGCGATCTCGGGTGCCGCCGCCAACAGGGCGCTGCCGCGCACCCCGTCGAAGCTGACGTTGAGGGTGTTCGGCAGCCGCGCGTGCGGCTGGCCGTTGCGGCGGATGCCCGGCAGCTCACGCGCCAGGAGCGTCCACAGCTCCTCGGTGAGGGTCGTCAGGCGCTTGGCCTCGACCGCCAGGTCGCGCGCCGCGAGCTCGCACGCGGCCCCGAGGCCGACGATGTGCGGCACGTTCTCGGTGCCCGGCCGCAAGCCGCGCTCGTGCCCGGCGCCGAGCAACAACGGCTTGAGCGGCACGCCGCGACGGACGTAGAGCGCGCCGACCCCCTTCGGGGCATAGAGCTTGTGCCCGGCGATCGACAGCAAGTCGACGTCGAGGTCGCCGACCCGGGTCTCGATCTTGCCCACCGCCTGCGCCGCATCGGTGTGCATCAACGCGCCGCGCGCGTGGGCGGCGCGCGCGATCTCGGCCACCGGCATCAGCGCCCCGGTCTCGTTCTGCGCCAGCATCACCGTCACCAGCAGGGTGTCGACGGTCATCGCCGCCGCCACCATCGCCGGGTCGACGCGACCGTCGGCGCCGACCGGCACCCTGGTCACCCGATAGCCGCACTCCTCGAGGTGACGACAGGGGGCGCTGATCGCCGGATGCTCCACGGTGGTGGTGACGATGTGGCGCTCGTCGGGGTTGGCGTCGCAGACCCCGCGCAGCGCGAGGTTGTTGGCCTCGGTGCCGCCGGAGGTGAACAACACCTCTTCGGGCGTGCAGTCGATGAGCCTCGCCACCTGCGCCCGCGCCGCCTCCACCGCGGCGTGGGCCCGCTGCCCCAGGCTGTGGCCGCTCGAAGGGTTGCCGTACTCGCCGCGCAGATACGGCAGCATCGCCTCCAGCACCCTCGGGTACACCGGCGTCGTCGCGTTGTGGTCGAGGTAGATGAGGTCCGTCGGGCTCATGGGCTCCTCCGTCCTTTCGCCGGGGCGCGGTCAATCCGCGCCTGCCCGGTCTGCGTCCGCCGCGCCGTTCGCCTCGGCGCCCGCGGGGTCCGCGTCGCCCTTCGATCCATCCGCCGCGCCGCCGTCAGCATCGTCGCCGTCGCCCGCAGCAGCGGGCCGATCTCCGTCATCGACGACCGCCGGGTTGCCGTCGTCGCCGCCGCCCCCGTGGCCATTCCCTGGCTCCTGAGGCCCCGGATCTCCCGCGGCCGGGGCCGGGGGGCGGCGACCTTCGGGGAGCGGCACCGTGTCGATCAGGCACGCCGCCGCGAGCGCGACGAGGATGACGGCGACGGCGAGGACGACGCGGCGCATGGTCGGGCCGCAGCCTACCACGCCGGTACGCTCACGGACACGCGATGTCGATGCCGTAGTTGATCACCAGATCGCGCTGCAGGTAGTCGGCGTGCAGGTCCTGCGCCATGTCGGAGGCGTTCACCAGATCGCCCTGATCTGCAGTGCACACGCCGCCGATGCCGTTGTCGTTGTGATCCAACAACGCGATGATCTTGTAGCTCCCGGCCGGCACCGCGCTGAAGCCATAGGCCACCGCGGCGCTCGGACTGGAGAAGTCCTGGGCGCCGAGGTCCAACGTCGCGTTGGCGAAGGGCGCGAGCGCACACAGCGGCGGACAGCTCGAGGTGTCGGCGAACAACCCGACGTAGAGCTTGCCGGCCAGGTCGGCGGTCGGCGCCCCGAGCAGGGTCGGCGCCCGGCGGACCGTGCCCGCGACCCGATACGCCTGCGCGAGCCCGGTGTTGTCGACGACGAGCGGCCCGACCGTGTCGCCGATCCCGGAGATCGGCCCGGCGGTCACCCCGACCGACAAATAGACCGTGTCGTGGGCGGCGTACCCCAAGTCCCGCACCGTGTCCCACACGAAGGTGTGCGGCACCCCGTCCGCTGACGATGCCAGACCCAGGACGATTGGGCTCGTGGCCGCAGCCGTCGCATCCTTCGTGGTCGCGGCGGAGGTACCCCAACGAAACCCGGCGTTGACCAGGCGGGAGGCCGGGTCGCGCACCAGAAAGCTGACCGTGACGTCGCCGGCGAGCGCCGCGCCACCCAGGCTTATCGTCGCCACCGGCACGTCGGGCTCGTCGCCGCTCTGCCCGCAGGCCACGACCGCGAACACCACCATCAGCATCGCCGTGCATCGAGTGCTCATCTAGAAGCTCCACGACGCCGTGGCCAACGCCACGGCGCTCAGTCCCTGCAACTGCCCCAAGAGATAGTCGCCACCGACGCGCAGACCCACCGCCGCACTGTGAACGAGCCGCAGCCGGGCGAGCCCCACCGCGCCGACGCCGCCCGAATAGCTCTGACGCGCGGTGCTATAAAACGTGCCCGCCGGCGCCCGGCGGACGTACGCGGCTCCGGCACGGATGCCGGCGCCGAGCTTCAATCGCCCGACCTCGAAGTGCGACAGCACGGCCAGCGCCGCGGTCGCGGCCTGGAGGTCGACGTCGACCGCCTGGTCGTTGATGCGCCACACGTCGCGGCCGCCGCCCACCTGAACCGTGAGCTCGACGTCGAGGGCGCGGCGCAGCCAGCCTTCGACCCGAAACGCCAAGCCGGCGCCGCCGAGCAGGTTGCGACGGGCGCCGTAGCGGCTGCCGGGCACCACGAGGGCGCCGAGGTGCAGCTCCAGCTGCCGCGCCGGCTCGGCGCTCCACAGGTCGGAGAGCGACAGGGTCTCGCCTTCGCCGACGAAGACCTTCTGCGCCGTGGCTTCGGCCGCGCCCGGCGCCGCCAGCACGATCTCGTGCCAGCCGGCCTCGACGACGATGCCCCGCGGGAGCGTGCCCTTGTCGGTGCCGTCGACGCGGACGCTGAAGCCCTCGAGCGCCTCGTCATAGGAGAGCAGCACCGGCCGGCCGCGGCGGTGGCGCCGGCCGGCGAGGACGATTGGATCCTCGCCTTCGACCGTCAAGATCGCGGTCGGCCGCTGGGCGCCGTGCGAAAACCGGTAGGTCTCCTGGCGCGCGAAGTCGTGCGCCTCGATGACCGAGGTCGCGCCGTCGCCGTTCTCGTCGAAGCCGGCGAGGGCGGCGATGAAGAAGTGGGTGTAGATGTCGTGCCCGAGGGTGGGATCTTCGCGCGCCGTCTCGCCCCAGGCCGACGCCGACAGCACCACGCTGGCGCTCGAGACCTCGTAGAGGGGACGGACCGGCGCGCCTTTGACCCCCGCGAGGTAGCGCTGCATCGAGTCGCCGAGCGACGACTTGCCGGCGCCCGAGTAGCAGGTCGCGAGGATCAACACCTTGCGCCGACTCGCGAGCGCCTCGAAGCGTCGCACCAGCTCGTCGAGCGGCAGCCCGGTCGCGAGCGGCTGGTCGCGGCGCGTGTCCCGCAACGCCACGACCTGCTTCAGCCCGCCGCCGGCGCCGGTCGCCAAGGTGCCGTGCGTCGACACGTAGACCACGACGGTGTCGGCCGCCGATCCCGTCAGGGAAAGGTCCTCGAGCGCGGCGGTGACCCGATCCTTGCGACCCTCGACCCCGGTGAGGACCGTGGCGACGAAGCCGCCCGACTTGACCAGGGCCGCCGCGAGATCGCGCGCGTCGGCCTCCGCGAACGACAACGCCGGAAAGCTCGGGTCGTCGAAGCTCGACACCCCGATCGCCAACAGGCGCCGCTTGCCGCTCGAGCCGCTCGCCGGCGTGCCGGTGCCGACGAACACCGGGCCTTTGTCTCCGACCCCGGCTGTGGCCGCGAACGCCTCGACGCCCATGCCGACGAACAGCAGGACCGCGAGCGCGTCTCGAGCCTGTAAGGAGGGTGGACGCACGCTCACCTCTCGGGCGCGCCGGCGCCCGTCACGACCCGGGCGGCGATGCCCACCGGCGTGCCGCCGAGATCGCGCTCGATGAAGGCCGGCGGCGCCGTGCTCCAGCCGGGTTCGACGGCGCCGACGACCAACGCGACGTCGATGGCCGCCATCGACGCCGCCAGGACAAAGAGATGCGGTCCAGGCTCGCCGCGGACGTCATAGGCCACGAAGCCGGCCGCGGTGGACAAGCGTCCCGCCCCGGGCGGCGCGGCCTCGACCTCGCCGGCAAACAGCAGCGTCGGCGCGGTGCCCGGTCGCGCGTGCAGGACGACGACGTGCGCGTCCCGATCGACGCCGTAGCGCGCCTCGAAGACGTGCGCCGCGACGCCCGGCGCCTCCGACACCGCCACGAGCGCCAACGATGCCTGCGGGGCGAGGCGCGCGCCCTTGACCCCGGCGTCCGGCCGGGGGCCGACGGGCAGGCCGACCAGCACGACGAGCGCCGCCACGGTCGCGGTCGCGAGCCCGGCGAGGCCCCACTTGAGCCCGGCGGTCAGGTCGGCGTCGCCGAACAGCCAGCGCCAGGGACGGTCCTCGACCGACGCCGCTCGCGGCGCCGCGGCGCGCGACGTCGTCTCGACGTTGACCCACACGCGCTCGAGGCTCGCTGCAGCCGCGGCCGGCTGCTCGAGCGCGAACAGGTGCAACAGCAGGGTCTCCTCGTCGAGCCCGGCCTCGGCGAGCGCCGCCGCGCAGTCCGGACAATCGGACTCGAGGTGCAGGGCGAGCTGCTGCCGCAGCGCCGCCGACAGCGATCCTTGCACCAGGAGCGCGAGGCGCTCCGGACTCAGAATGCAGCGACTCATCGCAGGGCCTCCTCCAGCGGCTGCCGGTCGCAAGAGGCGGGGACACGGCGTGACAGCTCGACGACGAGCGCCTTCTTGATGTTGTCGCGCACCCGATCGAGACGCGTCGTCACCGTGCTCTGCGGCACGCCGAGGCGGGTCGCGACCGCGCCGGTCGAATCCAGGCCTTCGACGTAGTAGAGCCGCGCGGTCTCCTTGAGCGGACCGTCGGCGAGGGCGGCGATCGCGCGGCGCACGATCTCTTGCCTCTCTGCCGCGGCGAAGACCGCGAACGGGTCGTCGGCCGACCGCGCCGCCGGCTCGGCCGCGAGCTTCTCGGTGCCGCGCTCGTGGCGCGCGGCCTTGTGCCAACGATTGATCCCGAGGTTCTTGACGGTCTTCATGAGAAAACCACCGAACGCCGCCGGCTCGCGGAGATCATCGAGGCGCGCGAAGCACGCGAGCCACGCGTCCTGCAACAGGTCTTCGGCGTCGGCGGTGCGGCCCGAGGTCATGCCGAGCGCCACCCGCATCGCCACCGGCGCGTAGGCGCGAAACAGCGCCTCGCGGGCACGCTCGTCGCCGCGCCGCGCCCGCTCCACCCACGCCGCTGTCTCCATCGGCCCCGCCACCACCGCGTTCGCCCTTCGTCAACCAACCGCCATCGTGGACGCGCTAACATGCCCACCACCCATCCGGCAACTGTCCCACCCCACGGACAACACCGCCCCGACGCCGGTCCCAACAATCGACCGCCACGAACCTCCACAAACCGGCACAAAGAAAGTTGAGACAACCCCCGACGCCCGCGTGTCATTCGGCCGTAACCGTGCTCGAACCCGAGGAGTCATCATGCGCAACTATTCAATTGTATTTGGTTATTGTCTCGCGGTCGCCCTGCTTGGTTGTGGCGGCGGGAGCGCCGTCGATGGGGGACAAGACCGCGGCCCGACCTTGACGACCGGCAAGAGCTTCTCGGTGTCGGGGGAGGCGGCGCTCACCTGTGACCTGAGCTGCGGTGGCGAGCAGGACCAGGCGCTCTCGTATCAGACGCCGTCGGGGCTGCAGATCGGGGTGACGGCGGTGGAGCTGTTGCGCTCCGCCACCGATCCGAGCCCGCACCGCCTGCTCGCCGCGACCCCCGCCAAAGAGGTCGACCTCGTCGCCGGCGCGACCTTCGCAGCGGTGGACATCGGCTCGATCCCCGAGGGCACCTACACCCACATGCAGGTCAGCGTCGCGTGGGTGCGCTTCGACGCCGCGGCCACCGCGCACGCGAACGACATGACCATCCCCGGCACCCTCACCGTCGACTACGCGGTGTCGAGCTACGCCGACCCGGCACAGGGACCGCGCAGCGCCGGCGACTACCTCGCGTCGTTTTGCGCCTTCGGCTCGACCTTGGCCCAAGCCGGCAGTCACCCGGTCGAGTTTCCGCCGCCCTACCCGGGCGCCACGGTCGACGCGTCGGCAGGCACCTACCGCGTCCGGTTCGCGATGGCCGACGGGCCGGTGACCATCGATCACGGCTCCCCGACCTCGGTGGACGCCGCGGTCACCTTCTACATCGAAGACGCGCTCGGCTGGCGCGACCTCAGCGTCCCGGGCTACACGACCGGGGTGCTGGACCTGGCGCCAGACGCCGCCGCCAGCGAGCAGCCGGAGTCGATGGCCATCCGGGGCTTCTCGGTGTCGGTCGTCGAGGACGAGGCGCTGACTCCGTAGATCCCAGCCGCCGCTGCCGCTAGATTGCGGGCGTGGACAAGACCTTCCAACGCGCCTCGCGTCCCGTCTCGCCCCGGCCCCGCCTGGTCGCGGCGCTCGGTCGCTCGCGCCTGCGCGGCGCCGTTGCCCTCGGGGTCGCCGTCGGTTGCGCCGTGCTCGCGAGCACCGGGTCTTCGGCTCACGGGCTCTTCGGCGTGCGGCGGCCGAGAAGCGCCGAGTGGTTGGGCGAGCTCGCGCTGGCGAGCGTTCATCGGCTGGCCGGGGACAGCGGCCTCAGCGCGCTCGCGGCGCTCGCCGCGGGCCTGGCGTTGGTCATCGCGGCGGCGACCTTGCGCCCGCCCTGGGTGTCGCGGCTCTGGTTGATGCTCGGATCGTTGTTGCTGAGCCTTGATCACACCTACCTCCGCCCGCAGCTGTTCGCGTGGCCGCTCGCGGCGCTGTCGTGCTGGGCGCTGCAACGCAAACACTACTGGCTCGTGCCGCCGGTCTTCCTGGTGTGGGGCAACGTCCACGCCAGCGTCGCGGTCGCGGCGGTGGTCGGCGGCCTGCACTTCGCCGACGAGTACCGCAGACGCGGCGAGTGGCGGGCGCTGGCGCAGGGCGCTCTGTGCCTGTTGCTGCCGCTCATCAACCCCACCTTCGTGCGGGTCTACACCGCCGCTCTCACCCCGGCGACGCTTTCGACCGCGCTCGGCGAGGCGACCGGGCGAGGCAGCGGCAACGACTTCGTGGGGGTGTTCGTTACCATCGTGATCCTCGCGGCGCTGGGGGTGCTGACCGCACACCCGCGAAACCCCTTCGACCTGGCGGCGGTGGCCGGGCTGACCGTCGTCGGGCTGTCGGTGGACGGCCTCGACCTCGTCGCCGTGGTCTATCTCGCGCCGCTGGTCGCCAGCCACTACGAGGCGCGGGCGTTCATGCTCGCGTCCCGACTGCGGGCCGGGCTCACCGCGGCCGCGGTCGCCGGCTTCGTGGTCGTCGCGCTCTGGCAGCGCTGAGGCTCGCGGTCAGCGCTCGAGCTCGAAGTCGGCGTAGTCGGCGATCACCTCGGTGTTGGTGCCGTCACCGTCGGTCAAGACCCCGAGGCCGACGATCGACGGCACGTCGACATCGGCGCCGAAGTAGCGGTGAAAGTCCTCGTCGAGCGGCGCGCTGGCGAGGCGCCACTCCTCGGTCGCCGCCGGCGGACCGTCTTTGACCACGAGGTGGATCTTCTGAAAGAGCCTGGAGTTGTTGCCCCGAAAGTTGAACCCGGGCGGGTGCTTGACGCTCCAGACGTACTTCAGCACGTACTTGCGAACCGTCGCCTCGAAGTAGACGTAGACCGCTCCGGCGCTGTCGCGACGCCCCTCGATGGCCTCGTCAGCACCCTCGGGAAACTTGTGGACCCGCCAGCGCCACCGCAGGGTCCGAAAGTGTCCGGGCAGGTCGAGCTCGGCGTACAAGATCACGGTGTCCCGACCCGGCCGATAGCGCGCGCGGAGGAGCTTCGCGCCCCCCTCGTCGACTACACTGTAGTAGCTGTCGCCCTCCGCGAAGCGTGACAACACCTTCCACCTTGGCCCGGCAGGAATCGAGACCTTCTCGGGCGCCCCGCCGTCGGCGCGCGCCCCGCCCGGTAGCATGGCGACAAAGACCAGCGCCCAAAAGACCCGCACCGATGTCATGAAGCTCCCTATGGTGACGCCGAGCCTACCTCATCCCGGGAGGCGCGGTCGACCTCTATGACGCACTGCATTAAACGCCCGCGAGCTTGGGTAGGGGTGACAGAAACCGCGGCGCGCGGGTTTAGATCGCAGCCGGCTTCAAGGCCTTGCTGGTGGTTTGCCTTGCTGTTACGGAAGACAACGGCTCCCGAAGCGGGGGCTCGAGAGCGCGGCCAGTGGTGGCCGGGCGAGAGGGTCATGACGAGCGCCGCGTCTGACGATGACAGCCCCGACACCAGCTCCGGCACGTCTTGGAGCCGGTGGCTCTGGGCGCACGTCTTCCTCATCGGCCCCGACCTCATCTTGCTCGGGCTCTTCGTCCTCCTGTTGGCCGGGCTGCTCGCCGTCTACGGGGGTCGCTTCGCCTTCGTCCGCAGCTCGTTCTTGCTGCCGCTCTTGTCGGTGGCGCTGCTCATCGTCGTCGCGACCCTGACGCAGGCGTCCAAGGTCTTGACCCACGCCGCGACCTCTTGGGCGGGGCTCTCGACCGCGGTCGGCAAGCTGGTCCGCGACTGGCTGCCGCTGGTGTTGGTGTTGTTCGTCTACGAGAACCTGCACGACCTGACGTATCTGATTCGACCCGACCACGTCGACGCGGTGCTGCTTCGCATCGACGAGCTGATCTTCGGCGTCGAGCCGACCATCCTCCTGCAAGCGGTCATCTCCCCCTGGCTGACGGAGTACATGACCTTCGCCTACGCGCTGTACTTCGTGTTCCCGACCTTCATGCTGGTGTTGCCGTACACCAAGGGCCAGACCTACGTGTTCCGCGAGGGGGCGCTGGCGCTCTCCCTGTGCTGCTACCTCGGGTTTTTGGGCTACATCACGGTGCCGGCGGTGGGGCCGCGCTACTTCATCCCCGAGAGCCTGACGGTGCCGCTTACGGGGATCTGGCTCACCGCCCGAGCCGCCGCGGTGTGGAACGCCCTCGAGACCGTCCAGCGCGACTGCTTCCCGAGCCTGCACACCGCGATGTCGACCATCGCCCTGGTCTACCTCTGGCGCCTACGGCGCTACTATCAGAACGGCATGTGGGTGCTGGCGGTGGCGACCCCCCTGACCGTCAGCCTGTGGTTGTCGACGGTCTATTTGCGCTACCACTGGACGGTCGACGTCGTCGCCGGCTGGGCGCTGGCGTTCCTCTGCGTCAGCTTGGCGCCGGCCATCGTCCGCCGCTACTACAAGAAGAAGGACGGGGCCCGGGTGCAGGTGTCCCCGGACATCGCCCGGGAGGGTGTCTTGGGTTTTCCTCAATCCTATCGTTGACCTCGACGGGGCTTCGGGAGTATCTGACAGCCCGGCCGGGGCGAAAGACGAAGGCAATGAAGATAGCGTTGGTCTCCGCGTTTGACTTCGCTTATCCGGGTGGCGTGAACTCCCATATCCAGTGTCTGGCGCAGCACCTCGGCCAGATGGGGCACGACGTCAGGATCCTCGCGCCGTTCAGCGAGGGTCGCGGCCCGGCGCCACAGAACCTGGTGCCGATGGGGGCGTCGTTTCCGTTCCCGAGCGCCGGCTCGATCGCCCGCTGCTCACCGTCGCCGTTCTTGGGCCCGACGATCGACGCCATCTTGGAGCGCGAAAACTTCGACATCGTCCACGTCCACGAGCCGTTGACCCCGGCGCTGCCGCTGACGATGGTGTGGCGCTCGACGGTCCCGACGGTCGGCACCTTCCACGCCTATCACGGCACCCCGGTCGCCTATCACCTGTTCAAGCCCTTCCTGCGCTCCGCCGCCGCGCGCCTGGACGGCCTGACCGCGGTATCGAAGGCCGCCGCCGAGTTCGTGTCGCAGGTGTTCCCCGGCGACTATCAGATCATCCCGAACGGCATCGAGCTCGAGCACTTCAACGACTCGGTGCTGCCGATCTCCGAGCTCGTCGACGACAAGCTCAACCTGTTGTTCGTCGGCCGCCTCGAGAAGCGCAAAGGCCTGGACTACCTGCTGCGGGCGTTCGTGAAGATCAAGAGCCAGGTGCCAGCGACCCGCCTGATCGTCGTCGGCTCCGGCTCCGCCCGGGTCCGCCGGCGCTACGCGCGCCTGGTCGAGAGGCTGCAGCTCGAGGACGTGGTCTTCACCGGCTACGTGCCCGACGCCGTCCTGCCGCGCTACTACCGCACCGCCGACGTCTTCTGCACCCCGGCCACCGGCCACGAGAGCTTCGGCATCGTGTTGCTCGAGGGCATGGCGCTCGGCAAGCCGATCGTCGCCAGCAACATCCCCGGCTACGCCGGCGTCGTCACCCATGGCCGCGAGGGGCTGTTGGTGCCGCCGAAGGACCCGTCGTCTCTCGCCCGGGCGCTGGTGTTCTTGTTGATGAACGAGTCGCTGCGCCACGAGATGGGGGCCCGCGGCAAGGCGACCGCCGCCCGGTACAGCTGGAAGGGGATCGCGAAGCGCCTCGAGGGCCTCTACGAGGACGTGCTCGCCAAGCGCGCCGCCGCCCCCGCCGCCGCCCGAGTCGAGGTGGGTGTCAGCGAGCTGCCGCTGCTGATGGATCCGGAGGGGAGCCTCGGCACCGCGGTGGGCCACCGCCCCTGAGCCCGCGCCCGGTGCGTTGCGACTTGCGTAGCGAGAGCACCGCGAGCCGATGATGACCAACCTGCGACAGCGTCTCGCCGCCATCCCAAAGACGCTCAGCGCGTCTCTGACGCGCCTCGCCACCCGGCGCTACGGGGTGTTGATCGTCGCCGCGGCGCTCTGCACCGCGGTCGCGACCCACTTCGTCGCCGAGCTCAAGCTGAAGGCCGACTTCATCGAGCTGTTGCCGCAGCGCTACCAGAGCGTCATCGATCTGCGCAAGATCGTCGCCCAGGTCGGCGGCCTCGGCAACCTCTCGATCGCCTTCATGTCCGAGGACGTCCAAGCCTCCGAGCGCCTCGCCGACGACCTCGCCCGCGTCCTCGACCGCGAGTTTCGCGACCGCATCCGCTACTACGACTACAAGATCGACGCGCTGAAGGCGTTCTACGAAGCGCACGCGCCCCTCTACGTGGGCGTCGACGACCTCGAGACCATCCGCGACCGCCTCCGCGACCATGTGACGCGCGAGAAGCGCAAGAAGATCCCGCTGTTCACCGACCTGTTGGACGACGAGCCGACGGCCGCCGCCGGCCTCGACTTCAGCGACATCGAGGCCAAGTACGACGCCAAGACCAAGGCCTACGACCGCTACATCGACGGCTACTACACCGCCGAAGGCGGCCGGCTGTTGGCGATGCTCATCAAGCCCAAGGGCGAGAGCACCAACATCCCGGCGATGACCCGCCTGGTCGCCGACCTGCAGGCGGCGATCGGCCGGCTGCGGCCCGAGACCTACGCCGCCGACATGAAGGTCGGCTTCGCCGGCAACTACAAGACCGGCCTCGAAGAGTACGAGACCCTGAAGAACGACATCCTCGGCACCGCGCTCTTGTGCCTGACCCTGGTGTCGCTCTCGATCCTGGCGTTCTTCCGCCGCCTGCGCGCCGTGCTGTTGCTCGGCATCTGCTCGGTCACCGCGGTGCTCTGGACCTTCGCGGTCACCTACTTCGCGATCGGCTACCTCAACACCGTCACCGCCTTCTTGGGCGCGATCATCGCCGGCACCGGCATCAACTACGGCATCATCCTGTTGGCGCGCTACTTCGAAGAGCGCCGCCTCGGCGCCACCCCCGAGGCCGCCGTCGCCACCGCCATCCAAGAGACCCTGGTCGCCACCTTCGGCGCCGCCAGCACCACCGCGGTCGCGTTCGGCGTCTTCATGCTCGCCGAGGTGAAGTCGTTCTCGCAGTTCGGCTTCATCGGGCTCGTCGGCATCGTCTTGATCTGGCTCGCGAGCTACACGCTGCTACCGGCAATGGTCGTCGCCTCCGAGGCGCTGTGGCCGTCGGTGCGCCGGAGCCCCCCCGGCGCCCAGCTGTTGAGCGACAGCGTCGGCCTGGGCTTCCTCGCCAAGGTCGCGCGTCACGACACCCTGGTGTTGACGGTCTTCGGGCTCGGCGCGGTCGCCGGCGGCATCGTCTTCCTGCGCTACCTCCCGACCTCGTTGGAGTACGACATGTCGCGGCTGCGCACCAAGAGCAGCCTGGAGTCGGGCACCGCGAAGCTCGATCACCGCATCAGCCGCATCTTCGACGTCTCGATGACCCCGGCGGTGCTGGTCGCCGACACCCCGGAGGAGGCGCGCGCCATCTGCGCCGCGCTCGCCAAGAAGAAGGCCGCGGCCGGCGACGCCGCCGGCATCGAGCGCTGTCGCTCGATCTACTCGTTCTTGCCGAGCGACCAGGAGGCCAAGCTCGCGCTGATCGCCGAGATCCGCGACCTGTTGTCCGGCACCACCCGCGCCGCGCTCACCGAGACCCAGCGCCGGCAGCTCGACGAGCTCGAGCACAGCCTGCCGCCCGGGCCGCTCGGCATCGACGACCTGCCCGAAGAGATGACGCGCTACTTCGTCGACACCGCGGGCAGGATCGGCACCTTCGTCTACGTCGACCCGCGCGAAGGCCGGAACCTCTGGAACGCCGAGAACCTGCTCCGCTTCACGAGCGACATCCGGCAGCTGACGCTCACCGACGGCAAGCAGATCACCTCCTCCGGCGAAGCGGTGATCTTCGCCGACCTCTTGACCCTGATGAAGCACGACAGCCCGATCGCCACCGCGCTGTCGTTCTTGGCGGTGTTCCTGCTCGTGGTCATGACCTTCGGGAGCCTCAGCGCCTCGGCCTACGTCACCCTGAGCCTGCTCGTCGGCAGCCTGCTGATGGTCGGAGCGATGGCGGCCGTCGACGTCAAGCTCAACTTCTTCAACTTCGTGGCGCTGCCGATGACCTTCGGCATCGGCGTCGACTACTCGATCAACATCTATCAGCGCTACCTCCAGGAGGGCCGCGGCTCGCTGCAGAAGGTCTTTCGCCGCACCGGCGGCGCGGTGCTCCTCTGTTCGCTGACCACCATCATCGGCTACCTGACGTTGATCATCGCCGACAGCAACGCCCTGGTGTCGTTGGGCGGCCTCGCGATCCTCGGCGAATTCACCTGCCTGGCGACCGCGCTCGTCGCGCTGCCGGCGTTCATCGCCCGCCAGGAGCGGCGCCCCGATGCCTAGCCCGCGCCCGACCCCGACCGCCGCCGTGGCCCTGCTGTTGGCCTTCGGAACGCCCTTCGCCCTCGGCGCCGAAGAGCCTTCGCCCCAAGCGCCACCGGCGGCCGACGCCGCCACCACTCTGTCGCTCGCCGACTTGCTGCAGAGCACGGCGCGGCACAACCCCTTGCTGACCGCGAGCCGGCACGACGTCGAGGTGGCCGAGGCCGAACAGGAGAGCGTCGCCGGCCGGTCTCTGCCCACGGTCAGCGCGCTGCTTTTCGGCGGACCGACGCCGGCGGCGCACGGCGACGCCGTCACCAGCACCACGCCGGTCTCCGACTATGGCTACGTGCTGCAGAACCTCGGGCCGTTCTTCCGCGCCGAGCTCACGATCACCGAGCCGCTCTACACCTTCGGCAAGCTGACCGCGGCGCACCGGGCGGCGGCCGAGCTCGTCGGGGTGCGCGAGGCGCAGGCCGTGGTCGCCAAGTGGACGGCGGTCACCGAGGTGAAGTCGGTCTACTACGGCTTGGTGCTGTGCGCCGAGCTGCTGCAGCTCGTCGACGAGATCCAGGCTCACGTCGACCAGGCCGAGACCTACCTCGAAGAGCACCTGCACAGCGACGACGGCGAGGTGACCCCCATCGATCGCGCCAAGCTCAACGCCTACGAGGCCGAGCTCAAGACGCAGCGCATCGACGTCGTCAAACGGCACGCGGAGCTCGCGGACGCCCTCGCCCGCCTCGCGGGCCTCGAGCCGGGAACCCATCTGCGGCTCGCGGACCGCGCGCTGACCAAGGTCGCGCTCCCCGCGGCCGCGCTCGTCGGCGCCGCCGCGGCGGCGGT
Source organism: Deltaproteobacteria bacterium (assembly GCA_016218825.1). Taxonomy (GTDB): domain Bacteria; phylum Myxococcota; class XYA12-FULL-58-9; order XYA12-FULL-58-9; family XYA12-FULL-58-9; genus JACRCV01. Next base: position 63,388 of record JACRCV010000008.1, read on the forward strand.
GGACAGTCACCCCGAGCTGCGCGCCGTCGATGCCGGTGTGCGGGCGTTGACGCTGAAGCGCGAGGCGGTGCAGAAGACCTATTGGCCGGATCTCTTCCTCGCGGCGCGGGCGCGCTACGGCGTGGCGCCGGGTCGAGATCAACAGGCGAGCCCGTTCGCCAAAGACGACTTCAACTTCCTCGATGCCGGCGTCGCCTTGGGCCTGCGCTACGAGTGGCTCACCGGGGTCACCGGCGCCGAGGTCGCGAAGGTGTCGGCGGAGCTCTTGGCGCTGCAAGACCGCAGACAGGCGCTGGCGCTCAGGGTCGCGCACGAGATCCAAACCGCGACCGCCGCGGTTGGCGCCGCCGGCGCCAAGATCGAGATCGGCGAGGACGGCTTCCGCGCCGCCCGCGCCTGGAGCTTGTTCGCGCAGAACGGCTTCGAGCTCGGCACGGTGTCGGCGAAGGACTTGATCGACGCGCTCGGGGCGTTCGTCAAGGCGCGCTTCACGCTCCTGTCCCACACCTACGAATACAACCTCGCGGTCGCGCGTCTATCTCAAGCCACCGGCCACGAGCTCCTCCCCGAGCTCGCCACCGGCGTGTGGTAAAACGGAGCCGTCCCGATGTCCGCAACGGCGCCTGCCTCTGCCTTTGATTCCCGCGCGGGCGCTGCGCCCGCGCTCCCCACCCCCACCCCCCGTCCCCCGCCCCCGGGTGGGGCGGGGGCGACGCGCGCTGCCGCACCCGAGCGCTTCGGGGTCGTTCTCCTCGCGGTCCTGGTCGCACCGCTCGTGGGGCGCCCGGCGCTCGCGGCCGAGTCGCCCCCGGCCGACGTCTTCGTGCGCGCGCAGATCGACGAGCTCGCCGACGTGCTCACAGGCGGCGCTCCGAACCGCTTCGAGGTGCTGCGGGCCCGGGTGCGCGCGGTCGCCGACTTCGACGGCTTCGCCGCCAAGGCGCTCGGCAAGACCTGGGGGACGCTCGCCGCCGAGGAGCAGCAGCGCTTCAAGACCGCGATGCAGGGCCTGCTCGAGAGCCACTACATGAACAAGCCGGGCGCGATCTTCGACAAGAACAAGGTGGTGGTGAAGGAGGCGACCCCCAAGGACGGCAGCGCCGCCGTCCGCCTGACCCTGAAGCGCAAGGACGTCGACGTCGGCGTCGTCGTCAAGGTCCACCCCGGACCGGGGGCCTGGATCGTGGACGACGTCGTCATCGACGGCCTGAGCCTGCTCGAAGACTACCGGTCGCAGTTCCAGACCTTCTTGAAGAAGAAGACCGTCGCCGAGCTGATCGCCAAGCTCGACGCCAAGGCGAAGGCGAACCTGGGCAAGAAGAACTGAGCGCCGGCGCGCGGGGTGCCTCCGGCTCCGGCGTCGGTCTCAGGCCAACGCGAGATCGATCGGCGTCAGGTGCGGCTTGTTGCCGCGCGAGATCGACAGGATGTGGCTCGGCGGGATCTCCTGCCACGACGCGTCTTCGGTCAGGCGCTCGGAGGCGACCACGAAGGTCGCGGGGTCGCGGACGTGCGCCGCGTGGTCGACGGGGACGTAGATCTTTCCTCCATAGTAGTAGAGTGACTCCGGCTTCTCGCGCCGTTCGCTGGAGTAGCGGGCGACCACCGCGGTGTGGCCGTCGGTGAGGGCGACGTTCAAGTAGGTCGGCTCGCCGCCGGCGTGCGCATCCACCAGGGCCTGGACCCGGGCGATGGCGCGGTTCAACGCCCGCGCCATGCGGTGCTCGGGGTCGCTCTCTTCGCGCTGCAGCAGCTCGTCGATGACCACGGCGAAGAAGTGCTCGGAGTCGGTGCTGCCGTAGACGTTGCCGAACGCCTCGTCGGAGACCGACTCGAGCAGCTTGCGCCGCACCTTGCGAAAGCCGCCGATGTCGCCGTTGTGCATGAACAGGAACTGGTTGTAGCGGAACGGGTGGCAGTTGGCCTCGTTGACGCCGCTCGCCTGGGTCGCGGCGCGCACGTGCGCGAAGATGCACGGGCTCGCGACCACGCGCGCCAGGCTCTGCAGGTTGCGGTTGTTCCACGCCGGGGTGATGGAGCGAAACACCGCCGGCTCGGGGTGGAGCTCCGGCGCGTACCAGCCGACGCCGAAGCCGTCGCCGTTGAGCGGCTCGTCGCGCTCTTTCGAGCTCGTGCTCTGCAAGATCAGGGAGTGGCTGGGCTCGATGAGCAGCGCGCTCAACCGGATCGGATGACCGAGATACAGCGTGAATCGGCACATGCGAATGAGAATAGCACAGCCGGAAGGCCTGCGGCGTTGCCGCCCTTGACAAGATCGCTCGGAGTGACGGTCGGACGCGGCCCGCGCCGGCAGGTTGGGATTGCCTCGATGCGCCGTCCTGCTAGGCTCGGGGGGAATCACCGTGCCGTTGCGGCGAGGCCACTCTGCCCCGGCTTGTTACCTTGAGCTTGGCGCGCCGCCGCTGTGCCTCTGGAGCCACGAGAGGAACGAGTCATGCCGAACGGTCGTTGGAGCCCCGACCTGATCACCGGAAATGCCCGTATCGACGCTGAGCACCGCGAGCTGTTCGCGATGGCCGCGAGCATGGTCGCCGACCCCAAGCGATCCGACACCCTCAAGGTCGGGCTCGCGATGTTGGAGTACTTCGAGAGCCACGCGGCCGAGCACTTCCTCGCCGAAGAGGAGCAGATGAGCTGCTGCGGCTACCCCGGTCTCCTCGAGCACAGGGCCGAGCACGGCCGGCTGGTCGAGTACGTCGCCAACATGCGTCGCGAGGTGAGCAGCGGCGGCACCGACGCCGAGGTGCTCGCGATCGCCAACCGCCTGTTGTGCAACTGGCTGGTGCGGCACATGACCACGCACGACCAGTCGCTCGCGAGCTACCTCCGCGACCACCCGCACCCGCCCGCCCCGGCCGAGCCGCCGCGTCTCGACGCCCGCCCGTTGCGCTGAGCGCCGGCCGGGCCCGGGGTCGCTCTCGCGCTCCGGCCGCCGGGAGCTCGCAGGTCGGCTCGAGCAAGACCTCGCGGCCATCGGCAACCCTCCACGTTGAGCGGCCGACGAGCTATCGGGACCCGGGGTCCAGCGCCGGCGCGCTCTCACGCGCGCGCAGCGACCACAGCGCGGCGACGGCGGCGCTGCCGCCGGCAATGATCCCGAGCGTCGCCGTGGCCCCGATGGCCGGCAACAGCACCGTCCCGGTGACGACGGCCCCGAGCATCGCTCCCAGATGGTCGAACGCATCGACGAGGCCGCCGGCGCTGCCGGCAGCAGACGCCGCCCCGCCTGGCGCCGGCGCGAGCAACACCGCCGCCACCGCCGGGAAGCTGACGCCGAGGGTCAGCCCGGCGACACCGAAGAGCGCCCCGAACCCCAGCTGCATGACGACCGGCGCCGCCGTTTGGAGCAGCGGCAACAGCGGGATCATCGCTAGCGCGACCGCCGTGGTCGCGAGCCCGATGCCGCGCAGCAGACGCGCCGGCACCTCGACGCCGGCCGCGACGCCGCTCATCAGCCGCGAGCCCACCGCGGTGCCGAGCATGAACAGACCCGACATCAGCGCCAGGCGCTCGTAGATTGCGCCGCTGACGCTCTGGTAGCGCAGCAGCAACACCAGGTTCTGTCCCATCGCGCCGGCGCCGGCGACGAGCACGGTGATCGCCGCGTCGGCTCGCGGTGACGCGCGCTGGCGCCTGCCGGCAAGCGCCCAGCCGCCGATGCCGAGCACCAACAGCGCCACGAGCGGCCACGGGCCGAGCGCCCGGGTCAGCGCCAGGCCGAGGACCAGGACGGAGCGCGACGCCGGATTGGCGGCGCTCTGCCGCTCCCAGAGCACCGTGGCGTAGGTGTAGCTCACCGGGCGGTCGTCGGTGTTGATCCCCCCGGCACCGCTTCGCCGCAGGGCGCGCTCCCGGCGCTCGCGCCGCGCCGGCTCGTAGTCGAGGAGGATGGCGTCGGCGAACCGCTTTGCACCCGGCATCTTCTCGAGACGGGCGGCGATGACCGCGCGGTCGGCGGTGAGCTCGGCGTCGGCGTCGCCGGCGAAGTAGTAGTCGTCGTCGCCGGCCGCGATGACGACGCGCGGAAAGGCGCGGTCGAGCGCCGACCGGATCGAGGCGCCGAGCTTCGCGGTGTCAGCGCCGACGTAGGCCTCGGCCGACGACAGCTTGAAGGCGAACACGCCCTGGGGCGAAAGCGCCCGCCGGGCGCTCGCAAAGAACTCGACGGTGAACAGGCGGTTGCTGGCGACCGTCGTCGGGTCGGTCAGGTCCAGGAAGATCAGATCGAACGACCCCGGCGACTCGCGCACCAGCTGCCGCGGATCTCTCGCCACGATCTGCACCGCCCCACCCAACAAGGCGGCGTCGGCGGGCGGCAAGTACTTCGCGATCGTCGGCGCGAGCGTCCGATCGGGATGCACGACCACGAGCTCCGGCGGCACCTGGGGCTCGGGGGCGGCGAGCGCGCGGCTGAGCGCCTGCGCCAAACCGGTGACCGAGGCGCCGACCAAGAGCACCCGGCGCGGCGCCGGCTTCTGGGCCAGGAGGTGAAAGACCACCGCCGGGGTGCGGTACGCGTCGGGGAACGACGCGGTGAGCACGCCGTCGCTGTAGAGCGTGAATTGGTCTTCGAGCCGGGTCAGCGCCATCTGCCCGTAGCGGGTGTCCCACACCGCCACGATCTCGGTCGCCGGCACCGCCGCCTTGACCTCGGCGCGCCGCGAGCGCTCGTCCCACCGCCCGGCAAAGGCGACACCGAGCGCCGCGAGGATCCCGAGCCCGACACCGGCGGCCCGAAACAGCCGGTCGCGGCGGCCGGCACCCGCGGCGCTCGCTGCCAGCCGCGGTCCAACGACCGAGGCCAAGAGCACGATGCCGGCGCCGCCGGCGACCAGGGTCTGGAGGTGTCCGAACCGGCCGGCGATGAAGAGCGCGTAGACGAGACCGCCGGCCATGGCGCCTGCCGCCTCGGCGGCGTAGAGGGTGCCGATGCCGCGGCTCGATTGGTCGCAAAGACACCGGCAGGCGATCGGGAAGGTGATGCCGATCATCAGACAGAACGGCGCCAACGCCGAGAACGTCACGACCAGGCTCTCTGACCACGAGACCATCAGGCCCATCGGCACCGCGAACAGCTGCCGGCCGTGGCGCACCAGCACCACCTCGACGAGCGGCGCGAAGGCGAAGGCGACCACGAAGCCCCAGAGGTGAAGGTGGGGGGCGCGCAGGTTCGGCGCGAGCCGGGTGCCGAGAAGCGCGCCGAGCCCGATCCACAGCAGCCAGGCGCCGAAGAACGAGCCGACGATCAGCTCGCTGCCGAGCGCCAGGTGCAACAGCTCGCGCGCCAGGATGCTCTGGGTCACGAGCGAGAAAGCCCCGAGGCCGAAGAGGAGGGTGACGAGACCGCGGTCGGTGCCCGGACGCCCGGACGTCGAAGGGGTCGAGCGCGGATCGGAGATCGTCGCCATCGCCCCGGTCAGGCCCAGACGCCGGGGATCGCCCGTTTGCACTTCGGGCACTTGCCGTGCTCGAGGCGGACGTCGGTGACCGAAAGACCGACGCGCTTGACGAGCAGCTCGCCGCAGTCCGGGCAGTAGGTGCTCTCGGCCTCGTGGCCGCTCAGGTTGCCGACGTAGACGTAGCGCAGGCCCTCGGCGCGCGCCACCTGCACAGCGCGGTCCAGGGTCGCAGGGGGCGTCGGTGGCAGGTTCTTCAGGCGGTAGGTGGGGTGGAAGCGGGTGAAGTGTATCGGCACGTCGGCGCCCAGGCTCTGTTTGACGAAGCGGCTCAGGTCGCGGATCTCGGCCTCGGCGTCGTTCAGCGTCGGAATGACGAGCACCACGATCTCCAGCCAGGTGCCGGCCTTGCGGATCAGCTCGAGGGTGCGCCGCACCACCTTCAGCTGCCCCTTCGACATCTTGTCGTAGAACTCCTGGCGGAAGGCCTTCAGATCGATCTTCACCGCGCTCAAGTGCGGCAACAGATCCTGCAACGGCTGCGCCTCGATGAAGCCGGCCGAGATCATCACGCTGCGCATCCCGGTCTTCCGGCCCAGGCTCGCGGTGTCGAACATGTACTCGTAGTAGATGGTCGGCTCCGAGTAGGTGTAGGCGATCGAGGCCGCGCCGTTGTTCTTGGCGAGCTCGTGAACCATCGCCGGCTTGAGCAACGTGGCGCGGACCTGCTCGGGGCGGAACTGCGAGATCTCCCAGTTCTGGCAGAACTTGCACTCCATGTTGCAGCCGGCGGTCGCGATCGAGAACGCCGTGGTCCCCGGCAAGAAGTGAAACAGCGGCTTCTTCTCCACCGGATCGACGTGCGCCGCGACCGCGCGCGCGTGCACCAAGGTGTAATACGTACCGCCGCGATTCTCGCGGACCCCGCAGGTGCCGCGCTCGAGGTCGGCGACCCGGCACTTGTTGGGGCAAAGCTCGCACTCGACGCGCTTGCCGCCGACCACCTTATAATAGCGAGCCTCGACCGGCAGGAACGTGGTCTCGAGGTCACCGACGAGGTCGCCGGCTTGATCTTGCGCCCCGGCCCGCCGCGGCCACGCCACGAGCCCGGCGCCGAGCGCGGCGTGCGCCAATACCCCACAGCCGGCGCAGGTGACCGCGGACTGCAACAGGGCGCGCCGGTTCAGCCCGTTGTTCAGGGCGGCGCTCAGAGCGTCACCCTGTCGATGCGAGTGAGGTCGGCGACCCCGAGCCCCAGGGCCGCCGCGTGCGGCAACCACGACGGTGCGCGCTTCTCGGCGTCGAAGCTCGGCAGGCCCAGCGCTTGGCGCTTGGCGGCCAAGATCTCGAGCGCGGTCGCGTCCACCGCCACCGGATCTCGAGAGGCGATCACGCCGCCGTAGGTCCAGGTGTTCTCGGCGACCCAGGCCGGGCCGCCGTGGTACTGGGCGGTGAGCGCGTCGACGATCGTCAGCCGGACCTTGTCGCGGATGCCGGGGTGCGCGTAGAGGTCGGCGATGTACGGGCTGCAGCCGTTGTCGTGGTACTTGTTGGGGTTGTGGATCGCGCCGTAGAAGCTCTTCAAGGCCCCCGAGATCCCCGCCAGATCGTGGTCCTTGAGCACCGGCATGTTGATGACGGCGTCGAGGCGGCGGCTCAAGATCCGGCTCAAACAACCGCCGACCGAGCCGGCCTCGATGGGCTCGTTGTCGTAGTCGTCGTTGGTGCCCATGACCAACGGCCCGGCGCCCGCGCGCCGCGGCGTGTAGCCGGCGCGGCGCAGATCGCGATCCGAGCGCTCCCAGATGACCACCCGCTCGGCGCTCACCCCGGCGGCGACCAACAGCGCGGTCACCGCGTCGACGAGCTCTCGGTGGGTCGAGAGGCCCCGGCCGGCTAGACAGTTGACCTTGAGGCCGACGACGTCACCGGGCTTGAACAACGACCGGCACGCAGCGACGGCGTCCTCGGCGCCGGTGGCGGCCACCACGGCGCGCTCGACCAACGCCTTCGCGGCCTCCGGCCGCACGCGCCCCTTTGAATCGAGGACGCCGGGCTCGCGGCAAACCCCTACCGTCGCCCGCCCGCGCGTCGATGAGGTGACCGCGCTGGCATCGCTCGTGGTGCCGCCGGAGAGGACGCGCTCGGCACCAGCGGCGCGCGGCTCAAAGACCGCGGTGAGGGCGATGGCGCCGGCGCCGGCGATCAGGTCGCGCCTGCTGATGGCCCCCGCCTGACGCTCGGTCATGGCTCACCTCCACCACCCCGAAGACCGGCGAGACGCGGCCCAGTATAGCGTCCGGCTTTGAGAGCGCAATGGCGGCGCCCGAAGTGCTTGCCGACCCGACCGCGCCGCCGGTATGGTGGTTGACTTGCGCCTTGGTCGCTTGGGGGTTCAGATGCCGGGGGTTCAGATGCCACACGCCGCGCCGCTTTCTCGTTCGTCTTCTCTGGTCACCGCTCTCGTGGTGCTTCTCGCGACGCTGGTCGGCGGCGCGCGACCCGCGGCCGCCCAGGCCGAGCTGACTGGAACCTACATCCGCTACCTCGGGACCCGGGCCAACGGCACGATGATCAACGCCGCGACCCACTCGATGCAATACACCGAGTCCGGGTCGACCCCGTATTCCTGCGACGCCTTCTACCCGGGGTCCGCGATCGAGGGCTTCACCGTCGAGGCGACCGGCTCGGCCACCTTCAAGGCCAGCAACGCCTATGGGTCGACCGGGCTGACGACGACCGCGGCGGCCACCGTGGTCGGGCGGAGCATTACCTGGACCGGCCAGTACGTGAGCGGCTCGAACGGCGTCGAGGTGAGCCAGGTCTTCGCCTACGACGCCAACGACCGTTACGCGACCCTCGCCGTCACCCTCAAGAACATCGGCAGCGTTGCGTTGACGAACGTCTACTACCTGCGCAACGGCGAGCCGGATCACGGCGAGTGCAACATCGGCACGAGCTTCTCCACGACCACCGACGTGCGGCGCCAACCGCCGGCGTCGACGAGCGCCTTGGTGACGGCGACGGCGGGCTCGTCGACCGTCGTCACCTTGGGGATCGGGGCCTGGGACACACGGGCGCGGGTGACCGTCCCCACCGCGGTGTTCGAGAGCACCAACGCGTCGGGTGAGTGGACCACCCCCGTCGATCCGAACGGCACCACCAGCGACGGCGCAGTGGACATCATCTTCAAAGAGCCGAGCCTCGCCACCGGGGCCACCACCACCTTCGTCATCTACTATGTGTGGGGGCCCAATGTCGCCACGGTGGAAGCACGCTTCGACGCGGTGGCCGATAGCGACGGCGACGGCGTCCCGAGCGCCATCGACAACTGCCCCAGCGTCGCCAACCCCACGCAGACCGACACTGACGGCGATGGCGCCGGCGATGCCTGCGACGACGACGACGACGACGACACGGTCTTGGATACCGCCGACAACTGCCCGCTCGACGCCAACGCCACACAGGACGACTACGACGGCGATGGTGCCGGTGACGCCTGCGATCTCGACGACGACGACGACGGCATCCCCGACACGACTGACAACTGTCAGCTGGTGCTCAACCCCCTGCAGACGGACAGCGACGGCGACGGCGTCGGCGACGCCTGCGACAACTGCTTGACAGTCGTCAACGCGGGCCAGACCGACACCGACGCCGACGGCGAGGGCGATGCCTGCGACCTCGACAACGACAACGACGGCGTCGAGGACGGGAGCGACAACTGCCCCGTGGACTTCAACCCCGGCCAGACAGACGCCGACGGCGATGGCGACGGCGATGCTTGCGACCCCTGCGCGCAGGACCGCTTCAACGACGTGGACTACGACGGCGTCTGCGGCGACGTCGACAACTGCCCGGGGGTCGCCAACACCAGCCAGGCCGATGTTGACGGCGACGGGCAGGGCGATGCCTGCGACGCCGACGACGACGGCGACGCCGTCCTGGACGGGGTCGACAACTGCCCGGCGGCCGCGAACCCGGGCCAGGCCGACGCCGACGGCGATGGCGCCGGCGATGCCTGCGACCCCGACGACGACAACGACACGGTGCCGGACACGACCGACAACTGCTCGCTGGTGGCGAACCTGGCGCAGACCGACACTGACGGCGACGGCGATGGCAACGCGTGTGACCTGGACGACGACGGCGACGGCCAGCCCGACATGTCGGACAACTGCCTGGTCAACGTGAACCCCACGCAGCTCGACACCGACGGCGACGGCCTCGGTGACGCCTGCGACGCCGACGACGATGGTGACGGCGCTGCCGATCCGGCGGACAACTGCCCGCTCCTGGCCAACACCACCCAGACGAACACCGACGGCGACGGGCTCGGCGACGCCTGCGACCCGGACGACGACGGCGACGGCGTGCTCGACCCGACCGACAACTGTCCGCTGGCGGCCAACGCCGGGCAACAAGATCTCGATCGGGACGGCTTCGGCGATGCCTGCGATTCCGACACCGACGGCGACGACGTGGTCAACGGCGCCGACAACTGTCCGCTGCTCGCCAACACCGACCAGGCGAACACCGACACCGATCTGCAGGGCGACCTGTGCGACCTGGATGACGACGGCGACGGCGTGCTCGACAGCGCCGACAACTGCGCGCTGTTCGCCAACGCCGGGCAACAGGACCTCGACGCGGATGGTGTCGGCGACGCCTGCGACTCCGACGTCGACGGTGACGGCACCGCAAACGGCCTCGACAACTGCCCGCTCCTGGCGAACGCCGGCCAGACGGACACCGACGGCGACGGCGACGGCGATGTCTGCGACGACAACGACGACGACGACGCCTTCATCGATGCGATCGACAACTGCCCGCAGGCGCCGAACTCCGACCAGAAGGACGCCGACCGCGACGGCAGCGGCGATGCCTGCGATCCCGATGTCGATGGCGACGGCGTCGACAACCTCCTCGACAACTGTCCCACAACCCCGAACAGCGGCCCGGGGGGGCAGACCGACACCGACCGCGACGGCCAGGGCGACCTCTGCGACCTGGATGACGATGGCGACGGCGTGCTCGATAGCGCCGACAACTGTGCGCTCGAGCCCAACATCGGCCAGAGAGACTCGGAGGCGGACGGTCTCGGTGACGCCTGCGATCCCGATGACGACGACGACGGCGTCCTCGACGCGGCCGACAACTGTTCGAGCGCGGCGAATGTCGACCAGGACGACACCGACGGCGACGGCATCGGCGACGCCTGCAGCATCGACGACGACGGCGACGGCATCGTCGACGCGCGCGACAACTGTCCGCTGGTGGCCAACGTGACGCAGCTGGACACCGACGCCGACGGCTCGGGCGACGCCTGCGAGCTGGACACGGACGGCGACGGGGTGTTGGACGCGAGCGACAGCTGCCCGCTGCTGTCGAACCCGGGCCAGGCGAATAGCGACAACGACGGCTCCGGTGATGCGTGCGACCCCGATGACGACAACGACGGTGTCGCCGACACCGCGGACAACTGCCCGACCACGGCGAACGGCAACCAGCGCGACACCGACCGGGACGGCCTCGGCGACTCGTGCGATGCCGACGACGATGACGACGGCGTGAGCGACGCGGCCGAGGCGAGCCTCGGCCTCGACCCCGGCCTCGCGGACACCGACGCGGATGGGATCGCGGACAGCGAAGAGCTGGGCAACCCTGCGGCCCCCATGGACACCGACGCGGATGGCGTCTTCGATGCCAAGGACGATGATTCGGACGGCGATGGCGTCCTCGACGTCGAGGAGGCCGGGGACGACGACCTGGGCACGGTCGCCGTCGACACCGACGCCGACAGCACTCCGGACTACCGCGATCTGGATTCGGACGACGACGGCGCCTCCGACGCGAGCGACAGCTGCCGGGTCGACGCCGACGCCGGCCAGGCGGACCAGGACGGCGACGGCGACGGCGATGCTTGCGACGACGACCGGGACGGGGACGGTCTGAGCAACACGCGCGAGATCGAGCTGGGCCTCGATCCCGCGGTACGCGACTCCGACGGCGACGCGATCCGCGACGACGACGAGGTCGGCGACCCGCAAGCGCCGCTCGACACCGATGCCGATGGCCTGATCGACGCGCGCGATTCGGACGCCGATGGCGACGGTGTGTTGGATTCCGAGGAGGCCGGCGACGACGATCCGGCGACACCGCCCGTCGATACCGACACCGACGGCATCCCGAACTTTCTGGACTATGACTCCGACGAAGACGGCGTCGTCGATCGCGTCGACACCTGCCGGCTGGTGCCGAACCTGGCGCAGACCGATACCAACGGCGACGGCAGCGGCGACGCCTGCGACGGCGACATCGACGCCGACGGCTTGGCCAATGACGGCGACAACTGCACGCGCGTCGCCAATCCCGACCAGGCCGACCTCGACGGCGATGGGCTCGGGGACGTCTGCGATTCCGACGCCGACGCCGACGGCCTCGAGGGCTCGGTCGACAACTGTCCGCTACTGGCAAACGTCGAAAACCGCACCGACACCGATGGCGACGAGCTCGGCGACCTGTGTGATTCGGACGACGACAACGACGGCGTCGCCGACGACCGCGACAACTGCCCGCTCATCGACAACCGCGAGCAGCTCGACGCCGACGGCGACGGTAGCGGCGACGCGTGCGACGGCGCCGCAACGATCGGCGGCGGGACCCAGGTCGCGCGCAGCAACGGCTGCGCTTGCAACAACGGGCCGGCGACAACGCCGTTGGTTGTTGGCGCCCTCGCGCTCTGGCGCACGCGACGCCGGCGGCGACGGGCTCAGCGAGGCGTCGACGCCGCGCCCTTGGCGACGAGGGTCTCGATCTGCGCCAGCAGCGCGGTCTCCTTGGCGCGTTTGCCGAGCACCAGGAAATAGAGCAGCAGCCGGTCGTCGACGGCGTCGGTCGGTGCCGGTTCCAACCGGAACACCTGGCGGCGGAGATTCAGATCGGCGACCTCCCCCGCCATGTAGCGCAGCCAGTGGCCGCGCTCGCCGCCGCTCTCCTGCGCCCCGGCGAGGACCTCCATCGCCACGAGGTAGGCGAGCGATCCGGAGCCGAGGCGTAACAGCAGCGCGTCGCGAGTCAACGGTCGGCCGTCGCCGCGGAGCCGGCGCTCCTCGTCGGTGGGTTTGGCGGCGCTCTTGTCGAGGAGCTCTTCGGTGGCCTGGTAGATCTCGACGTAGAGCTGGGCATCGGACTTGCCGGCGCCGAGGCCCGCGGCCCGGGCGCGGCTGGCGATTCCGGCGAGGTCGCGGTTCACCGGGTCAGTGGCGTCGGGCGCCTGCGCCAGCTTCTTCTTCAGCTCGCCGACGCCGCGGCCCAGATCCTCCAGGCTCACGATCCGCTGCGCGCTGTAGCGCGCCGGCCGCAGGCCATGACCGTGGGAGACGCCACCCTCGAGGTGGTAGCTCTCGCGATAGTTCGCGAAGTCGACGTAGTCGTAGACCGCCCGGGCGAGGGGATCCTTGACCTGCACCAGCTCGTCGGCGGCCCAGGTCTCGCGCACGAAACCATCTTGGGGAGCGCGGTCGGCCGCGGTCAGCAGCTGCTGCACCCGATCGAGGGCGGCGTGGACGGTTGCGGCGTCGAGCGGCTTGGCGGCAATTCCATCGACCATCGGCGACTCCTTCGAGGTATTGCCGGTATCGTGCCGCGAGTGGCTGCGGCTGTAAAGGCGGCGCTCGCCCCCGCGACGAAGTGGGGCTACGGCATCACGGTCCGCACGATGTTGGTCCGCTGCGTGTTGCCGCGGATCACGCCGCTGCGCGCGTGGGTGGTCTGCACCAGATAGACGGTCTCGCCGGAGACCGGCCGCCAGCCGCCGAGCGCGCCGTGGATGTCGTCGTGGCCGTCGAAGCCGGGCCTCGCCATCGCGGTGCGACCCACGCCCAGCCAGTCGATGGTCGCGGCATGCCAGCGACCGTCGCTCGGCTTGGCGATCACCCACCAGTTGCCGATCGACGGCTTGTCCCAACCCGACTCCTGCACCGGCGGCCAGTTGTCCATCGGGTCGCGGACGACGATGACCTGGCTGGCGGTGATCTGCCCCTGCACGATCTTCGAGGTCTTGGGCCAGGCGCCGACGTTGCCCGCCGGCTCGTCCCACGAGACCGTGCTCGGGTCGAGGGCGTCGACCAGATCGGCGCGGTCGACCGCGAGGCAGCCGTTGAAGATCCGCATGCAGCTCGTCGTGCAGCCGAGAGCGCCGGATGCAAAACCGAGGCTGGCGCAGGTCGCGCCGCCGAAATCCTGACCGTCACAGAGCTCGGTACCTTCCTTGTAGCCGTTGCCGCAGCGCGGGCCGCCCGCAGCACCGACGCAGAGACCGGCGCCGTTGCAGCGGTCGCTGGTGGTCGACGGGTTGCCGTCGTTGCACGGCGTGTTGGCGTCCGGATACGCGGCGTCGCAGGTCGCGGTGCCGTTGCAGCTCCGGCTCGCACCGCAAGCGCCGGGGTCGTCGCCGCACACCACCGCGGTCCCGACGCACACGCCGGCGCCGTTGCAGCCGTCGCTGTAGGTGCACAGGTCGCCGTCGTCGCAGGCGGTCACCGCGACCGGAAAGAGCTCGCTACAGATGGCCGTGCCGTTGCAGCTCCGCCGCGGCCCACACACCTCGGGCGAATCGGCGCAGGTCACCGCGGTGCCGCCGCAGACCCCCAGGCCGTCGCAGCGGTCGGCAAAGGTGCACGGGTCGCCGTCGTCGCAGGCCTCGCCCTCGAAACAGGGGAGACACACCCCGGCAGGCGCGCACGCCAGATCGGGCGCGTCGCAGCCACCGCACGATTGGTGACAGATCGGATCGAGCCCACACTCGCGGCCGGCGCAATCCGGCTTGCAGGCCTCGGGGGTCGACGCTCCAGCCTCGGGGCCAGGGTCGGGGAGCTGCTCCCCGGTCGTCCCGAGCTCGCCCGTCGTAAAGTCGCCGCAGCTCGCGACCACGATCGCCGCCGCGAGCGCGCACCACCGCCGCCAACACCCCATGCCCATCCGCCTCATCGTCGCGCCTCCGAGAGCAGCGCGGCGATCTCCTGGCCGCGCCCACCACCGTCCAGCGATCGGCTGCTGCCGGCCGATGCAGGTCGCGTGCCAGACACCGCGTGCCGCGGGGGGCGCGGGGCGCCGACAACAGCGTGATCTTGCGCCCATTCTTCGAGGTAGGCGCCGGCGACGGATAGCCGACGGCGATGTTTGGCTGCGGGCGGGGATGCGGAGGTTCGTCCGGCAACCGGTGCGTTCTGGTCGCTTGCCGGTGACCGCGGCGCGGGCGCGGGCACGGGGCCGGGCGCAGAGACGGGGGGCGGAGGGCCTCAGGCCGTGACTTTGTAGACCTTGTCGTGCTGCCGGACCTTGGTGTCCAGCTTGATGCCGGCTTCGTCGCCGACCTTGGCGGTCTGCACCGGCTGGCGCTGCACCTGCATCGAGCTGATGGTGGCGGTGAGATCTGTGGAGTTGCCCTTGATGTGGATCTTGTCACCCAGCGACAGCTCGCCCTGGGTCATCTGGACCATCCCGACCCCGATCTTGTCGAAGTACTTGTTGACGACGCCGACTTCCAGCTCTGGCATATCGCGCTCCTTGGTTGCCGTTTCAATGTCCCAATGTACCGATTTCCACCGCCGGGATACTATGCTGCGTCCGGCTTGCATGGAAGTAGGCAAGACCCATCCGCACCGCCCGCGAGCGTGAGCGCTGCGAGGAGAACGCCCGTGACCAACCGACGCGCGCCTTTCGAAACCTCGACGATCGTGGCCGCGGCGACGGCGCTGTGCGCGACGCTCGCGCCGGCGCTCGGCTGCTCCGGCCCGCCGGCGGCGACGCCACCCGCGACTGGCGGTGACCCGGCGCCGGCAGACGTCCGCACCGGCGACCCGGGAGCACCGGCGCTCGTGCTCGACAAGCACGTGGTCGCCGACGCCGCAGCGCGCGGCGCGGTGTGTAACGACGGCAGCCCGGCGATCTACTACCGGCGCCGCGGGACCGGCGCCGGGGCGCGGCGCTTTGTCATCGAGCTGACGGGTGGCATGTTCTGCAGCAACAACGCCGACTGCGACCGGCGTGCGGTGCAAGCCCCCGCGCTGGTCTCGTCGTTGAACGCGGCGAGCAGCAAACCCGGCCCCGGGATCTTGTCGATCGACCCCGCGCTCAACCCGGACTTCTACAACGCCAACCACGTGTCCATCGCCTACTGCAGCTCCGACAACTGGAGCGGCGACCGTGCCGCCGAGACCGCCACCAACAGCCGCGCCTTTCGCGGCCGCAAGATCGTCCAGGCGGTGACCGAAGACCTGCTCGACCCGACGCTGACGCCGGCGCCGAACCTCGCCGACGCCACCGACGTGCTCCTGGTCGGCGAATCCGCCGGCGGCATGGGCGTGATGCAGAACCTCGACTGGCTCGCGGGCGCCCTGGCGCCGACCCCGGTGCGCGGCCTGAACGACGCCGGCTGGTTCGTACACGTGGCAGCGTACGACGCCGGGCTGCCGGGGCTGGCCGCGTGGATGCTGGAGGGGCTCGGCTACTGGCAGGCGAAGGTCGACGCGAGCTGTGCCGCCGCGCACGCCGCCGACGCCTCGGTGTGCTACTTCGGCGCCGACATCTACCCTGAGCTCACGACCCCGATCTTGGTCCACGCCTCGCAGCGCGACGGCAACATCATCGGCGCGCTCGGGGTGACGCCGCCGCCCGACGCCGCCGAGGCCGCCTACGTCGAGAGCTACGCGGCCGCGGTGCGCGATTCGCTGGCGTCGGTGAGCGCGGCGTTCGCGAACGCCGGCCGAGACCATACGCTCGTCGACAGCGACAAGCTCGACTCGGTCAAGATCGCCGGCACCTCGCTTCGCGACCTCGTCGGTCGCTGGTACTTCGAGCGCGGCGGCGAGGTCCGGCTCATCGAGTGATCGGTCGCGACCGGCCGGCGCGCGTGGGCGCGGTGGGGGAGAAGCGGGCCCGGTCGTCCAAGCCGACCGGGCCACGGGTCAGTCAAACTCTCAGACGCGCTCGTCGAGGTTGGTGCCGCCCCACTCGACGACGGTGTAGCCCTTGCGGATGCCCTTCGGCAGCGCCGGGTTGCCGGTCTGCACCGCGGTGGCGGTCCGCTTGAAGATCATGAACATCCGGATGAGGGTGTCGGGCTTCGGCGACACTTGCAGGTCGGCGTAGCGCGCGTACTCGTCCGTGGCCAAGAACTGCACCAGGCTCATGTCGTTCTTCTCGAGGTGCGGCAGCCAGTACGACACGAAGTCGGTCTTCTCTTTGTCGTTCAGGCCGTACGCGACGCAGGCCTTCTCGAGGAAGGTCTCGGCGTTCTTGTCGGTGACCAGGTGCGCCTGCGCCGGGTCGATCGCGAAGCCTTGCGGCCGGGTCGCCTCCCAGAACAGATAGCTGAAGCGGCGCTCGGTGGTCGGATCGAAGAGGGTGCCCTCCGGCGTCGCGACCATCTGCCAGGCGCCGTCGGTCATCTTCGGATACTCTGCGACGACCTCGCCTTGCACCTGGAGCGCGACGCGCACGATCATCTTGCGCTCCGGATACACGTAGATGACCGGCTTGCGGATCATCACCGGGCCGCCGCCCTGGCCGTTGAACGGCAGGATCGTCACCTCGGAGCACACCGCGACCAGGCCATGGTTCTGCGCGTCCGGAGAGAAGAAGAACGCGATCGGGTGGTTGTCGCGGCGGCCCTTGCCGGGGTCGGCGTTGACCACCAGGTAGCTGACCTTGTCGTTGACGTCGTAGCCCGCGGCCCGCACCTTGGCGAGCTCGCCGCGGCTGGTGATCAGATCTTTGAGCGCGCCGGTGCGCCACTCGCCGTGCTTGAAGGGGCCGTCCTGCAGATGAATGATCTTGCCGCCGGCGGCGCTGTTCTCGCTGGTGAAGCCGCCGCGCCGCGCCCCGACGAGGCCGCGCATCACCGGGCGCCGCGGGTTGATGGTCAGCGCCTTCTTGTTCGTCGCCAGCTCGAAGCCGTAGAGCATGCGGATGCTGTCAGGGATCTTGTTGAACAAGAGCGCGGTCTCGACCTTCGGGCCCGGCGCCTTGATCTTCGCCGTGACCGGGCCGGCGTCGACGCTGTTGTCGATCTGGTGCTTCTTCGTCGTCTTGTTTACGCCGTCGATGCCCATTGCTATCTCCTTCGGGTGAACGCCCATTGTTGGGCTCGGCAGCGCCGCCGCGCGCAGAGCCAGTTGTCCAGAGAACCCGCAACGAAGCCGGGCGTTTGGTACTACCACACAGACTCGGGGCCCGGAAGCCTGAAGAGGCGCCTGAAGAGGCGCCCTGCCGTGGCCCACCACGACCGGCGACGATGGACGGCGGGTGAGGCCGCGGCGCGTCGCCCCTGGCGTCGTTTCTGGGTTTCTGCTCTCATCGGATCTGTGGCGGCGGGGCCGGTTCGGCGGCAGCGCGACGAGGAGTCCGGGCATGCGCGTTGGTTCATGGATGCTGTTCTTCATTGTCGCCGGCGGCGGTACCGCTCGTGGCGACGAAGGTCCGGCGCTCCTCGATGGGCCCCAGGCCTCGTTCAAGGACGAGTTCGTCGACCGTCTCGTCGGCGAGTGGAGCGCCACCGGCACGATCATGGGCCAACCGCTTCGGCACCAGATCTCAGCCGCGTGGGTCCTGAGCCACCAGTTCCTCGAGCTGCACATCCGGGACCTCGGCCCAGCCAGGCCTGGACGGGCGCCGTACGAGGCCGTGGTCTTCCTCGGACGCGACAACATGAGCGAGCGCTACGTCGCGCACTGGATCGACACCTTCGGCGGACGCGCGTCCGAGACCCTCGGGTTCGGGACCAAGAACGGCGACACGCTGGAGCTCGTCTTCGAGTATCCCGATGGGCCGTTTCGAACCAGCTTCACTTGGGTCGCCGCCAAGAAGACGTGGCGGCTGCTGATGCGGGAGAAAGACAAGACCGGGACGTGGAGCACCTTCGCGGACGAGTTGTTGGCGAGGCCGTGACCCGTGCCCCAAGCGACCGAGCGCGAGAGGTGTCCGACGACGCGCTCAGCAGGTCAGCGCTGTGGCCGCGGCAGACCCGGCCGCCCGCCACTCGTCTTCTCACTGGCAGGTCGCCACCCAATAGACGATATCGATCGAGTCGCCTGGCGACGAGCCGATGTTTCCCTCGAGGCAGACATCGCCATTCCCGGAACGACTCCAACCGGGCCCGCTTGAATACGGTGCCACCTGCGGCAGCTCTTCGTTGTTCACCCAGACACGAATGTCCGGGGGATACACCTCGGGCGTCATCTCGAGCCGGTGGCAGCGGCTCCCCCCGAAAGTAACGGCGGCGTTCGGAGGAAACAGCACCCCAAAGGCTTCGCCGCACACGCTCTCCGTGGCGCTCCCTCGGCCGGCAGGAAGACCGGCGGCTGCGCGGACGTCCTCGAGTCTCCTGAGTACCTCCACGTATCGCCCCGCAGGCAGCGCGTCGCATCCACCCGGCGCGCTGTCGGTCGGATACCGGTCCGCGCGGAACCCGGCAGGTTCGTCAGCAGGCAATAGAAGGGGTCGGACGTCTTGGACCAGCAGCCGCAGTCCGCCGAAGAGTCGCCCCCGGCCGCCACACACGCCGTAGCGAGAGGCTCTGGTTGCCCCCGCTCTTCCGACACGACACCGCCCATCACCGCCATCACCACCTTCGAAGGATCGCCTTTCGTGGCCACCAGGCGGTCCACGTAGACGCCGGGTGGATCCAGGCTGGGCGGGTTTGTCGCGCGCGGCAGCCCGCCGCAGGTGAAGGGGCCGGCTGCATCGGGATCAGCCCAGTCCATCAAGCCGTCGCCATCCGTGTCGAGCGCCGCACCGTATGAGGAGTAGCACTCTGCAGGTGAACAGAGGTGGCGTGACTGCTCTGTGAGATCTGCGGGATCCGCCGGCTGGCCGTAGATCTGACGGTCGAAGCTGCTGCAATCATCCTGGTCGGAGACGAAAAGCACTACCAGCCTCGCGTCGGGGCGAATGAAGCCCCCATTCAGGTCGCCGACCGCGCTGTCAGCCAGATCGCAGTCGAGGCCGCTGGAGCACCCTACGGCACGGCGGAGTGCCTCGAGACCCGCCGGATAGGCCGAGCCCGAAGCCGGGATGCGGGCGAACAAGTCATCGAGCTCGCCGCGCCACCGATCCCAGTCCGCGGGGCCGCGCACCGGGAAGACACGACGGCCTGTGCCCGACGCCCGCAGCCGCCCGCCGTCGCAGTCTGACGTGTCGATGACGCCGTCGTCGTCGAGATCACGGTCCATGCAGGGGTCGGGGTTCGCCGCACAGCAACTCTCGGACGTGGTACCGCCGCAGTCCTTGGTGGGACTGTTGCATTCGACGTCGGTGGTGATGACGCCAACCTGCACGTCCACGGCGCGGTCGAACGCTCCGTAACCGAACACATCCAGTCTCGCACGCAGCTCGTCGATCTCGCCGGCCATGCCCGCCGAGTTGTCGACGACGAACAGGATGTCCAACGGTTGCGGCAGCGGAATATCGACGTGAAGCGTCCGCTCAGTGCCACCGACGCACGGCGTCGCCACGAACGACCGATCCGCCGAGCAGGCGAGGACCAGCGCTGTGATCACACCCACCGCGACAGCCGCTCTCCCCCTGCCCATTCCCTCATTGTAGCTCAGCGGCAGTTGGCCGTGCAGCACAAGTCCCGATCCAGCATGTTGAGGCGCGGGCCTGATGCCCCGAGGGTGGCGGTCCGCACACACAGAAAGGAAGCCGAGATCGAGACCGGGACCGAGAGAGCAGAGACAGGACAACGGCGGCGGGGGCTTCGGGCCATGACCGCTGGCGCTCGCCGTGCTAAGCAGTAACGCATGTCGATCGCTGCTGTCCTCACCGTCCGCGACGCCGAGCAAGCCCTGGACGGATGCCAAGTGGTGCCGTGCCTGGCCGGCACCCTGCCCTACATCAAGGAAGTCCGGGACAAGTGCCTGGCTGCCGGAATCCCGGCACTCGCCGCAGCCCCCGCACCGAGCCGCTGCTGAGGCACCAAGGCACACCTCCTGGTTCAGGAGGACGACGTTCAAGCGGTAGCGACGCTGCTGCGCGGTGAGTGGGCTGCGATGCTCGACCGCGAGGGCGTCCTGCCGGTCTGCGCCCCGCCGACCGTCGGCGATAGCGACCATTCGCCCTGCCCCGCCTGCGGCACCGCCGCCCCGCTCGTGGACGGTGCCTGTAGCGACTGCGGCCTCCAGCTCGACGACCCCGCGCCCGCCAGCAGTGGTTGCGGGTCCGGCGGTTGTCGCTAACCCGAGCGAGTCACTCCATCGTCGTGTCGTACACCGGTGGCTCACCCTGACCGTAGAGGAAGGCTGCCAGGCGGAGGAAGAAGTCGAGGTGGTCGAACGCCGGGTCGGAGCTCTCGGTGAGCAGGCCCACCTCGTCGAGGTGGTCGGCGGGCACGGCACCGAAGTAGGTGCCCCACTTGGCGCTGCTCAGACCGACGAGCCCGTCGTTGGTCCCCTCGATGAGCTCCGTCAGGAGGCGCGAAGACAGGAACATCGGGTTGACGATGTCGGTCGCTGCGGTGTCGACGAACGGGTTGGCCTGGGTCCATCCGGTCCACGAGTAGTAGGCGACGCGGGGATCGTCGGGGTTCGCCGGGTTGAAGGCCTCGGTCATGTTGGCGTGAGTGACGTCCGCGAGCTGCGCCGCGAGGTCCGACTCGGTGCCGGTGAGCGGGCCGGCGAAGACGTCGAAGAGCGCGGCCATCGCCGCCACGGCGGCGCCCGGAACCAGGCCGAGGGCCACGTCGACGAGCTTGCAGCCCTGGTGCGGCGATGCCAACGTCGTGACCGTCGCGACGCGATCGCCGTAACCCAGCGTCGAGACCACGTAGCGCGCGTCCAGACCGCCCTGGCTGTGACCCACCAGGTGGACCTTGTTGGCTCCGGTCTGCGCCAGGATGTCGTCGATCAAACGCGCCAGCTCGATGCCGCGAGCACCAATGGCGTTGTACGGATCGACGCGGGTGGTGAAGGCCGCGTAGCCGGCCGCCGAGAGCGTCTCTTTGACTCTGTAGAAGTATTCGTAGCCGGCGATGCTGTCCCAGCCGGCCATGCCGTGCTCGAGCACGATCGGGTAGGGCACCTCGGGGACGGGCGGCGGCGGCTCCACCGGCGCGCTCGTCGGCTCCGCCGGCGCGGTGTCGCTCGGGCCCGCGGCCGGCGTCGCTTGCAGCGCATCGACCTCGCTGCTGCAGGCGCCAAGAAGGAGCGCGGCCGCCAGCACCGCGGCGCCGTCTGCGAACGATCGCGCTCTCGAGCCCGCCATGACGTGGCAGTGAAACAATCCGCCCCCGACCCGTCAAGCCCTGGCGGGTTGTCGGCTGTTCGCACTGGCGAGCACCACCGTCCGCCCGTTCGCCGCCCGCATCCCTCGGCGCCCGCCGGCCGCAACGCGGCCGCCCCGCGGACCCCGCCTCAGAACGGCGCCGCCGACCCCAGGGCAGTCTGGTACTCCTTCCGGAGCGCCTCGACCTCCGACTGCCGGTGCTCGCTCTTCAGGACCTTGATCAGCAGATCCCAGGCCGGCGCGTGCTCCGGCGCTTCGGAGATGACCCGGCGCAGGTGGCTTTGCGCGTCGGTCGTGCGCGCTTCGTGGAGGTCGAGGACGGCGAGCACGTAGTGGGCGCGGGCGTTGGCGTCGAAGGCTTCGAGAGCTTGCACGCACAGCCGCCTCGCCTCCGGGTACCGGCGCTGACGGGCCGAGGCCTCGCCGAGCAACGACCAGGTCGCCGAGCCCGGCTGCTCCGCGACGAGCGCCCGGGCGGTCGCGACCGCGACGTCGGTCTTGCCACCGCGAAGGTCGTCATCCACGGCCTGGATCTTCTGGGCCAGCGCCACCTCCCGGGCCCCGATCCCCGTGTCTGCCGCCGAGAATCCCCACAGGCTCCGCCGCTGTCGGACGCGAGCCGCGACCTTGTCGCGCGTCGCCGGGTCTTCAATGAATCGAGCCGCCCGCTCGGCACACGAGATCGCCCCGTGTGCGGCCGCGATGTCCGCGAGCATCGCGACCCTGGCGTCGCCGGGGGCAGACGTGAGCTCGTCCGCGTCGCACATGGCGGCGAGCAACGCGGGCTCGGGCTTGTCGTTGCGCTTCAGGGCGAGCCAGACGAGTGCGAGCGCCGGCCGCGGATCTCGCGGCGCAAACAGCTTCGCCACCCCACACACGTCCTTCGCGTCGGCCCTCTCCAACTCGGCGGCCACCTCGCACGACATCACCTGGAGCGTCGGGTGATCTCCATGCCGCAATCGGAGCGCAACGAGGTCGAGCCAGGCAGCCGCCGGGTCGCGCTTGCCCAACACCTCCATGGCATGCTGCAACCGCCGCAGCTCTTCGCCCTCGATGCCTTTCCACGGGTTCGCCGCAACCGTCAGCGCGGCTCCCGCGGTCCCGGCCTCTTTGCGACCCGGCTCCGCGGTCGACTTCGTCGATGTCGCCGGTTGGGATGCGCCGAAGCCGGTCTCGAGCGCGGCCAGGACATCTCGTTGATCCGGCTCCAGCATTGCGAGACCCCGCAGCAGCGCCGCCGCGCGCCTTGCCCACGCCGCCAGGTCCGCGTTCGGTCCGTACCGCGACTCGCAGGCCACCCGCACCAGCTCCTCGTTCCCCTGGTCGAACCGCGCCATCTGCGGGTCGTACTGGGCCGCCATCAGCGAGTCGGGCCGCCCGGCAACGTGTACCGCGCCCACGCCGTGGGCCCACTCGTGGATCCACTGGATCGCGTTCTTGTGCCGGCGCCGCGCGCTATAAAGGTGCTCGACGTCCCCGGCGCTGGTCATCGGGAGCCCGCGCTTCATCCAGTCGAGCTCGAGCCGGTCGTCGATGGCTCGGATCACGGCGTGAACCCCGGGCACGTAGGCGCGGCCGAGGGTGTTCATGTCGTCGGTGTAAACCGGCAACGCACCTACCAGGCCGAGGACCCAGTCGGCGTCCCGGCCGGAATCGAGCGCCCGGAGCGCTCCGAGGGCGGCGACGAGATCTTCGACGTGGGCATGATCCCAGGGAAGAAGGCTCGCGATCTCGAACCGCGCCCCGAACGGCTCGAGCCACGAATTGGCGGCCTCGCATTCCCGCCGCACCTCGCGCTCCCAGTCGACGAAGAGGCGCTGAAAATCGGCGTCCACGTACACCCGCACCCGGATCGCCACCACTGTGGTCGCCGCCGCCTCGGTCGGTCGCGCCGGCGCGAGCGCCTCCTGGCGTTCCTTGTCGCGTTGCCAGGCCGAGATCCAAGCGGTCGTGCAGCCCGCAACCAACCACGAGCCGCCCAAGATCAGCGCCAGCAGAAGTCCGCGCACCCGCCCGAACGTCGGCAATACCGAACGCCGCCAAATGCGTCCCCGGTCACCGCCACCCCTGCCCTCCAGTCGCATGTCTCGTCACCCCCCTTGGGCTCGGCCCGTGCGGCGCCAGCCAACACGAACGGCGCCACAATCACATTGAGACTATCACAGCGCCGGAGGCGAAGAGGATAGGGACCACAGTAGCGACCGCCGGTCGCGCATCGCACCCAATGCGTCAGTGGCGTCCAGACGGGCCCACGCGCTTTCGGGTCACGGCGCCAAGGACAAGTGGGTGCCGAGCGCATCTGACGGTTGTGGCTGCAGCGTCTTTCCTCGCCCTGCTTGGTTGAACACGCCGATGTAGCCTTTGCCCTGGCCATCGGCCGTGATCTGAACGGCGACCTGGCCGTCGCTGTTGCGCACCCCGATCTCGCCGCCCCGGCGGCACAACGCCTCGCCCAAGAACAGGATCTCCTTGCCGTCACTGCCCTCGACAGTGACACGCCCGCCGCGCTCGCCAAAGCATCGATCGAGTCATGAGACCCGCATGCTAGCCCCCGCCGCGGCGCGCGACAACCAGCCGTTGCGGGTGCGCGAGCCGGCAGATAGGCTCGCCGCGGTACCCCCACGGTGCCGGGAGTGGTCGTCACGTGATGTCCTCGCCAGATCTCGCGACCCGCGTCCGCTGGCTCTACCTGGACATGAACTCGTTCTTCGCGTCGGTCGAGCAGGAGATGGACCCGCGCCTGCGAGGCAAGCCGGTCGCCGTGGTGCCGCTCTTGGCCGACACCACCTGCTGCATCGCCGTCAGCTACGAAGGCAAAGCGTTCGGCGTCAAGACCGGCACCCTGGTCGGCGAGGCCAAGCGGCTCTGCCCCGGCATCGAGCTCATCGAAGGCGATCACGAGAACTACGTCAGGTATCACCACCGGATCGTGGAGGCGGTCGAGTCGTGCCTGCCGGTCGAGGCGGTCTGCTCCATCGACGAGATCGCGGCTCGGCTCACCGGCTCGCAGCAGGACGTCGGCGTCGCGACCGCGCTGGCGGACAAGATCAAGGGCACCATCAAGACCCAGGTGGGCGCGACGCTGCGCTGCTCGATCGGCCTCGCCCCCAATCGCTACCTCGCCAAGATCGCTGCGGACATGAAGAAGCCGGACGGCCTCACGGTGGTGCGACCCTGCGACCTGCCCGCGGTGCTCTACCCGCTGAAGCTGCGCGACCTCCCGGGCGTGGGCGCGCGGATGGAGGCGCGGCTGAAGAGCCGCCAGATCCGCACCATGGAGAGGCTGTGCGCCCTGTCGGAGAAAGAGCTGCGCCTGGCGTGGGGCAGCGTCACCGGCCTGAAGATGTGGCATCTGATCCGCGGCGAAGAGCTGCCGGAAACAGAGACCTGCCAACAGAGCAGCAGCCACTCGCACGTGCTGCCGCCGGCGCTCCGCAACCCGCAGGACGCCGCGCGGGTGCTCAAGAAGCTCACCACCAAGGCCGCGATGCGACTTCGCGCCGAAGGCTTCTGGGCGACCGCCGTCGACGTCTTCGCCCGGTTCGCCGGCCAGGACGGCTGGAAAGCGAGATGCACCCTGCCCGAGACCCAAGACACCCTCGGGCTCCTGCATGCGGTCGGCGAGCTCTGGAAGGGCCTGCCGGACGGCGACCTCTATGCCGTGGGCGTGGCGCTCTCGGGGCTGGTTCCGGACGCGATGCACGTGCCGTCGCTCTTCGATGATCCGCGGCAAGCGAAGCTCACCAAGGCGCTCGACCAGGTCAACGCCAGGTTCGGCAAAGAGGCGGTGCATTTCGGCGCGACCCACGACGCCGGCAAGCTGGCGCCGCTGCGAATCGCGTTTGCCCGGATCCCTGACGAGAGCGAGCTCTGAAGACGCCTCGAGAGGGCACCCGGGCCCAGCGCGGGCGGACACCGTTCATGCCGCCACAGTTCCTGCCCATAACTCCGCTCTAGACGCTCCGCGTTAGGAGTGTGAAGCGCATCCGATCCGCGCTGTGCCTGGTTTGGATGCGCTTGCCTTAGCGGGCCGCATGTCGCCCAGTGGGCGAGTTCTTGCTTGCTTTGGCGTCTGGTTAT
>JACRCV010000058.1 GCA_016218825.1 Deltaproteobacteria bacterium
GGCTTCACCTGCGACGCCGACTTCTGCTCGACCGGCACCGGTTGCATCGCCGACACCGACTTGGACCACTGTGGCCCGACCTGCCTCGTCTGCCCGGCGGTCGCGGACGCGACGCGCACCTGTGACGGCACGGGGTGCGGCTTCACCTGCGACGCCGATTTCTGCTCCACCGGCACCGGCTGCGTCGCCGACACCGACTTGGACCACTGCGGCCCGACCTGCCTCGTCTGCCCGGCGGTCGCGGACGCGACGCGCACCTGTGACGGCACGGGGTGCGGCTTCACCTGCGACGCCGACTATCACCGCTGCGGCGATCGCTGCGATCCGGATCCCGACACCAACGTCGCCGCGTGTGGACCCAGCTGCGCGGTCTGCTTCGATCCGCTGTTCGGAGGCCCCACCTGCACCGGCGGCGTCTGCGGCCTGTCGTGTTGGGCCAGCCACCACGTCTGCGGCGGCGACTGCGTCAGCGACTCCGATCCGCAAAACTGCGGCCCGACGGCGTGCGTCCCCTGCGAGCCGCCGGCGAACGCCACCGCGACCTGCAACGGCACCAGCTGCGACTTCGCCTGCGACGCCGGCTTCGAGAAGGTCGGCGCCGTTTGCGCGCCGCTGCCGCCCCGCCCCAAGTCTCCCCTCTCCACCAGCACGACGACGACCCGTCGGCCGGTGTTCAGCTGGGAGCTGGTGCCGGGGACGACGGGGGCGAAGCTGGAGATCTGCGCCACCCGCGCCTGTACCGCCCCCCTGGTCGCCGAGCTCACCGGCGACGTGAGCGTCAGGGTGCCCTTCGACCTGCCGGGCGGAGTCTACTACTGGCGACTCTACGGCATGGCGGGCGCCGACGTCGGCAGTCGCGCCGGCGTCTTGTGGCAGGTGCGCATCCCCGCGATCGGCACCGGCGTCGACAGCGCCGGCCTCCGCGCCCTCGATCTGAACGCCGACGGCCTCGCCGACGTCGCGGTCAGCTCCGACGTCCAACACAAGGTGTTCGTCCATGTCACCGCCGATGACGGCGCCGTGCCTACGACCGCCACTGCGACGCTGACCGGACCGGCGACGATGTCCTTCGGCAAGTACGTGGCGACCGCGGGCGACGTCAACGGTGACGGCTACGGCGACCTCATCACCGGCGGCAACAACCCGCCCCGGATCTACTTCGGCGCGGCGTCCGGCGGCGTCAGCGCCACCACCTTGGACCTGAAGAGCTGCGGGCGCCTCGGGGTCGCGGGCCTGGGTGACGTCAACGGCGACGGCTATGGCGACGTCGCGGTGGCCGGCTCGCCCCAGTACGTGTCCGAGGACTGGAAGGCCTTCGTGTTCTACGGCAGCAAAGACGGGCCGAACGGCGATCCGGTGACGCTGCAGTTGAGCGTGCCGACGCCGCTGGTACCAGGCGACGTCGCGGTCGGCAACCTCGGCGACGTGAACGGCGACGGCTTCGCGGACCTCGTGGTCGGCGAGAGCTACTCGACGACCGGCCGGGCGTGGATCTATCTCGGCAGCGCTGAAGGGATCGGCAGCAGCGGCACCTCGCTGACGACACCTCCGGCGAGCGCGGCCTGGTTCGGCAACGCCGTCGGCGGCGCCGATGTCAACGGCGACGGCTACGCGGACGCGATCATCGGCGCTCCCGAGCCCATGAGCAGCGGCCTCACCCCCTACGTGGCGGTCTACCACGGGAGCAGCACCGGCATCTCCACGACCCACGCGGTCAAGCTCACCGGGGTCACCAACATGCAGCTCGGCCGCTCGGTCTCCGGTGCCGGCACGCTGACGGACGACGTCTACGAAGAGGTGATCGTGGGGGCGCCGGGCACGGCCCAGGCGTTCGTCTACTACGGCAGCGCGTCGGGGCTGAGCGCCGCCAGCGTCGCGATCTTGTCCTCGAGCTACAGCGGCGGCGAGTTCGGGGTCGCGGTCGCCGGCGCCGGCGACGTCAACGGTGACGGTCTCGGTGACGTCTTGGTGGGAGAGCGCTACGCCTACATCGGCGATTGCTTCACCTACTCGGGGGACCAGGGCGCGGTGCACCTCTACCTCGGCGCCGCGAGCAGCGTGACCACGCCGGCGACCACCAACCTCCTGGGGGTCTGTCTACCGTACAACGGCGCCTTCGGTACCGGTGTCGCCCGCTGGCTGCCGCGGCTGTTGCCCCGGCTCGAGGCTGCGCCGACGCTCCTCACCCACGCTGTTGATGCCCCTGGGCGTGCGGAATGCAGGCGCTGAGTCGCGTGCCGGTCACTGCAGCGCCGGCAACTGCAAACCCGATCCGCCGCCGCCGGCGTGCGGCTATTAGCGCGGCACAGGCGATCGACGCCCCATGAACGAGGTCAAGATCAGGAGCGCGACGCCGGTCGAGATCGCGACGTCAGCGACGTTGAACAGCGGCCAGGTGGCGCGCTCGTACCAGTGCCACTCGATGAAGTCGATCACGTAACCGAGCCGCAGTCGATCCAGGAAGTTGCCGAGCGCCCCGCCCAACACCAACGCCAGACCGAGCCGCACCAGGCCCTCGTCGGCCGTCGTCCGCCGGGCGTAGAGCACCAGCAACACCATCCCGGCGAGCGCGGTCGCGAGCAGAAACAGCCGGCCGGCGACCGGCGGCGCGTCGTGCAAGAAGCTCCACGCCGCGCCCGGGTTCTCGACGTACTGGAAGTGCCAGAAGTCGTCGAGCACCGCGATGCGGGCAACGCGCCGCGGGTGAGCCGCGAACAAGAAGCGCGACAGCTTGGCGCCGAGGCCGAGCGGCGCGGACGGCGCGTCGCGGGTGAACGTGTCGGTGAGGTGCGCCAGCGCCTGCCACTTGGTGGCTTGGTCGCAACCGACGATCGACACCGTGACGAGCGCGAACAGCAACGCCAGATGCGGCCGGGCCAACAGACGTCGCGGCATGACACCTCCAGAGCACGAAACCGGAGCCTAAACCGCCGGTGCGGTCGTGTCATTCCCGCCGCGGCCGCGCCGCGGGTCACGGCGCATGCCACCGACCCCGCTTCAGCGCCCCGCGCCCGCCGTCGTGCCGAGCTCCTCGAGCAGGTGATCGAAGAGGTCGTCGCCGCGGCGCTTGTCGTCTTTGAGCGCCAGGATGTGCGACAGCCAGCCGGCGCGCATCGCCCGCTTGCCTCGTTTGTCCGGGGCCTTGAGTACCGGGTAGGACGGGACCGTGGCGTTGAAGCTCTCGACGAGCGCGCGGCGCAACGCCTCGGAGGGCTGCTCCACACCGATCCCCTCGGCCGCGAGCCGGGCCGCGAGCCGCGCCTTGAAGTCGGCGTAGCGCGCCTCCTGCTCCAGCGCCCGCCCCCAGTTGCGCACCCGGATGTCGGCGGGGATCGTGCCGGTCATCACATAGCGCGCGAGCAGCAGCGCCTCCCGGTCGTCATACTGCGGGATGCCGCGAAACAGGCTGCTGTCCTGGGGTTTGGCGACGCCGACGTGGCGGAAGTCGACGCCGTCGAGACGCACGTCATAGAGGTGCTCGAAGGTGTCGCTGGTGGCGCGCAGCTCCATCGCGCCGCCGAGGCCGAGCGGCGTCAGGACGGCCTGGGCGACCTTCACCCCGGTGCCGCCGCGGTCCTCCGGCGCCTCGTGGAAGAAGCCGTCCCAGACCGTGTCGACGGCGCGGAAACGAACGGTGCCGAAGCCGGCGCGCGGTGCGGCGCTGAGATCGGCGCCGTCCCCGAGCCAGCCCGGCTGTTGCAGGTAGTTGAGCGCCGCCCGCGTCACGACGCCGCCGATGCACAGCCCCATGATGTCGACCGGTGTGCCCTCGGGGTAGTACCGCTCGCGCAGCGCGAGGAGCTGGCGCGCGACCTCTTTGCCGGTCTTTCCCACCGGATCGCGGGTGTCGTGGTAGTAGACGACGAACACCTGCTTGCCGGCGGCGTGCAGGCGGTCGGCGAGCTCGCCCATGTAGTTCGCCGCGGGGTTCATCAGGCCGTGGACGAGGATCACCGGCGGCCGGCGCGGATCGAAGTCGCGGTACGGCAGCATCACCGCCCGGTCACCGGCCTTGGAGATGAAGCGCTGCTCCGCGATCTCGCCGAGCGTCTTCGGCGTCGCGATCGGCCCGTCCCAGGCACAGGCCGAGGCCGGCGGCGTCGCCGCGGCGACCGTGCCCCCGAACGCACCGCAAAGCGGCGTGCCGGCGACGGGCTTCAGATCGAGCGTCCGAGCATTCGGCGCCGAGGCGTCGGCGAAGGGCGGCGGCACCCCGATCGGGCCGCGGCACGCGCTCTGGGGCCGCTCGGCCGGCCGCAGCAACATACGGAAGTCGAAAGGCCGAGGCCCCATCCCCGAAGGAGGAATCGACATGAACCACGCTCCGCCCAAATAGAAGTGGCAAATAGAAGTGGCTGGCACCTACCCCGGGGCACCTACCCCGGCACCTACCCCCTGCAAATCCACTGCCGATCCCAATTGCCCGTAAAATATAGGCATTCAACACAAGAACCGGCCCTTCCGGCCGCATGGGGGTGCCCGCCGGGAGCCCGGCTGCTCCTGCCGCTCCGGTGTCGCTCCGGGGTGGGGGTGTCCGTCGTTGGGCTTCTCCGTTGCTACCGAACGTGTCCGGACCTGCTCAGCTCGGGGGCTTCGACCAGGATCGCGCCGGAGATCGAGGGAGGCATCTTGGGCCTGGGTGCAATTGCCACCGCCGGGACGTTGGCTCTGCCGTTCGCAGAGCGCGCGGCCTCCGCGACGCCGTAGCAGCCCGCGCGACCTACTGATCGCATCCAGATCCTGGTTCGCCCTCCGGGTCTCGAAGCGCGGCGGAGCAGGAACCGAGCCAGGAACCCAGGGATCGGACGAGGTTGACGGGGAGGTGAGGGCGGGCTTCGCGGTCACCGACACCGATGTCGCCAGTGATGCCGTCGCTGCAGCTGTCTTTGCCGCTGCCACCGCTGCTGTCTCTGCGCCGTGCCGGCCGCCGCTCGCACGAGCACGTGGCCGGGCACCGTGGACATTTGTCCGCCGCCGGTCGCGCCGGGCGGCCATTGGCGAATTCGGGGGAGGGCGTCCGCGATACTGAAGGTGCGCATCGATGAACGAAGCGCACCACCAAGGAGATCACGATGCCATTGCCCCTGAGCACCCAGACGTACGTGAATTCGAGCGGCCAGATCGCGGTGGCGCCCTCGCCGCAGTCGCCGGCCCAGGGCTACAGCCCGACCAACGGCACGCGGACCGACAACGGCTACACCGTGTTTCGGAACAACGGCGGCAGCGGCTCGGCGATGGATTCGAGCGGCAACATCCGCACGGGCCACTTCGACATCCGGCCCAACAGCGGCCGGAGCGTGTTCGTCGCCGATCACTACGGCTGACCACCTGAGCTGGCGGCGGGCGGGGTGGGCTTGACCCCCTGACCCGCGACGATTTCCTGCGGAGCGTCAGCGCAGCAGATTCAGCCAAGCGCAGCCTCAACCAATCGGACGCGATGCGTCACGATTCCCTGCGGAGCGTCAGCGCAGCAGGTCCAGCCAAGCGAAGCCTCAGCCAAACGGACGCGATGCGTCACGATTCCGTGCGGAGCGTCAGCGCAGCCTCCGCCGATCGCACGCTCGGCGTGACGACTCGCGGCGAAGCTATCGGAGACGACAAGCGGCCAGCGCATGTTCCGTCGCGGCGGTCAGCGGATCTTTCCGGGCGATGGTTTTGGGTGTGTCACATCGACCCCCACCATCTCGAGAATGTCCCGAGCCCTGAGCGGCTTCTTCAGACACCGATTGGCGCCGGCGGCGAGGGCGCTTGCTTCGGCCTCAGTGGTCAGGTGCGAGCTGACGATCAAGACCCTCGTAGCCTTCAGCGCCGGGTTCGCGCGGATGCGGCTGCAGGCCTCGATGCCGTTCAGGCCCGGCATCAGGATGTCGAGAATGACGAGGCTCGGTTGGACCTCTCCGATCTTCATGAGCCCATCGATGGCGTTGTCCACGGTGTAGAGGACGATCCGTTCGGCGTAAGGCCGGAGCAAGCGCTCGACGCCTTTCAGCTCGTGGGGCTCGTCGTCGATGAACACGATTGCCGGTCGCGCGAGGTGGCGCAGCACTGGTGGAGCGGGCAGGCTGCGCGCTCTCGCAATGGCCAGCACGGTTGCCGCGGAGATCCTTCGATGGCCGCCGCGGGTGCGAGCGACCGGATACTCGCCGTTGTCCATCCAGCGCGCCACTGTGATCGGATGAACCTGCAGCAACTCGCCCACCTGGAAGGTGGTGAACAGAGACTCCAGCTGCAGGTTAGGATTTGGCTCGACGTGTCGGTCGCGGACCACGCAGATCCTCCAACACCTCTGGTACCGCTTTCGAGTCCTTTTCGGCAAGGCAATCTCGCCCGCGCCCCCTCTTCACGTGGGTCCCCAACCCATGTGGGCGGGAGGCCGCTCGGCGCACAGCACCGCAACCGTCGCGTTGTCAGCACAACCGGCAGTCCAGAAGGAGCCGCCAAGTGGCCATCCCGAGGTCGTGGGCACCGACCAACCGTGGAGCCAGCCGACCGGAGAATCGCGAGGCAATGAACGGGTGTGTGGGGAGAAACCACACACAACTACATGATTATATTGATCTATTTGTATTGACCCCGGACCCAGGAAAAGGGCACGATAGCAGTTCTTGATGACTTATGGTTTCCGGCTCGCCAACCCGGGCCCTACGTTTCATCGATAGTCGGCAGCAGCGGTTTACCAGCAGTGGTGGGAGGAGCCATGCAGGTTGGTCGCAGTCGGTCCGGCAGCACGTCTTCGATTTCAACCTCATCACCGCGCCACCGAGCGCTGAGCCTCGCCACCGCGGCAGGGCTCGGCATGTTGGCGGCGGCGTGCACTCCCGCGGGTGACGATGTCGGGCTGGAAACCGCAACAACGGCGGCGGCGAGCTCGGCCGAGACGCTGGTCTGCGACCGCCCACTGATCGAATCCCCGGCAGCCAAGCCCGTCGACCCGTGTCGATCCGGCACAACTGTCCTCGGACCCAACACCGTTGTGCGCACGACCGGTCACCCCAACCAAGCCGAGTGGCCGTTCACGACGGCGGTAGCGACGGCCGCGTGTGTGATCGTGGAGAACGGTTCCGTCTGCACCGGCGGCGAGGGCGACGACCACGGACAGGGCAACGATAGCGGGCAGAACGGCAACGACAACGGGAGCAGCAACGGCTCCCAAGGAGATCAAGGCGCCGGCAACGACAACGCGCACGGGAACAGTGGTGGCAACGGGAACGGCCAGGGGGAGGGCGGTGGCAACGGCCACGGCAACAGCAACAAGTCCGGCAAGAACGACCACGAGAACAACGGCCATCAGGGCGGCCACGGGCACGGCGCGGAGTGCGAAGCGGGCGAGCGCGTCACGAGCGGCTGGGTGGCGGTCGACTCACGGCGTGTGATCGGACCGAACCGCTACAACCGCCAAGTCGCGCACATCGAGCAACGTATCGCCCTCGCGGCGGGGGAGCATGTTCTCAAGGCCGGGGTCGCTGGCGCGCCCGGGAGCGCCATGGCGGTAAGCCTCAAGACCGGCGGGACCAGCGGCCAGTCGGGGCTCGTGAGAGGCGAGCACCTCGAGCTGTTCAACCTCTTCGCCGAGCCCGGCACTTTCTCGCCGGCGCGGGTCAGCACCACGCTCTCCGCGGAAGGCACGGTCCTCCGGCTGGGCGGGGACGAGCACCACACCTTTATAGTGCGCTGGGCCTTCGAAATCCGGAGCATCGCCACCTGCGTGCTCGTGCGCACGCTCGCGGGTGAGTGGTCGGTGGCGGCGCCCGGTACCTTCACGCCGAGCGCGACGTGGGACGGCAAGGACGGCGCCGGTGCCGCAGTTCCCGATGGCGCCTACACGCACCGGTTGGTGGCGAGGTTGGTGAAGGTCGGCCCCTCGGGCAGACCCGACGACGACGACGACTCGGCAGGAGATGGCGATGGCCT
Source organism: Deltaproteobacteria bacterium (assembly GCA_016218825.1). Lineage (GTDB taxonomy): Bacteria > Myxococcota > XYA12-FULL-58-9 > XYA12-FULL-58-9 > XYA12-FULL-58-9 > JACRCV01. The sequence continues at coordinate 7,912 of JACRCV010000058.1, forward strand.
TCTCGTGACGGCTCAACAACAGTTGATGCTCGACTCGACCGCGCCGGCGATTGCGGTCGTTCTGCCCGCCGACGGCGACGCGCTGAACACGCAACTTGTCGACGTCGACATCCCGTGGAGCGACCCTGTCGTTAACGGCTTCGCGTCGGGACTCGACTTGCTGTCGGGGCAGGTGTCGCTCGACGGAATGGATGTCTCCGGCCTGCTGACGTTGGATGCGACCGGTGCTCGCGGAACGCTCGATCTCTCGGCTCAACCCGATGGTGCCCATGCGGTGGTCGGGACGATCGCTGATCTGGTGGGCAACGTCGGAACGGCGACCTCCTCTTTCGTGGTGGATACCGTCCCACCCGTGGTGACGTGGACCTTGCCTTCGGAGGCGACTGACGCGGCGGCGGTTCCCCTCGCTTTCGACCTGGCCGATGCCACGAGCGGCCTGGCTCTCTCCACGTTGGAGATTACGTCCAACGGCATGCTGATCACGGCGGCGGTTCAGTGCACGCCGGCGGGGCTGGACGGCGTGCTCGCCTCGACTTGCACCGGCGCGTACGCGCTCGAGGAGGGGGAGTGGTTGCTGACCGCGGCGCTTCTTGACAGCGCGGGGAACCTGGGATCGGCCGTACGACAGGTCGTGGTCGATCGGAGTCCTCCGACCATCATTCTCGACCCCGACCTCACCGGCGTGGTGACCGGAGCAGACTCGGTAGCTGTCATGGGGCGTGTCATCGACCTTCTGGACGCCGATTTGTGGGTGAATGGCCAGCCAGTACCAGTTGTCGAGGGCTCTTTTTCGACCCAGGTGAGTCTCGCGGCCGGGCCGAACACGATTACCCTGCTCGCCACGGACGAGCTCGGTCACACGGCCGGTCGAAGCGTGCTGGTCGTTCGAGACAACAAGGCGCCGGTCATCGACGCGCTGACTCTCAATGCTGTCGCCGCCGCCTGCGCATCCCAACCACCGCCAGATGGTCAAGCAATTGCGGTCACCTACACCATGAGCCCGAACCTGCACGCGGAATACCATGACGCAGGCGCAGGCGTGAATTCGTCCGAAATCCGTCTGACGGTTGATGGGCTGGAGCTCGCCTGCGCTACTCGCAGCACCGATCCTGCTCCTTTAAGTATTGCGCTCACCTGCGCCACAGACTTGTCGGGCGGCGTTCACCACATCAAGCTCTCTATCCCCGACGCGACTGGCATGAGCGTGCGCGAATGTTGGCTCACGGTAGATGTGAAGGCCCACAGAGTCCCGGCACCTGAAAATGGGCCCTTCAGTGGCGTGGTCGTCGAAGTGCCGGACGCCTACCTGGCATCTGTGCCCGGGATTGTCTTCTCAGCTCCGGACAACGCTCCGAATCTTGGTGACCAGCTTCCTGGAGTCGCCGCAATCGTCGTCGGACCGGCAGTCGACATCAGCGGCCAGCTGGCGCTTGCAGTCGGGGACACCATCCGCGTGACGTTGCCGTTCCGTCCGGAGCATCTCACAACCGCACTGGGTGACGACATCCCCCAAGAAGAAGTGCGTGCGCACTACTATGAGCCCGGCGCCCATACCTGGGTTAGGGAAGAAGCAGGGCAGTGGATTGTCGATACCACCACCAGCACCGTCACGTACCATACGACCCATTTGTCGCTCCGCGCGTCCACCGCCACGACTCGACGGCCGGTGGCTTCGCTTTCCGCCGGTCTAGTCGTTGACAACGGCACGCCGGCTCCTGGCGATCAACGTCTCTTGTTGCTTGACATCCTGAACATGGGGCTAATGCCTCTGCCGGTTGGAGCCAGCAAGCTCTTCACAGCGCCGTTCGACGTTGCGGGGGCGTTTTCGCCCACAGCCATAGCGAAGGCGAAGCCGAAGTTGACCGAGAGCTTTATCAAGGCGGTCAAACCCAGGCCGACCGGCGGCGCTGCGGTACTGTATCGGTCGGTTTGGGCCGTGCCCGCGGGTCAGCTGGCAGATCTTCCCGTGAATGCGACCATCGACGAGGTCGCCGTCGTCTCCGGTGCGGGCGCGGTTGAGGGCCGAGTGCACATCCAAGCTCCGGACTCGCTCACGTGGGTGTGCAGACGCACCACAACTTCTCCTCCGAAGGCCATGTCGTCTTGTCCTCCTGGCTGGATCACCGAATCCGGCGTTGTGCAAAGGGCGCTGCAAGACGTCGAGTTCTCCCCCGACGGCCGCGTCCTCTATATGATTTCGGACGCGTCCTGGGCTGACCGCCTCAGCCAGGGGGATGGCATCTACGCGCGGGACGTGAGCGCAATTGCCATGACCACTCCGCCGCTGAAATCGCTGCCGGACAGTCCCTTGGTGGTCGGAGAGAGCGCTGCTCTGACGACGAGCAGCCTTTGGGGAAACGACGCGATCTTCGTTGTGGGTTCCGGACCCCGAGGATGGGTAATGGACAATGGTCCGCTGAACCTTTCGGCATCCACTCCCGCCGAGTTAGCGTCGAGACTGGCGTCACTCGGAAAGCGCACACTCGCGGCTTTTGGGCCGTATGGCGGCTACGAGTTTACCAGCCTGGATGATTTGCGGGCTGCTTTCCAGGACTACCCTCCCACTGGCGGCTGCATCGACACAATGCTCGAGGACGGGTTTGTGTCTTGGCAGCCAGTTTCGGCGCCTCTGAACGTGGTCTTGAGGTCGGATCTTCGCGCGTGGGCTGCCGCCTGCGTCCCCGACGCGCTGCCGCCCGGAAGTGATCCGTTGCAGGTTTCGATGTTGCCGCTCGGAGATATCCCTGCTTCCGCAAGGACGCTCGTGCTCATGCGCGCGGGCTTGGCGGCGCGATCCCCCGCGCATCGTGACTTGGTCTCCAACATGGTCGAGTCGGGCCAAGTCCTGGTTCTTACGCGGACGCCCGCTGGAGCGATTCAACGCGTCGGCACCCTTGCCGTCGAAGAGGAGGGCGGGGGCGGCCGCCCGCCGACCGAAATCGCTGCGGGACTGTCGGACCCAAGCTCCTCTATCCTAGTTGACCACATCGGCGGCGTGTGGGTGAGACAAACAGCTTTGTCCGCGCCGCGGACGACGGTAGCCGGGTCCGTCGATCCCGAGCGGCCCGTGCTACTCGGTGCTGTCACGTCGAGCTCCCGGGTGAGCCGGATTTGGCTGGATACGACGAAGAGTATCCACGATGCGGTTCGGGCGCCCCGAAGCCTTAGGGGCCGGGATCTTCCGGCCTTCGCAGATGACAAGGTTGACGTGCCGGGAACCGGTTCGTTCGGTCGCTCGTCTTTGGGGCCGGCCTCGCTCGCCAGCGGCGACGCCGTGGGTGCGCTCGTCGTAGCCCCCAACAAACACGGTAAGCGTTCACGGGGTCATCACCATGGCTCTCGTAACTGGCCGTAGACGCGAAGGATCCGGCTTTGCCGGTCCTGAGCGTGGGGCTCACGGGGGACGCAGAGCCGCGCCACAACGCCTTGTTTTCGCCGAGGATCTTCTCGCGGCGGGCGGTCCCCCGTGAACGGTAACCTCTGAGCTTGTCCAACGACTTGGCCTCACCAAGCTGGCTTGGCCTGCTGTTCTTCTTGGCGTGGGCGGCATCGTGGCGAACATCGTCGGTGAGCAGGCCTTTTCCACCGACCATGGACAGCTCTCCGTGGCGGAGGCCAGTCGCATTGACGGAGCATTTTACGCCACGGTTCACGGCGTGCCGGCAGAAGGGATCACGGTGCAGAAGGGGTCGAGCACTCCCAATGCCTATTTCCCGCTACTCGATGTTCACGAGGCCCGCGCTTCAAACTCGCTCTTGGTCGTCGAGATACGTGAAGACCTGATGAAAGCCCTAGATCAAGGCGAAGGAGGCGCGGTGGAGGTCAAGGGGTTCATTGATCATCGCATTGAAGGCGAGGTGCGTGCGTGGCTCGAAGATACGACGCGTATCGCGCCTGGGTCCATTCGGGTGCTTCACACCAACGTCACCAAGGACAAGGCGCAGTCGTTCTTCTGGATCGTGGTCAGCGGATCTGTCGTTGGCGCGGTGATCGTCGGAATCCGGAGACTTCGCCAAACGAAAGTCACCCCATCATAGGCGTTCACGCGGCCCGGCCCATCACGTTGAGCGCGTTTCTATAATCGTCTAGCCGGGCGCGCCATTCGTTCCTTTCACGCATTTCCGACAGCACCACGAGGGGTTTCTCAAATCATATCGGATGGTTTTGCCATCGAGCTGCGGGTTCTGAACTAGCTCAGCCAAGAGATCACGCTTCTGCACGGGCGTGAGCGTTTCCCACTGATTCCTTAGGCTCTTGGCCAGTTCTAAAATGCGCTCGGCGGTGATGAGGTACTGGCCGTCGATCTGTCTCTGCGCATCCTGGAGCTTGGCGAATAGCTCCCGGCGTTCAGCTCGTATGCGGTCTTGCTGCTTGCGGTACGTGTCACCGTCGATATGCCCCGGGGCAGGTGCCCGGGGCAGGTGCCGGGGCAGGTGCCAGGCACTTCTGGGAGTGCGTCGGAATCAGTGATCGACTTCGTTCGGAATCGATGATCGGGTTACGTGGGAATCTGCATTCCGGGAGTCGTCACCACCCGCCCTGGTCAGAGCGAGCCGCACTCCCGCGCCAGGGCGGCCGGAGGGGGAGGCGCGCGGATGGCGCGCCTCAGACCCCGCAGGCGGCGGCAGTCGTCCGACCGAGCACAACGAGGAGCCGCCGAGGAGGCCGAGCGCGACAGCGCGAGCCCGTAGAAGGCCCGCCGCGCGGCAGCCGCGCGGGGCGCCCAGGAGGATTGGCTCGCGAGAAGTGGGTGGCACCTTTCCCGGCACCTTTCCCGCGGGCGAGGGCGTGCGCCCCCGCCGCAAGATCGACCGGCCGTTCAACCGAGGTGACGCTCTGGTCAAACTGAGACGGGTCGAGAACCTCTTGCCCGTCGATGGCGAGCCAGGCGGCCGAGACCCCGTGACCGGCGACGCCGCCCGAGGCGATGCTCAAGCAGCATGATCCGTGAGAAGGCAATACAAAGGAGAACGTCTGCTCGGTGGGCTCGCCGGTTGTTCGATCGACGCGCACGGGCCCGAACGCGGTTGTTCCGTCGCGGCAGCGATCGCCCGTGCGCCTTGCGCTTGACTTCGACCCGGCCGCGCGGTGCCGCGCACTCGAACACGGCCGCGCGAGCAGCGCAGAGGGGGGCCACGAAGCCGACGGTGGCGCGTCAGTCGAAGGCACCGAGATCGCATACGGCACTTAACGTCGACCGAGGCACCGCCAGATCGAAGGCGCCCACGGAGGCGAGCGGTGCCCCCCGAGCAGCGCAGTGCGGCCGACTCGAGCACGGCCGCGCGAGCAGTACCGCGGGGGGCCGCGAGACCGACGGTGGCGCGTCGTTCGAAGCCTCGACCCGGCGTCTGGTATTTACCGTCCATCGATGCACGGCCGACTCGAAGGCGCCCACGAAGGCGAGGGGTGCCCTCCGAGCAGCGCAGTGCGCCCGACTCCCCCGGGTGTGGACAAGCGCACCGGTCGCGACTAGCTTGGCGAGCCTTCCGCGCGACACGACCCCGCCGCTGCGGATGCCGGGCACGAGACTGCCCCCGAAAAGGTGCCGAAAAGGTGCCAGCCACTTCTGCGGCCACTTCTACGGGGCGTCATTGTGGTCGCCTTCGGCGGCTGGATCGCCGCCGCCCCCCGAGCCGGAGTATCTCTCGCCCTCGTCCGTTGGGCTGCCGCAGCCGGCAACCGCTACCAGCACGACCGCCACACACGGCGACACAGACTTGAACATCGGAACCCCCCTGGACCGGAGCATTATCGGCCGGTGACGGTCGGCGCCACAACCCGCGGCGCGGCGTGGTGGCGCCGGGCTGCGGCGCAAGTCGGGTGCGGGGGCGGCCGGGGAGAGGACAGCGCGGTTCGCGGGCGGCACCGCGGCGCCGTATGTGTTGTCTGTCTGCTGGGGCCCGACCCCGGTTCTTTCGCCGAGACTTGTGCCCTATCGTGAGTAGTCATATAGTCATGACCATGAGCAACGCACGTCGAACGATGGCTGCCGGGACCTTCAAGGCGCAGTGTCTCGCGGTGCTGGACCGCGTCGCGGAAACCGGCGAGGTTCTTGTGGTCACGAAGCGGGGTCGGCCCGTGGCGAGGGTTGTACCGATCGAAAAGGGTCGGCGCCGTTCGCTGCGCGGAAGCGTCCGTTACTACGGCGATATCGTGGCGCCACTCGATGTGGAGTGGGACGCCGAACGATGATCGTTCTGGATACGCACGCGTGGGTCTGGTTCACGAGCGATCCTGACAGGCTGTCGGCTCGGGCACGCAAGGCGATTCGAGCGTCGAAGGATCGCAGCATATCTGCCATGAGTTGCTGGGAGGTCGCGATGCTGGTGTCGCGTGGACGGCTGGCGTTGGACCGGGATCCGCTTGCCTGGATGGAGGAATCGCTGCGAACGAACGACATCGAACTCTTGCCTCTCACGCCGACGATCGGAGTAGTCTCGGTTGCGTACGGAGGATTCCGTGGGGATCCTGTCGATCGCGTGATCGTCGCAACCGCGCAGGTCCACGCAGCAACGCTTGTGACCAAGGACCACGCGATCATCGAGGCAGGCTTGGTTCCGGTTGTTTGGTAGCGACCATGGCGTGAAAGAGGGTCTCGTGGAGCGCGCCGAACAATGGCCTGGGCTCACCTGCATCCCGGAGCTCGTCCACGGCTGCAAGGCCTACGGAGGCGAGGGGTGCCCCCCGAGCAGCGCAGTGCGGCCGACTCCCCCGGATGTGGACAAGCGCACCGGTCGCGACTAGCTTGGCGAGCCTTCCGCGCGACACGACCCCGCCGCTGCGGATGCCGGGCACGAGACTGCCGGGGTCGAACCGGGGAGCAGAAGGCGTGAGCACGATTCGCATCGGGGATCTCGTGGTCAATCGCTTGGGATTCGGCGCCATGCGCGTTTGCGGCCCGCAGGTCTGGGGTCCGCCCAGAGATCGCAAGAACGCCGTCGCGGTGCTCAAGCGCGCGTACGCGCTCGGCTTCAACCTCATGGATACTGCCGACAGCTACGGCCCGCACGTCGACGAGGAGCTGATCGCCGAGGCGCTCCATCCCTACCCCGAGGACCTCGTCATCGCGACCAAGGGCGGACTGCTGCGGCCCACCGCGGCGCAGTGGGTGCCGGACGGCAGACCCGAGCACCTGCGCCAGGCGGTCGACGGCAGCTTGCGACGCCTCAAGCTCGAGCGCATCGACCTGTATCAGCTCCACGCGCCGGACCCGAAGGTGCCGTTCGCCGACTCGATCGGCGCCCTCGCCGAGCTTCAACGGCAGGGGAAGATCCGCCACCTCGGCGTCTCCAACGTCGACCTCGCGAAGCTCGAAGAAGCCCGTCGCCTCGCCCCCATCGTCTCGGTGCAGAACGCCTACAGTCTCGTCGACCGATCGTCGGAGGACGTCCTCGTCGCCTGCGAGAAGCTCGGCATTGCCTTTCTGCCGTGGTATCCGCTCGGCGCCGCCGCAGCGCTGCGCGCCGCGAGCGTCAAGGCGCTGGCGGTCCGGCGCAAGGTGAGCGCGGCCCAGATCTCGTTGGCGTGGTTGCTCTCGAGATCTCCGGTCATGCTGCCCATCCCCGGCACCGCGTCGCTCGCCCACCTCGAAGAGAACGCCGGCGCCGTCGGGCTCGAGCTCTCGCGCGAGGACCTCGCGACGCTCGCCGACTGATCGCAGCCTCTCGGCGGCGCGTTCTCGCGAGAAGGCGATTGCCCCCTCCGACGGTGCCCTCCGACGGTGCCATTGCGTCAGGAAGCCTCGTGCGAGGCAGAAAGGAGGTGCAGAACTCGCAACAGCAGCCCAGCGGATGAAAGCTCCGCCCGACAAACGGCTAGCCACCGGGTCGGCAGCGAGTCTTGCGTGCAGGATGGGGTGA
>JACRCV010000060.1 GCA_016218825.1 Deltaproteobacteria bacterium
GCTCGGCGAGCGCCGCTTCAAGCTGGGCGATACGAAGATCGCGTGGGTCCCCGGACTGCACACACAGCTTGGATCATGTCCGGGATCGGTGGTCAACAACTCTTTGCGCTCTCAGGAGCAGATTGGCCGTGAACGCTTACGTCGGTGGCTGCCGCCGCCAACCAGACCCCCGCCCCAGTCGGCAACCCTCGGCGCACCACCTCCGCAAGACCTCGGCACCGACCGGCAACCGCTTGTTGCTGCCGACCCCGAGACGGTCGGGCGGCCAGTGTCTTTCCCGTCCCAACATCCGGAGCCGCATCGCGTCGGGATCTCGCGCCGGACGGGAGGCAGGACGTTGGGCGGCGAGCCTACGTCTGGTGCTGCTGGTCGGCGACCGCCGGTGGTTGCCGTGCGTCTCGGTGCTGGTCGCCCAGAATGCGGCTGGGATAGAGTTCGAGCATGGCGCGAAGCAAGAAACACCAGACCAAGCCAGCGCAAAGCGGGTCCGAGGCAGGCAGCGCCCCGGAACCGGTGCCCCCGGGCCTTCGCGGCGTCTACACCATGTGGCAGCGGTGGTTGGGCCTCCCCCGAGAAGAACAACGAAGACAGGAATTGGCGACCGCCAAGGCCCTCGCCCGAGCCAAGGTCGAGATCGCGCACACCGGAAACCGAGGTGACAGCGTCTTGTACGAGCTTTTCTTGCTCCGGGATGTATTGTCGAAGATGAGCCTGTTTCGGGGTGCGCTGCTCTACGTTGCGCTCTCAGGGGTGGCCGAGTGGTTGGCTCTGCATCCGATTGTTGGTGCGGCCGAGGGCGATCTCAAGCGTCTTCGGAAAGTAGATGCCGAGTTTCGGCGTGAGTACAGTGACCTCCCGCGAGAAGATCGGGAGGGATTCAAACCAGAGTCTCTTGCGAGTGGGCGTCTTGTGTCTGCAGAGAATAGGATTCGAAATGAGGTCCGCGCTCTCCTCCCAAAACTCGCGGAACTCGTGGACCTGGGTTCCATCGGAGAGAGCAGAGCGGCGCGACCGGAGGGCGAGCTTTGCCTTACCGTTCGATCCGGCTGTGCCGGCCCCGGCGCGGAAGTCCATCCGACCCTCGACATCGGAGTAACTGACCTTGCCGGCTGCCTGACCCCGTGGGTGAGCGACTTGGGTCTCACCGTGAAACAATACCTGTTGCTTGAGGCGCTGTTTGAGCAGCGCCACAAAGCAGGCAACAAGAAACCGGCTGGGCACGTCGAGACGAGGATACGATTCGAGGACGTTGAAGACCTTGCGGCGACACGCTTGAGTGAATGGGGCGGCACCGCGGACGTTGGCAGTGCCCGCATGAGCGAGGAGCGCTCTCGGCTCATCGCACGATTTCGCCAGCTTGGACTTCGCCGCGACGAGGTGATTGCCTTTGAACGTGGCGGCGATATGTGGACGCCCTTGCCACCGGACGCTCTCACTACCGAGGGGTAGCGACGCAGCAGCACCTGCAATCTCGGTGCAAGCAGCAAAGACTTGAGGCGTGAAGGTCCCCCATCACTTCGCTGATGGAGGCTCTATGCCGGACGTAAAAGCTCTCTTGGTTGCCGCGCTGTACAGCGCGTTCGTCGTCGTTGACCGCTACTTCTTTCGGCAACGGCCGACGGGCAGCTACACTTTTGTCGAGGAGCAGGTCACCGAGGAAGTAGTTGCCGACCACGTCGTCGGCAAACACACGGTCGGCGTCGTGCCGTTGTCCGGCCAGGTGGCGCGGTGGGTCGGTATTGATTTCGACCTGAATATTCGCAAGCACCCGGACCTGGCCGAGGCCCTGAAGAACTTCAAGCCAGAACTCGGCGCGGATGGCCTACCCGAGCCTCTTGCCAAGGCGGTCCGGCTGACCGACGGTTTCGCTCGCGAGCGTACCTTGCTCCCGTTGTTCGAATTCTCTGGTTATAAAGGGGTCCACGCCTGGCTGTTCGCACCCCAGGGTGCCGAAGCACGGAAGCTGCGCAGGGGGGCGAAAGCGCTCGTCCAAAAAGTTCGCAAGGCGCTCGGCCCCGACGCCGCGAAGTTCAAGGAGATTGAGGTCTTCCCGAAGCAGGACGCGCTGAAGCCGGGGGCGCGCGGCAATTGCATGAAAATGCCGTTGGGCTTTCATCTCGTCACCGGCTTACGGTCGGTGTTCTTCACCGTGGAACCCTATGTTGGGGACTTCACGCTGACGACCGACGAGGCGCAGCTCGGCCTTCTCCAGCGGGCGGCGGCAAGCGACGCCGGCCCGGCACTGCTGTGTATCACAGACTCACAGGAGACGACGCCCGAGCCAACGACAGCGACGACGCCACCGCCGACTGCGCTTACGACCACGCCTTCCGTCAACCTCGCGACGCTCACGGAGCAGGCGGTGGAGGCTGCGGTCGAGGCTGTTGTCGCCGGAGGCACGCGCAACGATACCGGCTTCAAGCTGTTCGTGGCGCTGCGCGACGCTGGTGTTGACATTGTGGACACACGTTCGGCCGCCGAGTCGTACCACTCTCGCGTCGAGAAGTTTGGCGACCATCCCTACCCGATTGAAGATGCCCTTGCCTCGGTCGAGAGCGCGTATTCGAGACCTCCACGGCCACAGGCCGTGGAGACCAAGACCTGGCAGGACAACAGCAAGCCTGCCGTCGAGGTGTACCAATTACTACTCGCCGAGCTACAGCCCAAGGCCACCACGATGGCCAAGGTCGAGTTTCTCGAAACTACGGCGCAGGTCGTTGCGGCTTCGGGCGTTGACCGGTTGCTCGCCAAGGGCCTGCTCGACGAGTTGCGCGCGGTCACCGACGCCTTCGACGCTGATGACCAGAAGCTCGTCATGAGTCGTGTCGCCGGGCTCAAGAAGGAGGCCGAGGACGACCGCTCTGCCATCGAGATGCTGCTCGACATCGGCCAGCGGGATGAGCTGTTCCACGATGACAAGAAAGATGCCTTCGCCGCCGTGACACACGAGGGTGTTCGCGACGTGCTGCGGGTTGGCGGTCCCGCGCACAAGCGTCATCTCGCGTGGAGGTTCCACCTCGAGACAGGGTCGGCGGTGGGTGGCACGGCCATTGATTCCGTGTGTCAAGTTCTCGCGGCTACGGCCATCAACCGCGGCCCGTGTATCAAGCTCCACAAGCGTTTTGCAGTTGTCGACGGCGCTGTCTGGATTGCACTCGCGGATGAGAAACGCCGTGCGGTCAGGGTCACGGCCGAGAAGTGGGAGGTCGTCGGTAAGCCGCCAATCTTGTTCGAGCTTCAACCGCACCAGACCGCACATCCCGACCCGGAAGGCGGCGGCAACCTGCGCGAACTATTGGCTCCATTCTTCAATTTTGCGCAGCCAGAGGACGAGGCCCTATTCGAGGCCTGGCTCGTTGTTGCGGCGGTGGAGAACATCCCTCGCTGCGCCGTCATCATCAAGGGCGCACCAGGGAGCGCGAAGAGCACGACCGCCAAGATCGGACGCTCCTGCATCGACCCTTCGGCCGTGGATGCACTTAACCTGGGCAACGCCGATACGGCCCAGACTGCCCAGATTCTGTCGCAGCACGAAGTGCCGGTGTTCGACAACATCAACTATCTCACCAAGGACCAAGAACCGCTGTTCTGCGTGGCGATAACACGCGGCGCATACTCAACGCGGGAGCTGTACACCAACGGTGGGGCCTACATCTTCAGGCTCGGCTGTGCGCCCATCCTGACGGGTGTCAACTGCCCGACCGAAGCTGCTGACCTTCTGGACCGCTCGGTGTTGGTCGAGCTCGAGCGTATCCCCAGCGACAAGCGCCGTGAGGAGTCGGTGATCTGGCGTGAGTTTGAGGCCCGGCGCCCGCGGATCTTCGGCGCATTCCTCGATGTCCTCGTCCAGACGATGAGGATTCACCCGAGTGTGGAACTCCAGTCGTTGCCACGCATGGCCGACTGGACGCGATGGGCCGTGGCTGCTGCCGAGGCGATGGGGTACGAGCGCGACCTCATTCTGAGTGCACTTCGACTCAACGAATCAAGCCAGGTCGAGGCTGCGCTGGAAGAGCCGGTTTCGCAAGCCCTCCGGAAGCTCATGGCGACCCGCGACCGCTGGAGCGGCACACCCGCCGATTTGTACGACAAGCTGACCGAGGTCCACGGCAAACCGAGGTACGGGGATCGCTGGCCGGCGGGTCCGTCGCCGCTCTCGAAGCGTCTGCGCGTATTGTTGCCGCCCCTCACGGCCGTCGGCATCGACATTGTCTTCACGAAGGCCAACGAGGAGCGCTTGGTCATTATCAGCAAGTCCCAGGCTGCCACCAAGGACTCACGTTCTTGGGCAGAGAACTACCACGGTCGGCGATGAGCGCGCAGGCGCGTGAGTTGCATGACCGCCACCCGGACAGGTGTAGCCGAGACCGGCTACGCGAATCACCCCTCGGCCAGCTCGTCGAGCTTCTCGCCGACGTGCTCGCCGAGCGGGCGCTCCGGGAGCGTTGTGGCGGAGACGAAGGGGATAACGAGCACCAGCCAGATCCAACCGTCGCCCCAAAGTAGCCTTCGCCCGCAGTTCTCTCCCGGCCTGTCGGCGCTCCCAATCCTCAAGCTGCCGCTCATCGAACGTCCGACCCCTGCGCTCGTGCTCGCGTATGGCCGGTACAGTTCAGAGAATCAGAACGCGGGCTCGGCCGACGCGCAGATCGAGATGATCGAGAGTGCCGTCGCAGCCAACCGGGTGCCGGTCCGAAACCCGCTCCTCCTCGGTGTCGAGCAACGGTTGGCCGGCTTCGTCAAAGACGAGGCGATCTCGGGCACGCGTGTCTCCCGTGAGGGCATCGAGCTTGTCGAGTGGCTCATCACCACGCACCGGGTCCACGCCGTCTGCGTCCTCGACCTCTCGCGCAGCACGCGCCTCGTCGAGCGCACCATCTGGCTGCGCAACCTCGCGCGGTTCCACCACGTCGAGTTCGTCTCCCTCTCCGAGAACACAAGCAGCTATGACGACAGCAGCAAGCCGCTGTTCTTCGTGCAGGGCCTCGTCAACGAGCTGTCGAACGACCAACGACGGGAAGCGACGGTCGCGCACATGACAGTCCGAACAGCCGCGGGCTACTCGCATGGCAGCTTGCCTTACGGCTACGTCAGCGAGGCCACGCGCCAGGAGGACCGCAAGGGCAAAGAGGTCAAGTCGCACTTTGCAATCAAGATTCACCCGGAGCGCGCAGCGGTCGTGTGCCAGATTTTCGAGTGGTACGGCCGCAACGGTCTTGGCGTGAAGAAGATCGTCGCCCGTCTCAACGAGATGAAGATCCCATCGCCCGGTCCGAGCCATCGGCGTGAGGGGCTGGTCGGCGCGTGGAGCTTCACGACCGTCAACCTGTTGCTCAAGAACCCGCGCTACGCCGGCATGTGGTTCTGGCGCATGCGCAGAAACGAAGTCGACCCCGCCACGGGTAGGCGTGTGCAGCGGGCGTTGCCGCAGAGCGAGTGGGTGCCGATGGGCGGCGACGATGGTTTCCGCGAGGACCTGCGCATCGTGCCGCAAGACATGTGGGAGGCCGTGCAACGGACGCTCGCCGACATCACCCGCCGCCGGGCGCAGGGGAAGACGCCGGCCGAGCGGCGGTGGGGCTGTCGCAAATCGTCCGAGGCCGACCACTTGCTCTCGGGGCTCCTCTGCTGTGGCACGTGCGGCGATGGCAATCTCGTGCTCTCGTCGGGCAAGGCCGGCGGTTACTACCAGTGTTTCAACGCCGGAAAGGGCACCTGCGAGAACAAGCGCCACGTGCCGTTGCGCAAGCTCGAAGCCGCTGTCGTCGCCGTGGTCGCCGAGCTGCTGGACGACAAGCTCGCGGCCGAGGTCGCCGACCGCACCAACGCCAAGCTGCGTCAGCGTCTCGCCGAAGACCCCAACAGTATCGAGCGGCTGCGAGTCGAGCGGCAGAAGCTCGAGCGCAAGGTGCAGAACTACTTGGACTTCGCGGGCGACGGTGACAACAGCCCCGCTTTGCGCGAGCGCCTGCACGAGACCGAGGCCCGGCTGACCCAGGTGTCGGGCGACCTTCTGCGGGCCGAGGCGCTGCGCAGAGACCCGGTGTTGGTGACGCCGTTCCTCGTGCGCGAGCAGCTGCGCGACCTCGTCGCTGTGCTCCGATCTGACCCGGGCAGGTCGCGTGGCGTGCTGCGTAGCCTGTTCCCCGAGCGCATCACCGTGCGCGTCCAAGAAGACGGCGTCTGGGTTCTGGGCAAGCTGGCCGTCGATGCCGACGGCAGCACGGTGGTGCGGGAATTTCGGGTGGCGCTTGCCTAGGGCTGGCGGAAGTGCGGTAATGACGCCCGCGTTATGACAAGGACAATATGGATAGCGCTCGCAGCGGGCGTCCTCGCCGTGTTCGGCCTTGGTGCGGCCTACTATTGGGGAGTGTCGGCCGCCTACGGTGCTCCGAGGGAAGTAGGCCAGTTTGGCGATCTCTTCGGTGGGCTGACCGCGATCTTCTCTGGGCTCGCGTTCGTCGGGGTCGTCGTGGCACTCCTCTATCAGAGCCGACAACTTGAGCTGCAAAGGGAGGATCTGAAGGTCGCGCACAAGAGCTTGGCCACACAAATCGAGGAGCAACGGGAAGCCAGGAAAGAGATGGAGACCCAAGGTCGCTTTCAGGCTTACCTGGCGCTGGCGAACTTCGCTACCGTGATTCAGGACGCGCGGGCGCGGCTGCGGGGGTTGCAGGGGTTCACCCAAGAAGAGGCAGGGTTCACGCAGGGACAGCTCGCGGTCACGACCTTGGTCCGGTTTCTCCAAGAGCAGCTTGAGCGAGAACGCAGCCTGACACGGCATATGGTTGCCGAGGGCTACCTTGAGCCGCCGAAGAAGGAGGATCATACCGATGGTACATAGCCAGGAGGTTCCCTACACGACCTACCTGCGGTTCTTTGGCGCGGTCAAGAGCGGCCAGAAGGTGGATGCGAGTTCAGCGTTTTATGATTCGGGGCCGATGGGGTCGATGCCATTCTCGCCTGAGCGGACCGCCGCTGCATCGCTGGGCATTCAGGATGCAACGAATGGCGTCAAGATGATGTCCAAGCAGGAGTTCGAACAAGCTCTGGGAAAACACACGTAAGCTGTGGCGGTTCGAGCTCTAGACGACGGGCAGTGAGTCTCAGCGGTTCAGCGTAGGTACAAGTGGCGCGCCCGGTTGGATTCGAACCAACTGCCCCCGGCTTAGAAGGCCGGTGCTCTATCCGAATGAGCTACGGGCGCGTCTATGATATCATTGATGTTTTATCTAATAACGCGTTGCGTTGCGACGCCTGTCACCACCCCCACTGCCACCACCCCAGGCCATCTTCATGCAGTCAATCAGCTGTCGATGGCCCTCTCGTGGCACCTTCCCACTAACACGGCCCCTCGTGCTCAGGCAACGGCGTCGGTTCCATCGCCGTCAGCACGTGCCGGCCACGGACGTCCGGCGCCGACGCTGACGGCCGCGGGCGCGTCATGCTACGCCGGTGCCGAACAGGATCGCCCTGCTCTGGGCCGGCCCCTGAGATCTGCGGCGTGGATGGCGGAGGGAACATCGGGTACTCTGTCCCGAGGAAACGAACGACTGCGCGACTGCGATCGTCTTGCCCGTCATCCGGGCCTCCTTCGCGAAACGGAGCCACCTTCTGAGGGCTCGGCCGTGCCTGGCAGGGAGGCCACGTGGGCCGCTGGCGAATCATGGGGTTTCGCGACCTGATCCTTTCGGCCGCCCTCGTCGCCGGATGCTCGGATCTCCCCGAAGCCGTGCCGCCGGCGCCAAGCCCGGCGGTCTTCGAGGAGCGGGTCAGCCCGACGACCACGTTCATCCACCGCGAGGACGGCAGCACGACCGCGGTCATCACCGCCGCGCCCCGCGCCTTTCGCGACCCAAGCGGGGCTTGGCGGCCGATCGAGACCGCCCTCGCACGCACCGGCGAGGGGGCGATCGCCCAAAAGAGCCTGGTCCGCGCGCGCTTCCCCGCCGAGCTCGGCACCGGCTCGGCGGTCCGGTTCGAGTCGCAGCAAGGCCTCGGTCTCAGTTGGCGGCCGTCGTGGCCGGAGGCGGGGTCGGCGGCGCTCGGCGCCGAGGGCGCCCTCGCGTGGTACGACCTCGACGGCGCGACCGAGCGCTTCCGGGTGCTCAAGGACGGCGTCAAGCACGATCTCGTGCTCGCCTCCGCCGAGGCGGTGCGGCGCTATCTCACGCCCGCGCCGGACCAGACGCTGGCGGCGCGCGCCACGGTCGCGCTCGATCCGCTCCTCTCCCTCGCTGCCCGCGGTCAGACCGCGGCGCCCTCCTTCGTCACCTCGGGCGCGATCGAGCTCGTCGGCCCCCACGGCACCGAGCTCGTCCTGCCGGCGCCGCGGGCCTACGACGCGCGGGGCGCGAGCGTCGCGGCCCGCTACCGCTTCGAGTCCGCCTCGGGTGCGCTCGCGGTCGAGGTTCCGGCCGCGTGGCTCTTGGCGCCGGAGCGGAGCTTCCCGCTGGTCGTCGACCCGCCGGCGACGGTGACCACCGGCTTCGCGCTCACGACCGGCGCCGCGGCGGCCGCGGGTCCCGGCTCGTTCTCGATCTTCCCCGACGGTCTGCGGCTCGGGAGCAAGCACTTCACGAACCCGGTCGCGGACGAGTATTACCAGCTCGCCTTTCGCTTCGACCTCACCGCGCTCGATCCCGCCTCGGTCGTGAGCGCGGTCTCGGCCAACGTCTTCTTCCGGTCGACCAACCGCTCGACGGCGAACAGCCAGACCGTCCACTTCGGGCGCCTCACCCGCGACCCGGAGACGGCGACCTCCGCCCTGATGTGGCAGGACGGCGCCCACGGCGCCAACCCCGACTACGCCGTGGTAGCCGGCCAGCAGAACGACTGCGACTGTTGGATGAACGGCGGCGACCCGGTCACGCAGACGGGCACGCCGCTCAACGCCGCGGCCTTGGCCGACTTGCAGGCGGCCATCGCCTCCGGCTCGTTCCTCATCGGCATGCACGTGCCGAGCTACGCCACCGACACCAACGCCACGCCCGACGGGGTGGTCGACCGCAACGAGCCCGAGCTCTACGTGGACTTCGTCGGTGCGCCGTCGGTCATCTCGATCTGGCCCGACTCGGGGAGCAGCAGCGCGCCCCAGACCGTCACCGTCCTGGGCACGAGCTTCCTGGGCCAGACGGGCACGACCGCGGTGTTGAGGCCGATCCCGAGCGGCGCGGACACGGCGGCGAGCGTGACCTACGTCTCGGCGTCCCGGATCCGCGTCGCCGTTCCGGTGGGCCTTGCCCCCGGAGTCTACGACGTCGTCGTCGGCACCGTTCATGGAAGCTCCATCGTCACGGTCGCCGACCGCTACACCTCCCTCGGGCCCACGAAGACCTGGAACGGCAGCGTGTCGACCGCTTGGTCGGAGGCCGGCAACTGGACCCCGCCCGGCGCGCCCGACGCCACGAACGACGCCGTCATCCCCGCTCTGGTCGCCACCGTGGACGTGGCCGGTGCCGCCGCCCACGCGGTCACGGTCACCGGCGGCACCCTGGCAACGAACGGCCGCAGCGTGGCGGTCGGCGGCGACCTCACGGTGAGCGCCGGCACCGTCGACATGACGGCGGGAGGCACGGTCCTCTTGTCCGGCTCCCTCTTCTTGGCGGCCACCGCCTCGCTGTCGCCGGGCACCGGCCGGGTGGACTTCGCGAGCCAGACCCCGGGGCGCCGTGCCTTCATGGCGACCGGCGTGGTCTTCGCCGACGACTTCGAGCGCGGGACCACGGCCTGGACGGCGTCGGTCACCTCCGGCTCGCCCATCCCCTGGCGCGTCGAGGAGAAGGTCACGGACTCGCCGATCCATGCCTGGTTCCAGCAAGGCCAGCGAACCGTGGCGGGCGCCGCCGCGCTCGCGTCGCCTTCCTTCAGCCTCGCCGGCAAGGCGAGCGCGACGTTGCGCTGGCGGCACCGTTACCGCATCAGCCTGGAGAACGGCTCGGGGCCCGGTGCGAGCGACGGGTTCGTGGTCCAGGTGAGCATCAACGGCGGCGCGTCCTGGACGAGCATCGCGCCGCACGCCGCGAGCACCTCGCCCTTCGCCGCCAAGTTCACCTCCGGCACCTGCGCCAACGGGACGGCGCGCACCGCCAATCCGGTCGCGGCAGGTCCGAGCGGGCTCTTTGCCGGCGAGCTGGAGGCGTGGACCGAGGGTTCGGTGAGCCTGACGCCCTACGCCGGCCGGCCTGACGTGAAGGTCCGCTTCTGGAGCGGCTGGGACAACTGCAACGACCAGCCGCCGCACGAGGGCCTCTACGTGGACGACGTGATCGTCACCGCCGACGCCGCCCCCCTCGCGTTCGCCGACCTCGTCCTCTCCGGCGCCGCCGAGGTGCTGGCGGTTGCGCCGCTCTCGGTGAGCGGCAACCTCGACCTCCAGACCGCCGCGAGCGAGCTCGATCTGAACGGCGGCGGGCTCACTTGCACCGGCGGCGTCAACAACGCCGGACGCCTCGTCCGTGGCCCCGCGGGCACCTTCGCCGTCACCGGCCCCTTCGTGAGCTCGGGCACGTTCCTCATGGGCACGGGCGACGTGAGCACCGGCCTTCTTGAGAACGCCGGCGCCTTTGTCGGGGGGACCGGCAACCTGACGGCGGCGGGCATCTCGACCTCGGGGACGCTCGCAACCGGCGACGGCGCGACCGTGGTGAACGGGGACCTCCTCGTCACCGGCGGCAGCGCCACGATGCGTGGGCCGACCCTCAGCGTGACCGGCAGCGTCCGCAACGACGGGACCCTGGAGATGGGAAACGCGGCGCTGACGCTCTCGAGCGCCGCGCCGGCCTCGCTCGGCGGCTCGGGGACCTTCCGGCAGTCGGCGGCCGGCGAGACCCTGCTCTACGACGGGTTCGAAGCCAACGCCGTGGGTGCGGCCCCTTCGGGCTGGACTACCGGCGCGCCGTGCGGTCCGAGCGACGTCCTGGTGGACCGGGTGCCGACGAGCCCCGGCGTCGGCACCCGCGTCGTCAACCTCGGTCGCGGCAACACGTGTAAGACGAACACGCTCACCAGGGCCGTGAGCACCACCGGCCGGCGCGGCATCCGGCTCGCCTTCGGTCGCGCCACCAACACCCAGGCGGGCGAAACCTACGTCCTCTACGTCAAGTACAGCCTCGACGGCGGCCAGACCTTCAAGACCGCGAAGACCGTGACCGGGACCTCCGCCTACACCGCGGACGCAGTCTACCTCTCCGACGTCGACCCCGCGGTCGACGACAACGCTGATCTGCAGATCCAGCTCGAGGCCTTCCGCAACTTCACCGGCTCGTACCACTACGTCGACGAGATCCGGCTCACGGCCGGGACCGCTGGTCTCGGCGCCGTGACCGCGACGAAGACGGCGGCCGGCGTCGTGACCGTGGATCCCACCGACCTCGCCGGTGAGCTCACCGTCGCCGGAGCGCTCACGTTGTCGCAAGGGACGCTCCGCGTCGCGGCGGGGAAGACGCTGGCGTTGTCGAGCCCGGCCGCGACCACGTCCACGACCGCAGCGAGCACCACCCTTGACGTGGAGCCCGGCGCCGCGCTCCGCCTATCGGGCAACACGACCTTGAGCGTCGCCGGCCGGCTCGAGCTCGTGGGCACGGCCGCGGCGCTGCGCGCCCGGGTGACGACGACCGATCCGGTGACCCCCGAGCGTTTTGCGCTCGCGGTCTCGGGGACGTTCCAGGGCGACTGGTTCGAGATCGCCTACGCCGACGCCCGCGGCCTCGACCTCGCCCCCGGGGCCTCGATCGTCGCTCTCGATCGGGGGAGGTTCCACCACCCGCCCGCCGGCGGCGCGCTCCTCTCCTTGCGCACCGCCGGTGCTCCGCCCGGGGGGCTCGCCACCGGCTGCGAGTTCGAGGACGTTGACGGCGTCGCGGGCGCGGTGAATGTCGACGGCTCGTTCGCTGCCACCGCGGTGCGCTTCGATGCCGCCGACGGGGCGTTCCAGGGCGAGGAGGTCGACCGCGATTTCGGCGGCGCCACGCCGGGCAACGTCACCTGGACCTATCCCGCGACCGAGGTGCAGGTCGTGGCCGCCGCCGAGGCTCAGCCCGGAACCGCCAACTCGGCCGGCGTCACCATCCAGGTGACCGGCGCCGGCGGCGTTCCCACGACCAGCCACGCCCGCTACGCCGCCGCCGTCTCTGCCGGCGGCTCCGCCTCGGTCGCCGGCGCCCCGATCACGATACCTCCCGGCGCGAGCGCGACCACGATCACGGTGACCGACACCGTCGCCGAAGACGTGACCGTGACCCTGACCGAGACGAGCAGCACGAGCCTCGCCGAGGTCCCGGGCACGGTCTCGTTCATCGCCGGGCCGGCGACCCGGCTCACCGTGGCCGGCTTCCCCTCGCCGACCGTCGCCGGGGAGGTCCACGACCTGGAGGTCACGGTCCGCGACGACTGGGACAACGTGGCGACCTCGCACGTGGGAGCGATCCGCTTCACGTCCAGCGATCCCGCCGCCGGCCTGCCGGCCGACACCCCATTCACCCTGGCTGACAACGGCGCCAAGCTCTTCCAGCTCGCGTTCGCGACCGCCGGTACGCAATTCGTCACCGCGACGTGCACGACCCTGGGCACGATCAGCGGCACCCAGGCCGGCATCGTGGTCGTCCCGCCGCCGTGCGTTCCAGCAGGACCGGACGACACCTGCAACGGCGTCGACGAGGACTGCGACGGCCCGGCCGACGAGCACTATCTGCCGATCGCCACGTCCTGTGGGGTCGGCGCCTGCGCCGCCACCGGCGTGACTGCCTGCGCGGGCGGCGCCGTCCTCGACTCGTGCGCCCCCGGCTCGCCGGCGGGGCCCGACGGCTCCTGCAACGGCGTCGACGACGACTGCGACGGCCCGGCCGACGAGCACTATCTGCCGGTCGCCACTTCCTGCGGGGTCGGCGGCTGCGCCGCCACCGGCGTGACTGCCTGCGCGGGCGGCACCGTCGTGGACTCCTGTTCCCCGGGCTCGCCGCGCGCGCCGGATGACCGGACCTGCGACGGCCTGGATGACGACTGCGACGGCTTCTTCGACGAGGACGTCGACCTCGTGAGCTCCTGCCCTGCATCGGCGGACGCCTGCGCGCGGGTCGTGTGCGGCCGGCGAGCGGGGTCTGCGAGGAGAGCAGGTTGTCGGAGTGCTGCGTGGCGGACGAGGATTGCGTGACCGCATCCGCGTGCATCGACGGATCCTGCAACCCGGGCACCGGTCGCTGCGGCTATGCGAGCCCGGCGGGCTGCTGCGCGAGCGGCGCCGAGTGCGAGGACGGCGACGCCTGCACCCGCAACGACTGCGACCCTGCGAGCGGCGCCTGCTCGCGAGACTCAATCTCCCACTGTTGCCTGAGCGACGCCGACTGTGAGGACGGCGACGACTGCTCGTACGACTCCTGCACCGGCGACCACCGCTGCGCGCACCAACCCGCGATCTGCGAGACCCCGGGGCCGTGCGGCAGCGACACGAGCTGCACGTACTCCGGGTTGTGGGTCCGGGCCGGCGCCGGCAATCGCCGGGGCGTCGAGGTGTCCATCGGCGGGCGGGGCGTGGTGTTGCACCTCGTGCTCGAGACCGAGGCGATCGGGGGGGTCTTTCACGGCGTGTCTTTGATCCTCGAGGGGCGGGCCGACGGCGGCAGCTACGGAAAGCCGCGCTTCCGGCTGTACGAGGACCGGGACCGAGACGGCTCGGTCGACCCGGGGAGCGCGCCTCTCGCGGTAGCAGAGGGGCTCTCCGGGGGCAGGCTCGACCTTCAGGGCACGGCGTTGACCATGGCGCCGGCGAGCGAGACCTCGCTGGTGGTAGAGGTGGAGGTGGCGAAGGGATCAGTCGGCGAGACCGCGGGGACCGTCGTGGAAGGCCGGTCGCTCCCCCCCGCTTGGCTTGTTCTCCTGTGGACGTGTCCGGCGGCGGCGGTGCTGGCCCTTCGTGTCCGGCGCCGGCGAGCGGCCCTGGCGCTCGTGGTCGTGGGTTGGCTCGTGGCGGGCGGGTGCATGGCGCGCACCGCCGGCGTGCACCCGGACGAGCTGCGGTTGGTCTTCGCGAGCAACGACGGGGTGCAGGTGTCGACGGCGGCGAACGAGCGGCTGGTGGTGACCGGCGCGCCCCAGGAGGGGCAGCCGTTTCGCGCCTGGTGGTGACGCCGCGTCACGAGCAGAACGCATCCGCCACCAACACCGCGTCGCGGACCGCGGCGACGTCGTGCACCCGCAACACGTGGGCGCCGAGCTCGAGCGCCAGCGCGCAGGCGGCGGCGGTCGCGCGATCTCGGTCCTCGACCGGCCGACCGGTGATCTCGCCCAGGAAGCGCTTCCGCGACGGCCCATAAACCACCGGCCGGCCGAGGGCCGCGAGGCTCCGCAGCCCCTTTGTCAGGGCGATGTTGTGGGCCACGGTCTTGCCGAAGCCGATCCCGGGGTCGACGAGGATCCGATCCCGCGACACGCCGCCCGCCACCGCGATCTCGATGCGCGCCGCCAAGAACGCCCGCACCTCGCCGACGACGTCGTCGTAGTGGATCACGCCCTCCTGCCTCGTCCGCGGCTCGCCGCGCCTGTGCATCAGGATCAACGCGGCGTCCGCCGCCGCGACCACCGCCGCCATCCGCGGATCGGCGAGCGCCGTGACGTCGTTGACGATGGTCGCGCCGTGATCCAGGGCCGCCGCCGCCACCTCGGCCTTGCTGGTGTCGACGCTGACCGCTACCGGAAACCGATGCCAGGTCAGCGCGGTCACGATCGGCAACACCCGCTGGCGCTCGACCGCCGCGTCCACCTTCAGCGCGCCGGGCCGGGTCGACTCGCCGCCGACGTCGAGGATCCGCGCCCCCGCCGCCACCTGCGCCTCGGCCCGCCGGAGGGCGTCGTCCACCGACGTCAGCGCCCCGCCGTCGGAGAACGAGTCCGGCGTCGCGTTCAACACCCCCATCAGCAACGGGTGCCGAAAGTCCAACACCGTGCCACCGAGGTCGATCGGCGCCGGCGTCTGGGCGACCGCGCTCGGCTCCTCTGTCACCATGCCGCCTCCATACGCGAGCCGCACGACCCTTCGCAACTGCTCTTGACACCGGGATAGGACCTCGGGTGTAACCGGCGTGCGCGATTGAATGTAGAGCTGTCCTGCGGGATCTCATGGTGTTGATCATGCATCGCCTCGCCAGGCTCACCGCCGCCGCCCGCCGCATGCGCGGCGCCACCCTCATCGCCTTGATCTCGGCGGCCACCGCCGCCCACGCCGAGGACAAGATCTCGCCACCCAAGTGGAGCCTGGCGCCGGTTGCCGGCACCGTCGGCTGGTCGCACGCGCCGTTCGAAGCCGGCGCTTGCGACACCTGCCACAGCGTCAAGAAACCGAAAGGCCCGGGCAGCGCCCGCCAGCCGGTGTCCACGACCTGCCTTGTCTGCCACGACGAGCTACAGCAGGAGCTCGCCAAGAGCCAGCACAAGCACGCGGCGCTCGAGCCCTGCACCAACTGCCACAACCCTCACAACGGCGCCGACCGTAGCCTGCTCGTCGGCAAGCTCGCCGACGTCTGCGCCGGGTGCCATCGCCAGGCGTGCACCAAGAAGCACCCGGAGCGCGCCGATCCAAAGCTCAGCCCGGCCCTCTGTCTCGGCTGTCACGATCCGCACGCGAGCCAGAGAGACCACCTGCGCCTCGACAAGCCCAAACCCCAACCGGAAAGCAAGCCATGAACATGTCACGCGCCAGTAGCCTCGCGCCTTCGATGTTTCTTCTCGGCCTCGCCGCCGCCGCCGGCGCCGCGCCCGCCGCCCCCGCCAAGAACGCCGCGCCCGCGAAGGCGGCGAGCGCCGCCGACAAGCCCGCGAAGCCGAAGGCCAACGCCGGCGTCAAGCCGACGAGGCGCGCCCCGTTGGCGCCGCTCCCCCCCGGCCCGGACGTCGCCTGGTCGCACGCGCCCTTCGAGGTCGGACAGTGCAACATCTGCCACAAGAGCGGCGATCCGAAGGCTCCGGGGCCGGTCGTGGACAACAGCAACGACATGTGCTTCACCTGTCACGAGGAGATCAAAGAGGCCCTCGCGGGGCGCAAGTTCCAGCACGACGCCATCGACGCCGGCTGCACGGCCTGCCACAACCCCCACAACTCGCGTTACAAGAAGCTGTTGACCGATCCGGCGCCGCAGCTGTGTTACGAGTGCCACTCCGACATCGAGAAGGTCGCGACCACCTCGAAGGTGCGGCACGGCGCCATCACCAAAGAGCGCGCCTGCCTCGCTTGCCACAACCCGCACGCCGCCAACGTCGAGCACCTGCTGATCCAGCTGCCCTATGACCTGTGCGTCGGTTGCCACTCGACGAACGATCTGGCGGACGACAACGGCAAGAAGCTCATGAACATCAAGCAGCTGCTCACCGACAACGAGGTGAAGCACGGCCCCATTGCTCAAAAGGATTGCAGCGCCTGCCACCAGACCCACGGCAGCGCGAACTTCCGCCTCCTGGTGCAGGCCTACCCCGAGAAGTTCTACAGCCCCTACGACCCGGCGAACTACGCCCTGTGCTATCGCTGCCACAACGATCAGATCATGGCGAACGCCACGACCACGACGCTGACGAAGTTCAGGGACGGCGACCGGAGCCTGCACTACCTGCACGTGCACAAAGAAGACCGCGGCCGCACCTGCCGCGCTTGCCACGAGGTGCACGCCTCGCACAAGCCGCATCAGATCCGCGACGCGGTCCCCTTCGGCAGCGGCGGCTGGATGCTGCCGCTGAACTTCAAGCAGACCGCGACCGGCGGCCAGTGCGAGAAGACCTGTCACAACACCAAGACCTATGCGAACAAGAAGTAGCGCCGCGGCGCCGCGCGTGCTGCGCAGCTCGCTGGTCGCCGTCGCCGGCGTCGTCGTGCCGCTCACCGTGTGGCCGGCGGCGGGCGCGGCGTTCTACAACGTCAAGGTCGGCGATCCGATCGCGAACGTCACGCTGCCGACCATCCACGGCAAAGACGGCACGCTCCTCGGCAAGGGTGTCGGCGCCAGCGTCTTCGTGCTGTTCCGCCCCGATCAAGAGAACTCCAAGCTCGGGCTCGCAGAGATGGCGCGCGCCAAGCAGGCGCTCGCGGGGAAGAAGGTCTACTGGGTCGGCGTCGTGCCCGGAGGCTTCGAGCGAGCGACGGTCGAGACGGCGCTCGCCGCCGCCGGGCTCGAGATGCCGGTGCTCCTCGACAACGGCGACGCCCTCTACGGCAAGCTCGGCGCCATGTTGCACCCGACGGTCGCGGTGGTGGACGGCGCCGGCAAGCTCGCCGCCTACGAGCCGTTTCGCAAGGTCGACTACGGCGAGGTCGTCAAGGCGCGGGTGCGCCTGGTGCTCGGGGAGATCACCGCCGCCGAGCTCGAGGCGACGTTGAACCCGCCGGCCGCGATCCAGGGCGGTGACGGCGAGGTCGCGCGCCGCAACCTGAAGCTCGCGGAGCTGCTGTACAACGGCAAGCAGTACGCCAAGGCCGTCGACGCCGCCCTCAAGGCCATCGACAAGGCGCCGGACCTGGCGCGGGCGCACGCCCTTGCGGCCGCGGCGTACGCGGCGCAAGATAACTGTGCGTCCGCAAGACCTCACATAGACAAGGCGCTGTTGCTCGTCCCGGAGGAGGCCACCGCGCTCGCCGCCAAGAAGTCGTGCGGCGCACCCTAGACTGCTTTCGAGATGAAGCGATCGTCGTCCCCGCCCCACCCGGGGGCGGGGATTCAGGGGTGGGGGTGGGGAGCGCCGCGGCAGCCGCGGCGCGGGAATCGACGGCAGACGAAAGCGGTCTATCTCGCGGGGCCTGATGCGCACATCGGTTGTCCTCTGGACTCTCATTCTCTGGGCGTCGTCGGCGTCGGTGGCCGCGCCCGGCAACGCGTTCTACAACGCCGAGATCGGCAACCAGGTCGAGAACCTCACCCTCGACAAGCTCACCGGCGGCAGGCAGCCGTTCTTGGGCGACGCCGACGCCAACGTCTTCTTGTTCTTCCGTCCCGACCAAGAGAACTCGCGCGCGGTCTTGAAGCAGATGACGGCGTTGGCGCTGAAGCTCGGCGACAAGCGGGTGGCTTGGGTCGCGGTGGTCTCGGACGCCTATGCGAAGGAGGCGGTGGCGGCGGCGGTCGCCGAGGCCGGGCTGACGATGCCGGTGCTGATCGACAAGGGTGACGCGCTCTACGGCAAGCTCGGCGTGGTGCTGCACCCGGTGATCGGCATCGCCGACAAGCAGCACAAGCTCGTGGCCTACGAGCCGTTCCACAAGATCGACTACGCGGTCATCGTCGAGGCGCGCATCAAGCGGCTGCTCGGGCTCATCAGCGACGCCGAGCTCGCCGCGGCGCTCAATCCGCCGCAGGCCGTGGACGGCGGCGACAAGGTCGTCGCGAAGCGCCATCTGAAGATGGCCGAGATGCTGTTCGCGGCGAAGAGCTACGACAAGGCGCTGGAGTTCGCGGCGAAGAGTTTGGCGCACGACCCGGAGGCGGCCGGCGCCCACGGGCTCGTGGCGTTGATCCTCGCCACCCGCGGCGACTGCGCCGGGGCCAAGCCGGCCATCGACGCGGCGTTGAAGCTCGACGCCAAGGAGGCCCGAGCGCTCGCGGCGAAGGAGATGTGCGCGAAAGCGAAGTAGGGGAGCGTCGAGTCGGGGCCTACGGCCTCACGCCTTGACCTCACCGGCGAGCGGCCCCAAGACGCCGCGGGGCTTCTTGTCGGTGGCGGCGGCCTCGGCCTTGCGCTTGGCGTCGATCTCTTCGCGGGTGAACATCTTGATCTTCGGCGGCGGGCGGGTCAGCGCCCGGCCCTGCATCAGCCCTTCGATCTCCTCGCCGTCCAGGGTCTCGTACTCGATGAGGGCGTCGGCCACCGCCTTGAGCTTGTCTTGATGGGTCGCGACCAGGTCTTTGGCGCGGCGATACTGCTCGCCGACGATGCGCTTCACCTCGGCGTCGATCTCGACCGCGGTCGCCTCGGAGTATTCCTGGTGCTGCGCGATCTCGCGGCCGAGGAAGATCGCCTCCTCTTTCTTGCCGAAGGTCAGCGGTCCGAGCTTGTCGCTCATGCCCCACTCGCAGACCATCTTGCGCGCCAGGTCGGTGGCGTTCTCGAGGTCGTTGCCGGCGCCGGTGGTCATGTCGCCGAACTGCAGCTCCTCGGCGACCCGGCCGCCGAAGAGGATGGCGATGCGGTCCTGCGCATAGACCCGCGACATGTTGTAGCGGTCCTCGATCGGCAGCTGCTGGGTGAGGCCGAGGGCGCGGCCGCGCGGGATGATGGTGACCTTGTGCACCGGATCGGCGTTCTTGATCAGCTTCGCCACCAGCGTGTGCCCGGCCTCGTGGTACGCGGTGATCAGCTTCTCTTGAGCGCTGATGATCATGCTCTTGCGCTCGGTGCCCATCAGCACCTTGTCCTTGGCGTGCTCGAAGTGGGTGTGCGCGACCTTGCTCTTGTCCTCGCGCGCCGCGATCAGCGCCGCCTCGTTGACCAGGTTCGAGAGGTCGGCGCCGGAGAAGCCCGGGGTGCCGCGCGCCAGGACCTCGAGGTCGACGTCCTCGTCGAGCGGCACCTTCTTGGTGTGCACCTTGAGGATCTCGCCGCGCCCGCCGATGTCCGGTCGCGGCACCACCACGCGGCGATCGAAGCGACCCGGCCGCAACAGCGCCGGATCGAGGACGTCGGGGCGGTTGGTCGCGGCGATCAGGATCACGCCCTCGTTCGACTCGAAGCCGTCCATCTCGACGAGCAGCTGGTTCAAGGTCTGCTCGCGCTCGTCGTGGCCGCCGCCGAGCCCGGCGCCGCGGTGCCGGCCGACCGCGTCGATCTCGTCGATGAACACGATGCAGGGCGCGTGCTTCTTCGACTGCTCGAAGAGGTCGCGGACCCGCGAGGCGCCGACGCCGACGAACATCTCGACGAAGTCCGAGCCCGAGATCGAGAAGAACGGCACCCCGGCCTCGCCGGCGATGGCACGGGCGAGCAAGGTCTTGCCGGTGCCGGGCGGTCCCATCAGCAGCACGCCCTTGGGGATGCGGCCGCCCAGCCGCGTGAACTTCTTCGGGTCCTTCAAGAAGTCGATGATCTCTTTGAGCTCTTCTTTGGCCTCGTCGATGCCGGCGACGTCCTTGAAGGTCACCTTGGGGTTGCCTTCGTTCACCAGGCGCGCCTTGGCCTTGCCGAAGCTCATCGCCTTGCCGCCGCCCGATTGCAGCTGCCGCATCAAGAAGATCAAGAAGAAGAACACCAGCAGCATCGGCAGCCAGGTGACGAGGATCTGCCAGAGCGCCGAGTTGTCCTCGGAGACCATCTTGAACTTGACCTTCTGGCTCTGGAGCTTGTCGAGGACGCTGTCGGTCAGCTTGCCGGTGGCCTTCTTCTTGGTCTTGCCGTCCATCCAGTGGAACTCGACCTCGTTCTTGATCTCGACTTCGCTGGACTTGAGATCACCGGCGCTCACCGACTCCAAGAACTCCGCGAACGTCACTTCCTGCACGTCGGTCCGCGAGGAGCTGACGATGGTCCAGATCAGATAGAACATCACGATCAGGACGGCCCAGAGCAGGATTGTCTTGTGCGACTGCTTCACACGCCTCTCCTTAGACCCACCGCGTCGGCATCCGCCGTACCGCCATTTCTCCCCTACTTTAGCACGGCTGCCAAGGGATAGCTCCCTCGACCCTCACGGCCACCGCGCCGCGCGCCCGCGGCTGCACGGGGAAACCCGCGCCACGCCGCAGGCCCACCGCCCAAAGGATCGAATCGCCGGCGACGACGAGCGGCCAGGCACGCCGGAGGGCGCGGGGGATCTTGGCGTTGGTGAACAGGTCGCCGACCTTGATCCGGCCACGGTTGCCGAACGGCTGCATGCGATCTCCGGGCACGACGGTCCTCACTCTGAGGGGAAGATGGGGGCCGGGGAGAGCGATGGCAACCATGTCGCGATCGTTTTCCGGCAAGCGCGGGCCCCGGCGCGCGGTCGTCTCGAGGGGCGCGGCGACCACGGTGATCCCGAGCCGCTCGAGCCGCAGCCGCCCGGGGACGGTCAACAACAGATCGTACGGCGCCTCGGCGTCGACCCACAGGCGACCCGCCTCCAGGCGAATGGTGCGGCCGGCGACCGACAGCGAGCCGGGGCGGCCGCTCGCGAGGCGGTGCAGGCGCGCGAGCGTGTCCCGACCGGCGTCGAGGCCGTGGCGTTGCAGCCAGGCTTTGAGGAGGCGGGAGCCGAGCGGCGCCGGCGTCGGCAGCCCGGCGACC
This sequence comes from Deltaproteobacteria bacterium, assembly GCA_016218825.1. GTDB lineage: Bacteria > Myxococcota > XYA12-FULL-58-9 > XYA12-FULL-58-9 > XYA12-FULL-58-9 > JACRCV01. Next base: position 21,229 of record JACRCV010000060.1, read on the forward strand.
GCGAGCGAGTCGAGAGGGCCGAGCCGGGCCTCGAGGTCACGACGCGCGAGGCGCGCCAGCAGGCGCTCGTCGGCGCGCGCCTGGGCGCCGAAGCGCGCGAACGCGGTCTCGAGGCGCGGGTTCAGCTGCCGCAGCACCGGCAGGACGCGGTGGCGGATGAGGGCGCGCGCCCGCCGTTCGTCGTGGTTCGAAGGGTCGGTCGCGAACGGGATCTGGTGCGCCGCGAGGTAGTCGAGGATTTGCCCGCGGCTGGTGTCGAGGAGCGGCCGGATGAGCTTGCCGCGCCGCGGCCGGATGCCGCCGGCACCCCGCAGGCCCGCGCCCCGCGTCAGGTTCAAGAGGATGCTCTCCACCTGGTCGGTCGCGGTGTGGGCGACCGCGATGCGATCGGCGCCGACGCGCGCGGCGAACGACGCCAGGGCCCGGTAGCGGGCGCGACGGGCAGCGTCCATCAGGTTGCCGCGACGGGTGACGGCGACCGGCTCGATCGCGAAGGGCACGTCGAGCTCGCGCGCGAGACGCGCGGCGCGCGCCAGCTCGGCGCCGGCCTCGGGGCGCAAACCGTGGTCGATGCCGAGCGCGAACAGCGCGCGCCAGCCCAGGGCCGCGGCGGCGCTCGCGGCCAGATGCAGCAGCGCCTGCGAGTCCGGGCCGCCGCTCGTCGCGACGACCACCGTCGAGCCGGGCGGCGCCAGACGGGCGAAGCGGGCCACGGCGCGTTGCAGATCAGGCGGCATCGCCAATTCCTTATGCTGCTCTTCGTCCGAGATCCAGGTCGGCCGGGCGTCGGCTCTTCCCGGCTGCCCCCGGCCGCAGGTATACTGCCGGTGCTTTCGAACGTCACTCGGGAGGTTGCGATGGCGCGGTCGGTCGACGGCATCAAGCCGTTCTCGAACAAGAAGGGCGGCACGAGCGCGACCGCGCACGAGCATAGATCAGCCGCGCCGCTGGCGCCCGGGGGGCGAGGCTACGACGCCAACGACGCGCCGCAAGCCCGCACGCTCAAGACCGGTGACGCGCGGGCGGCAGCCGCGAACCCGCCGCTCGCGGCGCCGAAGATCTCAAGGGCCCTGCCCGACCGGCACTCGGGCCAAGCCGTCGACGTCGCGCTGCTGCGGCGCGAATGCCAGGCGCGCGGCCTCAAAGGCAAAGCGGTGCAGGCGGTCGCGAACGGCGTGCGCGCGGTGGCGAGCGGCGCGTCGATCCCGGCGGCCGAGGTCCAGCGTCGATTCCTGGCGCTGCTCGACGCGACCGGGGCGGCGCGCTTCGAGCTGGCGCTCGACGGGCTCGAGGCGGCCGCGGTGTTGGCCGAAAGAGACGCGGCCAGGTTTGGCGCCCACGTCGGCGCCCTCGGCCGCGAGATCACGACCCAAGGTCCGGAGCTCGGCTACGAGGCGCTCGCCGACTTTGTGGTCGCGGCGTTGGCGGCCGGGGGCGCGGCCAAACCGGGTCATGGCCTGGCGGTGCCGACGGCGTAGCACGGCCGAGGCGGGACGATGTACGCGTATCACGAGCTCCGCAAGCTCCACTTCGAGATCACCGACAAGTGCAACGCCACCTGTCCCCAGTGCCCGCGCAATGACTGCGGCGGGACCGTCAACCCGCGCCTGCCGCTCGTGGAGCTCTCGGTCGACGACGTGCGGCGGATGGTTCCGGAGAGCCTGGTCCGGCAGCTGCGGCACATCTACGCCTGCGGCAACTACGGCGATCCGGTCGTCGCCAAGGACACCCTCGCGATCTTCTCCTACTTCCGCCGCGCCAACGACAAAGCCTATCTGGGCCTGCACACCAACGGCAGCGCCCGCAAGCCGGAGTGGTGGGCGGAGCTCGGCCGGCTGATGCGCCACCCCACCGGCTACGTCCGCTTCAGCATCGACGGCCTCGAGGACACCAACGCCGTCTATCGCCGCAACACCAGGTGGCGCGTCATCATGCAGAGCGTCGAGGCCTTCATCGGCGCCGGCGGCAACGCCGAGTGGGACTTCCTGGTGTTCCGCCACAACGAGCACCAGGTGGAGGCGGCGCGCGCGCGCGCCAAGGCCATGGGCTTCACCCGTTTCACCGCCAAGGCGACCGCGCGCTTCTTCGACGGCCAGCGCTTGCAGCACATCGACCGCACTCCGGTCAAAGACAAATCCGGCAACGTGGTCTCGTACCTCGAGCGGCCGCTCTCGCCCGAGTGGAACAACGAGGCGTTGACTCGCATGCGGGCGGTGACCGAGCACTACGGCACCTCCACCCGGTATCTCGACACGACGACGATCAGCTGCAAGGTCGCGGCCGAGAAAGCGATCTACATCTCCGCCGACGGTGTGGTGCTGCCGTGCTGTTGGCTCGGCGCCCGCAGCTACATGGCGTCCGCGAGCCAGCAGGAGGCCTTCGCGCAAATGGTCGCCGCCGCCGGTGGCGTTGCGGCGTTGAACGCCAAGCACCATTCCATCGAGGCGATTGTCGCCGGTCCGTTGTTCCAGCGCGGCTTCCCGGAGAGCTTCGCGAAGCGCTCGTTGACCGAGGGACGGATCTACACCTGCGCGTGGATCTGCGGTGAGCTGACCCCGAGCACCGTCCAGTGGAAGAACAGCGAGCGGTTTCCGGCGCCCGTGCTGCCACAGCCGGTCGGGTGAGCCGTGTACCGCTACGACGAGATCCGCGTTCTGCACCTCGAGCTGACGGCGCGCTGCAACGCCGCCTGCGCGATGTGTCCGCGCAACATCCAGGGCGGTCAGGTCAATCCCAACCTGCCGCTGTCGGAGCTCTCGCTCGCGGACGTGCGCGCCATCTTCCCGGACGACTTCATCCGCCGACTGCGGCGGATGTACATGTGCGGCAACTACGGCGACGCCATGGTGGCCAAGGACGTCGTGCCGGTGTTCGAGCACTTCCGCGCCGTCCATCCGGGCATCGACCTCCGGCTGACCACCAACGCCAGCGGCCGAACCGCCGACTGGTGGGCGCGGCTGGCGAAGGTCGTCGACCGCTGCATCTTCTCGATCGACGGCCTCGAGGACACCAACTCGATCTATCGCCGCCGCACAAAGTGGCGCCTGGTCATGCGGGCGGTGGAGGCGTTCATCGGCGCCGGCGGCAGGGCCGAGTGGGAGTTCTTGGTGTTTCGCCACAACGAGCACCAGGTCGAAGCGGCGGCGGCGCTCAGCCCGCGACTCGGCTTCAAGAAGTTCACCCCGAAGCGCACCGAGCGTTTCCTGGTCAACGGCCGGCTGGTGCCGGAGAAGCCGGTGCAAGATGGGCGCGGGCAGGCGGCGTACGCCATCTCGATGCCGAGCGACCCTCGCTATCACAACGCTGCCACCGTGGGGGTGGCCGCGCTCGCCGACCGTGGGACGACGTATCGGTCTTACGCCGAGCAGACCGGGGTGAGCTGCAAGGCCGTGGGCGAGCACAAGATCTTCGCGAGCGCCGAGGGACTGATCTTCCCGTGCTGTTGGGTCGGTGGCCTGTACTCGTCGGGTCTGAAGGCCGAGGCCGGTGAGGTCTGGAAGCTCATCCACCGGCTGCCGGAGGGCAAGCACTCCCAGGACGCGCGGCGCCATTCGCTCCGGGAGATCGTCGAGGGGCCGCTCTTTTGCGCCGCGGTGCCGGACACCTGGGTGCCGGGGTCGCCGGCGCGCAGAGAGTTCACCCTCTGCGCGCGTACCTGCGGCCAGTACGACGCGATGCAGGCGGTGCCGGCACCGGCGCTGTTCTCGGGTGTCGCGCATGGCTGAGCCGCGGCCCCTGTTCTGCGCCAAGCCGTTCAAGCGCTTCGAGGTCAGCCGCCGCCAAGGAGGCCTCACGCACCTGTGCTGCTCGGCCTGGCTCAAGCGCGCCGTCGGCAACCTCAAGGAGCAGTCGGTGGCGGCGGTGTGGAACAGCGTCGCGGCGCAGGAGATCCGCGCCTCGATCTTGGACGGCTCCTTCTCCTACTGCGATCGGCAACGCTGTCCGTTCCTGCAGACTGTCTCCGGCCCGGTCAGCGCGCTCGCCGACGTCAAGGACCCGGAGCTGCTCGCCGCGGTCCGCGAACGCTGGACCGAGCTCCCCTACGGGCCGCGCGACATCAGCTGCGCCTACGATCGCTCCTGCAACCTCGCCTGCCCGTCGTGCCGCACCGCGGTCGTGGTGGAGACCGATCGCGAGCAGGAGATCGTCGCCATCCAACGCAAGCTCAACGACGAGGCGCTCAAAGACGCCCACGTGCTGTCGATCACCGGGTCCGGGGATCCCTTCGGGAGCCCGTATTTCAGGCGCTGGCTGCAGTCGATGCAGAGGGCGGACATGCCGCGGCTCCGCTCGATTCACCTGCACACCAACGCCCAGCTCTGGACCCCCGGGACCTGGGCCACGATCCCGGCCGAGATCCGGGCGCTCGTGGGCTCGACGGAGATCTCCATCGACGCGGCGACGGCCGCGACCTACGCGGTGAATCGACAGGGCGGCGACTTCGAGCGCCTGCTCCGGAACCTGGAGCTCGTCCGGCAGCTGCGCCGCGAGGGCCCGCTCAGACGCGTGAAGATCAGCATGGTGGTCCAGGAGAACAACTTCACCGAGATGCCGGAGTTCGTGCGCCTCGGCCAGCGGTTGGATGTCGACTGTGTCTACTTCAGCCAGCTCGTCGACTGGCAGACCTTCGCGCCCGACGAGCTCGCGGCGCGCAGCGTGCATCGACCGGAGCATCCCCGGCACCGGGAGCTCGTGGCCGTGCTCAAAGACCGGATCTTCGACGATCCGAAGGTCGACCTCGGGAATCTGACCGAGCCCAGAAAGCGCGGTCTCTTTGAGGCCGGCGCCGCGGAGTGATCATGCTGCAGGTCGTGGAGCCCGCCACCGCCTACCGTCCTGCCGCCGACCTCGGGATCGTCACCTGCTATTTCAACCCGGGCGGCTTCAAGTCGAAGCGGGTCAACTACGACTCGTTCATGCAGCCGATCCGCGCCGGCGGCCTCGACGTCATCACCGTCGAGTGTGCGTTCGGCGAGGCGCGCTTCGAGCTCGAGCCCGGCGCCGACGTCGTGCAGCTTTGCAGCCCGTCGATCATGTTCCAGAAAGAGCGCCTCTTGAACCTGGCACTCGCCCGCCTCCCGGAGCGCTGCACCAAGGTCGCCTGGCTCGACTGCGACGTCCTCTTCGACGACCCCGATTGGCCGGGCGCGACCTCACGGGCGCTCGACGCTCACTGCATCGTTCAGCCCTTCGCGACCGCGTTCCGCCTGCCGCCGCGGCAGCGTCAATACACCGGCGACGGCGCCGGCTGGCGGAGCTTCGCCGCCGTATTTCGGGAGTCGCCGCGGCTGTTTTTGACCGGCAACTTCGACGCCCACGGGCACACCGGCTTCGCCTGGGCGGCGCGGCGGGACCTGCTGCGTGCCCATGGGTTGTACGACGGCATGGTGGCCTGCTGCGCCGACCACATCATCGCCCACGCCGCGCTCGGCGACTGGAGCTCGGCCTGTTTTCGCCGGCTCGCCGGGGTCAACAACCCATATGCGACCGACATCCGGGCGTGGTGCCGGCGCTTCTACGCCGACGTTCAGGGGAACCTCGGCGTCGTCCACGCCAATCTGCTCCATCTCTGGCACGGCAGCATGGCCAGGCGTCGCTACGTCGAGTGCGCCAAGCAGCTTCTCGGCTTCGCCTACGATCCGAAGACCGACCTGCGCCTCGGCGCGGCCGGCACCTGGGAGTGGGCGAGCGCCAAACCCGAGCTGCACGCGTGGGTCAAAGAGTACTTCGCGCAGCGCAACGAAGACGACCAGGACGGCGAGGGCGAGCAAGCGCCCGCGCTGCCATAGCCATGGCGATCCTCGATCTGCAACCGGCGGCTCGCTACGAGCCGGTCGCCGACCTCGGCATCGTCACGAGCTACTTCAACCCGAGCGGCTTCGCGAGCAAACGCGCCAACTACGAGCGCTTCGTCGCGCCGATGCGCGCCGCCGGGTTCTCCTGCCGCACGATCGAGTGCGCCTTCGGCGAGGCGCCGTTCGAGCTCGGGGCGCACGCCGACGTGATCCGAGTCCGCTCGCGCTCGGTGATGTTCCAGAAGGAGCGTCTGTTGAACCTCGCGATCGGCCGCCTGCCGCCGACGTGCACCAAGGTCGCCTGGATCGACGGCGACGTGCTGTTCACCGATCCCCTCTGGGCGGTGCGCGCGTCGGAGCGCCTCGATACCTGCCAGGTGATCCAGCCCTTTGACACCGCCTATCGCCTGCCGCCGCGCGTGTATCATTACGACGGCAGCGGCATTGCCTGCCGGAGCTTCGCGGCGACCTTTGTCGACGATCCCGAGGCGTTCGCGCGCGGCAACTTCCATCAGCACGGCGACACCGGCTTTGCCTGGGCGGCGCGCCGGCAGCTGGTCGCGAAGCACGGTCTCTATGATGCGATGATTCTAGGCAGCGCCGACCACGTCATGGGGCACGCGGTCTTGGGGGATTGGACCTCGGGCTGTATTCGCACCACCGCCGGCGTCAACAACCCGTGCGCTGCAGATCTGCGCGCCTGGGGCCGCCGCTTCTATGCCGACGCCAAGGGGAGCTTGGGGTTTGCGGCCGGTTCCCTGTTGCACCTCTGGCACGGCAAGGCGGTCAACCGTCGTTACGTGGAGCGCACCAAGAAGCTCGTCGGGTTCGGCTTCGATCCCAAGACCGATCTACGGATCGGGGAGTCCGGCGCCTGGGAATGGGCCAGCCCCAAGCCGGAGCTGCATACCTGGGTCGAGGCCTACTTCCGCGACCGACAAGAAGACGACGAGGAGGGCGAGGCGTGAGCCACAGGGGGTGACCGAGGCGCCATCGCCGTTGCGCTACCGCATCGCCTTTTCGAAACCCCGCGACAGATGCGCCGCGAGCTCGGGGAACTTCCTCTCCGTCTCGTAGGCGCTGCCCGCCTGCTTGAGGAGCGCCGAGGCCTGCTTGTGGAACGCGGCCGCCTCGGTCTTGGAGAGCCGGCCGTAGAGCTCGTCGATCAGCGCCTTCAGGCGGTTGGTCTCTTCCTTGGTGATCCGGACCTTCTGGCCGGCAAAGGCGGCCATCGGATCCGGCGCTGCGCCCTTGACGGTCCACTTGATGTCGTCCCCGAGGTGACTGCCGAGCACGGCCTCGAGCACATCGGCGGCTGCCGCGCCGGTCTTTACCGCGCTCAAATCGATGTTGGTCTTCGCGGGGGCGCTCGCTTGGGCCTGGAGCTGCACCCCGCCCTTCGCGACCTTGGCCTGAAAGGCGCCGTCGAGCTTGACCGCCAGGCGTGACGCGGTCATCAGCTCTTGCGGCGCGCCGCTGTAGGTGCCCACCAGCTTCGCGACCCGGTTGCGGAAGTGCGCCCGCTCGACGGTGTTCGGGAGCTTGTCCAACAGCTCGTTGTACTTGGCCTCGAGGCCGGTGGCCTCTTTGCCGCTCAGCTTGATGACCTGGCCGTCCTGCCGGAAGGTGTCCTGGTTGAGCTGACTCTCGAAGTATTGTTCGAAGAGCTCCGCGGCCTCGTCACTCTTGCGTTTCGCTCTGTCGACCATCGTATTTCACCTCGTCTCGGCCTGCAGGGCCGGTGCACCTCGGAGGCTACCAGGGGGGTCGATCCCTTCGCAACCCTCACGTGCGATTGCCCTGGACAATTGTCCCGAGGGCGCGAGTTGCCGCTTGTCGCGGATCCATCGCGAGTGTTATCAACGAGAGGTCGAATAGAATAACGCCGAGGAGAAGAACGATGGCCACGACGATTGGCGCTTTTTGTGACCTCTTGGTCGCCGGCAACGTCGACATCCAGAAGCTCACCGCGAAGGAGCTCCAGTCACGCACCGACGTCCCGCCGGATCTCCGCGGCATGGGTTGGGACAAGCTGTTGCGTCAGCTGCGGGACACCGACGCCAAGATGCGCGCCGCGCAGCGCAGCGTCGACCTCGGCCCCAAGGTGGCGGCGGCCGACCAGCGCCGCGGCGCGACCGGTGCGGGCAGCGTGGTCGGGGTCATCGGCGGCCAGGGGAAGCGCGCCGACGGCGCCGCCGCGGCGACCGCATTTGCCACGGTGCCGCCGGTGGAGATCCCGCAGCGCGACAGCTTCTCCGCGAGCGAGTTCGTCCAATTGGCCGAGAAGCAGAAGAGCGGCCTGCAGGACAAGCTCACCGAGCTCGCCGGGGTCCGGCAGCGCCAGCAGCACCAGGCGGAGGTGACGCTGCGCGACCGTGACGTCGCGTTGGAGCAGCTCCTGCAAGCGATCCTGCCGGACATGACGCCGGCGTCGGCGGCCACCGCGACCAAGCTCCTAGGTTGGCCGGCGCGGCAGCTGCCGGACGTCGCCGCCGAACAGAAGAAGCTCGAGCGCCCGCTTGCCGAGGCGCAGGCGGCGCTGAAGGCTGCCCTCGCCGGTCTCGGCGCCAAGGTCGGGGTCGCCGCCGACGCGGCGTTGGGCGTCGCGGAGCGCAAGCTCACGGCGGCCACCAAGCAAGAGCAGGAGGTCGCCGCCGAGCTGCAGAAGTTCGGCAAGGCCAAGGCGCTGATCGAGGCCGGATGGGACACCTCGAGCTACTCGCATTGGAAGCTCAGCCCGAGCTGGTTCTCGGACAAGAACGCCGCCAACGAGGTGGTCGCCAAGCTCGGGTTGGCGAATTTCGGCGCGGTCCGGGCCGCGTACGAGAAGCTCGGCACGGCGCTTCACGGCGCCCGGTCTCAGGTCGCGGACCTCAGGGCCCAGGTGGGCGAGGCGCGCGATCTCAAGACCCGCGCCGACGGTCTACAGGCACAGCTGGACGATCTGCCGGCGCGAACCCTCGCCAAGGCCCGCGACGCGGTCGCGACCTATCTGCGCGGCGCCCCCAAGGAGGAGCTCGGCAAGACCCTCACCGACGAAGGCATCGTTCGGCTGTACAAGGCATACGGCGCGTTGAGCGCCAAGGTCGAATACATGACCGAGCTCGGCCAGAAGATGATCGAGCTCGAGCGCGACGTCGCCAAGGACAAGCAGCAGCTCGACCAGGAGATCGCGCGCTACAAGGGCAAGGACCGGAGCGCGGTGCTGCCGCAGGACAAGGTCAAGTACAAGCTCGGCAACACCCGTTGGCAGCAGCGCGACAAGCAGTACCGCGGTTACACCTCGGCCTACGATCGCGTCTACGGCTACCGGAGCTATGACAGCTCGCCCAGCCTGCTCACCACGTGGTTCTGGTGGAACGTGTTCTCCTCCGGCCACACCACCAACAACTACTACAACGGCTATTTCACCCCGACCGACGTCGCAGAGCACGTGCAGGCGAATCCCGACTACGCCTACACCGACCGACCTGCGAAGGACGCCGACGCGGCCGCGGCCGTGGCGCAGAGCGACGCGGTCGGCAGCCGCGATCCCCAAGACGTGAGCGGGTCGGCGGCGAACGCGTGGGGCGACAGCTCGCGGATCTCGTCGTAAGCAGCATCAATGGCACACAGTCTGCGGATCGTCGCCTATGCCGTCGACGGGGGCGGCATCGGCCACCTGAACCGCATGGTGGCGCTGTCGCGCTGGCTGCGCCGTTATGCGGCCCACATGGGCCGGCGCGCCGAGATCTACGTCCTCACCACGAGCGAGGCGGACGGGCTGCTGCTCACCGAGAAGCTCGCGGGCTTCAAGCTGCCGTCGCCGACCGTGGCCCACGATGCCGGCATCGACCGGCTCGGTTATCTGGCAATGGCGAAGCAGTGGGTCTGGCATTCGCTCGGCCTGCTGCGTCCCGATCTGTTGATCGTGGATACGTGGCCGCGGGGTGCCTTCGGCGAGCTGCTCTCCGCCCTCGATCTCTGCCGGCGCAAGGCGTTCATCTACCGGCCGGTGAAGGACGAGGTCGCGGCGAGCGCCGACTTCCAGGCGATGCTGCCGCTCTATGATCGCGTCCTGGTGCCCGAAGAGGAGGGCGTGGTGCACGTGCAAGTGCCAAAGGCGGCCGAGGCGCTCGTGAGCTACGTCGGGCCGGTGATGGTGCGGGAGCGGGCCGAGCAGCACAGCCGGATCGAGGCCCGGGATCACCTCGGCGTCGTCGGTGATCGGCTGGCGGTGTACGTCTCTGCCGGCGGCGGTGGCGACCCGGGCGCCGAGGAGCATCTCCTCAGCGTGGTCACGGCGCTCTGCGACGATCCGAGCTTGCACCTCGTCGTCGGTGCCGGGCCGCTGTATCGGGGACGGGTTCTCGCGGGCGAGCGCATCACCTGGTTGGCGCACGGCGGCGTCTCCGAGCTGATGGCGGCGTTCGATCTGGCGATTTGCGGGGCGGGTTACAACACCTTCGCCGAGCTGATGCACGCCGGGGTGCCGACGATCTTCGTGCCGCAGCACAAGCTCGCCGACGATCAGGCGGCGCGGGCTGCCCGCGCGGTGGCGGCGGGCGCCGCGATCGTGCTCGGGGAAGGGCTCCTCGGCAGCGAGGTCGAGCGTGCCGTGGCGGACTTCAGAGATCCGGAGCGCCGCCGACAGGCCGGCTTGGCAGCGCGCCGGCTCGTGCCGGAGAACCACGCCCGCCGGGCGGCGGCCGAGCTGCTCCGCTTGCTGGTGCCGGCGCGTGACGTGGATCGCGCCGAGGCGGCGATCGGCGACGAGGTCTTGCGGGCCGCTCGCGACTGTCGAGTCGGCTACCAGGTCTTCGTCGATCTGATGCGCGCCCTCGACACGCGGGACAGCGGCGCGTCGGTCGAGGAGGAGACCTCGGCAGGGGAGGTCAGCGAGCTCGCGGTGGCGCTCTTGCGCTTCATCACGGACCGCGCGCTGCCGGTGGTGACCGCGGTGAAGCTGGTGGCCGCGTTGTCGCAGAAGCTGCCGCGGGCGCTGCCTGCCGAGCGTGCCGCGGCGGCTCGCCGATTGCTGCCGGAGCTCGCGGCCTTCAACGATTGGACCGCGGCGACGGCGTTTCTGCGGATGATCAACAGTGAGCGCCGGCTGCCGGCGGCGGAGCTGGCAGCGCTCATCGGCGACTTCTTGAGCAGGCTCCGCGCGCGTCGGGAGGATCTGTACCGCGGCATCGCCTACGTCTCGGAGGCGGTGAGCGCCGGCACCTATCCGGCGGGGATCGCAGATCTTCCCGTGACCGGGACGCCGGACGCATTCGAGGCGGGGACGACGTAGCGTCGTTCTCCGCCCCATCGACCGTGGTCCGTCCGGCGGAGCGGAAGGGGGCGGGTGTATTGACAGATCCGGCCACGCCGGCTAGATCACGCCACTTTTCGGTGGTGGCGCGAGGGCCTTCGAGATGCGCGTGTCTTTGGATGAGATCGGCCCCGACGGGCTGGACCTGGATGATACGGTCGACGTCCACGACCTGCGTCAGGCTCTCGGCCCCAACGCGCCCTTTCAACCGACGCAGGCCGGCCACCTGGTGGCGCACCTGGAGCGCCTGGACGACGCGGTGCGGGTGTCGGGCCGGGCGCGGGTGGACCTCGAGGCGCGCTGCTCGCGCTGTCTCGGGCCGGTGCCGGTGACCCTCGACACCCCGGTGGACGTGACCCTGTTCCCGAAGGGCGCCGAGCCGCCGCCGGCATCGGACGGCGAGGTGGCGCAAGACGACCTGGGGGTCGCCACCTACGAAGACGGCGAGATCGATCTCGCGGCGGTGCTGCACGACGAGGTCTTCCTCGAGCTGCCGATGAGCCCGCTGTGCTCCGAGAGCTGCGCCGGCTTGTGCCCCGAGTGTGGAAAGGACTTGAACAGCGGTCCGTGCGGCTGTACGCCGCAACAGAAAGACGAGCGCTGGCAGGCGCTGAAGCGCCTGAAGCTGAGCTGACCGACGTCCAGCAAGCAACAAGGAGTGAGTCATGGCGGTTCCGAAGAAACGACACTCGCACTCGCGGACGCGAAAGCGCCGCAATCATCAGGCGCTCAAGGCCGAGGGCCACATCACCTGCCCGCAGTGCCGTGAGCCGATGAAGCTGCACCACGTGTGCGGCAACTGCGGCTACTACCGCAGCCGCGAAGTCGTCGCCAAAGAGGCGTAGAGCAAATCCGGCTCCGACCGGTTCGATCGGATTCCGGTCGCAAGTCGCAAGCCGGGCGACCGTCCCCGTCGCAGTCTGCGCCAACGTCGCGTCGCGACCTCCGGGCCGCGGCGCCAATCCCCCGTGCTGTCGAGGTTCGTGGCCGCCACGAGGCTGGCACGTGCCGTGCACCCTGACCGCTCGATGTCACGACCCGCACCCGAGGCGCTCCAGGCGTTGTTGGCATTGCGGCTCGCCGCCGGCCGACGGGCGGCGGGCGTGTTTCGCGTCCTCGCGACCCATCCGGCGCCGGAAGGGCTAGTCGCTGAGCTCGGGCGGACGTTGGCCGCGACCTACCATCGTGCCGCGGCGGACGAGCTGCGGGCGCTGGCGCTCATGGACATCACCATCGTCCCGGTGTGGCGGCTGCCGCCACGCTTGTCGCGCGCCTGGCCGACGCCGGCGGCGCTCTTCGTCCGCGGCGATCCACGGCTCCTCGAGCGCCCGGCGCTGGCGGTGGTCGGGGCGCGCCACGCCCACCCGACGGCGATGCGCTTCGCGTTCGATCGCGGTCGCGACGCGGCGGGCGCTTCGATGGTGCTGGTCTCCGGCGGAGCGCGCGGCGTCGACAGCGCGGCGCATCGGGGCGCGCTCGAGGCCGGCGGGGTGAGCCTTGCCTACCTCGGGGTCGCGGCCGATCGAGTGTACCCGGCGGCGAACGCCGGGCTGTTTCGCAAGATCCTGGCGACCGGCGGCGCGTTGGTGAGCGAGCACCCGCCCGGGCCTACGACTTTCAAGGGCGAGCACGCGATGCGCAACCGGCTGATCGCGGCGCACGGGGCGGCGGTGGTCATCGTCGAGGCCGGCGAGAGCTCGGGCACGCTCGTCACCGCGGCGTTCGCGAAGAAGCTCGAGACCCCGGTGTGGGTGTCTCCGGAGGGGGTGGGCGCCGAGCGCGCCGGGATCGTCGCCCTCACCCGCGAGGGGGCGGCGGCCGTTTGGCGCGGCATCGACGCTTGTGCCCTGACCCGACTTCGTGATGTGGTTCGAGGCGCGGAGGTACTTGATGAGTGACATCGTCGCCTTGTTGATGGATTCGCCGCTGAACCAGGTCTTGAGCCTCACGGACGCGCAGGCCCTCGCCAAGGTCGGGACCGAGCGCTCGGTCAGTCGTGGCAAGTACCTGTTCCGGGCCGGCGATCCGGGAGACGCGTTGTTCCTAGTGGCGCAGGGCAGCTTCGAGGTCGTGCTCGGCAGACCGCAGAGCGGCGAGACCGTGGTCGCGACGGTGTCCGCCGGCCAGATCGTCGGCGAGCTCGAGGTGATGACCAAGACGCAGCGGGTGGCGTCGTTGCTGGCGGTCGACGACACCGACCTGTTGGAGCTGCCGGCGGCCAAGCTCGAGCAGCTGTTGCAGCAGAACCTGCCGGCGGCCAACAAGCTCGTGGCGTTCATCGCCAAGACCCTGGCGCGCCGCCTCGCGGCGGTCAATCAACGCATCCTGGCCAAGCCGCCGCCGCCGCCCCCCGCTGACGCGGCGCCGGTCGAGGTCGCCGACGCCGACCTGGTGGTCGACGACGAGGACATGGCGGTGCTCGACAAGCTCTGGGGCTGAGCGCCCCGGCCCCGATAGCTAGCCCTCGTAGTACTCGCTGCCGAGGTGGGTGATGAGCTCTTCGCCGGCCCAGTGGCGCAGGGTGTTCTTCAGCTTGGTCTGCTGAATGAAGAGGTCGTGCTCGGGGTAGAGGCCTTCGGCCACCTGCGGGCTCTTGAAGTAGAACGACAGCCACTCCTGGATGCCGCGCTTGCCGGCGCGCCCCGCCAAGTCGATGAACAGCGCCAGATCGAGCACGATCGGCGCCGCGAGGATCGAGTCGCGACACAGGAAGTTGAGCTTGATCTGCATCGGGTAGCCCATCCACCCGAAGATGTCGATGTTGTCCCACGACTCTTTGTTGTCGCCGCGCGGCGGGTAGTAGTTGATGCGGACCTTGTGGAACAGATCCTTGTAGAGCGTCGGGTAGGCCTCGGCCTGCAAGATGGTCTCGAGGACGCTGAGCTTGCTGACCTCCTTGCTCTTGAAGCTCTCCGGATCGTCCAGCACCTCGCCGTCGCGGTTGCCGAGGATGTTGGTCGAGAACCAGCCGGAGAGGCCGAGGAGCCGGGCCTTGAAGCCGGGGGCGAGCACGGTCTTCATCAGGGTCTGGCCGGTCTTGAAGTCCTTGCCGCAGATCGGCACGCGCTTCTCGCGCGCCAGCTCCACCATCGCCGGGACGTCGACGCTGAGGTTCGGGGCGCCGTTGGCGTATGGCACGCCCTCCATCAGCGCGGCGTAGGCGTAGATCTGCGACGGCGAGATCTGGGGGTCGTTCTTCTTCAGCCCGGCCTCGAAGGCCTTGACGCTCAGGTGGCTCGCCGACAGATCGCGGTAGGCCTCGGTGCTCGCGCACCACACCATCACCACGCGGTTGCACTTGTTGTCGCGCTTGAAGGTCCGGATGTCGTCCCGCAGCGCCTCGGCGAGCTCGGCCTTGCTCTTGCCCTTCTTGACGTTGTCGGTGTTCTCGAGCTTCTTGACCCAGTCCTTGTCGAACACCGCCGGCATCGGCTTGAGCGCCGACAGCTCTTTCTTGTGCGGCGCCAGATCCTTCTCGGTCAGCACCCCGGCGTGCATCGCCGCCTCGTAGGCGTTGTCGCTGATCGGATCCCAGCCGCCGAACACCACGTCGTCCAAAGACGCCAGCGGCACCAGATCCTTGATCAGCGGGTTGCGGTTGTCGGTGCGCTTGCCGAGGCGGATGTGCCCCATCTGCGTCAACGAGCCGATGGGCTGTGCCAGGTCCTTGCGGATCGCGTGCACGCCGGCGAAGAACGTCGTCGCCACCGCCCCCATGCCGGGGGTCAGGATGCCGAGCTTGCCTTTGGGCGCGTCAATGTGGATGGGCTTCGCCATGGTGAGTACCTCCGAGATGGCGGGCGATCGCAGGCGGAGCCTCGGTGGGCCCGTCGTCGCCGGTTGTGGGGGCCCTGTATACGTCGTCGATCCGGTTCTCACAAGGTCGGTTGTCGCCTGAGGCTCAGGTTTGATCTTTCTGACCCTCTGGGCGTGCCCCTTGCGCCGACGCTACATCCGGATCTTCTGGGGGTGCCCCCCGCGCTGCGCGGGGGTCCTGCTTCCCAACGGCCGCTAGGCTACGCCGCTCCTATTCGTCGCGGCTCGCTGAGCGGCCGTACGGTCGCAACCTTACGGGCTCGGCCGTTCGGCCTCGGCC
>JACRCV010000061.1 GCA_016218825.1 Deltaproteobacteria bacterium
CCGGTCATCGGGACCAGCTTCGTGGACCCGCTCGCGGACGTCGACGCCGTCGGTGGGCCCTACTTCGTACGAGGGGTGAACGGCGACCTGTGTGAAGGACCGGCTTCGAGCGCCGCGGCGGCTGCAGGCGACCGCGCGCTCAGGCGGTGAGGCCCGGCAAACACGCGCGCCGGGGCTCGCTGCCGTCCTGCGCCTCGAGTGCGGCGCCGTCGAGTGGGGCGCCGGGCGCACTCGGCCTGCCGGTTCGTTGAGCCCTGCCGGTGGGGGGGGCAGGTGGGGGCTGCGGGTGTGGTGCCGGAGCCCCCGACCGACCTATACTCCTGCGGTTCCCAAGCCCGGTGGCGGGCGTCAGCGCCAGGAGAGGCTCGCGGTGTCTGTGAGACCGGTGACTATCGCAGGCGTCGCCAGCATCGCGGTGCTCGCCGCGACCGCCCTGTGGCCAAGGCCGGAGGAGCCGGCGTCGCCGCCGCCCATCAAGCTCGTGCCACGCCCGCCGCTCCCGGTCGTGCTTGCAGAACCCAGTCCCGTCCCGGCGCCCGGCGAGAACGTCCACACCGGAACCGACGAACCCCGACGGTGTCTCGGCTGTCACGCCACCCAGCACGGGCCGGAGCTGCGCGCGCCGACGGTGGGCGAGACCTGCGAGCGATGTCACGCGAAGGCGCGCCAGAGCCACACGCATCCGATCGGCGTCGAGGTGCCCGCGAGCCTGGCGGTGAGCCTTTCGCTGGGCAGTGGCCGGCGGATCGACTGCAACACCTGCCATCCCTGGCACGCTCGCGCCGACCTCATCCCGCGGGGAGCGCCGCAGATAGTTCTTTGCGGCGGCTGCCATCCAGGGCACTAGAGCGCCGGAGAACGACGGTCGTCGCCGCGCGATGGTCCCGGCCGGCGAACCCCGGACCTGGGTGATCTCGCGCACCGCCGAGGCGATCGATCCGTTATCATTGGACTTTAGGCGGCAGGCAGTGGATGGTGATATACTCGTTCGGACTCAATTGTACTGGTTCTCGGGGTCCCGAAGTGGTGACGAGGCAGGGTTGGATGGTCCGCGCGCGGGTTCTCGGAGGGATACTGGCGGCGCTGGCGGTCGCTGCACCGGGAGCGGCGCTGGCCAATCAAGCGCCGGTCGTCGACTCTGTGCAGGCGAGCAGCCTGACCGTCGAGCGGAGCTCCATCGTCACGGTCACCTGTCTGGCTCACGACGACGACGGGAGCGCCACCCTGGCGTCGTACGCGTGGAGCGCGAGTGGCGGTTCGTTCCCGAACGGCGCGGCCACCTACGACGCTGCGGCGCCGGCGGGGGAGACGACCTTCTGGACCGCGCCGGCCGCCTTCGGCGCGTTCATCCTCCAGTGCCGGGTGCAGGACGACGGTGGCGGCGGCGCGCCGCTCGCGTCGCCGCCGGGCGCCGTCACGGTCGAGGTCGTGTCGGGGCCGACCGGTCCGCGCGTCGACGCCATCGTATCGTCCCGAACCGACGTGCTCGTGGGCGAGATCGTCCAGCTCAGCGCCAGCGTGTCGGACCCCGACGACACGACCTTGGCCATCGCGTGGACGGCGACCGGCGGTCTCATCGCCGGCGATCGTGACGCGGACCCCGGCGTCATTGCCTGGACGCCGCCCCCCAGAGCCGGCCGCTATGCGATCTCCGTGGTGGTCGAAGATCCGGACGGGAACACCGCCTCGGCCACCACCGAGATCGTCGTGCGGCTCGCGCGGTCCCACGGCGCTGCGAGCCGCGGCCTGCTAGGACCTGGAAGGCTCGCGGCGCGCGGTCTCGACGTGGTGGTCGCGGACCTCCGGCGGCGCGAGCTGCGCGCCTATTCGCCGGTGCTGCAGCACAAGCTGTCGGTGAAAGTGCCGGGCGAGCCGATCGCGGTCGCCGCGGACGACCGCGGCTTCGTCGTCGGCCTGCGAGGCAGGAGGACGCTCGCGACCTTCGACCGCTTCGGCCGGCCGGGCGGCGACTTCGCCGCCGGGCGGGAGTTCGTGGCGGTGGCGGACGTGCAGAGCGATCCCGATACCGGCGCCTTCTTCGTCAGTGACCGCGGCGCCGGCCAGGTGCTCCTCATCGATCGAGACGGCGACGAACTGCTGCGCGTCTCTCAATGCGGCGCGGGCTCGGCGCTGCGCGCCCCGGTCGCGGCGGCGCGGGCGGGGCAGGGCAACATCCTCGTCGTCCAACACGCGCTCGTCGGCCGGTCGCAGATCTGCGTTTATCGCGATGACGGCACGTTCGTGAGGACCTACGCACCTTTCGGCTCCGGCACCGGCAAGGTGACGCAGGGGGTAGACGTGGCCGGGTGGCTCGACGGCCGGGTGATCGTGGTCGACACCTTTCAGGGCGAAGTGCGGGTGTTTGACGCGGCCGGCGCCGACATGGGCACGGTGGGCACGTTCGGCAGGGGCCCCGGCGAGGTCATACGCCCCCTCGGCGTGACCCTCGACGCCTGGGGGCAGATGTACGTGTCGTCCTTCGAGACTGGGCGCGTCGAGCGCTTCGCCGGCCCCGACGCCCAGACCCCTTTCATGCCCGGGGACGCCGACTTCGACGGTTTGCCCGATGCGTGGGAGCGCAGCGCCGGGCTGGACCCCGAGGATCCGATCGACTACGCCGCCGACCCGGACGGCGACATGCTCACGAACACCGAGGAGCTCGAGCGCGGGACGCTGCCGCGCGTGGCCGACACCGACGGCGACGGCTGGAACGACGGGCGCGAGGTCACGGCGGGCACGGACCCCACCGATCCACGGGATCACGGCCCGGCGGCGCATGCCGGCGCCCCGCAGCGCGTGCCGCCGAGCCTGGTTCACCTCGACGCCACGGCGTCCCATGACCCGGACGGGGATCCGATCACCTTCAGCTGGAGGCAGCTCGAGGGGCCCGCGGTGAAGATCGAGGCGGCCCTGAGCGCCCAGCCGGCGGTGGAAGTGCGCAGCATCGGGCGTTACGTGTTCGGCGTCAGCGTCAGCGATGGCTTCACCCACGATGAATCGACGACCGAGGTCGCGGTGTACAACGTGCCACCACAGGCCGATGTCGGCGCGGCTGTTACCTCGGCCACCGAGGAGGCGGTGACGCTGCGCGGCGGGCTCAGCGGCGACGGCAACCGCGACGCGCTCGCGTTCCGATGGATACAGCTCGAGGGTGCCACGGTTGCCGTCGACGCCTGGGACCGACCCTCGTTGAGGCTCGCGACCGACACCTCGGGCTACCGCGCGTTCTCGCTCACCGTCGACGACGGCGAGCTCATGAACGACGCGCCGGTGGACGTCGTGCTGAGCTCGGCCGGGCGGCACGTGCCGCGGGCCGCGTTCGAGATCCACGGTGTGCCCCGGGTCGGCGAGCCGATCGAGCTCACCGGTGAGTCCAGCGCCGACCTCGACGGCGACGCGCTCGCCTACCTCTGGGAGGTGCGGGAGGGCGAGGTCTCGGTGTTCGCGGGCGCCACCGACGCTGCGGCACACGTAGTTCCGGCGGCGGCCGGCCGTCTCGTGGTGGCGCTCACGGTGACCGACGCGACCGGCCTCGAGAGCCCGCCCCTCGTTCGCGAGATCATGGTCGGCGCGGTGGGTGACGAGGTGCCGGTGGCAGTGATCGACGCGCCGGACGCCGCGGTCGTGCGCGAGACGGTGAGGCTCGACGGTGAGGCCTCGTTCGACCCGGAGGGCGCAACGCTCACCTTCGTCTGGCGGCAGGTGGAGGGCCCCTACGTCTTCCTCACCACGCCGGTGGCGGCCAGCACCACGGTGGCGCCGCTGAGCCCGGGCGCCTACGTCTTCGAGCTGGCGGTGAGGGACGGCAACATCGAGAGCGCGCCGGCGCGCCACACCCTGATCGTGAGCGACGCGGCCGGCGGCGGCGCGCCGACGGCCGTCGCCGCCGTCAGCCACCTGGGGGCGGCGGGCGAGTGGACCGAGCTCGACGGCGCCGGCTCGCGCGACCCGGACGGCGATCGGCTCTACTTCCAGTGGACGCAGGTGCGCGGACCCTTTGTGCCGTTGTTCGGCAGCTTCGAGCCCTACGCCCGGTTCATGACCAACGTGCCGGGCACCTACGGTTTTGCGCTGCACGTGGACGACGGCGCGTTGCGCGGACCGGCGGCGCTCGTCGAGGTGGTGGTGGCGGAGACGGCGCTCGTGGAGGCGGACAGCCCCGAGGTGATGGGCGTGTCCGGCGGTTGTCAGGCGGCCGGCTGTGCGGCGTCGGGCTCCGGGTGGGCGGTCGCGCTCGCGGTGGCAATGGTGCTGCGGTGGCGGCGGCGCGGGTCGCTGGTGCTCGTGTTGGCGCTGCTCGCGGCCCGGATCGCCGCGGCTGCCGACGCGCCTCACGACCTCGCGACCAACAACCTCGACTGCATGACCTGCCACACGGGTCACAACGCCGCCGGCGCCGCCCTGACGTCGCAGGAGGGGATCACGAATCTCTGCTTGTCGTGCCACAACGTCGCGCGCCCCACGGTCCCCGCCTTCAAGGCGACCGATCAGGCGCATCCGCTGCGCGGCGGCTTCCACCACCGGTGGGACTCTGGTGTGTCGGGCTTCGCCGAGCAGACGGTGGCCACCAACCTCTCGACCGGCAGCATGTCGTCGGGCGGGGACTACACCGGGACCGTGACGCGCACCTACACGCTCACCATCACCGTGAGTGGCACCGCGTCGACCGCGCGCCTCGATTGGTCGGCCACGGGCGGCGGTAGCGGCGCGAACGTCGACTGCGGCGTCGATCGACCGCTCGCTGACGGCGTGACTTTCACCTGCACCAACCCCGCGAACGGCGCGGTCTCCACCAACCCGAGCTGTCTCACCACCTTCTGCGCCGGTGATGCCTGGGCGATCTACGTGAGCGACGCGGCCTCGGCGCCCTCGGGCCCGTCGGCGAGCGAGCTCACGGGAGGTTCGAGCAACATCCGCATGCCCGGCGGCAAGATCACCTGCGCGGCCTGTCACAACGCGCACAGTCAGGCGAACGCCGCCGCGACGACGAACCCGGCGCAGCCGACGTGGAACCACTTCATGCGGATCGCGAACGACGCCGGGCAGCTGTGTCGCGAATGCCACGCGAGCCGGTTCCCGACGGTGACCTGGACGGAGCTGACGCGGACGTGGACGGGCACGGCGCGGAGTCACCCCGTCGGCATGGGCCTGGACGCCAGCGGTGCCGGCTACGACTTCGCGGTCCCGAGGGACGCGAACGGCGCGTCGCAGGCGACGGGTGACGGCATCGCTTCGAACGATCTCGTGCTCGATGGCGGCGGTCGGGTCACCTGCTTGTCGTGCCACGGCATGCACTTCACCGCCGCCGACGACAACGCGCAAACACCATGAGGAGCTCTTGGCGTGCAGCGCACTTGGAAGTGCTCGGACAGGTCGGCGTGACATCGCGCGGGTTCGCAGCCTGCCTCGTCGCCTGGGCCGCGCTCGCCATCGGCTTGGCGCCGCCGGCCGGGGCGCAGCCGGGCCCGCCGGACACGACGCCGCCCGCCATCAACGACCGGATCCCGGCCGCCAGCGCCGTGGACGTGCCGCGTACGAGCACCGTCCGCTTCTGCGCTTACGACCTCGACAGCGGCGTCGACGTGCCGACGCTTTCGGCCACGCTCACGGACGGTCTCGGCAGCCAGCTCTACTCGGCGACCGCGACCCCCGCGAACGTGGTGGTCGAGACAAACTCGGCCGCCTGCACCAGCAGCCAGAACGCCGGGCTGAACGGTGTCCGGGTGACGATCACGCCGCTCTCGTATTTCGAATACAACGACACCGTCACCGTCGCCCCTGCCTTCCGCGACAATTACGGCAATAACTACGTCGGCGGCTCCTACCAGTTCTTCACCGAGCCCAATCTCCCGCCGCCGCCGGACACCACGGCGCCGACGTTGGCCGATCGCAACCCGACGGCGGGCGCGGGCAATGTGCCGGTCAACAGCACCATCGCTTTCTGCGCCTACGACGCCGGCCGCGGCGTCAGCCTCGCCAGCGTTCAAGTGGCGGTGAACGACGGGACGCTGCGCACCTACTCCGCCGCGCTCACACCGGCGAGCTTCTCCGCCGTGACCAACAGCGCGAGCTGCCAGAGCGGTCAGGACGGCGACAACTACCCGTTCGGCGTCCGGGTCACCGTGACGCCGATCACGTCGCTCAGCGCCGGGGTGACCGTGACCGTGCAGCCGAGCTTCTCGGACGAGCAGGGCAACGGTTACGCCGGCGGTTCGTACCAGTTCAACACCACCGCCGCCCCCGACGCCACGCCGCCCTACTGCGGCAGCGAGGATCCGGCGTCCGGCGCGGTGGCGGTGGACGTCAGCGCCGACGTGGCGTTCTGTGCTTACGACGACGAGAGCCCGATCGCACTGGGATCCATCGCGGTGACGCTCAGCTGGTCGGGTGGGACTCCGACCACGTACTCCGAGGCCCTCACGGCGTCGCAGTTCGAAGCCACGGTGGACGTGATCGGCTGCCCGTCGGGCGGCAACGGCGTGCGGGTCGTGATCAACCCGGCGAGCGCTTTCCCGTACAACAAGCTCGTGACGGTCGCGCCGGCGTTCACCGACGTTGCGAGCAATGCCTACGCCGGGGGGAACTACAGCTTCACGACCGCGACCTCGCTCCCCGACCCGCCGGACACGACGCCGCCGACCGTCAGCGACCGCGTCCCGGCAGCGGGCGGCACCGGCGTGCTCGTGACGACGACCATCGCCTTCTGCGCCTACGACGTCGGGGCGGGGATCAACCTGACGACGCTGCAGCTCACCGTCGACGACGGCACGGTGCGGATCTACTCCGAGGGCGCGACGCCGGCGAGCTTCGACGCCGTCGTCGATAGCCCGTCGTGCACGGCGGGGCAGGACGGCAACAACTACGGCCGCGGCGTGCGGGTTACGGTGACCCCGATCGCCAACCTCGCTGCCGGTACGGTCGTGAGCGTGACGCCCGCGTTCGCCGACGAAGCGGCGAACGGCTACTCGGGGGGGGCGTACACCTTCACGACCGAGGCCGCGCCCGACACGGTGCGGCCGACGCGCGGCAACGAGAACCCGGCCAACGGGGCAGTCGCGGTGGACGTGAACAGCGACGTGGGGTTCTGCACGTACGACGACGCGAGCGGCATCAATCTGGCGTCGGTGGCGGTGACGCTGAGTTGGTCGGGTGGGACCCCGACCACGTACTCCGAGGCCTTGACGGCGGCGGAGTTCAACGCGGCACCGGACGCCGTCGCCTGCCCGTCGGGGACGAACGGCGTGCTCGTCGGCGTGAATCCGGGGAGCGCGTTCCCATACACGAAGCAGATCACCGTGAGCCCGGCGTTCAGCGACAACGCGGCCAACGCGTACAACGGCGGCACCTACAGCTTCACGACGTCGGCATCGCTGCCGGATCCGCCGGACACCACGGCGCCGACCGTGAGCGGGCGCAGCCCCGCGGCGGGGGCGGGGAACGTGCCGGTGACGACCAGCATCGCCTTCTGTGCTTACGACGTCGGCGCCGGCATCAACCTCGCCACCCTGCAGGTCACGGTGAACGACGGGACGGCGCGCGTGTACTCCGAGAGCGGCACGCCGGCGAGCTTCGACGCGGCCTTCGACAGCGCGCTGTGCACTGCCGGACAGGACGGCAACAACTACGCGCGCGGCGTACGCGTCACCGTGACGCCGTCCCCAAACCTCGCCAACGGGACCTTGGTGAGCGTGACGCCGGCGTTCGCGGACGAAGCGGGGAACGCCTACGCCGGCGGCGCCTACACGTTCACCACCGAGGCGGCTGCCGACGTCACCCGTCCCACGCGGGGCACCGAGAATCCGGCACCGGGCGCCGTGGCCGTCGACGTGTACGCCGACGTCGCATTCTGCGCTTACGACGAGAACAGCGGCGTCAACGTCGGCTCGATCGAGGTCACGCTGAGCTGGAGCGGCGGCACGCCGACGACCTACTCGTCGATCCTGACGCCTTCGGAGTTCAGCGCGGCGGCCAACGGCGCCCTGTGCCCCTCGGGGGGCAGCGGCACGCTGGTGACGGTCAACCCCGGCGGCGCATTGCCCTACAACAAGACGGTCACGGTCGCGCCGGTGTTCGCGGACAACGCGGCCAACGCCTACAATGGAGGTAGCTACGGCTTCACCACCGCCGATTCGCCGCCGCCGCCGCCCGACTCGACGCCGCCCACCATCGCCGATGAGAGCCCGGCCCGCAGCGCGACCAACGTGGCGGTCAACACCCTGATCGAGCTCTGCGCCTACGACCAGGGCTGGGGCGTCGACGTGTCTACGATCGAGGTCACGATCAACGACGGCACCGCCACGACGTACTCGGAGCTCTTGACGCCGTCGAACTTCACCGCGGTGGTGAATGATCCGGCCTGTACGAGCGGCGCCGATGGTGACAACTACGTGAACGGCGTGCGGGTGACCGTCCTGCCGCTCACGGATCTGAGCGACTCGACGAACGTCATCGTGACGCCGGCGTTCTATGACGAGTACTCGACCCCGAACGCCTACAGCGGCGGCTCGTATCAGTTCCAGACCATCGACGTCGCGCCGCCGTATCGTGGCAACGAGAACCCCGCGCCGGCCTCGATCGGGGCGGACGTGGGCAGCAACGTCGTGTTCTGCGCCTACGACGACGCGACCGGCGTGAATCTCTCGAGCCTGCAGGTGACGCTCACCGTCAACGCCGTGCCGACGACCTACTCGGCGGTGCTGACCCCGAGTGAGTTCGCCGCCGTGCCGAGCGCCCCGGCCTGCCCCTCGGGCGGGGGTGGCGTGCTGGTGACCGTCAATCCGTCCGCTGCCTTCCCGGTGCAGACGGTCGTGACCGTGGCCCCGGCCTTCACCGACAACAACAACGTTGCCTACGTCGGCGGCAGCTACGCCTTCACGACCGCCAGCGGCATCCCGCCGCCTCCCGACGGGACGGCGCCCTACCTCGGAAACCGGGTTCCGGCGCCCGGCCAGATTGACGTGCCGAGCAACGCCGCGATCACCCTCTGTGTCTACGACGACGGCGCCGGCGTCGCGCTCGGCAGCATCTCCATCACCGTCGACGACACGTCCGTGGTGCGCACCTACTCGTCGACGCAGAACAGCACGGCGTTCTCGACGATCGTCAACGACGCCTCGTGCGCCGCGGGGACGGACGCGGGCCTGGCCGGCGTGCGGGTCACGGTCACGCCAATCTCGCCGTACCCGGTGGCGGTGACCGTCTCGGTGCTCCCGGCGTTTCAGGACCGGGCCATTCCTGCCAACAGCTACGCCGGCGGCGCCTACGCCTTCGACACCGTCACGGTGGACCCGGTGGTGATGGTGCCGACGCCGGCCGAAGGCGCGGTCGTGGGCGGCCTCACGCTCGTGCGGGTGCAGGCGTTCGACCCGACCGGACTGGCGACGGCACCCGACGTTCCAGTGAAGGTGAGCTGGCAGACGACGCCCGACTTCGGCAATACCAGCCACTACATCGCGCTGGCCACCGAGAATGAGAACTTCGATGTCGGCCTGGTGGACCCGAGCTACGGCGTGTTCGACCTGTTCTGGAACACCGCCAACGGCGTGATCGCCGCGGACGGGATCACGACGATCGGCGTTGTCGGCGCCAACGTCGACACCGAGGTCACCCTGCATATCCTGGTCGCGAACGCAGCCGGCGGGGCCGCCGAGGTGACGCGCGTGCTGCGGGTGCGCAACGTGGGCGGACAGGCTGCCGGCTCCGGCAAGCTCCTGCGGCGGGAGCTCGGCGGCGCCCTGTGCGAATCCTGCCACGAGGTCGAGACCCACTCGGCCAAGGCGCTCGGCAACGAGTATGGCAACTGGGGCTTCGATTGCCTCACGTGTCACTCGCCACACGGGACCCGCAACCTGATGCTGGTGCGCGAGCAGATCCCGCTGCCGGCCTCCGCGGGCGGTGGTTTCGCGTCGATCGATCTGCGCAACTTGAGCGAGGGCGGCCCATCGGACTTCGGCTTGTTCGAGGCCGACGGCGGCGCCAACGGCAACTCCGGCCGCGGCATCTGCGAGGTGTGCCACACCCAGACGAGCTACTACCGCCGCACCGGTGGCGGGGCAGGGGGCTCACACGCGACGAGCGGTTGCCCGGGTTGTCACACCCACCGCTCGGGCTTCAACGGCCAGGGCAACTGCTCCGGCTGTCACTACGCGCCGCCGCCGACCGCGGCCGTGGGCGATGTGCATCTCATCCACACCGGCCCCAGCGCCACGACGGCGTACGGCGGCACCAGCGGTAACGTCTCGGCGGCCGAGTATGGCTTCGGTTGCGGCAAGTGCCACCCGCTGAGCACGGCGTGGCATCAGAACGACACCGCGCACGACGGCAGCTCGCCGGGCATGGCCAAGGTGGTCGAGATCGTGTTCGACAGCAGCGCGGCGCCGGCGAACCCGAGCGCGGTGTGGACCGCCGGCACCTCCAACGCCGAACAGGGGCAAGACGGCCGCTACTTCAAATACAGCGCCGGCACGTGTGCGGGCGCCTACTGTCACGGCAGCTTTGCCGGCGGCACGGCGGCCAACGTCGCGACGTTCAAGACCGCAGCGCCGAACGGGGGCCAATGCGGCGACTGCCACGGCGCCAGCGCCGCCACGCCGCCGGTGGCCGGCTCGCACGCCAAGCACGCCGGGGCCGGCGCCGGCGGCAACCTCGGCCTTCCGTGCGCGACGTGCCACGAAGGCGTCGTCGACAGCGTCCCGACGATCGCCAACCGGATGCTGCACGCCAACGGCGGCGCCAATTGGGATCTACAACGCACCGACGGGAGGATGGGGCTCACGGCGGTCTACGGGCCGTCTGGGGGCCGCAGCGAGGCCGGCGTCAAAGCGCCGCCGTCGGCGGTGTACGGGCAGTGCGACAACGTCTACTGCCATTCCAACGGCAGCCCGGTGGACGGCCGGCAGGGGGCCGCGCCATACGCGGTGGCGCAGCAGCCGACGTGGGGCGGATCGTTGGCGGGTGGCTGCATCGGCTGCCACGGCACCTCGGGCGTGACCACGAGTGCGACCCTGATCGGCGGCGCCAGCAACACCACGTCCTATGGGTCGGTCCTTCACAGCACGCACCTCGATACCTCGACCTACGGGTTCAAGTGCGACGACTGTCACGACGACACCGTGCAGGACCGCACGAGCAACACCACCCTCGCGGCCGGCCAGACCACCCACGTCAACACCACCAAGGACGTGAAGCTCACGTCCTGGCCGGCGGCACAGACCTCGGGCTCGTGGAACGCCACGAACCACGAGTGCAGCAATTTGTACTGCCACTCGCAGGGCAAGGTGACGACCGGCGCCTACACGGGCGGCGCCGACGCGCCGCTCGTGACCCCGGACTGGGACGGGCCGACCGCGGGCTGCGCCACCTGCCACGACTTCGCCAGCCCGGTGTCGAGCTCGCTCTCCGGGGCGCACTTCAAGCACACCGAGACCGACGGCATCGCGCTGCCCTGCGACCGCTGCCACGGGCAGACGGCCGCCGGCGGCGCGATTGCGGACTACACCCGCCATGTGAACGGCAACAAGGACCTCTACCTCAAGAACGCGCCGAACCAGGCCGAGGGCACCGGCGCGCTCGGCACGACCTGCGGCGGGTTGTATTGCCACTCCGCCGGCAACGACTTCGCGGCGCCGTTTGTGGACGCGCGCACCCCGAGCTGGAGCGGCAGCGGCACCTGCTACCTGTGTCACGGCACCGTGGGCAGCGCCGGGGCACCCTCCTACGCGGGCGGCTCTCCCAAGGCCAACAGCCACAGCAAGCACTCCAACCATGCGTGCAACACCTGCCACAGCAGCGTGGTCAACGGCACGCCGGCCATCATCGCCCCCGCCCTGCACGTGAACGGCGTCTACGACCTGGCGGCCTCCTCCGGACAGTTTACGGTCGGCACGCTCGGCACCGACACCACCCCCACCTCCTGCAACAGCATCACCTGCCACGGCGGCAACAACGGGCAGTGGGGCGGGGTAATCCGCTGTGCCGACTGCCACCTGGGCGCGGGTGACGTGAACAACTGGGACATCGCCGACAGCACCACGTCGCGGCTGGACTCGACGGAGTGGACGAGCGTGGGCCACGGGCAGGCGTCGACGCCGCCCGGCGTGCCGTTCGAAGAGTTCGGGTCGGCGACCGACCGCTGCGTCTATTGTCACGACGACCAGAACGTCTCGGCGACCCACAACCAGAGCGCCAACCCGTTCCGGCTGCGCGGCGCCGCCGATGCGACCGGGGCGACCGCCGCCTACAGCACCGTCACCGAGCTCGACACGGTGGCGGCCTGTTTGAGCTGCCACGACGAGAGCGCCAGCGTCGCCTTCGGCGTCGACCCGGACGGCGCCGGGGGGCAGCCCAAGGTCGGGCCGGCGACCACGAGGGTGAACGCGACCCACCACGGCTCGAAGCACGGGGCGGGAAACGACGGCGGCCAGCGGTGTTGGGACTGCCACGATCCGCACGGTGACAGCGCCAACATCAAGATGATCGGCCTCGACGTCTTGGCCGACGGCAGCGACGTCCACGGCTTGGGCGGCACGCGGGCGACGGCGACGGTGTCGTTTACCGTCTCCGGCATCGGCGGCTTCACCGACACGGTCGGCCCGCCGTACAACGGCGTCTGCCAGGTGTGCCACACGAGCACGATCTATTGGCACGCGGACGGTACGCTGACGCACAACTCCGGCCAGGACTGCGCGGGCTGCCACACGCACCAGCAGCCGCCGAGCTCCGCGTTCCTGGGCGCAGGGGCGTGCTCGGGCTGCCATCTGGAGCCCACGGCGGCCGGCAACCAGGACGTTGACAACTACGTGTACAACAACGGCACCAAGGCGATGATTGACGGGGACGACTGGGCCACCTACGGCCACGGCGCCACGGTCGCCTTCGCGCAGTCAGGCAACGCGGCGCCGGGCTTCCCGGTCACGCCAACGGCCGAGGGCTGTTACTATTGCCACGCGCCGGATGCGGCGATCGCGGGCGGCAACGGTGACACCTCGAGCCACGGTGACGCCGCCGATCCTTTCCGGCTCACCAACACCGGGGGGTCCGACGGCAAGAACGGCGTCTGTCTCGCGTGCCACAAGGCCGCCAGCAGCGGCTTCGATCCAGACGGTGCCGGGACGGACTTCACGTCGGCGAAGTCGGCGGTGAAGAAAGTGGGCGCCACTCACTACGGCGCGGACCACACCGCAACCGGGGACGGCGGCATGTTCTGCTGGGACTGCCACGATCCACACGGCGACTACAGCTACACGGTCGGGAGCCGCGCGATCGCCTACATGATTCAAGAGCAGCCGGTGCGAGATCACGCGGGGGCGAGCGGCTGGGGCGTGCCGACGACGCTGGCGACGGCGGTAGACTTCAACAAGGCGGCGGGGCTCGACGCCGCCAACTTCGACGGTCGCGATTACGTCGATGCCAACGCGACCAGCGGCTACAACGGTGTCTGCCAGGTGTGTCACGCGAGCACGGCGCACTGGCTGTCGAACGGGACCTTGACGCACGAGAACGGCGCGGCGCGCTGCGTCTCCTGCCACGCGCACGAGCAGCCGGCGAGCGACGCCTTCAAACCGGCGACGAGCTGCAACGTCTGCCACCCGAATCCGCCGGGCGGCGGCCGGCACGTGGCGCACCTGAGCGCGTCGCCGTCGAGCACCTACGGGGACACGACGGTGCTGTCGACGCCGACCGAGTATGACTTCGGCTGCGGCAAGTGCCACGGCGCGACGGCGTCGAACCACATGAACGACGAAGGCGGCACGGCGAGCGACGCGTACCGCGCCGACATGTCTTTCGATCTCGGGGGCACCTACCCGGCGCTGGTGGCGCCGGTCGGGACGGAGACCGGCAGCACCACGCCGGCGCTGTATTTCGGGTGGCAGAGCGGGACGTGCGCCGACGCCTACTGCCACGATCCGCTCGGGGCCGGCTATGCCGGGAACTCGGTGTCGTGGAACACGACGGCTTCGCTCGTCTGCACGAGCTGTCACGACGATGCCTACAACCAGGCGACGACGGTGCTGCCGGGGGCGCACGACAAGCACTCGACCACGGCTTCGACCTCGTACAACTACGGTTGCGAGAGGTGCCATGACGACACGGTGTTGGACAGCGCGACCCTGAGGACGACGGCGGGGCAGGGCAAGGTGAAGCACGTCAACGGCAGCAAGAACGACGTGAAGTTCAACACCAGTCCGCTGGATCAGGCGGCGGGGACGTTCTCTGGGGGCACGACGGGCACGTGCTCGAACACCTACTGCCATTCGAATGGCGTCGATCGGACGGCGCCGTTCACGTCGGGGCCGTCGATCACCTGGGACGCGACGCGGACCTGTGGCTCGTGTCACAGCGCCGGAAGCGCGATGGCGACGCGGTCGCACGCGCTGCACGTGAACAACGCGACCTATCTCACGACGAGCTTCGGCTGCATCACGTGTCACGACACGGTGGCGGACGACTCGACCATCGCCGCCGGCAAGTACGGACAGCACGTCAACGCCGCAGTCGAGACGACGGGGACGAGCTACAGCGACGGTTCGGCGGACGGGGTCGCCAACGGGAGCTGCGCCGCGAACGCCTGTCACTCGGACGGGACCGAGACGCCGGGCTACAAGTCGGTCACCTGGGGCGGCACGGACAACGCCGACAACTGCAAGGAGTGTCACGGGTCGGACGGGGCTCCGGACTTCACGTCGGCGTACGGCGAGCCGAACTACGTCAACAACACCGGGGCGTACGACACGCGGAACAGCCACAAGGCGCACGTGAGCACGGTGCTGGCGACGGCGAAGACCCAGTGCGTCAACTGTCACGCGGCGACGGTGGACGCCGCCGGGGCGCTGTTGGCGTCGAGCGCGCACGTGAGCGGCGCCGCCAACATCAGCGGCGCCAAGATCAGCTCGTACACCGACGCCACCGAGACCTGCAACACCGTGACCTGCCACGGCGGTGCCAGCCCCCAGTGGGGTGGGAGCGCTCTCTTCTGCGCCGACTGCCATGGTGGGGCATCGGACGTGAACAACTGGAATGTCGCCGACGACACGATCTCGAAGATCGCCACCGGGGCCGAGTGGACAACCTACGGCCACGGCAGCGCGACGGTGAACCTGGCGCAAGGCAAGACGGGCATCGATATCTGCCGGTACTGCCACGACTGGAACGTGGGCCACGCCACCGGCACGAACCCCTTCCGGTTGCTGGGCGTGACGGGCGCCAACGGCGCGATCACGGCCGGGAACTTCGACGCCGCCGCCAACAACGGTGACGGCGTGTGCTGGAACTGTCACGGCACCGGCCAAAACGGCGTCGATCCCGACGGCTCGGGCGCGACCGCCTACCTGCTCAAGACCGGCACCAAGAAGATCGACTCGTATCACTTCGGCGGGGACCACACCACCTTCGGCACCAACGGCGGTTCGCGGTGTTGGGACTGCCATGACCCGCATGGCGACGCCACGAACCTGGCCATGGTCGGGTCGGATACGTTGCGCCAGTCGTCTGACGCCTACGGGTTGACCGGTACGCGCTCGACGACGAACGCCATCCTGACCACGCAAGGCGCCGGCGGCTACGCCAAGGCGACGACACCGTTCACCGGCGTCTGTCAAGTGTGTCACACGAACACCAGCTACTATAAGGCCGACGGGACGAGCCAAACGCACAACACCGGCGCCGACTGCACGGCGGCGTGCCACCAGCACGATCAGACCACCGTCCCCGACGCCTTCAAGGGCAAGGGCGGCGGCCCCGATTGCTGGAACTGTCACAGCGGTGGCCAGGGCGGCACCCGGGCGCTGAGCGGTGACTTCACCAAGCAGTCCCACCACGTGCGCGGCACCATGTCGAGCACGATGCCGTCCTCGGCCGGGACGGGCAACAACGCCGACTGCGTGGTGTGTCACGCCGAAGGCCAAATCATCACGGCCTACTCCGCCGACTGCACGACGGGCGCCTTGCCCATGACCTGCACCAACCCCACCTACCACGCCAACGGCAAGATCGACCTGCGTGACGTGGACACTGCGGCCCCGGCCAGGGACGGTGCAGGCGCGAGCTTCCTTTATGACAAAGACAAGGTGGCCGCCGCCGCAGCGACGCTGGCTGACTGGGGCAGCAAGACGCAGCTCTGGCGGGAGTGGACCTCCGGTGTGAACGAGACCGGCAACGACGGGACGGAAGGGGTCTTGCCGAGCACCGCCGGCCTCGACCGCTTCTGCCTGACCTGCCACGACTCCGGCGGCGCGGCCCAGGTCTCGACCTTCCGAGTCTCCACGGAGACGAGCCGGACGGCGCTCGATCCCTTCTGGGATGGCACGACCAACATCACCAACTCGTACGATGGCTTGAGTCGCGGCCAGGTTGTCGACATCAAGTCCAAGGTGAGCGGCGCGCCCCCGACCCAGGGTAGCTTCGCACGCCATGCCCTCCGTGGGCAGTCCGCATCGAAGTACACGCAATACACCACGGCTGCGGCTTGGCCGTCCAACCCGAACGGCTACAGCACCATCTACAGCGCCGGTAGATTCACCAGCATGGGAACTGACGAGAACGGGGATCCCAACTGGAATGACAAGTCGGTGATGGGCTGCGCGGATTGCCACACCGTCGACGGCGCCAACACGACCACCGGCAACGCGCACGGCTCCACTTCTGAGTACCTGCTGAAGGACGCGAGCGGTGGGGCCGCAGAGGGTACGTACGCGGCCGGCACCGCGATCTGTTTGAGATGCCACACCGGCTACAGCGCCGCCCACACCGGCGGCAGCGAGTCGAACGATTTCGAGGATACGGTGACGACCACGGCTCCGAATCGACTCCTCGACGCCAAGGGCAAGAGCCTCAGCGCTTCGGTGTTCGGTTTCGCGTGCATGAACTGCCACGGCGGTGCCCAGGGCAACGGCGCCGGCGCCGGCGACACGAATCCGTTCGGGTGGATCCACGGCACGAGTCAGGTGTTCAAGACCGGTGCGAGTGGCGGCACCGGGACCAGGAACGCCTATCGCTTCATGAACGGCAGCTCGCTGCGCTACTACATGCCGGGCGGCGTGAACTGGGACACGGGTGCAGGCTCCTGCTTCACGCTGAGCTCTGCGGATTCCTGGGGCAGTTGCACGCAGCATAGTGGCTCGGCCCAGAACCCGAGCACGCTGAAGCGTTCGCTGACCTACTGATGCGAATCGACGGGCGGCGCGGCCAGCTTCAGCGCGGTCGGTGAAGACATCGCCCTCGTCGCTGATGTAGGATCGTGAGCCGTCCAGGAGGTCCCCGTTGCCCGAACCGCACGCGTCCCCGGCGCCGCCGCCGCGGCGTCTCCTCTTCTCAGCCTTCGCAGCTTCGGGGGCTGCCGCGCTCGTTTACGAGGTGGTGTGGACTCGGGCGCTGTCCCTCGTTGTGGGCAGCACGACCTTTGCGCTGTCGACGATGCTCGCCTCGTTCATGGGGGGCCTGGCGGTGGGGGGGTGGCTGGGCGGGCGGTGGGCGGACCGCAGCGCCGCGCCGTGGCGGGTCTTCGGTTTCTGCGAGCTGGGGATCGGGCTCGCCGGCGTCCTGAGCATCCCGCTCATCTACGAGCTACCCGGCACGTACATCGCCCTCTATCGTGCGTTCCACGCATACCCCGCCATCTTCTTCCCCTTTCAGATCCTCCTGTGCGCGGTCGTGATGCTCCTTCCCACCATCCTCATGGGCGCCACGTTCCCGCTCGTGAGCCGGTCGGTGACTCGCGGGATCGGCGAGGTCGGGCGGAGCGTGGGCCGGGCCTACTCGTTCAACAATATCGGCGCGGTCACGGGGGCGCTGGTCGCGGGTTTCCTGCTCATCCCGAGCCTGGGGGTGCGAGGCGCGAGCTGGACGGCGGCGGGCCTGAACCTCGCGGTGGGACTGCTGTTGGTGCTCGGGGGCCGGCGCGGAGCCAGGACGTACGTCGGCTCCCTGTGGGTCGTGGCGCTGTATGCCCCGGCACTGGCGTGGTCACAGTCGGTCGAGACTGTGCCGTCGCTCGTCAACTTCTACAGCGCCCCACGGTTCTTGGGAGTGGGCGATGCTCTCATGTTCGCGGGTCGGGTGAACGACGCTCCGGCCCTCCTGTCAATGGAAGAGAGCGGGGAGGGGACGGTCAGCGCCTACCGAACCCGGAGCGGCCGCTTCTTGTTGCAGGTGGGCGGCAAGGTCGAAGGTACGGGGGAGGGCGACGTCGCGAACGCCCTGCTGTTG
Organism: Deltaproteobacteria bacterium; assembly: GCA_016218825.1. GTDB lineage: Bacteria > Myxococcota > XYA12-FULL-58-9 > XYA12-FULL-58-9 > XYA12-FULL-58-9 > JACRCV01. Next base: position 18,202 of record JACRCV010000061.1, read on the forward strand.
GGCTTCTTGCCCGCAGCGTTACGGCCCGACGCCGAACGGGCGCTCGTCATCGGCCTCGGCGCCGGCGTGACTCTCGACGCCACCCGGCGGACTGTCGGTGAGGTGCATCTCGCGGAGATCAATGCCGGGGTGCTCCGAGCCGTGGAGCGTTTCGGCGAAGCCGGAGCTCTCGACGGTGTTAGCGTCCACCGCAACGATGCCAGGAACATGCTGCTGAGGACGTCGCTGCGATTCGACGTCATTACGTCGGAGCCGTCCTATCCGGCGGACGGCGCGGTCGGGAATCTGTTCACGAAGGAGTTTTTCGCCATCGCGGCGTTGCGCCTCAACCCCGAGGGGGTCATGTGCCAGTGGCTGCCATACCACATCATGACCAACGACGACGTCTCGATGATGGTCAAGACCTTCGTCTCCGTGTTCCCGCATGCCCAATTGTGGAAGGTGCCCCGTTCATTGGACCTCATCTTGGTCGGCAGCCGAGCGCCGATCGATGTGCCGGTAGAGGAGATTCGGCGGCGGGTCGCGGCTTTCAACGCCGGCGGTCCGTCGCTTGACTACGAGCTATCGCGTGGCCCGCGCCAACTCGCGGAGGTGGCGGCGAGCCCCGACGTCTTGGTGAACACTGACGACCTCCCCCACCTCGAGTTCCGGGTCGCCCACAACCTGCTGGCGGGTGACCTCGCCGCCTTGGAGCGTGGAGCCAATAGATGACGCGCTCTGGACCCGCGGGCTGGGGCGCAACGACTGTGCGGGCCGGCCTGGGCGCGGGTTTGCTCGGGTCGGTGGTCTACTGGACGGCTTTCAAGTGGGGTCTCGCCGAGCCACGCCCCCCGGTGTTCGCGGCGCTCGCCATCGGCGTGGTCGTGCTCGCGGTCGTCGAAACCGCGTTTCGCGCGGTCGGCGCCGTGCGTGGGCGGGGACGGCGTCTGCGGGAAGCGTCGTGTGCGGTGGTTTGGGCCGGGCTCGTGGTGGTGGGTGCCGGGGGTGTGGCCAACTGGCTGTTCAGTCTGCAAGGGGCGGTCATCCTCACGGAGGAACAGACCGTGCAGCTGTCGGTCTCGGAGCATCTTCAGGCGTTCGATCCGGGTCCGATGTCCAATGTCGACGACATGCGCATGCGGCTGACATTGACTGCTGTCGAGCTCCAGCGAACTGGGCCTGAGTCCTTCGTCCCCGTGAGCAGCCTCGTCGTGTCGCGCGCCGGGGGGGGAGACGTCGTCTTGGTGACACGTCCGGGAGTGGCCGGGCAGGTGGCCTCGTTGCGCTTCTACCAAGGTGCGTTCGGCTTCGCGCCCCGACTGGTGATCCTCAAGGACGACAGGACAATCTTCGACGAGGTGGTCGCGTTCACGACGGAGCGCCGCGGGCCCGAGGGCGTCGCGTTTGAGGGACGCCTCTCGTTGGAGAAGGAACGGCTAACCGTAGCAGGCGCCGTGAGCCTCGCGAGCCTCGACGAACAGCTGCGAGGTCACGCGACGCTCGGCCTGGAGATGAAGAGGGACGGGCAGAGTCTGGGCTCGGGGGAGCTGCTCCCCGGCCATTTCGCGGACCTCCAAGACGGCTACCGCGTTGGCTTCGCCGGGCTCAAGAAGTGGTCGGAGATCGACATCTCCCGCAGGAGCTACCCGGTGCCGATCGCCGCAGGGCTCGGGATGATGGTCATGGGCAGCGCGCTGTGGCTGCTTGCCGTCTGGAGGAAGTCGTGAAGCGCCTCCTCGCCATCATCGGGATGGGCACCGTCGCGTTCGTCGCGGTCGCCATGGCGCAGGAGTGGGAGGTCTTCGCCGTTTGGCTCGGGCGGGCCCCCGCGCCGGCCATGAGCGAAGCCGTGCGGTCGCAGGCGGTGGGCGGCGCCGAACGAGCGGTCGAGGGCTGGATCTCGATGATGCGACACCTGTATGGATCGGGTGGCGATCGGCGCTTCAGCGAGCGGGCCCCTGCGAGTGAGGCGGTGCTGGCGGCGACCCTCTTCGACATCGAGTACCTCGCGCGCACCCATCGCCGACAGGTGATGGACTTGATCAGGCTCGAGAAGACCGGCACGTTGGCGCTGAGCCCCAAGCACGCGCGCGTGGCGACGAGGGAGTATTGGGTCGTCCATACCCTGGCGCCGGACGGCCGCGAGCTCGAGCCGGAGAAGGCAGTCGTCGCCGAGGCCGAGTACCATGTGGCCGAGGAGAATCGGGTCTGGGTCGTAGTGGCGACCCGCAGGTCGAGGTGAGGGCGTGTCCCGAGGTGTTCTGAGCCGCGTGTGGCGGGCGACGGTTTCGCTCAAGACCACGGCGGTCCTGATGGTGTGGTTCGCTGAGTGGCTGCTGGTCGGGATCTTCACGCCGCAGACGAGGCTCGTCGGCATCGCCGAGATCGCGGCGCGGGCCAAGGCGAGCCGGGTCGCCGAGTTCCTGTTCGTGACGCTCGGCCTCGCGGAGCTTCCAACGAGCCCGATCTTCCTCGGCACACTCGCGGTGCTCGGAGTACACCTCGTCTGTGTGCTCGTCGATCGCGCCGGGGGCGTGGCACGGCGCGTGCGCCTGCGCTCGGTGACCGGCGCCCAAGTGGACGAGCGGATCGCCAGGGGGCCGGTGGTCGGGGTCGAGGCGCGGGCGGCGGACAGCCTCGAGCGGGCGGCGCGCGTTCTCGGTGGCCTCGGCTATGCGATCGCGCGCCCAGGGGCCGGCCAGTTGTGGGCGGTGAAGAACCGGGCGTCGCTTCTGGGCTTCGTGGTGTTCCATCTGAGTTTTCTGGTCATGGCCGTCGGCGGCCTCACACTCTACTACACGCGGTTCGTCGCGACTCTGACGCTCGTCGAGGGACAGAGCACGTCGGGCGGTTATGGCGAGGTCTTGCGTCGGCCGCCTTTGGGCGACCCCGAGCCTCGGCCGGTGGCCCTCGTGGCGTTTCGGCCGGAGATCGAGGGTGGCAAGATCGTCGATGTAGTGGCCACCGTACGGTTGGGCGACGGCCCCGAGACCGCGGTGAGCGTCAATCGCCCGGCGGTCTCGGGGCCGACCTCGCTGCTCGTCATGCAAGCCGGCGTGGCGCCGGTGTTGTGGCTCAAGGACGCAGGCGGCTTCACGCGCGACCGGGTGTCGGTCGTGATCGACGTCGATGGCGGTGTGATTCCGAGGGTGCCGGTCGACGGGGGGAGGCTCGAGGCGCTGGTGCAGCCCGTTCTTGGGGCGGTGCGCGTGCCGCGCCCCGACGCGCTCAAGGAGCAGTCCTTCGTGGTGAGCGTGAGCCGCGCTGGGGAAGACGCCCGTCTCACGGCGACGCTGCGTGCCGGAGGGAGCATGGGGCTCGACGACGGCGCCGAGCTCACGCTCGAATCCGTTCGCTACTGGGCGCGGTTCCAGGTCATCGACGAGAAGGGCGGTCTCGCCCTCGTCCTCGGTTTTCTCCTCCTCGTGATCGGTGCGGCGTGGCGGCTGTTGTGGTATCGGCGCGAGATCGCGTTGGTCCGGCGCGGGGCGGAGCTGGTCGCGACCGGCAGCGGTGAGTTCTTCCCGAACGCCTTCGGCGAGGAGCTCGCGGGCGTGATGCAGCTCATCGGCGACGCGCTCGGTCGCGAGTCGAGAGGAGCAGGTGAGACATGACGAGCGCCTATGCCATCGTCTATTGGCTCGTGGCCGTGGTCTATGCGCTCGCCGTCGGCGCGGAGATCGCGGGCCAGGTGTTCCGCCGCGAGCGTTTGAGCCGCTCGAGCAACGCCCTGGTGCTCGTGGGCGTGGGGGTGCACGCGACCCTCATTGCCTGGCGTTGGATCCAGGCCGGCCACGCGCCGGTCATCGGCGCCTTCGAAAACTGCCTCCTCGGCGCCTGGTTCATCGTCGTCATGGTGGTCTGGACCAACCGCCGGCGCGCCTTCCCGCTCCTCGCCGCGGGGGCGCTGCCGCTCGCGCTCCTGCTCTTGGGCTTCGGCGGCATGGCGGAGAGCGCGCCGAGTCCGTTCGTGGCATCGCTGCGCTCGTTCTGGCTCTATATTCACATCTTCTTCGCGTGGCTCGCCTACGGCGCCTACAGCGTCGCCTGCGGCGCCGCCGTCGTCTACCTCGTCAAGTCGCGCGCCGCCGCGGCCGCGCCGCCCGAGACCCTCGCCCGCCTGGACGAGCTGATGTTTCGCGCCACGGTGTTCGGCTTCGTCACCGATGCGGTGCTCATCGCCGCCGGTGCCATCTGGGCCAAGAACCTCTGGGGCTCGTACTGGTCGTGGGATCCGGTCGAGACTTGGTCGCTGTTGTCGTGGCTCATCTACGGCCTCGCCCTGCATCTGCGGACGACCCTGGGTTGGCGGCGGCGCCGGCTCGCTTGGGTTCTGGTCTTCGCGATCGTCGGCGTCCTGATCTCCTTCTGGGGTGTGAAGTACCTGATGCCCGGAACTGCGCATGTCTTCACCGTTGACTAGCGCCCGGCTCAGGGCGCGGCTAGCGCTGTTTCGCCTGTGGCGGCTGTTCGGCTCGTTCAAGCTGTCGGTCGTGCTCACGGTGCTGTTGGCGCTCTACCACGGTCTGCTCGCCATCTGGGCGCGCTCGTCGCCGGCGCCGGTCGTGCAGAGCATCGCCGGGCTGCTGCCGTTCTGGCTGGTCTACGGCCTGCTCCTCGCCAACACCGCCGTCTGCCTGTGGCGGCGGCTGCCGGCGCTGGTGCGCGGCGCCGGGCCGCTCGGGACGCTCATGTTTCACGGGTCGTTCTTGGTTATCGCGCTCGGCTTCGCCGCCACCTTCGTGGCGCGGCGCGAGGCGGGGATACGGGTCGCGGTGGGCGAGGCGTTTACGGGCGACGTCGAGCAATGGGTGGCGGGTGACCGGGGGGCGCCGGTGGGCGGCACGGCGCCGCGGTTCGTGGTCGAGGAGATCGTGCCCGAGCTGTGGGACGACGCGCTCCTGTTCACCGAGCTCAGGGCGAGGATCGGGCTCGTGAACGCCGGGAAGCGCGACGTGCGCATCAACGAGCCGGCGTGGCTGGGCCTTTGCACCCTCTTGCGACTCACCGGTTTCGGCTACGCGCCGCGCTACGAGCTCAGCGACGCCGCGAGCGGCAAAGTCCTGGAGTCCGCGTTCGTGAAGCTCAGCGTCTTTCCTCCCGGCCAGGAGGACTCGTTTTCGGCGTCGACGCTGCCGTTCGAGGTGGATGTCGGCGTGCTCCCGGACGCGGTGCAGCGCGATCAGGGCTGGGAGACCGCGAGCCTCAACCTGCGCCGGCCGGCCGTCATCGCCCGCGTCTTCCGCGGCAAACTGCCGCTCGCGGCCGGGACGTTGCTCGAGGGCGAGGGCCTGAGCTTCGAAGGCGTGACGCTCCGTTTTCCGGAGATCCGCTACTGGGCGGAGCTGTCGCTGCTCTACGATCCGGGTGCGGCCATTCTCTTCTCGGGCTATGCGATGGCGCTCGTGGGGCTGCTGCTGCGGGTCCGCGCCGGGGGGCGGGAGGCGCGGGAATGAGCCACGGGCCTTGGCTGAGCCTGTCGGCGGCGCTCTGCGCCGGCGTCGGCGCCCTGACGATCGTGGGCTGGTGGAGCCAGTGGGACGGTTGGCGGCGGTTGGCGCGTGTCGGCGGCGTTCTGGGTGTCGCGGCCGCGGCGGCGCTGTGGGTGGCGCGCTTCGTCGAGGTTGGGCACCTGCCGCTGTTCGGGACCTTCGAGGCCGGGCTCTCCCTCGCGCTCTGCGTCCTTGGTGTCGCCGCGGTGCTCGAGCTCAGCTTCCCCGACGGCGTCGGCGGCATGCCGGTGGCGCTCATGACCGCGGCCGCGGTGCTCATCCACGCGGGCCGCTACTCGCGGGCGACGTGGGCGCTCACGATCTCGGAGCGCTCGGTCTGGGCCGAGCTCCACGGCATCGCCGCCTGGCTCGCGTTTGGGCTCTTTGCCTCGAGCTTCGCGTACGCCGTCCGCGTCCTGGTGCGCGCCGATGGCGGCGCGGACGCGCGCTGGTTGCCACGCCTGCTCCATTGGGGCTTCGTCCTGCAGTCGACGATGATGGCGCTCGGGTCGTTCTACAAGTTCCTGCTCTTCGGCAGGACCTGGAGCTTCGACCCGATCGAGAGCCTGGCGGTCGTGGCCTGGGCGAGCTACGCGACCATCATCCACCTGCGGTATTTCGCCGGCTGGCGCGGCGAGAAGCTGGCGGCCTGGGCGGTGCTCGGCTTCTTGTTGCTCGTGCTGTCGTACAAGGGCGTCCTGTACTTTCCGTCGTGGAGTACGTACCACATCCTGGACGTGGATCTCCGTTTGCACATCCCCGGCTGACCGAAGAGGCCGCGACGTTGGAGGTTGGTGATGAGTCCCGCGCTCGGCGTCGCCATCATGCTCAACAACTACTTCCACGATCTGGCCACGGCGCTGCTGTTCGCGAGCGGCGTCGCTCTGGCTCTGATGCTGCGGGCGGCGCCGCAGGCGGGGGTCGAGGCGCTCCGGCCGATCTTCCGGGGGATGCAGCGTCTGGCGTGGATATCGCTCGTATGGATCCTCGTGGGCGGCGTGCCGCGGCTGGTCTACTTCCAGGAGTTCGAGTGGGCGAACGCGGCCGGCCGCTCGCAGATCCCGGCGCTCGTTGTCAAGCACGTCGCCATGTTCACGCTGGTGGGCGGCGGCGGGATCGTCTGGTGGCGGTTGCGGCGCCTCCTTTGCCGGGGGCGGATTGCAGGGGCGCGGTAGCCGGCGGCGGCGCGCGGCCTCTCAGGGCGCGAAGGCGTCGACCGGCAGGGGTTTGGCGACCTCGACCTTGGTGAGGACGGTCTCCGCGATCTTCGCGCCGCGCACCAGGTTGACCTCCTTGAAGGCGAAGAGTACGCCGTCGACGACCCGGAAATCGTCGTAGAGCGTGGCAAAGCTCACCAGTCCCGCGGGCCCGTTCTTGCTGTTGCCGGCGCCCGAGTTTGACACATCCTACTCACCCACTTCCAGATTCACGTGATCTTCCGGGCAGATCTCCCCCTGGGCCGAAACAGGCGTGAGCGTAGGTGTTGGATCGACCTTCAGCACCGGTGGCGGCGGAGCAATCCCGAGAC